>NZ_DASPLO010000102.1:0-42792 GCF_035627495.1 Methylocaldum sp.
ACTGGCGAAAACTCAATGGCATTCCCCGCTTGGCTCAGGTTATCGAGGGAGTCGTGTTCAAGGACGGAGTTCGGGAAGACGCCGAGAAAATCGCCGCCTGAGTCCGCCCCGTACACAAAATTTGACCATTACTCCGGAATATCTCCAGCACCCGCCTCCCATCATCGGGCCGAACTATGAATGCGAAACGGACGGGCCTTAATCTAAGATGCGCATTGATACGGGACATCTCTCTCCTGTTGCCAATTTCAGACTCTGAGACTTTGGCCAATATTGTAACGCTTCCCATACTTTGCGCTTGGCGTCACCGCAGGCTCCAACATAAGGGAGTCTTTCTCCCAATAAGTCGATTAATCAATCACTAAAAGTCCGCTCGTGGCCATATCCGCTTTTGTCGGATTCAGCCCGATCTCCTCCTCGCTGAAGGGCTTCTTTCCGGGAATCGAAACGTCCCAGCTCTCCATAAAAGGTAGCATCACACAGCCGCAATTGATGGTTTCCGAGGCGGGCGCCTTGGGATCGTGGGGGTACATGAGCTGATGCCCGCCGATGATAAATGGCCGATCACGCGGCTGGATTTGCCCGTCCGCGGCATCGTGTTGCGGCCGCGAGTGAATCTTTCCCGATCGGCGCCATTGTTTCTTGAGTCCCGGAACCGTGTCGCCGGCCTGCTGTAGCCGTTCGTGGGCGGCCGTCGCGAAAACCCGGCCGATTTCGGTTCTGACGATCGTCGTCGCCCGCCTCCGGGACTGCTCCTTCAGCAGCTTGGTGATATTTGCAATCGCATCGCCGGGCGACTGTCCGCCGATCACCACCAAGCCGAGCTCGCCGTTGATCTTGGCTGCGGCGCTCGAGGCCACATCCTGAATCCGGTCGGTCATGAACGTCCGCATCGCCACAAGCGGCCTGGTATCCAGCATCGGCAGCTCGCCGATGATGCGGATGCCTCCGGCTTCCAGCGGTTTTTCGATCATGGCCTGCCCCAGCGCCCACGCCTCGCCGGATTTCGTGGCGATCACCCCGGCCGATTTCGCGCCCAGGGCCGCCAGCGCCGTCTGGATCTCCTTTTGCAGCTGCGGTAGATACCACTGCTGATAATCGCTCGGCTGTCCGGCCAGCAACGCCTTAATCTGAGCGGCGACATCGTTCAGCAGCGCGACAATCTCATCCCGCGTCCCCTTTAACAGGCCGGTACGCGCCTTTATCACCTGCGCCCGGGCCTTTTTGAAGCGCCGATCACGTTCCTTCCCGGTCATGGGCTATCGGCTGAATCGTCCGGCGGCTCGGTAAACACATCATCCTCTGCAGTTTTCGCGGCCTCCTTCTTCGCGGTCTCTAGCTCCGCCTCGGCATCGATCTCGACACCGAGCCGTCCGGCGATCGCGTTAATGAGGGAAACCGCCGTGGCCACCGTGATGAACTGTCGATCGACCGCGAGCGAAGCAGCCATCACGACTTGCTGCAATGCCGCCGCGTATTTCGTCGTATCGCGCGCCGTCATCTCTGGGAAGGCTGCCTCCACGTTCCATGCCTCCTCGGAAAAATCGGGCTCACCTTCCTCGCGTGCTATGGCCTTCTGGCGCAGCACGTATCGGCCGATCGATTCCAGGATGTACTTGATCATCCGCTGGCGCATGGACAGTACCTTAAAGGTCGGCTCGCCCATGCTCTCGCCGGTCGCCCGGTTCACGTCGCCTCCCCCGCCGTACCAATGCTCCGGCACGGTCGCTCCTCCGAGCACATGGTTGCGGAACAGCCGGGCGTTTTCGCTCGAATCCTGTGCCTTCAGATCCGGCGTAACGGCTTGCCATACCTCCGCATCATTGTGCACCCGCACCGATCCGGGCGGCGGCGGATGAACCTCCTTTGACCGCTGTTTTACCTCGTCCGGTGTCGCCCCGGTGAGCGTCACATCCCAAAGAAACGCTCGCATAAAGCTGGCGCGGTCCAGTTCGCCGAATAAGAACTGCTCGTAGCCGTCCAGCCAGTCGGTTTGCGCCAGGAGGTCGGAGCGCCCGCGGCGACCGTTGGACAGATCGTTGATGGTAAAATAAAACGCCTCGCCGTCGCTGAACGTCTGGCGGATCTCCTGGGTGCGCGCGCCGAACACCTCTTCCGGCCCGTTGATGATGGTGCGGTAGCGGCGGGCCACGCCCTTCTTGTCCTTCACCGTCACGATCCCGATCACCTGGGAGCGGTTGTCCGGATCGGTCACCACCGTTTCGATCAGCGCCGGGTCCAGATAGCCGAGCCGGATATGACCGTTCATCTCGTTGATGAACGTCGGGTAACACTGCTCGCCGTAGAGCGCCAGCTCCCGAACCTTCTGCGGCAGCTTTAGATCCATCTCGTTGATCGGGTCCTTCCAGAACCGATCGAGAACCTTTTGATTATCTTCATCCTTGACCGTGAGCTGCACGCCTTCGGCCAGCAAGTAGGCCACGGGAAGCTCGATCAGCCGGTTTGCCAGCAGATTGGACTCCCAGAGATACAGCGCCATGTCCCGCATGCGCTTCTGGGTCATGGGCGATAGGTCCCGATCGACGTCCCCGGTCAGCCGGCGCCATTGATCCTCGTCATTGTCGACGGTCACCCCGACCGCCTCGCGGAATTCGGTTTTTGCCGGCGTCGAAACGGCCTCTCGGAAGGCCGAAAACCCGTTTATGACGCGATCGAGAATATCGGTGAATGCCATCGTTACCCCTGTCTACTGCCTTATTACCCGGGCGAACATCCGGCCCAGTCGACCCAACGGGCTGCGGGTCCGATACGCATCGGGGACATAAGCGTCCCTTACCTGCTCGGCATCGCCGGCCGTTTCGCCGGCTGGCGGTTGGCCTTCCTGAACCGTGGCGAACGTCGCCAGCAAACCGGCAATCCCGGAGTCCGCGTGCCGTTTCTTGCCATCGGCGCCGCGCAGCTCCACATCGTCGCCGATCTTGGCCACGCCCTTGATCACACGAAATGCCCGGTAATCGGTCAGGATGTCGGCGTGCTTCGGGATCACCCAGGTGCGGTCCTCGAAATGCGCCTTGAGCCTGGGCGTATTCTCCCGGTACCACTCCAGGGACAGCATCACTTTGGTAATACGGCCGGGATAACGTTGCAAGGCAACTTCGGCGAGATATTCGCCGTTGCCGCGGCCGTCGAGCGCGCCGTGGCGGAACCGCGGAAGCCGGTCGGCGATATAAAAGAGAATCTGTTTTTGCTGCTCGAACGGGATATTCCGCAGCTCTACCACGAATGGCGTGCGATAACTGAGATTGGCGAGTTCCGCCAGCGGCCAGATCACCGTCAGATCCCCGGAGCGGCCAAAATCCTCGCCGAAATAATGCTGTGCGTTCGGATCGAGCTGCGCCAGCAACGGCGCCAGATGCTCCTCGCACCAGTCCTGCGTCTCGGCCTTGCGGATGTGCTCGGGTTGCAGCGTGAACGAATCCGGCTGGCTGAAGCGCAGCACCGGAATGCCGTCCTCCATGCAGCTTTCGATCAGCGCCCGGGTCAGGAACGCCCCCGATCCGGACGCCGGTACCACGTCCAATTCTTCCGCGGCATCGTCGCCATAAAAGGCGTAGGTTTCCGCGATCCAGGCCGCCTCCGCCTCGGGCGACCATCCCCGGCCGAGCTTGAGGCAGATCCGCTTGAAGAGGCCCTGTTTCACCGCTTCCTGGAACTCGATCCGATGCAAGCTGTACGGCTTTTTGCCCGCCCGGGTATCGAGCACCAGTTCGTTGAACGGATTCTGCTCGCCGTTGTGGGAGCTGATGACCCGGACCTTGCCGCCCCACATCAGGAGCGCCAGCGCCGCCTTCATCAAGCCGGGCAGATCGTCGTGGAATGCGGCCTCGTCAATGATGACCACGCCCTGCTTGCCGCGGAGGTTCGAGGGCCGTGACGACAGTGCGGTTGCACGGAACCCGGACGCGAAACGAATCACAAAGGTCAGGATGTCTTTGTCTTCATCCTTGAAAATCTCCTCCTGCATTTCCCCCGCGGCGAGCTGGTAATGCTTGGCCCAAAACGCCACGTCGCCAATGAACTCCATGGCCATATCTTTGTTGTAGCCGATGTACCAGGTATCGTCGCCGCCTGCATTCGGGCTGGAGGCCCCGGTCAACGCGGCTTCGGACGCTTCGCCCCAGGTGAGACCCACCCGCCGCGATTTCTCGGCGAGCTTCACCGGGCTCGGATCGGCTACCCAGGCTTGCTGATAGGGAAGGAGGACGGCGGGAGCGCTCATGCCACGATCCCGAGGATCTCGCGCCGGATCGTGTCGACGGCCTCCGCAGAGAGACCGCCTTGCCTTGCAACCGAGGCGACCTTTTCGGCGGCCGACTTCGCCTTGGCCTGAACCTCCGCCTGGTACTGCTTCTGCTTCACCGAGGCATTCGAAAGCCGAGCCACCATGATGCCGATATCCTTGAGATTGACCTCCTTGTCTTCATCGCTCAGGTTGACCAGCACGTCGAACGCCTTTTGCTGCACCAGCCGGATCAGCGCCTCATTCATGGCGTTGCCCTCGTCCGGCGCGGCCTCGGCGATGGCCTTGGCCTGCTCGGTCGCGACTTTTAGCGCGGAAATACGCTGCTCGAACTCCTGGCCGTACTTGTGAATGGCTGACTTGCTGATCTCGTAACCCTGATCGGCTAGCCATTCTGATAGCGCCACATAACCGGAAAACCCCGCTTCGAGCAGGCGCCGGTCGAGCTCCGCTTTAACCGGATCGGGCAACTGTAAAACGGCGGAACGTGGAGGCATAAACGGCCTTTCCTTGTTTTACCCACATGCCGGGCGCGTAATCCCGACATCCTCCATGGTCGGGTTCTCCAGATAGTCGATGCCTTTCGGCAGCAGCTTGCCCTCCCAGAACTCGCGCCCCTCCGTCAGCTCGATATAGCCTTTGTCGCTCAAATAGGTCAGGGCCTTGCGCACATCGCCTTGGGACGCCTGCAAATCGGCATCGGTCAATACGTCGGCCAAGAGACCGTCGCCGACCGGATAGGGATAGCCCGCTTCGAGGGTCTTCAAAACCCGGTAACGGATCATCTTGATCCGCGCCATCTGAAGTCTGTCGTTCAAGGTTGTCATCGCTCACGTTCTCCGATCAGCCGCTCCAGGCGGACGTTCAAGGTGTTGAGTTTCTCGCTGAGGGCGTCTTGCTTGGCATCGATCACTGCGGCGAAGCGAATCCAGTCTTCGCGCTGGACATAGGTCCTAGGCAGTTCGGCCTTAAGTTGCAGCAGCTCTCGCTCGACCTGTTGCCACTTCCTGTTTTCGTTGGCCGCTGCGGTTTCAAGGACGGCAAATTTGGTATCCCAATGTTTTTGCCCCTCTTCGCGCGCCAGCGCCTGAGCACTGAACCGTTCGTCCAGGCGTTTCTCCACTTGGCCCAGCAGTACCTTGCCGCCTGCGAATACGGCAGCGAAAAACGAAAACAGCAGCCCCGCCAGAAAGGTCAGGAGTGCCCAAAATTCAATATGCAAAGTCATTCATACCTCTTCTCTTCAGCCTCGCGGACTTCCTGGCAGCCGACGCACCGCACCGCCTTCGGAACGATCCCGAGGCGGTCGCCGCCGATCGGCGCGCTGCAGTCGCAGCACACCACGCCGTCGGCCGTGACGATTTGCGCCTCTCCGGACGCTTCGCCCGCCAGGGAATTCCGGAGAGCAATTGCCCGGTCCATCTCCTCGTACGCCTGCGCGCGATCCGCGTCATCCATCGAACGGCTCCAGCCAGATCACGGCGAGGGTTTTTCCGGGTCCTGAATCTGCCGCAGCGTCTCGGCGACGACGGCGCGCAGTTGCGATTCGTCGACCTCGACCGCTTCCAGGGTGGCCGGCGGGCCGGCGGTACCCATCCCCGCGCGGAGTGCGATGAACGACAACCCTTCGAGGATTTGCTTGGCCGCCTCACCCAGCGCCATATCGCCGGTCAGCCATAGAATCAACGCCGAAACGGCCGTGAGGCCGCCGAGCAGATAGGTGCGTTTGCCGCAGAGCGCACCGCCGTTCAGGAGGTGCCTTCGAGCCGCCAACTTTTCGTCCGGAGAGAGAGGAACCATCATGGATGTCTCATGTTGGATTCAGCCCAGCCCGCCGGGGAACTCCCCGGCGGGGGGCGCTAGTGTCTAGCCGCGGGTGCCGACAGAGGCTACGTACCCCCGGTTTAGTCGGATACCGAGGACCTAACCCACACCCGAGCATCGGCCGATCGGGTATTCGTTACGCCGGCACCGGTCCAGGGTCGTCGCCGGGGTCGGACTGATGGCAGGCCATGCAGTCAGATCCCGGCGGTCTGCCGTCGGCCACGTGAACGCCGGTGGGTATACTGGGTGCCCGCCTATCCAGCAACGCCGCGGGGCCATCCGGCGGCGTGCCGCCTGGAGCTGGGGTAGTAGATGGAGCGGGCGCGGCTTGATCCTGTGCGCAATCGATCTTGACGGCGTTCGGGAACGCCTTGGCATTGACGGCGCTGCGGATGCCGGCCCGCTGATCCGCCGGCTGCGAGCAGTACAGCGTCACCGCCTCGCCCAAATAGCCCTGCACCTGGTTGACGGCGCTGCAGCCGGACATCAGGCCGATCGTCCCGATCACCAAAAAGCCGATCGCCCCGAGCAGGGAGATGCGAACACGAGAGAGTTTTGACATAGATCCTCCGAATTTAGGTGCCGTTGATATCTCGATCTCACGGCGCCGCACCCAAAGCGCCCGATCGAGCCGAGAACGGGTTAACGCCGATATCGCTTCCAACCCTCGCGGCAAAACCATTCGGTCAGTCCGCCGGCCGGAATAGGTGAAAACGTCGTCTGATTCAAAATACGTGCGGTATCCAACGCTTGGGCCAACGGCTTAGCGTCACCCTTGGTTATCAAAAGCTCGCCGGTAGCGAGTTCGGCAGCTACGACATACTGTTTTGCGCTCATGATCTCTCCAGTTGGATGTCACACAGATGATTGGCCAGAGGCTCCATTTCGCCGCCCAGCCAGGCCGGTACGTCGAAGCCGGGGCAAATTTTCTTGGCGAATTGGCGGTGGCCGCAGATTTGAATGCCGGGATGACGCTTTTGGATTGCCTGGACGTGCGCGCGGAGCGACTCCCATTGATGGCGGGTAAACCGGTCGGTGCCGATCAGACAGACGCCGATCGATACAGTGTTCATCCCCTGGCAATGTGCGCCCACCTCGGATTCGGACCGGCCGTTCCGCACCGCGCCGTTGGTGTAGATCACATAGTGGTAGCCGATATGCCGGAGCCGCGGCTCGTGGTGGCCGATATCGGCCGGATCGCGCCGAAAGCCGCGCTCCTTATGCCAGCGGTCGATATCCTCGGCCGTAAAATGCCGCCCATTGGGCGTTGCCGCGCAATGGATGATGAGGTGTGTGATTTTGGATTTGTCCCGCCACATGGAGGGACAGATTAGGGGGACGGGGAAGCCGGGGGCAGATGAAGCGTTTCAGCGGGGATTTTCGAGCAACCCGAACAAATCGGGTTGAGAATCGGGCTCTTCGTCCCGGTACCGGGCGGCGATGTTGGCCACCTGTCGCCAGGTGAGTCCGTATTCGCGGGCGACGTCCGCTTGGGTGCGGCCCTCCCGGAGCGCTTCTACGATAGCGGCATCCCGGACGGCGCGCAATGCCCGCTCGCATTTGGGGATATCCAGCCACTCCAGGGCGAACCGGGCGCACAGGGTATAGCCGGCCTCGCCGAGGGTCTTGATCAAATGATGGTCCGGCTCCGGATTCGAGGGAAACCAGAGCCGCGTGCCGCCGTAGGCATTCACGAGCGCGAGCGCCGCCTCCAGGCCGGCGACTTCGACGAACTCCTGCACGATCGGCGGCAGCAGAGCGTTATCCATCGGCCTGGTCAATTCCATCGATATCGTCGGTCTCGGCGAGCGCTTCGTGGATCCACTGATTGCGCGCGATAACCCGGTCTTTGAGCATTAGCGGCGACAGCTTGTAGTAGTCCGGGATAGCCATGTCTCGCAGCCGTTTTACATCCGCCTCGAGGCGTTCGATTTTTCGGTGCAGGGCGTCTCGGGTCGATCTCATGGTTGATGCCTGTCGGTTTGCGGGTTAACGGGTTTCTCCAGGCGCTTCGCCCACTGCTTCAGCTTATCGATCAGCTTGGCCGCCTGTTTCTCGTCCGCCCACTGCAACGCCTCGATGCCGGTCTCGCGCTTGACCCAGGCATTGAGCGCCGCTTCGGACGGATCGCGCACCGCGCCCGCCTCGTGCAGCGCCAGCCACAGCGCCCGGATCTTCCGGTCCTGCGGCGCGTGGGCCAATCGGCGTTGCTCGCCCTTGGCTTTCGGTACCCGGACCTTGAAGCCCAGGCTCTTCATCCGCGCGAGCACGTCCTCCAGCTGGTGGACGCGCATTTCGGTGGTAGAAGTTAGGCCGGTGGTCGATCGGAGCATCTCGCGATAGACCTCGTCCTCCAGCCGGAGCTGGCCCTTGCCGATGTGGATCAGCCGGATCAATCGAGCGCGGTCGTCTGCGCTCATCTCAACCGCTCCTTAATCCGTTGCAGTTCCACCTCGGGCAGCCCGAACTCGATCCTGAGCTGCTTCGAGAGCTCCGCGACTTCCTGTTTCAAGCCGTCCCGCCTGCGCTCCGCTTTGCGGAGTTCCCTGTGCACGGCGTCCAGCGTCTTCTTCGCCCGTTCGATCTCGACACGCAGCGCGCGGTGCTGCGTGTCGAAGCTGTCCGCCCGGCGCGCCACATTCAAAAGCCAGTTAAACGGTTCGATGATCGATCCGCAGTCCTTGCAGGCCAGCGTCCGGCTCCGCTCATCGATCACTAGTTGCCAATGGGCGCAGGACAGCGCGCGCTTGAGCCCGACCATCCGGAACATCCGGCGCGGCTTGGCTTCGGCGAAGTCGATAATGTTGGAATTAATTTCCATCGGAACTCACGATCTCACAGCGCCGCCATATCCAGCGCGATCTGGCTATACGGCTGATCGGGCGCCGTGCGCTCGTACAGCCGGATATACGCTTTACTTCCCACCACCTGGTGCGAATCCTTCAGCGCCTGCATCGCGTTCTGCCAGTTGGGATCGTCGATCGACAGGCGCATCAGGGTGACGATGCGCGAGTAGTTGATGCGGCCGCGCTTGTCGGTCTGGAAGGCGTGCTCCACCAGGGCCTTGATTTCCGAGCGGCTGCCCGCAGACCATTTGTGGATGCACTGATCGATCAGCGCCTTCGCTGCGTGCATCTTCTCGTCGAAAATCATCTGGTCGGCGACGTTGATCTCCACCTTGTGGCGGCCGTCGAACGAGAGGAGCTGGATGTTGCCCTTGGTCCCGCCGATCTTCGCGTTGTACTGCTCCGCGGCGAGCTGCACGAACGCTTCCACATCGGCCGTGGCGCCGTGCTTGAAACCCTTGAGCAGCTCCTGGACGCGCTTGGCGCGGCTGACCAGCTCCTTCACCAGGCTGTCCTTCACTTTGTCGAGCTCGGAGACTTGCTCTTCCGGAACCAGGTGGCCAGCGCTGTTCGCGCGGTAGCCGGGCGGGATCGCCGCGGCCGGGTGCGGATCGGTCAGATAGGGATAGGCGTTTTCGGTCATGGTGGTCTCTCTCGTTAAATTCGTATGTAGGGTGGGTTAGCCGGCAGGCGTAACCCACCATTTGGGTTAGGTCATTTCCGAAGCGCCGCTCGCGCTGCGGCCACCTTGCCGGCGGCATCCGCGGCGGAGATCGGCGCGCCGGTGCGTTGACCTTCCGCCCGGTGCTGGCGCTGTTCCTCGCGCATAGCTTCGGCCTTGGCCACCGCTTTCTCCCCGATCCCTACGATGATCTCCAGGAGATAACCGTGGCTTTTGAGCGGCAGGCTGAGCGGCTTTTTGGCGTGGCGGTTCTGGATTTCCTCCAGGGCGGCCGCCCACACTTCCTGCGGGGCCGGCCAGATGCGGCCGTCCCGGTTGATCTGCGCGTCCTTGATCTGCGGCAGCAGCTCCCCAAGCAGCGTGGCCAGCCGGTCCAGGGAAAGCTGGCGGGTTTTCGGGCGGAACAATGCGATGTACTGGATCAGCAGTTTCCCGAGCGGTGCCGGGAGCTGCAGTGCAATCTGCACCGCCTCCCGCGCGCCGTCGTGGGCTACCACGATGTCCAGGCTCATCAGCGCCCCGCAGGATGGACAGGTCAGCTTCATCGTTTCGCCAAAGGGTAATAGTCGTCATCCGAAATCTCCTCGATGGTGTCCGCGACCAGTTCATGCTCGTCCGGCTCCGGCTCGTTCTGCCACCGGCCTAACACCCCGCTCAACACAAAGCCGATGAAGATACCAATGCTCAAAATAATCAGGATGCCGATCGCGATCATGGGTTTGCCCTCAGTTGGCCGAGTCCTAAAAAGCCGGTGGCTGGGCGAGCGCGGTTGTCTGGCTCGCGCCACTGCACCTTGCAGCCGTGATACGGCGCCGACCTTAAGACGTAGCGTTCTACGCCGTTTCCGCCGCGGCCGATCCACTCCCCACCGAGTTTCCGGCAGGCCGGCGACCAGTTGAGCGTCAGCACCGGTAGCCGTCCGAGGCACGAAACAGTCATCACCTCGATGCCGCGCGCGGCGAGATCCTCCGCCGCATCCGCCGCAAGGCGCATGGCGCGGGCGAGATTTCTATTTTTGTCGATGATGTTTTTCTTCATCTCACACCCCTTAGTTCATCTTGGCTTTAACGTCGGCCTGAGCTTGCGCCAAGACCGCCGCCGGAATAGTCGCCGCCGAAAGCAGCAGCCGCCCGATCTCCAGCGCCTTTTCCGGCAATAGCTCAATCGCGCCGACCGGCAGGCGGGTTTTCCCCATGAGTACTATCAGCACCGTCCCGCTGGTGGGAGATGCCGCCACTTGGACACCGTCGAGCGGGATGTTTTTGTTGTCGAATACCAGTTGCATGTCAGACCTCCTTAACCAGGTCCGCGCCGACTTTGGGCGCGCCGAGCTCGGCGGCGAGGTTGAGGCTGCCGGTGATCAGGTTGTTGACGGCCAGTGGGTAGAGGAGGCTTAGCCGGTCCCTGCGGTTTTGCTGGGTGAGGGTGAGCCGCGCGCGCACCGCGTCCAAGGCGTCCGGCTCGAACACCTCGGCCGGGTCCTTGCCGATCCGGCGGAGCTTGAACGCGACATAGTCCTCCAGCCGGGCATCCAAGGGCGGCAGCTCCACCACCTCGCAGCGCTGCGTGACTTCGCGCAGCTCCGGGTTGCGCTCGTCCAGACGCATGCGCAATTCCGGCTGGCCGATCAGGATGATCGATAAGAGCTTCGCGTGCCCGAGCTTCAGCTCGTAAAAGCCTTTCAGATGCTTCAGGGTCGGCGGCGCCAGCCGGTGGGCCTCATCCAGGATCAGGCAATGCCGGTTCCCGGCCTGGTGCGAGGCGATCAGGGCATCGTGCGCACGCGCTGTCTTGTTCTGGAGATCCGAGGGCCTGGGCGACGAGGGCGCGACCTTCCGCAGGATCGCGTCGAGGATGGCCCCGGCCTTGAGGCGCTTGCCCTTGGTGTCGTCGCCCTCCATTCCCACCACGTAGGGGCGGATGAGGGTAATCGACAACTCCTCCCGGACGATCCGGTCCTCGATATCGTCCGCCAGGGTCGATTTGCCCGCGCCCGATTCCCCGCACACGGCCAGAAAGCCGCCGTGCTTCGCGGTCTGGAACATGGCTTCCCGCACGTAGCGGATGTCGGGCGAGACGAACACGTCGTCGGTTTCCTGCACGTCGTCCGCGAAGGGATCGCGGAACAGACCGAAGTGCTTTTTCGCGGCTGGTGTCAGCCCTTGTTTTCGCAGTAACATAGAATCTTCCTCAGATATGGCCCCGGTCTTTGCCGGAGCGATGTCAACCGGCTGGCGGGCGTTGCACCGCTCGTCAGCCACCTCTTCGAACAGCCCGCCCGCATCCCAATCCTCGTGCCCCAGGCGGGCTTTCAATTCATCCATGATTCGGTCCACCAGCACCGCCGTGCCCGGCGTCTTCGGCCATCGCCCGTGATTGCAGATCAGCGACAGCGTCGACCGGCTCACGTCGATCGCCCGCGCCAGCTCCGCGAGGCTAATGCCGTGCTCGGCGAGGACGGCTTTCAACTTAATGGCCATGCCGTTTCCTCCCCGGCGTTGTCGCGAGGACGTGCCGGCGGGCCGTGTCGTTGATCTGCCAGATGGACTCGACGAAGCGGGTGGCCAGCGCCGCCGCGGGCGAAACGGTGTCCTGCTCCGACAGCGCCGGCTCGAACTCGACCTCGACGGCCACGTTGTCCGGGTTCTCCGCCAGCGGGTCGTCGCGCAGTTTGATGATGACGTCCATGGGCGCTTAGTCTTCCAGCCCCAGTTCCACTGCAAACCGGACGGCCACCGCCGCGACCTGGAGGGCTTCATCCACGGCCGAGGTCTCATCGTCCACCTTCACTTCGTCCCAGAGGTCGTCGAGCTCCTCCTGGATCAGTGCGTAGCCCTCGTGCAGGCTGTGTAACTCGGGAAATGTGGCGATCGACTTTTGCAGTTCGGTCCGAACCTGGCGCAGCGCCCAGCCGATGGCGTCCATTCCCAGCCCCAGGATCTCGATGTTTTCGCCGGCCTCGAATGATTCCGACGCCACCTTGCCGACGGCATTCACGACCTGCTCCACGGTTTCCGCCGGCACGCTGCCCTTCAATTCGTGAGCCACGGCCTTAACCAATTCGTCTTTCGTCATCGTCTAACCTCCTTTACTTCACGATCGCCAGCTTCGGCTGGCGGGCTTCTCCCCGGCTCAGGCGCTCGGCCAGAGCGGGCAGTTCGGTTTCGGGGACACCCTCCGGGTACTCCCGTTGAATCTGTTGGAGATGCTCCGGCCGCCACTCCACGCCCAGCCGCGCGCGCAGCCACTTGGCCGCTTGCACATGGTTGAGCGGGATCAGCTCGACCGTGGGCGCGGCGATTTGCAAATCGGTGCCGCGCTTCGCGAGGTAGGCCGGGAGCTCGGTTTCCTTGGCTTCCTTGTAGGGGTCGATCCGGCCGGCGAAAGATTGAAAATCCTTTCGGTCCCGCGCCTTTTCATCGGCCTCCAGGGTCTTCGCGCCGCTGGCCCGCATCGAAATGCGCTTGCGGTTTTGGTCGGTCTCGGTGTCGCCGGGCGACTTGAACTCTTCGCCGATGGTCGCGGTGTTGGTCCTAAATCCCCATTCGCCATTGAGCGGGTCGACCGTGCCGGTCACGTCCAGCAGCTCGATGTGCCGCTCGTGCCCGTCGGCGTCCGTCACCACCGCCATGGCGCAGTCCTCGAACGGGTGCCAGTGCAGGAAAACGTCGCCCCGGACCATGACGCCCGGCACGTCCTTGACGCTCCAGGTGCGGCCCTTGAACTCGGCGGTCAGGTCGCCGCTCACCTTGCGCTTCTGCGGCTCGTCGGTCGCCAGGGAAAGCAGCACCGACTCGGGCTGGGTCTTGATCAGCTCGTGCTGGCGGATGTGCATCCAGGCGTCGAACCGGGTCATGCCGTGGCGGGTGTGGGGCTTGGTGGCGTTCCACCAGAGCTGGAACACCTCGGCCGCCTGGTTGAGCTGCTCGAAGCTCCGGATCGCGGAGCGCTGATCGCGGAGGCCGTGCTCGAAGGCCATTTCGACGCGGTTCTGAGCACCTTCGACGCTGCCCTTGGCCCTGGCGTTGCGCCGCTTGTTGACGATCAGGTGGATGCCGAGCCGGGTGCAGAAGCGCTTGACCAGTCCGCCGGCCGTGGCGCCGGGGTCGACCATCAGAATGGCCGGCCGGCCGTGGAACGGGTCGCTCGGGCTGGCCTTGGGCGCCATAGCCCAGGCCAGGAACCGGACGGTGTGCTCGGCGGTCTCGGCGTGCGGGTAATAGCGCCAGCGGATCACATTGGTGGCGTGGTCGGTCAGCACGTAGCGAATGACGCGCTTTTCCTCGATCGCCTTGAGGTTGTGCGGCTTGTTCTTGTAGTGCACGGCCGGGTCGAGTTCCTCGATCACCGCCCCGCCGCCCGGCAGGTAATAGAGCACGCAGACCGAGCCGTCCACCTGCCAGACATGGTTCGGGTGGAGGCTCCTGAGCGATTGGTGCGGCGTCGGCCGGCGGAGCTGCTCCGGGTGCACCCCGTAGCCGCGAAGGGCGCGGGCGATCGCTGAATAGGATAAGGGCCGGATTTCGCCGGTCACGACGTCCAGCCGCTCCGCGCGGATCTCGCCGTTGGCCCGCAACACGTCCACCGCCGTTTCCAGGGTGCGCCCGCGTTTCTCGTTGAGCCGGTAACCCTCCATCAGGTAGGCGCTGACCGTGTCCGCTTCGGCGCGCGGCAGTTCGTAGTCGCCACGGTCCGCGCGCTTCTTTCGGTCGCTCACGGTCACCCGCTGCAGCAGCCGGTAGAACGCCGGTTTCGATAGGCCGAGTTCGGCGGCGCCGGCTTCGACGACCGGCCCCTTCTCGCTGTGCGGCGTCTCGGCCAGGCGCTTGGCGTAACGGTCGGCGACGCGGAGGCGGTGCAGGTCCATGATCAGTTCACCGTACCGGCTTGGGCGTTCTGTTCCGCGAGATCGGCGTTGATCTTCGCCCAGATCTCGCGGTCGTCGTCGCCGGCCGCTTCGCGGAAGAGCGAGACACCATCTTCGGCAGGCAGCACGTCGACGTCCTTGCCCACCATCCGCGCCATGGAGACGATTTGACCTAAAGCCTGGGCGACCAGCAGCCGGGCGTGCTCTTGCTGCTCGGGCGTGTGTACATCCAAAACGGCGACGATGCGGGCCATCAGGCCGGTTTGGATCTTCACCGCGATGGCGAGTGCTTCGTTCTGCAGGTCCAGGACGTAGCGCGAGGTGTGGTCCTCGGGCTCGGCGTACTGGCGCTTGTCCAGCTTGGTGGAGAGTTCGTCGATCTTCTCGTTCTTGGCCGCGATCAGCTTGGCTTTGGCGTCGAGGTCACCTTTGAGGTCAGCGAGTTGCTTCTGGTTATCGGTCTTGGCTTTGCGCAATGCGGCGCGGAGCTCGGTGGGCGACATGCGATCTATTTCATCCAGCTTCAGGCCGCGGACGGTTCCGCCTTCGCCCAGCTCTTGGATTTCATCGTCGTCAAGGGTCGCTAATTCGATGAGCTTGGTTTTGGATGGCGATTTCAAGCGCGACACCAGCGTCGTATTTGCCAGCTTTACCGCTGCCGCCATCAATCTCTGCGCAGCCCTTGGGTGGATCCCGATCTGATCGAGCGTATTGAGCCAATCCCCATGCGGCTCGTGCTCTTTTAGCTGAACGAGCCGCCTGCCGGCTTCAAGCAAGGTCTCCGCGGATTGAGCGAGATAGAATCGAGTCTCTTGGATGACTCGATCGCGCTGGTACGGAATGATGTCGCCAAAGCGTTCGTCGATCTCGTGAGTCAGCGCGGTGTATTCCCTGGACACGTGCGCCAACTCGTTGCCGGCGTCCGTTACCACGTGTTCGTCCAGCTCGGTCTCAGTGGGCTTTCTCGACATGTTCAGTCTCCTAGTTGGGTCATCACGCGTTGTTTAGCTTGCTCGAATGAGCTAATG
Organism: Methylocaldum sp.; assembly: GCF_035627495.1. Taxonomy (GTDB): domain Bacteria; phylum Pseudomonadota; class Gammaproteobacteria; order Methylococcales; family Methylococcaceae; genus Methylocaldum. The sequence continues at coordinate 15,509 of NZ_DASPLO010000102.1, forward strand.
CCACCGGTCATCCGGGTAATCCGTTGCCGGGATTCCTCGATCCGCGCCGCGGCCGCATCGAGCGAATTCATGATCTGAATCGAAACCTGGGCTAGGCGGTGGCTGATCCGAATTCGCCCGGTCTCCGGAATCCGCTCCGCATAACCTTTGGCCTCCAGCGTCGCGACGTAGCGCGTGATTGCGCTAGCCGGAAATCCGGTGGCTTTGGCCAGCTCCGTCGGGCTGTAGCCGTGGATAAAGTTGCGCTCCAGGACCCGGAGCACGTCCAGGACCTTCTCGCCCGCCTCGACCGTTAGGGTTTTGCTCATTCATCACCTCCAAAATCGAGTTCGGGTTGCGCGTGTTTCGCCACGTTGCCGCGGTGCAGGGCCAGGCCCTCCATCGCGCTCTGAATGGCGGACAGGGTCTCCGCTGCCTCGGCCTTGCCGCCGTAGAACCGGAGCAGGTTGCCGGTCGCGGCATTCAGCAGTTCCTGCAGTTCGTGGATGTCGCCGGGTTTGGCAGCCTTGCCCGTGGGGATGTCGATCACCAGCTTGCCGCCGGAGACCGCCAGCCAGTGGCTCACGTAATCGATGCCGCAGGCCATTTCGTAGGCCGGGATCAGGCTCGCCGGCATGCGGCCGTTGCCGAGCCACTTGTAGAGGAGATCCGGCGAGACGCCGATCAGGTCGGCGATCCGCTCCACCGAGCGGTTGTGTTTCTCGCGGGCGTAGTCTTTAGAGAGCCTCAAGGCGTGCAAGAGGCTGGTCGGTTGGATGCGTTTCCAATTCCGGCTCATGTTCGGAAATGACCTCCCGGAGTCCTTTCCAAACAAAATCCTAATTTCGCTCTATGCAACAACTTTTCGCCCTGTAAAAATGCCCCCGTCGCAAACAACACAACGGGGGATATCCTCATGAGCGCCGAGGAATTCAATGAGTTGGCGGGCCGGATCGAGGGCCTGAGTATTGCCGTCATGTTTCTGGCGGCCGAACTGGAGCATGAAGCGGTCATCAATGGCCCCCGGTATTGCGAGGTAATGCGGGGGATGGCAAGCAAGCTAAGCTTTGATGGGGGGCACTTGGCGGCGACTCAACGCACGCTTCGGGAGATGGCAAAGCGGATGGACGAGGCACGTAGTCAACGCCGATCGTCGGTTGATCGAACCTGAATCCGAGGATGTGGTCTTTCATGGCGAGTTCCTTACTTTTTGTCGTCATACCGGCCGGGCCAGAGTTTGGAGAGCGGCAGGTCAGTGACGCGGGAAATTTCTGCCGCAATCCGGCGAGACGAGGAACGGCCATAGATCACGTGGCCCACAGTGGTCTTGCTAACCCCCAGGGTTTGCGCAATTTTCGTTTGGCTGCTACCGGCCTTTTCCAAAGCCGCCTTGATATCGGCTGGATGCATGACGACTCCTTGTCTGAGGTTGGCGCGCAACTCATGCGCATGAGCAATGGCATGCATGGTCATCTCTTTTTTTGCCTAAAGAGGGTTACTTGATCCGGTTATTTATCAGGGTGTCCGCAATTATGAGAACTATAATTCTCTATGTCAACGAGTGAAGAGAAGTTTTTATCTCTTTCGGCAGGCCGACTTAAGGAGGAGCGAAAACGCTTGGGTTTAACCCAAGAAGCGGCTGGTACGGCTTGCAATGTCAGCCGCGAAATCTGGGGCAAATACGAGCGGGGGCAGGTTGTTCCTGGAGGAGAAGTTTTGTTCTCATTTGCCGCTGCGGGCGCGGACGTGCAATACATCCTCACCGGCGTGCGGACGGTGGGCATGACGGAGCCGCCGGGCGGATACGAGCTGACGCCGCGCAAAAAGAAGCTGCTCGAACTGATCGAAATGCTCGATGAATCCGGGCAAGAAGAGATTCAGGAAAAGCTTGAAAAAATTAAACGAATGAAGGAGCTAGAGCGAGAACTGGCCGACCTCAAGAAAAATGCAAAGTAGGGCAAGGTAAGTTAAGGCTGTCACATGGATGATGCAGTGAACTATTCACGTTTGAGACGGGTGTAACGTGAATTTGTCACTGATGAGACGACTAAACTTCGGTAGAAGTCGTCAGGGGTTCTAATTATTTCCAAGAAGTGGGGGGCGTATGGACTTTAAAGAACGGTTATCCAGGCATGTCGAACACGTCACAAATGTCGGAAGTCATTGCGATTCCGAGGAAACCACCAAGCAGGCGCTAATTCTCCCGGTACTGGATATCCTGGGGTTCAGTCCCTACGACCCGACCCGAGTTAAAGCAGAATTCTGTGCTGATGTCCCTGGCGTAAAGGCCAACGAGCGTGTGGACTACGCGCTATTTTGCAACGGCGTCCCCGTGATGTTCGTGGAGGCGAAAAGCTTCAGAGAAAACCTCACCAATCATGCGCCGCAGCTGGCCCGCTATTTCAATGCGACGCCGGAGGTCACGATCGTAGCGATCACCAACGGCCGCGAGTGGCGTTTTTTCACAGACCTGAATAACAAAAACGTCATGGACAAAGAGCCGTTTTTCACGGTTGATTTCCTGGGCCTGTCTGCGACCGATATTGAGCAACTGAGCCGCTTTCGGCACGATCATTTTCAACCGGAGGCCCTCCGTACGCTGGCGGAAGAAAGTGTCTACCTGGCTGCGTTCAAGACCGTTATCAAAAAGAGCATCCTGGAATGTGACGCCGATTTCGTCCGTTACGTCGTCGGTAAGTCAACGATTCAGCGAACATTAACGGCCAAGTTTATCGAGAGCATCACACCGATCGTCAAACAGGCCGTCGCCCAAACCATGAGTGACATGGTAGTGAACAGCCTATCGGCGCCCCCCGCGACGGAGCCCGTTCCGGAAGCCCCCTTACAAACCCATGAAGAAGTCGATGTGATCGACTTGCTGAACAGCAAGATCGTTACGACGGCGGCCGAACGTAAACTGCTCGCTATCGTCCAGGAAATCCTGCCGGGTGAGCCGCTATCCGGGAAGGATACGGAAAGTTATTTCACCGTGCTTTATCAAAACAAAACGAATCGATGGCTGCTTAGATATAGCGGAGACAAAAAGCGTCCCTCGATCCAGTTCATCATGGATCTGACACCGCAACACCTGACGGAGATCCGCCGCGCCGGCTTGGAGGTCGGTCCTGGAAATCAAATCCTAATCGATAAGCCGGAAAACCTCATGCGCATCACCGGGCTGCTATTCGACGCTCTGGCTTATTGTCAAAACGACGAAAACTTCAAACTTAAGAAAGGTAGTCCGATAGAAGCGAGCGCGTAGCTCGACGACCGGGCTAATGTAGTAAGGCGCAAAAAATACTATCAACAATGGCAAAGCGATCAGTTCCAGAACAACCAAAATCGGCAAATTTGTCACCCCAACAAATGAAAGCAGCCATTCCGAGACTTGAGCGACGGATTGGCGAATTGAGGGCGGTCGATATATCAACGATTCAGGGACGTGAACCTTTCCTTAAAGCGTTGGAAGACAAAATTGATGACACCTTAGTGGAGCTTTTCGGAAAAGATACGGTTGAGTACAGACGTTTTTACGTATGGTCGCTCGATAAAAGATCACTGAGAGCAGGATACAAGGCACCTATTTCCGAGGTGCGCGAGGGCTACAGGCGCGGAATTGATGAGGCGATCTCAAACCTCCAAACAATAATCGAGCTCTTTAAGGAGAAGCTACAAGACCTCGGCGAAACACCAGAGGGGCGTGCCGTCCGAGCTTTCGAGGAATTGGATATCCATCCGGAAATCGAGCGAGCAGTAGGAAAGCTGTTCCACGACGGTCATTACGCTAATGCCGTTGAGGATGCCTGCAAAGTACTCGATCATCTCGTGAAGATGAGAAGCGGTCGGTACGAGCTATCTGGAACTGAACTCATGCAGACGGTATTTAGCCCAAAAGCGCCGGTGCTTCGATTCAGCGATCTGCAGACAGAAACCGATCGTAGTGAACAACAAGGAATGATGTATCTCTATGCCGGGGCGATGTTGGCTCTCCGGAATCCTCGGGCTCACGATCTGATTCAGGATGATCCAGAAAAGGCTCTCGAATACATTGGGTTTCTTAGTCTCTTAGCAAAGTCGCTCGACAGGGCAAGTAAGGAGTAGTGTCCTCGCGGACATTTGGGGCTTTCGAATGATGCGTAGCCGCAGAGCAGGCTAAGCCTGTGGATTTCTTATCGGGGGGTTAATGTATAGCTTTGAAACCGTTCATCATATTGAATATACGACACGGGAGGCGGTGCCCGTCACGGAAATCATTAAGTCACTCCAGGGGTTCGACAAGGTTGTCCGTGAGCTTCCCAACCTGGCGAATGCCTTAGTCTTGGACGGTGCTATTGTCAAGGTCGAGCTATACGTACAAGAAATCGCGACCGGATCTCTTATCGAAGATTTCATTTTGCGATTCTTCTTCAAGGACGAAGAGGGCTTCCATGCGTGGATAACAACACTTCGAGAAAAAACCGGGATGGAAAATAGCAAAGTGGCCACGGTAGTGATCGGCGGCCTTTTAACGGGGGCTCTTGTTTACGGTGTTTCTCTGGCGTTGCCCAAAGATGCCCCTGAGGCCGCCACGGCGACCATCAACGGCAATCAAAATAACGTCATTCACTTTGTCGCCGAGACCTTGAACGTCACCCCGGATGCCTTCAGGCAAATAATGGAAACATCAATCCGCGACAAAAAGATGTTGGCGCAGGGCGCGGTGCTGGCGGTACATCCGGCAAAATCGGACAAGGAAGCCACCATCGTCGTCGATAACAACGAGCAGACGATCATTGAGGCAAAAACGATACAAGCCGCTCCCGAGCGCTTCGATCCGCCACAACCAGAAAGTAAGGTTGAGGAGTTCAGCCGTGCTTTTATTCAAATCAGGGCCACGGATTTGGATAACGAGAAACAGGGCTGGCGCTGCATTGTCCCCGGATTGTCGGAAAGTCGGGTCAAGATGGTCCTCGATCCAACGGTAGACCGGACCAAGCTGGCGCGGGAGGTTTCGGTGATGGCGAACATTGCCGTCACGTCCAAATTCAACCCCGAGAAAAGGCAGTATCAAATGACCGAAGTGTTTCTGCGCGATTGGGAGCCAGTCAAATAGCCCGTAGCCTGTAGGGTGGGTTAGCCGGTACCCCGGCGTAACCCACCGATTTCAGCGTTTTTATTTTGGGGGGAAATGTACAATCATGAGTGGTGATGAAAAGAAGCCGCCTGCTAAGAAACATGACGGCAAAGGAACTGACAATTTCACTCGGCGGGATTCTTCCACTGGGCGTTTTATTTCAACCGGGCGTGTTATTAAGGATTATCCTCGAACGATAGTTCACGACAAGACTGTGAGTCCGAGCATTCCTCATCCACCCGAACGGCCCCCGAAAAAGAGGTGAACCATGGCTGAACTGACCTCCCATCAAATCCTGCTCCGGGTGCGCCTGTCGGCGCGCTATCATCAGCAGCGCCGCCGCGTGTATCTGCGCCGGGCACGGTGGGCGGCTTATTTCAACATTGCCGCGAGCCTCGGCATGGTGGCCGCGGTGCTGAAGGACGCCCCGCTTTGGCTACAGCTGGGCCTGCCCTTTGCGATTACCCTCTTTACCCTGGCGGATACCTTATTCGGATGGACCGCCCAAGCGTTCGACCATCAGGCGCTTTACCGCCGCTGGATGGAGGTGGAGCGCTGGCTGGTCGGTTCTGAGCTGTCGGACGAAGGGGATCTACGCGAAGCGATGCAGCGCATCGTGGCGATCGAAGCGGACGAACCGCCGGAAAACCGATTTGCCGTCGACCTCTGCGACAACGAGCTGCTGCGTGCTGAGGGCCATGAACCGCATCACGCGGTCGGGTTTCTGGGCCGGCTGGCGGCGGCCGTATAAATCAGGCGCTCAAAGCAAACTGCATCAAAACCGGAACAAAATCCCTCTAGCCGCCACAGCCGCGCGACACCCTGTTACGCGCGGCATACGCCTATCCGAATCCGCCGCGCGGCCCCCGGAGGCGTTATAACGCTCCGTAACGCTATCGTCAGTCGACACCGGAAACCCATTCCGGTTATGCTGATATCGCGCCCCTCATAAATCCCCGCTGAAACGTTTCAGCTGCCCCCGTTTTCCCTGTCCCTTTAATCTGCGTTCCCATCGATGTTCATCATCCTGGAGCGCAGCCGATGTCCGACGCCACTAACACCCCGAACGAATCCGAAAAGCCCGTCGAACTGACGAAGGCTCAAGCCGCGGCCTTGGTTTTCCGCGAAGTCCCTGAGCTGGGCGATGACGGAAAGCCGACCGGCAAGGTCGCCCAGAAACGGGTAACGGCCGATGAGGTGTTCGCCTTCAGCGACTACGGCACGCATGTGGTCGTGGTGACGGTCGACGGCCGGAAGCTCCGCGGCGACAAACCGAAACCTGCCCTGAGCAAAGTCGAAGGGGCCGAAGCCAAGAAGGCCGGCAAGTAATGGCCGTGCGAATCCCCGAGTCCGGTCTCCAGGGCGCGGCGCTCCGCGAGGCGGCGACGTCCGAGTTCCGGCAGATCATCGAATTGGTCCGCGCGGCGCTGGCGAAGAAGGTGTACTCGGAAAGCCCGGAGCGGGCCTATGTCCACATCGAGGCCATCTACCCCGATCGGGCGATCTGCGAACGGGACGGCCGCTACTGGGCCTACCCCTACACGCTGAACGACGACAACACCGTCGCGATCGGCGAGCCGCTTGAAGTTATCGAGCAATACGTCCCGGTCACGCTGCGCGAATCCCGCTGCTTTATCGAAGCCGCCGAGAACGGCCGCTGGCTGATCCGGGTCATCCGCGCCGGGCTCTCGCTCAATAAGAATTTCTATCCCGATGCCGTGCTGCGCGAAGCGGCGCCGCTGTTCGAGGGCGCGCGGGTATTCGCCAAAAGCGACGACGAGCACATCAAGGGCGGCGGCAAGGACGTCCGCAATCTCTTGGGACGGCTGGTCGAGGCCAAGTTCTCGGCCGGGGCCATGCCCGACTGCGGCGAGCTGCGCGCCAAACTGGAGCTGATCGAGCCCGAGGGCGAGGTGGCCGTGAAGCTCCGCGAAGCGCATAGCCGCGGCATGGGCGATCTGTTCGGCTTCTCGATCGACGCCGAAGGCTCGGCCAAGGCCCAGCTGCACGAGGGCCAGCGCGTCAAGGTCGCCCAGAAAATCAACAAGGTCAATTCCGTGGATCTGATTGTCGAGCCGGGCGCCGGCGGACAGTTGATCCGTCTCGTCGAATCCGTCCACCCCGAGGAGCCAGACATGGCATTACGCGAACGCATGATCGAGGCGGTGAAGGCCGCCCACAACGGGCAGCTGCCCGCCAACCTGAATACCAATGACGACGCGGCGCTGGAAACGGCGTACCGCGAGGCCGTCGCTTCGAATAAACCCACGACGACGCAAGCAGGCTCCGCCGCCGGTGCACCGGCGGCGGCCGACCTTGGCGCGATCGAGGAACGTATCCGCATGGTCGAGGCCCGTGCGAGCGCCCGTGTCGCGATCAGCACCTCTAACCTGCCGCAACCGGCGAAGGACAAGCTGCTGAACGATTTCGCCGCCCGCGAACGCTTCGTCGAAGCGGACGTCACGGCCGCGATCAACGCCGAGCGGGAGTACCTGGCCCGGTTCACCGAGTCCGGGAAGCCCGTGCTCCATTTCGGCGAGGTTCGTGTCGAGGATCGGGCGGAAAAGCTGGCCGGCATGCTCGACGCCTTCTTCGATCCCGCTCATAAGGATCATCGGGCGACGCAGAGCTTCAAGGAGTGCTACATCGAGATCACCGGCGACCGCCGCGTGTCCGGACGTTTGGGGGATTGCAACCCGACGCGGCTGCGCGAGGCAATCGGAGCCGAATTCGCTGAATTCCGCGAATCCTTGACCACGGCGAGCTGGGCCAACGTGCTGGGCTCCTCAATCACCCGGCGGATGATTGCCGATTACCAGCAAACCGGTCGCTATGACGTGTGGCGGCGCTTGGGTAACGTGGTGCCGGTCGGCGATTTCCGCATCCAGGAGCGCACCCGCTTCGGCGGCTATGGCGATCTTCCGGCTGTCGCCCAGGGCGACCCCTACGCGTCACTCACCTCGCCGACTGACGAAAAGGCAACCTATGCGGTCACCAAACGGGGCGGCACGGAAGATGTGACGCTGGAGATGATCCGGAACGACGACGTCGGCTCGATCCGGCAGATCCCGGTCAAGATGTCGCGGGCGGCAAAGCGGACGCTGAGCAAGTTCGTGCTCGATTTCCTGGCCACCAATCCTACCATTTACGACTCGGTGGCCCTGTTCCATGCCACTCACGGCAACCTCGGCGCGGCGGCGCTGTCCGCGACTACGGTTGCGGCCGGGCGCCTTGCCGTCCTCAAGCAGACAGAATTGAGCTCCTCCGATCGTATCGGCATTCCGCCGGTGAATCTCTGGGTGCCCTTCGATCTGGAGGAAGGCGCGTTCGAGCTGTTCCGTCGCACCACCAACAACGACACCGATTTCGTCGAGTCGTTGCAGATGAACGTGCTCCCGGTCTGGTACTGGAGCGACGCCAACAACTGGTTCCTGTCCTGCGACTACAACGAGGTGCCGACCGTCGAGATCGGCTTCCTCGACGGCAACGAGGAACCGGAGCTGTTCGTCCAGGACAGCCCGACCGTCGGCAGCCTGTTCAGCAACGACAAGATCACCTACAAGATCCGGCACATCTACGGCGGCAACGTCCTGGAGTACCGGGGTCTGTACGGCGCGATCGTGGCGTAACCCGGGCAACCGCGCATGGCGCTCTCCGACTATCAAGCCCTGGTGCCGAAGCTGGTCCGCGATACCGCGGGGAAGCTCGCGAGCGGCGATATCGACCAGGCGATTGCCCTGGCGGTCACCCGCTACAGCAAGGATCGGCCGCGGCGCACCGTCGTGGACCTCAACGTCGCGGGCGGCGGGAACCTCCTCGACCTGCCGGCCGGGTTCGAAGCGGAGTTCAGCGCCATCGTCAGCCTGGAATACCCGATCGGGCAGGTGCCGCCCGCCTTCATCGGCGCCGATCAGTACGATCTCTACCAAAGCCCGTCCGTGGCGAAACTAATGCTCCTGTCGGCGGTGCCGGCCGGGGCGGTGCTGCGGCTGACCCATACCCGCCGGCACGTCGTGTCCGCCTCGGAGGACACGATCCCGGTCGATGACCGCGAGCCGGTGGCGAGCTGGGCGGCCGCGATCGGCTGTGAAGAGATCGCGAGCTATTACGCCAATAACAGCGAGCCGACCATCCAGGCCGACCGGACCGACCAGCAAGGCCCGGCACGGGAATACACCCGGCGAGCCAAGGAACTCCGGCAGCGGTATTTGGCGGAGCTCGGCGTCGAGGACAAACGGAATTCAGCGGCCGGCGAAGTCGTGAACTGGAACCTGGGGAACAGCCTGGGCCGCGACCGGCTCACCCACCCGAACCGGTACCGCTGATGGAGATCGCGATCGAGTTGGAAGGTTTCGGGCAGTTCCAGGAACTCTGGCGCCAGGCGCCGGAAATTGCCGACCGGGAGTTCCACGCGGCCATGGAGGAATCGCTGGCGCTGCTTCAGCGGGAAGTGGTGGAGGCGACACCCACCGGCGCTTATGGGCTCCTCCGGAAAAGCATCATCGCCCGCGAGCCGCAGCGGCTGTCCGACGGATTGATCGGCGTGGTGGATGTGCAGGACGCCCAGGGCAAGTTCGGCTCGGTGCTGAATTATGCCGTGGCCGTCGAGCTCGGCACCCGGCCGCACTTCCCGCCGGTCGAACCCTTGATCGATTGGGTCCGCGAGAAGCTCGGCGTCGATCGGGATGAAGCGCCAGGCGTCGCCTTCCGCGTCGCCCGGAAGATTTCCCGCACGGGCACGAAAGGCGCGCACATGTTCGAGCGCACCATGAAGGCCCAGCGGGCGCAGGTGCAACAGATTTTCAGGCGAGCCGTGCAGCGAATCGTCCAGCAACTGGGGGGCCAGTAAGCCATGGCCGATGCCATCCGCACCGCCATCGTCGCCAAGCTCAACTCGGTCGCCGATATCGGCCGGGTGCACGCCTACGAGCGCTACGCCAACCAGATGGCGGACCTCTCGGCCCTCTATGCCTGGGATGCCGGCAGCGGACAAAAGCAGCTCCGCGGCTGGTTCGCGCGGCGGGTCGGAATCCAGGAATCGAAGCCTTCCGAGCCGACGTTTCGGGAAACCATCACCTGGCAGATCCGCGGTTACCTGGCGCTGTCCGATGCCGCGGCAAGTGAGCTCGCCTTCGACGATCTGATCGATGCGATTCGGGCGGCCTTCCGGGCAGACGATACCTTGGGCGGGGCCGTCGCCACCTGCTGGATCGACGACGAGGCCGGCATTCAATCGGACGACGCCGGGCCCGTGTTATTCGCTAACGTGCTGTGCCATTCGGCGCGGCTGATTCTGAAAACGAGACGTTACTTTTAGGAGCTGAAAATGGCCAGCAAGACCGTACCGGAATCCCAGACCGCCACCGTGCCGAAGCGCGTCACGGTCGCGCTTAAAAAGCCCCATAGCCATCAGGGCGTGGACCGTAAGCACGGCGAGAAGATCGACGTCACCGAAGCACAGGCAACGTGGCTCAAAGAGCTCGGCGTCATCGAATAACCCTTCCACGAATCAGGCGAGGCTTTTTATGCCACAAAACATCGTACTCGGCGCCGGCAAGCTCTACTTCGACCTCGAAGATGCCAACGGCAATCTGACCGGCGAGCGCTATCTCGGCGACACCCCAGGCTTCACGGTCAACGTCCAGGCCGACAAACTGGAAGACTACGACTCGGACGGCCCGATCGCGGAAAAACACCTCGATATCGCCACCCGCGTGAACCGATCGGCGCAGATCGTGGGCAAAGACATCTCGGGGGACAATCTGGCACTGTTCCTGATCGGCGATAAATCCACCGTCAACCAATCCTCCGGCTCTGTGACCGACGAGGCGCTGACCGTCAAGAAGGGCCATTACTACCAACTGGGCGCCTCCGCCAGCCGGCCGGCCGGGGTGCGCGACATCAGCACGGTGGTAGTGACCGGCGCCGGCGGGACCCCGACCTACGTGGACGCGACCGACTACACCGTGGACCTCACCTTGGCGCGCCTGTACATCGAGTCCGGCGGCGCGATTGCGGACGATACCCCCCTCCTGGTGGACTATGCGAAGGTGGCGACGACCTGGGAAGAAATCGCCAGCAACAATCTCGGGGCCAAGAAAGGCGCACTGCGCTTCATCGCCGATAACACGCAGGGCGAGAACCGAGACCTTTACATCCCGAAATGCGAGATGGCGCCCGGCGGCGAACTGGCCTGGAAATCCCGCGACACCGTACAGCAAATGACCTTCGCCGTTTCGATCGGCAAGCGAGGCAGTTACGCCCAGGTGTACGTCAACGGCCGTCCGGCGTAAGGAGGATTAATGGATTCGAACGAATTGAACGTGCTGGTGCCGGAACCCGTCCGCGTCATCGCCGGCGGCGAAACGGTCGAGGTATTGCCGCTCACCATCGGGCAGATTCCGGCCATGGCCCGGGCGCTACGCGGGGTGCCATTCGGCTCGGAGGGCGATGTGCTCGACGTGCTGGCCCTCGTGGCCGACCACGGCGATGCGATCGCCGAAGCCGTGGCCATCGCCGTCCGCCGCCCGCGCCAATGGATCGACGGGCTGACGGCCGACGAGTTCATTCAACTGACGGCCGCCGTCATCGGAGTCAACGCGGGTTTTTTTACCCGCAGCGTGCTGCCTGCGGTGAGCGACATGATGACAAAGCTGGCTGGGGCGACGCTATTCAGCGACTCGTCGCACACGGACACCGCTGGCCCGAGATCCTGAACTATACCCGGCCGCAGGTCGAAGCGTTTCTCACGGCGATCGATCGGGCCGAAAAGCAGCGGCGGCGGGATTGGCTATTGCTGATGCGGGCTTCGCAAGCCTCGAAAGACGGCTTCCAGCAAATGCTCGAATGGCTGAAGTGATTAGGCGCGGAGGCCGTGGATCAGGCCGAGCAGCAGGGCAACCGGCGAGACGCGTTTAAAGACGATCCACAGCACGAAGGGCAAAAAGACGAAGAGCTGATAGCTCCGGGGCGACGCGGCCGTCGCAAAACACCACAGCAAGCCGAACAGGGCCGTCCAGCCGAACACGAAGGTCAATAACTGATCCCATTTCATTAGAAAGCGCCGTGGCAGATTACGAACTTGGTTTAAAGATACGCGTCGATGCAAAGACCGGCAAGGCGGAAATCGTCGGCGTCGGCGATGCGGTCAAGCGGTTGGGCGAGGAAGGCCGGCAATCCGGACAAAAGCTGAACCAAGGCTTTTCCGCCGCCCGCCAGGGCGTCCAATCGATCAGCCAGCAACTCGCAGCCGCGCGGCGCGATCTCATCGCCTTCTTTCTGATCGGCCAGGGCGCGCAGCTTTTTAAGGACTTCGTCGGCATTACCGACGCCGGCAAGAAGATGTCCGGGCAACTGCGCCAGGTGACCCAGGATAACGCCGATCTCGCGGCCGTTCAGGGTCGCTTGCTCCAGGTGGCCGACGATACCCGCAGCGCCCTTGATGCGACCGTAACGCTGTACGCGCGGGTGGCCCGCTCGACCAAAGAGCTCAACACGACCCAGCAGCAGAATCTCACCTTCACCAAAGCGATCAACGAATCGTTCCTACTGAACGGCAGCACGTCGGAGGAGGCGGCGAGCGGCGTCATTCAGCTCAGCCAAGCCCTGCAAAAGGGGCGGCTGAACGGCGACGAGTTCGTCTCGGTGATGGAAGGCGCGCCGTTGGTGGTCGAGGCCCTCCAGAAGCATCTCAAAGCCTCCAAGGAAGATCTCTTCAAGTTTGCCGAGGAAGGCAAGATCACATCGGACGTGATCGTCAAGGCAGTGCTCGAAATGTCCGGCGAATGGGACCGGCAGTTCAAGCTGCTGCCGCGCACCGTGGAATCGGCGCTCACCCAGCTGAAGAACGACACGAGCGCGGCGTTCAAAGACATCGACACCTCGCCGCTAACCCGCTCGATCGACGAGTTCCGGGCCATCCTCACCGATCCTCAAACCCTGAAGGCGATCACCGGCTTTGCGCAAGCGATCGTGGATTCGATGGGCGTGGCGGCGAAGGCGTTGCAGACATTCAAGGGCCACGGGGAAGAAGTCGTGGCGATCCTCGCAGCGATATCCGGTGCCAAACTGGGCAGCCGGTTCGGGCCGACCGGCGCGCTGATTGGCGGGACGGCCGGATTGCTGCTGTCACCGCGGATGGCGAAGGAAGAGGCCAAAGGGATCAAGGAACTCTCGACCGAATATGCCGCGACGATCAAGCGGATCGGCGAACTCAAACGAGCATCGGCGACGCCGGGCGCTCAGTTATCCGGCGCCAGCAGCGGATTGCAAAAGCAGTTGAAGGAGGCCGAGCAGAAAGCGGCCGAGCTGATGGCGCGCATCAAGGCCCAAACCCAGAAAACCGACACGGCATCCGGTGAACCCGGGCCGCTCGACCTCTCCAACATCCGTACGCTCCCGGTCAAACCCGCGAAAGAGAAAAAGCCGAAAGCCTCGCTCCTGGACGATGCCCGCCAGGAAATCCAGGCACGTCTGGAACTGCAGCGGGACGCGGCCCGGATCGAGCTGGAGGAGCAACGAGCCGGGTTCGAGGCCGGTGAAGCTGCGCTCGAACGTCAGTTGGATCAAAACCTGATCGATTACCGCACCTATTACACCCAGGTCGCCGAGCTCCGGCAGGCTGACCTCGACGCGCAGATCGAGGCCAAACAGCGCGAGATCGAGATTGCCCAGCAGGCCCGGGCCAACCTGCCCGCCGACCAGGGCAAAGCGTCCATCGAGCAGGCTCGGCTGCAAGGCGATATCGAACGACTGATGAGCGAAATCGGCCTCATTGAGGCGCAAAAGGGCGAGATCGTCGCCGAGGCGCAGGCGGAGATCGCGGGCCGCGATCGCAATTTGGCCGATCAGCTTGACCAGTTCAGGCTGAAGCTGCTGGAGCTTCAAAAGGACAAGATCAACCTGGCCGATATCGTGGTCCCGCCGGAGCAGCAGGAGCTTTTCCAGGCGCGGCTAGCGGTGCTTCAAAATCAATATCGGGACTTCCTGGAGCAGCTTAAAGCCGCTGGTAATACCGAGGGTGTCCAGATCGTGCAGCAGGTGATCAATACCGAGGCGATCGAGGGCTTTAAGACCCAAACCGACCAAATGACCCAGTTTGCCCAGCGCTCGGCCGAGAACATGCAGGACGCCTTTGCCGACCTTCTGTTCGATCCCTTCCAGGACGATCTGTCCGGCATGGCGAAAAGCTTCTCGGACACGCTGCGCCGCATGGCGGCCGAGGCGCTGTCGCAGGATATCCTCGGGGCGCTTTTCGGGAACCAGTCGGGCGGCGCGGCGTCGGCCGCCGGCGGCCTGCTCGGCGGTCTCGGCGATCTGGCCAAGGGCGGCGGCGGGATCGCGGGGTTTTTCTCCAACCTCCTGATGGCGTTCGGTTTCGACGAAGGCGGCTGGACCGGCCCCGGCGGGCGGCTGCAACCGGCCGGCGTGGTGCACGCCAACGAATACGTCTTTTCGGCGCCCTCGGTCAACCGGCTCGGCGTCGGCTTCCTCGAAGCGCTGCACCAGATGACCAAGGGCCCGAGCGTCCCGAGCTTCGGCGGCTACGCCAACGGCGGGCTGGTGGACCACATGGCCGCGGCCGCCGCGGGCCCGGCGCAGACCGGATCAGTCCGCATCATCAACACGATCGACCCGAACCTCGTCCACGACTACCTGTCGAGCCCGGCGGGCGAGAAGGTGATCGTCAACCACATCCAGCGCAATTCCGGGGCGATCCGGCAGATGATCAAGTAAATGGCATACGAAACCGGCACGGCCGCGGGCCACTACGATTTGCTCGACAAGCTCCGGGCGTTCCTCAAAACCAACGCGGCGCTGGTCGCGGCCGGGCAGGAATGGACCGAGCTCCGCTGGGACGGCGCGAGCGCCGAGCGGGAATCCATCCTTCAGGGGCCCGGGCTCTCCGGGATCGAGGAAATCTTCATCGGGATCAAGACCTACCAGTCGGTGCCCTTGGATTACTTCAACTGGCGGGTGGCGGCCTTCACCGGGTTCGTCTCGGGGAACGATTTCTACCACCAGCCGGGCACCCCGAACACGGCGGGCACCCCGACCGGCGATCTCGCGGTGCCGCTGTACCAGAACAGCATTCCCTATTGGTTCGTCGGCAACGGCCAGCGGGCGATCGTCGTCGCCAACGTGCAGACCCAGTACCAGGCGTTTTATCTCGGGAAATGCCTCCCCTACGCCACCCCGGGCCAATACCCTTATCCGGTGGTCTGCTCCGGGATGCTGACCTCCGGCTCCGCGACGCGCTATGACAATACGGGCTATTCGACGCCGTTCAAGGGGGCGAGGGCCAATTTGAAGATGCGCTTCGTCGACGGCGTCTGGAAAGAGCCGGAGGTCTGGCCCTGGAACAACACCCAGAACCAGTTTCCGCTCGCGACGGGCCAGGGCGGGCCGCGCAACACCAACGCCGATTACACGCTCTCGCCCGGCTACTACGGGCTGCACCCGATCGTCCTGAACGACGCGGGGCCGAACCAATACGGCGAGCTCGACGGCGTCTATTGGCTCACCGGCTTCGACAACGCGGTCGAGAACACCGTGACGATCGGCGCCGACACCTACCTCGTGGTGCGCGACGTCTGGCGCACCGGGTTCATGGATTTCTTCGCAATCAAGCTGGCATAACCATGGCCTATCAAACAGGCACGGCGAACACCGCGGCGGCCCTGAAGTCCGCCTTTGAAACCTTCTTGACCACCAACGGCTGGGCGCTCTCGGGCGGGGTGCTGAGCAAGGGCGGTTCCAACATCCGCTTGACCGATGTTTCAGCGTCCGGCAACCAGGTGCTCAGGCTCGAAGGCGCGAACAATGCCGCCTTCACCGTCGGCGTTTGTACGCAAGGGGCGAAGCTCATCGTCTCCGACGTTAACTGGCCGCTGACCTACCACTTCTTTGTCCACGCGAGCCCGGACACCGCGTTCTGTATCGTCAACTACAACGTCAACTACCACCAGTTCCTCGGCTTCGGCGACATCGACAAGCTCCACGCCAGCGCCTACACCGGCGGGAACTTCATTGCAGGGACCTGGGGCGACAACGGGGTGACCGGCAGCATCGGGTTCACGCCCCTGGCGAGCGGCTCCGCAACCTCGGTCGGCGACCTCTCGGGCGGGTTCAACGCGCTTTTTTGGAACAACACCAACCGCAGTGCCAGCGGTGGGACCTATGCCGCAGCATGTGCGAGCTTCCTCCACGCCGAGATCGACGGGGCCGTGTGGCCCGGCGACGGCGTCGAGGGCAGCCGTAGGCCGTCGTTCCCGCTCCACGCGGCGCCCTTGATGCAGCGCGGCGTTAACGCCTGGAACCAGCAGGCGGTCTTGCTGCCGTTCCACCTCTGGCTCCCGCGCCCCTCGATCCCCGCCACCTACAGCTACCTCGGGGCCGTCGCCCACTGCCGGGCACTCCGGCTGGCCAACTACAACCCCGGCGACCTCATCACGATCGGGTCGGACCGGTGGAAGGTCTTCCCGTGGTTTTTGAAGGATGCGACGCACCCCGAGGCGGGCGGCAACGGCACCGGGACCCATTCCTGGGAATCGACCGGCGTCTACGGCTGGGCGATTGAATACGACGGGCCCTGAGGAATGGCGGATTTTTCCGGCGGGGTGGCGGTTTCGGCGGGCTCGACCGTCGATCAGGATCATCTAGCCGACGCGCTGGACACCTTCACGGTCGATTACTGGCCGCCGCACGAAAGCGCCGCCGCGCCCGCGCTTTTATTCGGGACGTTGACCGATAACTTGCCGATCGCGGCCACGCCGTTCGCCCTGGGGGGTGCCGGCCTGGCAGTCTCGTTCTCGGACGATTGGTACCACCGCGTCCACCTCGTGCCGGCGGCCATCGCCCTCGGCAACCTGCTGTCCACCCAGACCCGCGAGGTGGAGGTGTGGAACGCCCATTTCTCGGGAAAACTGCTCTCCGCCATCAACGGGACCGGCACCGCCGGCCTGACGCTCACCGGTCCCGCCGATCCGCCGACGACCTTCGCCCCGCTGGAATCTCGGCTTTACGAGCTCCAGATCGCCAACACCGGGGCGCCGACAGTCGACGCCAGCTATGCGTTCTCGTTCCCGGGCGAAACGCCGGTGCTGCGGGTGACCGGCAGCCGGGTGACCATCTGGAAATTCAGGCCCAACTGGCGGCGCGAAGTGATCGAGCGCTGGGCTTGGCTCACCGATGTCCTGACGGCTTACGACAATTCGGAGCAGCGGGTGAAGCTCCGCGGCAAGCCCCGCCGGGAACTCGAGTTCGAAGCGCTGGCGCAAGGGCCCGACCGCCAGCGGCTGGAGAATACCCTCTGGGGCTGGCAGCACCGGGTGTTCGCGGTGCCGGTCTGGATGGACCGGCGGCCGCTGCTCTCGAACGTGCTCGCGGGCGCCGTCACCCTGGCGGCCGATACCGAAGGGGCGGAGTTCGAGGCCGGAGGGCTCGCGGTCCTCCTGGGCGAGGATACCGCGATCGCCGAGGCGCAGGAGATCGAGAGCGTCGCCGGCGGCCTGATCACCCTGAAGCTGCCGCTGCAACAGGACTGGCCGGCCAACACCCGGGTGTACCCGGCGCGGCTCGCCCGGATCGGCGACCGGCAGAGCCTCAGCCGGATCACGGCCGATATCGCGACCTTGGTGGTCAACTTCCGGCTGGAGGACGCGGGCGGCTGGCTGACGGCCGGGGATTCGGCGGCCACTTACCGGGGCCTCCCGGTGCTCGAGGACCGGCCGAACTGGGTCGCGCCCCTGGAAATCGCTTATCTCCACAAGATCGCCGCATTCGATTACCAGACCGGCCCGACCTTCGTCGAATACGAAGGCGAGATCCCGAATGCCATCCAGCAGTTCCGCTGGACGCTGGAAGGCCGTTCCGAGATCGACCGGCTGCGGCGCTGGCTCTACGCCCGGGCCGGCCGGCTGACCCCCTTCTGGTACCCGAGCCAAGCGCACGACTTCACGGTGATCCAAACGATCGGCGCCGCCTCGACCCAGCTGACCGTCACCCATTCGGGTTACAGCCTCTTTGCCAAGCAGCAGAACAGCCGCAAGGACCTCCGCCTCCAGGCGAGGGACGGCACGGTCTTCTACCGGCGGATCCTCGATGCGTCCGAGTTCTCGGATACCGTGGAGCACCTCCAGATCGACAGCCCCCTGGGCGTGAATCTCGATCCCGAGGAGATCCGGATCGTGTCGCTCATGGGGCTTTGTAGGCTCGACCAGGATCAAATCGAGATCGCCTGGCACACCGCCGGGGTGGCGGAATGCGCCCATGCCGTGAGGAGCCTCCATTATGACGTATGACGCCCGCGAAGCCTCCGTCTGCGCCGGCAACCCGGCCGAGCTGTACGAGTTCCGCCGGGGCGCCGATTACTGGCGCTACACCTCGGCCGACGAGGACCAGGCCTACAACAGCCAGACCTATGGCAAGACGCCGCTGACCCGCTCGGACGTGGAGGAATTGTCCGAACTGAACCGGATCAACCTCAAGATCACCCTCTCGCGGGACAACCCGGTGGCGGAGCTGTTCCGGCTCTACCCGCCGGGTGACGTGGTCACCGTGACGATCCGGCGGAAGCACCGGGACGATGCCGAGGCGATCGTGATTTGGCTGGGGCGGGTCCTCAATTGCGAGTGGGCCGGGGCGGAGGCCGTGCTGCACTCGGAGCCCGCCTACACCTCCATCCGCCGGAACGCCCTCCGCCGGCACTACCAGCGCCAGTGCCCGCACGTCCTCTACGGTTCTGCCTGCGGCGTCAACCAGGCCGCTTTCAAGATCAGCGGCGCGGTGTCGGGCGTCTCCGGCAGCACGATTACCGTCTTGGCGGCCGACGCGCTCGCCGACGGCCATTTCGCCGGGGGCTTCGCGGCCTACGCCAGCGCGGGCGCGACCGAAAACCGGCTGATCACGAACCACGCCGGCGCGGTCCTGACCCTGGCGGCGCCGATCCTCGGCCTTTGGCTCGGCGACGCGGTCGATCTTTATCCCGGCTGCGACCATACGCTTTCGACCTGCGCGGCCAAGTTTTCCAACCACCTCAATTACGGCGGGATGCCCTACATCCCCGAGAAGAACCCCTTCAACCTGAGCACGCTGTACTGATATGGAAAGCTTCGCCGATCAGATCCTCGAGCAGACGCCGATGATCCTCCTGGTGATGGGCTGGGACGATTTGATCTACATCGTCATCCTGGCGGCGACCACGGCGCTCAGCCTGGCCCTGGCGCCGAAGCCCCCCAAGCCGAAAGCCGCGACGCTCCAGGACTTCGACGTGCCGACGGCCGAGGAGGGGAGGCCCGTCCCGGTAGTATTCGGCACCGTCACGGTCAAGGGACCGAACGTCATCTGGTACGGGCACCTAAGAACCAAGGCGATCAAGAGCAAGGGCGGGAAGAAATGAAGATCACGCTCGAACACGCGCGCGTGGTCGGCTACTGCGCCCGCGGCATGCGCGCCTTCGCGAAGCGCCATGGGCTCGATTGGGAACGGTTCCGGGCCGAGGGGCTGCCGGAGGAGGAGCTGCTCGAAACCAACGATGCCATGGCGGAACGCTGCGTCGAGGCGGCGCACGAGGCGGAGGACTGATCGGTGGGCTTCGGCGCCAAGAAGCAGACCGTCGGCTACAAGTATTACATCGGCATGCACCTGGCCGTCTGCCACGGGCCGGTGGACGCGGTCACCCAGATCACGGTCGGCGACCGGGTCGCCTGGACCGGCAACGTCACCGCCACCCAGGACATCGCGGTGAGCGCCGAGGGCCTGTTCGGCGGCGAGAAGCGCGAGGGCGGCGTCTCGGGGACCGTGGGCTTCAAGTTCGGCGATTCCGGACAGGCGCAGGACGCCTATCTCGCCGCGCGGCTCGGCGGCAACGTGCCGGCCTTCCGCGGCATCCTGAGCTTCGTCCTCAAGCAGGTCTACATCGGCACCAACCCCTACCTGAAGCCCTGGGCGTTCACGGTCAAGCGGCTGCCGGCGGCCGGCTGGTACGACGTAAAGCGGGATATCTCGGGCCACGCCAACGCGGCGCACATCGTCTACGAGTGCCTTACCAACCGCGACTGGGGCATGGGCTATCCCGCCTCGGCGCTCGACGATGCGGCGTTCAGGGCGGCGGCCGATACGCTCCACGCGGAAGAGTTCGGCCTCTCGCTCCTGTTCAACCAGCAGGGCCCGATCCACGAGTTCATTCAAACGATCATGGACCATATCGGCGGGGTGTTCCGGCTCGACAACCGGACGGGCCTTTTTACCCTCAAGCTGATCCGGGACGATTACACCCCGGCGGGCCTGCCGCTCTACGACGAATCGAACGTCATCGCCTTGGACAGCTATCAGCGTGCCGCCTGGGGCGAAACGGTCAACGAGATCGTCCTGAAGTACACCAAGGCCAACGAGCAGGAAACCGCTATCACCGTCCAGGACCTCGGCAACATCCAGGTGCAGGGGGCGGTGGTGTCGGAGACCGTGTCCTATCCCGGCATCCGGTCCGACGCCATCGCCCAGCGGGTGGCCATGCGGGAGCTGAAGGCCCGCTCCACCCCGCTGTCCAGGATCAAGCTGACGGTCAACCGGACGGCCTGGAACCTCCACCCGGGCGACGGGTTCCGGTTTTCCTGGGCCAAGCTCGGGTTGAGTGAGGTCGTCTACCGGGTCGGGTCGTTCCAGTCCGGGACGCTCCAGGACGGCAAGATCACCATCGAGGCGGTGGAGGACGTCTTTGGCCTTCCGACCAACGTCTACGCCGCGCAGCAGCCGGTCGGCTGGGTCTCGCCCAACAACAGCCCCACGGCGTCGCCCTACCGGGTGCTGTACGAAGCGCCGTTCTACGACCTGGTGCGGCTGATGGGGCAGAACGATGCCGAAGCCTTGGCCGTCGATGCCGGATATCTCATCGCCGCTGGCGTTCGGCCGTCCGATGACGCCTTCAATTACGCGCTCCTGACCCGCACCGGCGCCGCCGCATACGCCGAGGCCGGCACCGGCGATTTCTGCCCGAGCTGCCTGATCGCGGCCGATCTGCCGCCCGCCGTCAGCAGCACGGTGGCCTACACGGATGGCGTGGACATGGAGGACGTCGCGGCGGGCGAATACGCCCTGATCGGCACCGAGCTCGTCGCGGTCACCGCGATCGCGCCGGATGCGGATCCCTCGACCGGCAGCATTACCGTCGACCGGGGCGTCCTGGACACCGTGCCGGTGGCACATGGCGCCGGAGCCCGGCTCTTCTTCGCCTATCACAGCCACAGCTACGATCCGACCGAGTACGCCGACGGCGAAGTGGTGGACGCCAAGCTGCTGCCCGTGACCGGGCTCGGCGCCCTGGCGGAAGGCGCCGCCCCGAGCAACAGCCTGACCCTGGACCAGCGCCCGGCGCGGCCGTATCCCCCCGGAAATTTCCAGCTGAACGCCGCTCGCTGGCCCATGGCGATCGCCGGCCCGCTGACCGTGTCCTGGGCGCACCGCGACCGCCGGCAGCAGACCGCCGGGTTCATCAAACAGGACGCCGGCAACATCGGTCCCGAGGCCTCGGTGACCTATACCGTCAAGCTGTACAAAGAGGACGGCGCTCTGGCGAAAACCGCCGCCGGCCTGACCGGCACGAGCTACGCCTGGTCGACCGAATCGACCGATGCCGGGAGCTACCAGGGCAATCTCCGCGCCACGGTCGAAGGGGTGCGGGCGGGGCTGTCCTCGTGGCAGATCCAGGACCATACCGTGGCCCGGGTCGGTTACGGCATGAACTTCGGTGAGTGGTGGGGCGGGTCCGGCGCGCTGAGCTTCGCGGGCTGGACCACTGCTTACCAGTATGGGGATTCCTTCGTGGCCGGGCCGGACTTGAACTCGCACCGTTATTGGCGCCTGCGCGCGTGGACCGATCTCTCGGGCTATCTCGAGGTCTCGGAAATCCAGCTTTGGTCGGGGGGCGCCAACCAGAACGCGGCGGCGACGGTATCGAGCAACCCGGTTCCCAATGGCGGAGCACTCGCGGATGTGCTGGACGACAACACCAGCACACGCTGCTATTGGACCGATGTCAGTTTGCCGATCATCACCTGGGACTTCGGTGGCTCCGGCATCGTTATCGACGGGGTCAAGCTCGGCGGCTTCGACAACGGCTCGCGCTACCCGACCGGCTTCACGCTCGAGTATTCCGACGACAATGCCAACTGGTCGCTGAAAGCCGCGCCCAGCGGGCTGACCTACCCCGGCCACAACACGCTGTCGGCGCTCATTCCGGTGTAGCGGCGTTCCATCACCTAAGGAGGCTATATGGCAGAACAGACGGGCCCGAATCTCGGGCTCAAACACGGCTGGAATCTCGGCGAGAGCGGCTGGCACACCGGCATGGACGCCAACCAGGTCCGGCTGGATACGATTGTCCAACTGAGCGTCCTGGATCGGGATTTGACTGCACCGCCCGGCAGCCCGACGGCCGGCGACCGCTACCTCGTCGGCGCGGCGGCGACGGGCGCCTGGGCCGGGAAGGACGGGCAGATCGCCCTGTACTACAACGGCGGCTGGGCCTTCTACGTGCCGAAGAAGCACTGGCTGTGCGTGGTCGAGGACGAAGCCAAGCTGGTCCGCTGCACGCAGGTGTCGCCGTCGATCGCGTGGAGCGCGGGGATTGCGATTTAGAGCATCCGCGATTTAGCCCCATACGAGGGCGGCATAAAGCCAACGTTTATTAGAAATGAGAGGAAGCGGCTTCGGCGTGCGGTAACACGCCGAGGCCGCCCAACCCACAGAGCAGTCCTGTGAGCCAAGCCGAGGCTTCCCCGCCACGTACGCGGCAGGGGTAAGCCTAGTACAAATTTTCAAACCGTGGAAAAGGCTTACAGACCATGCAAAACGAGAGTTATTCAACCGGACGGAGTTTCTTATCCTGGATCGGCGGCAAGTCACTCCTGGCCGACAGGATTATCCCGCTGATCCCGGAACACCATTGCTACTGCGAGGTATTCGCCGGCGCGGCCTGGCTGCTTTTTAAGAAGCCGGAGTCGGAAGTCGAGATCATCAACGATATCAACGTCGAGCTCGTGACGTTGTACCGCGTGGTGAAAAACCACCTCGAGGAATTCATCCGGTATCTGAAATGGATGCTCGTGGCGCGGGAGGAGTTCGCGCGGTTCAATGCGGCGAATCCGGATACATTGACCGACATCCAGCGTGCGGTCAGGTTCTATTACCTGGTGAAAACCGGATACGGCTCTCGGATCAAGAACCCGACGTTTTCGGTCGGTACGTCGAGGCCCAGCAACTTCAACCTGCTGCGGATCGAGGAGGAATTGTCGGCCGCGCATCTCAGGCTCTCGCGGGTGTACGTGGAAAATCTCCCGTACCAGCAGCTGATCGAGCGCTTCGACAAGCCGCACACGTTTTTCTATGTCGATCCGCCGTACTACGGCTGCGAGGATTACTACGGCAAGGGAATCTTCGCCCGCGAGGATTTCGCGCGGTTGCGCGAGCAGCTCTCAGGGTTACAAGGCAGGTTCTGCCTCTCGATCAACGATACGCCCGAGATTCGGGAGATCTTTGATGGCTTTCGGATGGTGGCAGTCCCGACGCGCTACAGCGTGGCCAACGGCAAAAGCAAGGCGGTGGGCGAGCTGCTGATCACGAACTACGATCCGGTTATTCGGCAGGGGGTCGATCAGATAAAAAAGCGGCGTAAACGATAAGCCTATTTCGATCTGGCCGAGAATGTATTTTTACTGTGCGCGATTATGTTTCACAGTGTGAAAATCGATAAACGCCGATTTATCGCGCAAAATGTGATTCATTTATCGCGCGCGGCTTCAATCTGGGAGTGAAGGAAATCATCGTTTGCGGCCATACCTATTGCGGGGCCATGCAGGCGCTGCTGAGCGGCCCGGAAAGCGTGGCCGACCTCCGGGCCGCTCGCGCTTGGCTCGGCCATGCCGAGGCGACCCGCCGGATCACCCGGGAAAATTACGCTCATCTGGAAGGCAATTCTCTCTTGACGGCCGCCGTGCAAGAGAATGTCTTGGTGCAATTGGAAAACCTGCGTACGCACCCCGTGGTTGCCGCAGGACTCGTCCGAGGGGCTATCAAGCTCTATGGCTGGGTTTACAAGATCGATAAGGGCGAAGTATTCGCCTATGTCCCTGAGCGTGGCCAGTTTCTCGCTCTGCCGGAGCACCCGTCCGTACCCGTCCCGTCCGCCATGCAGCTTGCCGTTACACGAATCATCTAATACTTTGAAGCTCATACCGCTCTTCTGCATCAGCATCCGCCCGCCGGGCATGCGGTTCGTGGATTCCGTTCTTGGGTGCGCCGGTGCGCCATTTCGTTCGCCTATACCGGAGATGTACACTTGCTCACAGATAGGCTGCCGGTAAGCAGCTGTCTCTAAGGTCATCGCCGCCCGGAATGTGGCAAGGGAGATCGAACCATGAAACCGCTGATCTACGGTCTTCACTTCAATAACCTTCGCGGCGACATCTACGGCGGCCTCGTTGCCACGGTCGTGGCCCTGCCTTTGGGGCGCTCGCCTTCGGCGTAACCTCCGGGGCAGGGGCCATCGCCGGACTCTACGGAGCCATCTTCGTGGGTTTTTTCGCCGCCCTGTTCGGCGGGACGCCCGCTCAGGTCTCCGGCCCCACGGGTCCGATGACCGTGGTCATGGCCGAAGTCCTCCTGCTCTATGTCCATCAGCCCGCCCTGGCCTTCACTGTCGTGATCATGGGCGGCGTCATCCAGATTCTAATCGGCCTCCTCAAATGGGGGCGCTACATTCGGCTGGTCCCGTTTCCGGTGATTTCCGGCTTTATGAGTGGAATCGGCTGCATCATTCTCATCCTGCAAATCCCCGCCGTGCTGGGGTACTCCCCCAAACCGGACGGGGTGCTGGCTACGCTACAGGCGATCCCTGAGTTCTGGGACAGCCTCAACCCTCAGGCGGTCGGACTCACCCTCCTCTCGCTGGGGATCGTGTCCCTGACCCCCGCCCGCATTGGCCGGTGGGTTCCACCGCCGGTCCTGTCCCTGCTCATCGGCACGCTCACCGCCCATTTCTGGCTGCCGGTCGCCCCGGTCATCGGCGAGGTGCCGGAAGGCTTTCCCACCCTCATCATCCCCACTTTTCAGGCCGATCTCTGGCTGGTGATGCTGGAATCGGCGGCGATCCTGGCCCTTTTGGGAACCATCGACAGCCTGTTGACCTCGCTGATTTGCGACAATCTCACCCGGGCCCATCACGATTCGAACCGGGAGTGCATCGGCCAGGGCATCGGCAACATAGTCGCCGGGTTTTTCGGCGGATTGCCCGGGGCCGGGGCCACCATGCGCTCGGTGGTCAATGCCCGCACCGGTGGGCGCACGCCTATCTCGGGCATGCTCCACCCCCTGTTTCTCCTGGCAATCCTATTGGGGCTGGGTCCTTTAGCGGAAAAGATTCCGCTTGCCGTGCTCGCCGGTATCCTGCTCAAAGTGGGCATCGACATCATCGACTGGTGGTTCGTGCGGCATGTCGTCCATGCGCCCCGGGCCGACGTGCTGATCATGCTGGTGGTGCTCGGCCTGACTGTGTTCGTGGACCTTATCCAGGCGGTGGGCGTGGTACTGGCGAACCTCCTGTTCGTCAAGCGCATGGGGGAATTCGAGGAATCGAGGCTTCGCATCATCACTCATCAGGCCCAGGAACCGCCCCTGAGCCCCGAGGAGGCAGCCATCCTAGCCCGCAACAACGGCCGGATCATACTTATCCACATTGATGGGCCCATGAGTTTCGGCTCGGCCAACAACATGGTCCGCCGCCTGGAGCGGGTACGGGAATTCAGCACCTTCAAGAGCGTGGTCCTGGACCTGTCCGATGTGCCCTTCATCGATACTTCGGCAGCCAAGGCGGTGGAAGACATGATCCGCATGACCCGGGAACACGGACAATATCTCTTCTTCGTGGGCATACAGCCGCAACTGGTCAAGGTATTGAAGGGGCTGGATGTGTTGAGCTTGATTCATCCGACTCATCACTATGCCAAACGCCTGGATGCCCTGCGTCATGCGGCTCTCATGGCGGGCTCCCGCCATCCGGGGGACAGACCGCTGTCACGTGGGGAAAAGGAAAACCTATCCTCCACTTCCGTATAACCGGATTACAGCGGTTTAGAGCCATAAGATGCGTTGAGGCACGAAGCGCATCTTATGGCTCTAAATCGCGACCGGCCTCGCAGCTTCAAGGTATTCGTGCGGTATACAGCACTATTTCTTCCCTTGTCCGACCAGGAAACCCACCAGGCCGGAAGCGATGGCGCTGACGATGGCGGAGGCCCACTTCTTGTCATCCGGGGTGCCATTCGCGAATACATAGACGCACCCGCTGAAAACCACCGCCGTAACCGCCAGCGCGAAGAGAAAGACACCGAATGTCATCCTCCTTTTCAACTCGGCGTCGGCGGCTTCCGCTGCCCGGCGGGCCGCCGCATCCTCCGGCGACTCGTTACTGACCGATAACTCGTACTTGTGATCTTTGCCGACGATCTGTCCCAGATTGATCTGCGGGTCGACCATTAAATGCCTACGATCTCGGTCTCGAGATGCTTATTCTGATCGAGAATGCCGATACGTTTTTTCTCGGCCTTAGCCTCGGCCACGACGTCGAACAAAGCGATCGCTTTCCGCAGAATCTCGCTTTTCGTCGTGTGACCGATAGCCGCCAGCTGTTCCAATCGCGCGTTCAGTTCCGGCGATACCACCAAGCTCAATCGAACGGAGTCCTTCTCTGTAGCCATAAAGACCTCGTGTGCGTAGAAAGTACGTTAATTAGACATGTATTTTGCGTAAGAATAAGAATTGGGGCTATAGAAAACAAGCCGGCCGCGCATGGCCGGTGCTCAGGGAAAGACGGTTAAGCCCGTATAGGATGCGCTGACGAAGGAAGGGGTGCGATTAAAGCAACCGTTTGCGATTGGAAGGGCGGCTCCGGCGCTCCCGGAGATGCCGTTTGCGATTGGAAGGGGCCGACTGAAGGCCCGTTTGCGATTGGAGGCGCATCATTCGCGAGCGATGGGCTTCGTACCTTAGCCCATCCTACAATCCTAGTGTCCTGTCCCATTAATTCGCTGACATAATCGTTGAAGTTTGGCCAGGATGGAATCCGCCGTGGCGGTCCAGACGAAGGGTCGGCAGGACTGGTTGTAATGGGAGATGAAGTGGTCGATCTTGTTGACCAGAT
>NZ_DASPLO010000103.1:0-24835 GCF_035627495.1 Methylocaldum sp.
CGGCACAAGCAAGATCAGTATTCCGGTCACCAGCGCGAGAGTCGGCTGCAAAGGCACGTACATAAAAATCCTCCTGATATTCCGAATTCACGAGGATGAGTCTAGTTGCTCATCCTAAGCCGAGCAATGATCGAGGGCGGCTGTCCGTTCGCCTTTCACGATCGCCCGATTTCACGTGGGACCGCCTGTACCTGAAATTCGCCGCCTTGACTCCACACGGCGAACAGCGCATCGAACCCTTCGTCCCAGGTCGGAGGTTGCCAACGTTTAAACGCGCCGCGAATGGCCTTTTCCGGAACCCTCCTACGAGGCGCCGTGCGCAACGCATTCCGGCCCAAGGCTTCCTCAAGTTCGACGTGGAAGGCGTAGCCGATCACGCGAAACCCAGCTGCCTTGGCCGAGGAGATATAGCGGGCACGGTCTTCTCGGGTCAGATTGGTATTTTCCACCACGTAGGGCTGCTTCGCTTGAAGGCAGGCGGCAATCAACACCTTCTCCCGATGTCGGGTGCGCAGCATATCGAGATTGATTCGGATATGGGTATCGACCCAGTACGCCTTGAAAAAGGTCGACTTTCCGGCCGCTTGAACCCCCGTGAACACTACGGTCTCCATAAAGGCTGCGCATGACTCGCGGACTGAGCTTCGGCAATGCTGCGTAGTTGTAGGTGTTGACGTTCATCGACGATCGACCCGTCTTGACATGATTTTTTCGGTTGTGTCTGCCGTCTGATCAGATCCATTGCACGTCGCAAACGCAGCCCTCGCGAAAGTGAGCCAACAGCCTTGCGGTTGCGGCTCCGCTTCCTATCCTACAGATTCATCGGTACCGGGGCCGGAGGGGTAATCGGAGCAGGCGATGGGCCGCCACCCTCCTTGGGCGCCAAGGTCTTCAAGTCCTCATATTCCTTGGGGCTGAGTTTACCATCGCCGTTTTGGTCCAGCGTTATCAGGTATTCCGATAAACCGGGCACCGCCTTGGATTCGTTAGCGGAAATGTATCCGTCCTGGTTTTGGTCAACCTGCGAGAAGGCCGGGGGATAGGCCTCTTCTCTTGCCTGCACAGGCAAGACGCCCGAGCCGACAGCCACTGCCAACAGCACTCCTGGAATCGAAATTGGCTTAGCATTCATAGAAACCTCCTTAGTCGATTTAGACAGGGTTAATCACCGAAGCCCAGCCCGTATGGCGGCGTAATTAGGATGCGCGCCAGACCTGCGTGGCTCTTTGATCGACTTTCGCATCAGTAGGCAGTCATCGAGGTGTCTGCGAATTTAACAACACCGGAGAGGCAAGCTGGGCTTGCCCCGGTGCTGGTTTTTGGAGCCGGTTAACCCACCTTGAGCCAGGAGCTGCACCAACCGTTGACGTTCACGAGCTTGCCGCCGAAGATGCTGCAGGGACGCCACTCGCCTTGGCCGGCCTGGAGAAATTTGCAGTTGTGACAGAATTGTTGCTCGCCGGGCACGTCCCCTTTCGCCGGACGGTTAGCCTTGGATGCATCCTCCACGTAGTGGAGCGATTTGGCCATGGGATCGTCCGGCGAGAGCTTGGGTGCGCCCGGTGGGGATGGCTCTTGCGCTTGTCCCTGCCGCATAAATCCGTGCAGCGAAATAGTCATCACGGTAGCGGCCGCCGCTTTGAGGGCTTGGCGCCGGCCTGGCTGAAACGATAGGTCTGACATGGCACTCTCCTTGAACCAAGTTGTACGGTTGCTGATCGAAGCTCGCCACAGCGAGATCATTGACGGATCGGACTCAAACCGATTTCCGCGTGAACGATGCACTCGCGGCGAGCCGCCGTCAAGCGCTCGGGCGAGCGACGATAGAGAATTAGACATCTAAATGTAGTGGACTGCGAACAGAAATCGCCGGAATCGGACATCCGTCGTTTCGGGACCGGATTAACTGAGAATATCCGGGGAGCTCAGGACCATATCAATCGTTTCTTGCTTGTTCGAAAAAGAGACAGGCCGAGTAGATCAAAACGGGTGACAGCTATTTGGTCTAATTCTTCAAGGACAGTGTTCTGAGAAGCTGTTTATAAACCTACTCCCATGAGTCCGGATCACTTTTTCACCTTAGAGGCCGTTTGAGAATCTAGCCGCTTTCCCTCCTCTTTGTTATCGAAGGTCCGCTCGTAGGCTTTCAGCATGGCTTCGCTGAATAGACGAAAAGCCTCTAATTTCTCGCTCGTTTTATCTTCCCCTACGCTTTTCTCCTCCGCCTCTTTGCCGAAGCTGGCGGTATACGCTTGCAGCATCGCCTGGCTCAGCATGTAAAACGCCAATAATCGTTCTTCCCGTTCTGCCGGGACGATTTTCTTTTCGGCGGCCGCTTTCTTCAGCGCTCTCTCGGCCCTCCAGCCATAAATCCAGTCAAGACTCTTTTCCGCCATCACGCCCAGCAGGAGGAAGGCCGTAAAGGCGATGCCGATCCACTGCCAGTCGCCCGAAGCAAGCGCTGCTACCTCGAAGAGCTCGCTCGCCGGTGTGTAAAGGACTACTGCCTGTAGAACCAGGCTCGATGCCACGGCGGCGACCAGCCACCGGTTCGAGAGCATCGGCAACGCGTAACGGGCTCGAATGATCTGGATTCGGATCATCTCGGCGACAACGATAAAGGTGAAGAGCTGGGTCTGCGCCCGAGCCAATTCGCCCGTGTTCAGCAGGCCGTGGAAAAACAGAGGCAATCCGGTCGCGGCCATGATCAGCCCGATGCTGAGAATCGAGGCGATGATGCGCCGATCGAGCACCGGCTCACCGGCTCCGCGCGGCGGCTGTTTCATGATGCCTTCCATCTTGGGATCGGTACTCAAGGCCAGCGCAGGGAGCCCGTCGGTGACCAAGTTGATCCACAACAGCATCACCGGCGTGAGGATCAAGGCCTCGCTCTGCCCTCCGAAAAGCCGGGGAAACAGCGCAGCGCCCGCTAACACGCCCAGGAACACGATCAGGATCTCGCCGGCGTTCGCCGACAGCAAAAAATTGACGAATTTGCGGATGTTGTCGAAGATGCCCCGGCCTTCGGCGATGGCGTTGCGCAGGGTCACGAAGTTGTCGTCCTGCAGGACCATGTCCGAAGCCTCCTTGGCCACGTCGGTCCCGCGCCGTCCCATGGCGATCCCGACGTCGGCGTTGCGCAGGGCAGGGGCGTCGTTTACTCCGTCGCCGGTCATGGCCACCCGATGCCTGCGCTCCCGAAGCGCTTTCAATAGCGTGACTTTGTGATGGGGCGACACGCGGGCAAAGATCTCGGCTCTCTCCGCGACTTTTTGCAGCTCTTGCTCGGAGAGGCGCTCGAGATCCGTTCCGGTCGTGGCTCCCTCCGGGCTGAAGCCGATCTGCGCGCCGATGGCTTTGGCCGTCGCCAGGTTGTCGCCGGTGACCATGATGACCCGGATGCCCGCGTTCCGGCAGTCCTGGACGGCCTCCTTCACCTCGGCGCGGGGCGGATCGATCATGGCCT
The DNA here is from genome assembly GCF_035627495.1 of Methylocaldum sp. Classification (GTDB taxonomy): domain Bacteria; phylum Pseudomonadota; class Gammaproteobacteria; order Methylococcales; family Methylococcaceae; genus Methylocaldum. Next base: position 3,467 of record NZ_DASPLO010000103.1, read on the forward strand.
GCAATCCCAGAAATACCATCCCGCTTTCGATCTCGTCCTCGTTCCGCTCCACATCGCGCACTTCCTTGCGGGCACAGGCCAAAACGCGGAAGGCGCTCTCGGCGAACTCCTTGTTCTTGTCGACGATGGTTTGTCGTGCTTCCTCGCCGAGGGGCTTGGCTTCTCCGTCCTCCCATAGCGAGCTGCATCGATCCAGCACCATCTCGGGAGCGCCTTTCATATACGCCATCGGCGGCTCCTCCTTGGCGATCACTGTCATCCGCTTGCGTTCGGACGAGAAGGGGATTTCGCGCAGGCGTTCGACCTTGGGCTCGATGCCCGCCTTGGCCGCCGCGACCAGGAGGGCGATTTCCGTGGGATCGCCGGAATAGTCTGCCTTTCCGGACTCCGGCGCCTTTTCCGCATCGTTGACGATGGCCCCGCATTTAAGGAGCGGCTCCAGTATCTCGGCGGTCACGGATTTGCCATCCTGGCGGAACTCTCCCTCCGGCTTGGTGCCTTCGCCCGTAACCTCGTAGGTCCGGCCGGAGAAATATAGCCTTTCGACGGTCATCTGGTTCTCGGTCAGCGTGCCCGTTTTGTCGGTTACGATCACGTCCACGGAGCCCAGGCTCTCCACGACCGACAGCCGGCGGACCAGAGCGTTCTGCTTGATCATCCTTTGGGAACCCAGAGCAAGGGCGAGGGTCACCACGGCGGGCAAGCCTTCCGGCACGGCGGCCACGGCCAGGGTGACGGCCACCAGGATGATGGTGACGAGGCCGGTCTCGGTAAAAAAATACTGGACGGCCGCCACCACTAGGATCAGCCCGAGAATGCCGTAGCCGATCTGCTTGCCCAGGCGATCGACTTCCTCCTGGAACGGCGTTCTGTGCTGCTCGGCGCTCTCGATCTCCGAGGCGATGGCGCCCACTTCCGTGTCCATGCCCGTGGTCACCACCACCGCCTTGCTCCGTCCTCGCACCGCGTCGGTGTTCATGAACAGCATATTGTTGCGCTGAGCCAAAGGCGCGTCTTTATCCACGGGTTCCACCTCTTTGGAGACCGTCGCGCTTTCCCCGGTCAGCGAGGCTTCCATCGTCTCCAGGCTCTGGGATTCGAGCAAACGGGCATCCGCCGGAATCCGGTTCCCCGCGTCGATCACGATCACGTCGCCCGGAACGAGCTCTGTCGCCGGCACCGTGACCTTTTTTCCGTCCCTGAGCACCCGCGCCTGTGGCGTGGAGAGTTCCCGGAGCGATTGCATCGCCTTTTCGGCTCGATAGTCCTGAACGAAGCCGAACAACCCGTTGGCCAGCACGATGACCAGAATGAGGATAGCCTCGGCGTATTCCGGGTCCGACCCCGGCAAGAAGCCCACGCCGACCGAGAGGATTGCGGCCGCGAGCAGAAGGTAGATGAGAAAATCGTTGAACTGGGCCAATAAGATCCTGAGCGGGGAGATTTCCCGTCCTTTACGGATCTCGTTGGGACCGTATTCTTTAAGGCGCCGCTGGGCCTCGTCGGTGGAAAGACCTTCGGCCTTGCTCTTCAGCTCTTGAAGGATTTGGTCTATGGGGTGACTGTGCCAGTTCATGTTTGAGGTCCTTCTCTTATCTTCGACAGCCGAAAAAATACCGGGTGCGTAAAGATCTTTGCTGGCCTATTTGAATATGGACTAGAGCATTTTTCGCTTCCACATAGTGGATTAACTGGATGAAAATCGTACTAAGGTGCCGCTAAGCGCGGCGCTTATTTTAGAGCGGGGAGCCGCCCCGCACGCGGGATACTTTCTTTTGCTTGGCCAAAAGAAAGTATCCAAAGAAAAGGCCACCCGGCGAGCGCTCTGATCCTGCGCGTTTCGCCCAACACCGGGGGCGACCGAAGGCACGTCCGTGTGCCTCGGTCGCCGCACGCGATCCATCGCGTGCTCCTGCGGACGATTCCGGCGTCGGGCTCCAATGCTCGGGAGCGCTCGAACGGGATTAAGAAATTGCACCACTTGCCGGCCAATCGAGATGCGCCAGGGAGCCGGCGTCGCATGAGAACTTACGCTATATCGCCGGGTCTGCTTTAGTAAGCCTATTGCGGAAAGGAGTAGCCATGCGGCACAGGATCGAGGACACCGTCACCGTGATTACCGGTGCTTCGAGTGGCATCGGCCGGGCCACCGCTTTGGCGTTCGCGAAGGAGGGCGGAACCGTGGTGGTGGCCGCCCGCCGTAAAGCGGCCCTCGAAGAATTGGCGCTGGACTGCGAGGCGGCCGGTGGACGCGCGTTGGCCGCGCCGGTCGATGTGACCGATGGACAGGCGATCGAAGCGCTGGCACGCCGGGCCATCGAAACCTTCGGGCGGGTGGATGTTTGGGTCAACAACGCGGCGGTTACCCTGTTCGGCCGTTTCGAGGAAACCCCGCCTGCGGATTTTCGCCGGGTGATCGACACCAATCTTTTCGGCTACGTTCAGGGCGCGCGGGCCATCCTGCCGTGGTTCCGGGAGCAGGGGAGGGGCGTTCTCATCAATGTCTCCTCGGGGGTCGGCAAAATGCCCCAGCCCTTCGCCAGCGCTTATGTCATCAGCAAATTCGGCATTATCGCGCTCTCCGATTGCCTGCGGCAGGAACTTTGGAATGTTCCCGGCATTCATGTCGTCTCGGTGCTTCCGGCGGCGATCGATACCCCTTTGTTCCAGCAGGGCGGCAATTACATGGGACGCGCGGCCAAGCCCATGGGGCCGATCTATGACCCTGAAACCGTGGCTCAAGCCATCGTATCCGCAGCGCTCGCGCCACGCCGCGAGGTGGTCGTGGGCGGCAACATCCGGGCGGCGATCGTCGCTCAGCGACTCATGCCCGGGCTCTTCGACCGATGGGCGGCCCGGGTGGTTGAAAAAGGGCATTTTCAAGAGCACACCATACCACCGACATCGGGCAATCTCTTCGAACCCATGCCCGAATACGCCAGCGTGCGCGGCGGCTGGAAAAGACCCCGGCAAAGGCCGCCCGTTCCCTGGATGGCGCTGGCGGGCGCAATGGGTATCGGACTGGGTTTCGGACTTGCCGGACTCAAAAGAAGGTCGTGATGGAAAGGAGTAAAGCCATGCTGTTTCAAACGGCTATCGATATTGAGAGCACTCTGAGGGGGATTCTCGAAATCAGGGACAATGAGGTCGACGTGGTCGATGCCGATAAGCTCCGGGAAAATTGCATCGACCGGCTGGTCTATAACGCAGTCTTCCATGAATCCGAAGAGCTCAGGTATTTCCTGCAATGGCTGATCCGGGAAGCCGCCGCCAAGCTGGTCATTTATCCGACTTCCATCCAGGGGGTGCATGAGGCGGCAGTCCGGGGAGCGGCTCCGGCTTTCACCACCCCGGCGCTGAGTCTTCACGCGCTGAACTATGATGTGGCGAGGGCCTGCTTTCGTGCGGCTCGAGAGACCGCGGCAGGCACCTTCATCTTCGGCTACACCGATGAAGTTGCCGGTTATGGGTTCCAGCCGCCGGCCGAATATGCCACGTGTATTCTAGCGGCGGCCATTCGGGAGGGACATCAGCGCGCCGTGTTTCTCCAAAGCGACCACATTCGCATCGGTCGTGCCAGTTACCAGGTCAGCCGGGACGATGAGATCGGCCAGCTGAAAGATTGTCTTGAAGAGGCCATCACGGCCGGATTTTTCAATATCGATATCGATACGTCGAGTTTGGCGGATTTTTCCCGCCCCAGCTTCGTGGAACAGCAGCAGCCAAGCAGCCGGGAGTGCGCCGAACTGGTCGCCTTTGTCCGCGAGATCGAGCCGGAGGAGCTTTCCATCAATATCGGTGCGGAAATCAAGGCGATGGGCGATGGAAACCTGACCGCGGATGAGTTTCGCGCCTTTATGGAAGGCTTTTTCGATTGCCTTAACATTCCCGGCGGCAAGAGAGATCTTTCCAAGATCATCGTCCTGGTGAGCGGAGCCTCGGGCGAAGTGGACGTCGATCTCGAGTTACTCCGGGAGATCGGTGAGATCGCCCGCCGGGAATACGGCCTTGGTCTGGCCGTCCGCAGCGGGATAACCCTCATCCCTGAAGCGCTATTCCCGCAGTTTCCGGGGAACAATATCAGCGAACTTCACCTCGTGGCTCCGTTCGAGGACCTGATCTTCGATCATGAGGCGTTTTCCCCGGAGTTGAAAAAAGACATCTACCGCTGGATCAATAGTGAATGGCCCGGAGAGCGCCAACCCGGTCTAAGCGACGACGCGTTTTACCGCGCCACCCGCAAGCGGGCGCTGCTGCCCTTCAAGCAAGCCATGTGGGACTTGCCACAGGAGCAGCGCGACAGAATCATGGCCGATGTTCAAGCCAAACTGGTCTCTTATTTCGACACACTCAAGGCGAGCAATACCACGGGCCTGGTCCGCGACACCGTCGACATCGAAAAAGTGGGGTTGCCGGCCCCGGTTTCCGGCTACAGCCAGACGGCGGAGACCACATTGAACGCCTTACTGGACCAGATGGGCGGCACACGGCCAATCAAGATCGAACCCCGTTAAGCATCAATGGAGCTTTGGATCTGGCTGCCGGTGTTGGCGGCAGGGGTTTGGGCGGCTCACTGGGGAGCGGACCAACTGGCCGAACCGCTCAAAAAGCTCTGCCAGCAGTGGGGCCTCTCATCCGCAGCCGAAGCCGCGTTTGCCGGGATTGCAGCCGCCAGCCTGGAAGTGGCCATGGCCACTGCGAGTGTCCTGCGCGACGTGGCTCCCATCGGTCTCGGCGCGACGCTCGGGACCAACATCATGGCCATCCCCTTGGTCGTGACGACTGCCTACATGGCGACACATCTATCCAGGGCCGTAGGATGCGGTAACGAAGGAAGGGTCGCGACTAAAGCGACCGTTTGCGATTGGAAGGGTTGCGATTAAAGCAACCGTTTGCGATTGGAAGGGGCCGACTAAAAGCCCGTTTGCCATTGAAAGCGCATCGCTCGCGATTGATGCCTGTCCTGAGCCGAGTCGAAGGGCGGTTCGTGCCTCACCGCATCCTACGAATTTCCTTTCACCGTACCTTTTGGGACCTGCCTAAGTTAAAGCGTCAGCGTTTTATCTGTTTCTTCCGCTCGAACCCTTCCGTTCACCGAAAGCCGGTCGGCGGTTCGTCCTGAAAAACAAACAACAAAAGCCTGACCCTTTACTTTTGCTCCGTCATGCTCTTCGTCGTGGATTTTTTGGATTCCGGCGGATTAGCGGATGAAATATATTAGGGGGCAGAGAGTCTGAACGATTGTGGAGGTGCGCAGGATGAATATCAATGCATCGAATGTTCGGAACGAGTCTCTCTCCTATCTCCTCTATCTGTATTTATGGCCGCTCTGGATCTTTGAGAGTGTAAATGTGGGCTCCTTTTTTGAGCGGGCTGCGGCTTATCGTCGCAACCGGTCCAAGCGGGTCTACCTGCCAGGTTATACAGCAAAATGGATTGTCATCTTCGCAATGCTTATAGCCATGCTATCTGCATTCGAAAACATGGCAAATGCCTATGCCGCATGGAAAGTCTCATTCATCCTGCTCGCAGGTGGGGCAGGCATACTGGCAATTCTGGCATTTGTGGTAGTTGTGATGACAATCGTCATATATCTGTTATTGACCCGCTGGGAGTAGTAAGAACTTATGCCAGTAGGAGTCTTCGGCATCGGCCGGTGTCTGGCTTATAACGCAGAAGGGTCGCCCAGCAACGTCGAGAGCATGTGCTCTTTTTCGGCGATTCTTGTCCGGTCGAGGAATCAGTCCCGGTCAGGCGGGTTTGGCCGATGCAGGCGGTGGGGTATATCAATTTGATCTCGTTTGTGCCTAAGGCCAGCCGCCCGCCCGGCGCGATATAACCATACGAAGGCCAACAGAGCCGTAGGATGCGGTTCCCTTCGCTCACCGCATCCTACGAATTTCCTTTTACCGTACCATTTGGGACCTTCCTAAGAAGGCTCAGTCCTGGCCAGCGGCGCCATCGATCAGGTTATCGCCCGCGTCGCCCTTGAGCGTATCGTTGCCAGGGCCGCCACAAATCAGATCATCCCCGCCGCGGCCATCGATCGCATCGTTACCGTCCAGGCCGAAAATGACATCGTTACCCGGCGTGCCGCGCAGCGCATCGGGGCCGTTGGTTCCCACGATCGCTCCGGCAGGTGGAGGGCCGGCGCAAGGGTCCGTTACCGCCGCGACAGTCACCCCGGTCGGCTCCACGATGTGCGGGTCGGTGATTGACGTCAATAAGGCGCCCGTGTTCGCGTCATACACGTTCAAGGCATTGGCAAAGAATTCTGAGACGTACAATTTGGCCTTGTTCGGATGCAGCGCCATTTGATCGATTCCGAAGAATCCGAAAGTGTTGGAAATCGGAACGGACAACAGCGGCGTGGCGCCGAGTGCCGCGGTCGTGGCGTTGTAATCAAAGACGTCAAAGAAACCCTCGTAGCTACTCCTGGCGAAGGCCCGGTTTCCTGCGGAATTAATCAAACCCGAAATCCCGAAACCCGCGGATAACGCGCGCGTGTCGACCCGTTCCAGCCCCGGGATCGTAAATGACGTCATTTCACTGGAAAAGGTGGTGATGACAAGGCCCGACGTGCCGCCCGGAGCGCAGAAGACATTATTGGGCTCGTCACCGAGAGACAGCCTCTCGCCCGTGTCGGTCAAAGTGCCCGTGCCACTGAGGGTGAGGCGGCGCACCGTCCCGTCAGAGGACGTGGCCAGCACCGAACCGTTGCTGCAGACATCGATCGAATTGGTGTTAGAGCCCACGGACAAGGTGTGGATCTCGGTCTGAGTCGCAATGTCGATGACCGAGATCGGTTGGGGATCTCGGCCATTGGACACCACCAGAAACTTCCCGTCGGGGCTGATCGAGAGATCCTCGCCATTGTTGGCGATGGGAATCGGGTTCATGCCTCCGGCGAGGCGGGGGGGCGATGCGGTCAAGTCGATGACAAAGACTTCGCTATTGAAATTTGTCACAAAACCCCGGGTCTGATCCGGCGTAACCAGCACGTCACCGATGGAACCGGGGGTTATAGTCATCGACCCCAGCACCGTGTCGGTGTCGGCATCGAATACCGTGACCGAGGATTCAGTGTTATCCGCCACCAGGCCGAGGGTTCTCGCGGATACCGAGGGTGCCTGTAACACCAGGGCAATGACGGCGCCGTTGAGAACCGCCAGCCTGCCAGTGCTTTTCCCGTAATCGTTTTTCATGCTACTTCATCCTTGTATGTATAACTGAGTGATGGCTGCGGTTTTTTTCGGTACTCGGAGTCTAATCCGAGTGGGGCGCGTGCCTGATTAATGAGACTTGTCTCCCGGGAGGGAGTTGCACCGACGCTGCCGATGAAAAAGGCCGGCGATGAACGGTTCGGTCTCCGGCTGGCGGGATAACTAGGTTCTCCGCCATTCGAAAACCGGGGAGTTTTTCTGAAACGCGCCGGTCGATATCGGAAGTGACGGATATCTCCAGGTGCTGCTCATGAATCATGGTTTGATGGACGATTCTCAGAGCCGGCAGGGTTCGGATATGGATCCGAACGCATCGCTCTTCGAGCCGGTCGACCGGTTCCGCCGCGGGCTCGGTGTGTGGTTTGATCTGACCGGCTTCGGGCCGGAGGAGACGCCGTTTCGGACGGCGATGTCCGAGCCCGGTCTCACGCTCAGAAGCTATAGTCCCACGTCTGGGGCCGGCCCTGTCTTGCTCATCGTCCCGGCCCCGATCAAACGCGCCTACATTTGGGATCTGGTGCCCTGGGCCAGCGTGGTCCGGCGCGGCTTGGCGAGCGGCTTATCCGTTTATCTGGCGTACTGGGAGCGTCCAGGCCGCATCGAGTCGGAATTCGGTCTGGCCGACTATGCCGATCGCCTGATCGTCGATTGCGTCGAGGCCATCGGAAAAGAGCAAGGGAACGGGCCGGTGTTCCTGGCCGGACACTCCCTGGGAGGCACCTTCGCCACCTTTTTTGCCGCGCTACACCCGGGCTCCGTCAGGGGATTGGTTCTTTTGGGCGCTCCGCTGCATTTCGGGCCGGATGTGGGACCGATAGACCGGTGGGCCGCCATGGCTCCGCCGGCGCAAATCTCGACCGCCGCGGGACATCCTGTAGCCGGTTCATTGCTCAGCGGGTTATCGTTTCTAGCCGATCCGCTGACCTTCGGTTGGCTGCGGATCTCGGATGGGCTCCGCAGCCTCAGTGACTCACGGGCGCTGCGGACTCACCTGGCCGTGGAGCGTTGGGCATGTGACGAAATGCCGATGGCACCCGCTCTCTTCGGGGAGATTGTCGAATGGCTGTACCGCGAGGATCGGTTCATGCGGGGGAGTCTCTCGATCGGAGGCCATCGAGTCGCCCCGGAACTCGTCGAGTCGCCCCTCCTCAGCGTGGTGGACCCCCATTGCCGTGTCGTCCCGCCACAAGCGGTGTTGCCGTTCCATCAGGCGGCACGGAGCCGGGATGCCACGGTACTCCGGTATGGCGGGGACATCGGGGTTTCTCTCCAACACGTCGGCATGCTGGTCGGGCGGGAAGCCCACCGGACCCTGTGGCCCGAAATCATGCGCTGGCTCCATGCCCATGGCAAATGAAGCCGATCGGAAGCGAACAGGATATGACGTCTTCGGATTTCCGCAGAGCGACCGAACATCGACCCCGGCTCGACGTGATGGCGGTAACGCATACCGGGGTATGCCCTTACGAAGGACTACCTACGGACTTGGGCGTATTCCAAAGAGAGTTGGGGTTGGGTTTAATGAGCGCCACTCCCACGCAAACGGTGCATGTGAGCCCGAAACAAGACGATTTCGGTCAGGACCACAGGATGTTGCGAAGGGAAAGTGGAACTCGCTTGGGAAAGGCATCCCAATAGTTTATGGAAAAGGCTAGAACTGGATCACCAAGGCAGGGTCACTGTGGTCACGGGAAGGTGATCACAGCGGGCAAGGATGTCCGGTCCAGTTCCCCTCTTATTGGTATTTCTCGATCCTGTCACTGACACGGCTTACACGCCATCCAAAGCAGTTTCCTCTTGTTCGGTCCGCCTCGCCCCTCGCGGGCTGTTCCGGCTCAAGCTGGCGATGCTCGGACGCACCCTAACGGGACCATATAGCAAGCCCAGACAGCGAATTCTAAAATCCTCTAGCTGCCCCCTCGGGTGTCATCGACGAAGCGCTCGGTGGCCTTGTCGAGCGTGCGGCTCTTCCGCTCCCGTATGTCGTGGACATAAAGCGTCTGCGCCTTGAATTTTTGCGCCGTGGGTTCCGGCGGCAGGGACATCGGATATTTCACCGGCCGCCGGTGGTCCGCCAGTTGCAGTTCCGGATTGAACACGCTGTTGAACTTCCAAAGGCTTCCGAGGAAATTGGTCTGGCCGCGCAGTAGCTGCCGGGCCACGATTTTCGCTGTACCTTTGAGCGACTCCCAACCCATGTGCTTCAGGTTGAGCACCTGCTGGGTCTTCACCAGTTCCGCGTAGAACTCGGGCAGCGGCAGCCGGGTTGGCAGCACGGCGTGCTGGATATCGAACAAACGATAGTCGCGGGTGGTCAGCTTGCGCGATTCGGTATGCCAGGTCTCGGTGCCGGGGTAAGGCGTGTTGACGCTGATGTTGACGATTTCGGGGATTTCCAGGCACCACTCGCGAATGGTTTTAAATCTTTCGCGGTCCCAATCCGGGTCGGCGATGATATTGATGGCCACGGTGATCCCTAAGGAACGGGCGAATTCCAGGGCTTCGAAGTTCTTGCCGAGGCTCACCCGTTTCCGGTATTTGGCGAGGCCTTCCTCGTCTATGGCCTCGACGCCGAGAAACATGTATTTCATCCCCAGTTTCTTCCAGAACCGGAACACCTCCTTGTTGCGGAGCAACACGTCGCCCCGGGTTTCCAGGTAGTACTCCTTCTTGATCCTGCGGCGGGCGATGGCTTCGCCGATTTCGAACCCGTGCTTGTCCTGGATGAACGCCACGTCGTCGACGATGAAGACGCCGGGCTCCTGGACGCGGGCCAGGTCCTCGACGATTTTCTCGGGGCTCATGATGCGATAGCTGCGGCCGTAGAAGGTCCAGGCGCTGCAGAAGGAGCAGTCCCAGGGACAGCCTCGGGTGAACTCGATGGAGGCGCAGGGATCGAGAGTGCCGAGGAAATAGCGCCGGCGGTGCCGTACTAAATCCCGTGCCGGGCTGATATCGTCGAGGTCGGCCACGAAACCGGGCGGCGGTCCTTCGCCATCCGGCGTGACGGCGCCCGGTACCCGGCATACCGAATCGCGGTCGTGTTCGATCGCCTCCAGCAGCTTCGGAAAGCCGGCTTCGCCCTCGCCCCGCAGCACGCAATCGATCTTGCCCTCGCCATGTTCCAGCAAATCCTTGGCCGTGAACGAGGCGCTGTGCCCGCCGATGCAGACGAAGCTCTGCGGCAGGCGCTCCTTGGTATCCTTGGCGAGGTCGATCACTTCCGGAACATTGGCCAAGTAATTGAGCGCGAAGGCCACCACATCCGGCTGCCAGGTTTCCAGCACCTGAAAGAAATCGCGATGGGTCTCGACCTGGAGATCGATCAGGCGGACCGCATGACCTGCCCGGCGTGCCGATTCCGCCACCATCTCCAAGCCCAGGGGTTCGAGCCGGAGAAAGACCTTGGTGTACATCAGCGGGCTGGGATGAACGGCGAGAATTTTCATGATGGCGATCTCTTCCTGATTGATCGATTCGCTAAAAAAATCCTTGTTCCGCAACGAAAGGCTGGTTTCGAGGCAACGGCGGGCTCTAAGTTTTTGAGTTCAAGTCAATGGCCGAAATTCCGTGTGGGCTGATGGATTGAGCGCGAGAGCCGAGGTCGGTAATGACTCGGAAAAAGCGAACTTGTTAGGGACCGCGGGAGTCACAAATCGAAACGGTGCTGTTTTGGGTGCGGACGGTGCACGCTCCGACTCTCAAGACCTTTCAGCATTCGATTCACGGACAATTAATCGAAGGAGACGGGCATGACTAAGCAACAACATCAGGCATTGAGCCAACAGGATCGGCATTTCGTGATGGAAGCGGCCCGCGGCGGGACGGCTGAGGTCAAGCTCAGCCAGTTGGTCAACGAGCGGGCGAGCCGCGACGAGGTGAAGCAGTTCGGGAAGCACATGATTCACGATCATACCCAGGCGAACAAGGAATTGATGCGGCTGGCCTCGGGCAAGGGCGAAAAGGTATCCGAGGAACTGGACGAGAAACACGAGAAGCTGATGAATCGCCTGTCCGGGCTGAGCGGCGACGAGTTCGATCGTGAGTACATCAAGGCGATGGTCCAGGACCACAAGAAAGTCGTCGCCGAATTCGAACGCGAAGCCAGTCAGGGACAGGATGAAGACCTGAAGCACTGGGCCGGCAAGATTTTGCCCAAGCTTCAGCAGCATTTGCAGATGGCGCAGGACCTTGCTAAGCGGCACTGAGCCCTTAGAACCTGTTTGCAAAGCGTAGCGGGCTGCCGTCAGGCGGGGGAGGCCGGACAATTCCGCCGGGAGCGGAATTGGATTGCCGAAGGTTGGCCCGTCAGGGGCGGCTCCCATCCGTGGGAGCCGCAACGCAGGAACCGGAGTGTACAAGGAGAAATTGATACCCCGAGGTCGTCTGGAACGCGCCATCGGCGTGATCTATCTCCCCGAGAGCGAGCGCATCAGCCACTACTTCGAACCCCGCCTGACCGAGCAGTTCAATGCCATGTTCCACTACGACCGGAGCCGGGCCGCGGAACCTTTGGAGCGGATCGCCCGGCGGGAAGCCGAAGAACCCGCGGAGACCTATCCGGTGGGCGTATAACGAACCGAGGTCCGGAAGGGGGCAGGTTTCTTACGACGGCATGTCGAATTGGGCTACCGTCCCAACGCGCACTGTCGGCCGACCCTTTGTGCGTGGGTCTGACGCATCTGGTTGAAAACGCTTTCAGTCATCGGAGCCGCCCATGGCATGAGAGATACGGTCATCTCGTTCCCCCGTTTGCCTGGCCATGGAAAGATCGGTCAGCAACGGCTTCAATATCGCCAGAATGTCCTGTCGGTTTTGCGTGTACCAGAGATTGCCGAGATGGCCACCGCAAGGATAAATGGTGGCGCGGCCTCCGAAGATCCGTTCGGCGAATTTCAGGTCCTCCCCGGATACCAGAAAATCATCCGCATTGTGCATGAGATAAACCTTCGGATTATCGCGCAAGGCTGAAGCGATGCTCGTCAGGGAGGATTCGCGGACCAGTTGATCGAAGCTGAGCTTCCTCCCGCTGGTCGGCTCCAGTTGCGGCACGAGAACCCGTTCGAGGTAATCCAGGAGGTCGAAGGATCGGGCCTCTTCCAGCCGTACGCTGCGATATCCCCAGGTAATCGGGGTTTGAAGGATTCCCATCCTCGGATGAACCAGCGCGCTGACGTAAAGCGAGCTTCCCACGGGCTGACGCAAAGTCCATCCGATCAGATAGCGTATTTCCGAGTCGCCCAGCCTAAGGCGCTCGTCCCAGTGGGCGAAGTAATCGGCATCCTCGATGTCCCGGCTGAGTGCCCAGCTGCCGACGCCGACGGCATAGGCTTGTATGTCCGACCTCTCCTTTGCCGTGTAGCGCTGTTCCAAATCCGCCAGCCGGTCTATCGTGTGGATGGCTCCGGGCAGATCGATGGGAGGATTCACTAAAAGCGTGGTGTCGAAGCCGATTTTCTTCCGTTCCGAGTCGAGCTTGCTCAAATAAGCTGCCGACAATGCGCCGTGGCTCAAGCCGATCAGCCCGATGCGGGTGATTTCGGGATGAAACCGTTCGCGAACCATATTCAGGGCTGATTGCATGGCGCGGTACAAGTCCTCGCTGTCCCGCTCAGTGAGGCCCGGCAAGGCTGAGCCGCTGGCCGCCAAGGTGAAATTCCAGTGAAACGGGGAGGGCAGCGACAGCACCTGGAATCCATGATCCGTGAGCAATTGGGCAACATAACGGGCCGCACCCGAATAGGCGGAACCGCCGAAGCCCGGCAGCAGAAAAATCAGCGGCGCCGGTCCCGGTTGCGGCGAATAGCGGACACGCAGCTTGCCTTTTCCTTCCAGCAGGTAAACATCGTTCCGGCTCGGAATCAGCTCGATATCCAAATAGCGGGTATCGTCCCATACATACCGCTCTTCGCGGTCTTTCAGGATGGCTACCGTGGCCGTGGCGAGGTAAGGGTTCTTGTAGGGGTAATGGTAAGACGCCTCATCCACCCGTGTGGCGGATGCGATCTGGCAGACACACAGCAGCAGTGCGGCCAGGATTCCGCGTCGTTGAAAAATCGGGCTTTTCCGGCGATATGGCATGTCAATCCTCCTTGAAAGAATCAGGCGTCTTCCCGCCGATACGCCCGCCGACGTCTCCGTAACATTCCTTTGCTGACCGTTAAACGGAGTCACGCCGTACACATAATTAGACCAAGATAAGCGAAATCGGTGCCACGGCGAAATTCGGGGGCGCTTTAACGGGGCTAAGACGTGTAGTGCCCGCCATCACGGTCGCTACACTGAATTAGAAAACGCCGTGGCTGTCCACGATTTCGGTCAGGACGGTCGCCACCAAACCGGAAATTGCCCCGGCCACCGGCGCGCTCAAGCCGTCGGCCGCTCCGAACTTGGCCGCAGCCGGAATTTCGATAAGGAATACGATGACGTCCCTTGGCAGATCGTTCAGTGCCCGCCCGAGATCCAGGGTCGCCGAAAGTCCAAAGCCGTGGCTGGAGTAGGGCTCGGAGCCATCTTCGATCTGTTGCGCATCCAGGCGCCTTACCGTACCCGGCGCCGCTCCGGATTGCGCGGCATCGATCAGGATCGCCAAATCCGCGCCCCGCATGGCGTCGAGAAGATTGCTGCCGATCGGGTCGCAGATTTCGGCCGATGCGAGCCCGTCGGGGAGGGCACGGAACCCATCCGATTGAAGCAAGCTCTCCACCGCAATCCAGCCTGCCCGGTCGTCGCCGAACGGCGAACCCAGCCCCAGGACGCGGACCGGCGTCATTCGCGAATCACCTTCAGCTTCAGGAAATGCGTGGCGCAGGAAATACACGGATCGTAGTTGCGGATGACCTTTTCCCCGTGCAGCCGCAATTCGTCGTCGCTGCGGTCCAGGCCGAAGGCTTCGATCGACCGGTGCAGGTCCTCGGCGATACGGGCCTGGTTTTGGCTGGTCGGAGGGACGATGCGAGCCTTGAGGATTTTCCCGTCCTCGCTCACGTCGTAGCGATGCCAGAGCAGTCCGCGCGGGGCTTCGCTGCAGCCGAACCCGGTTCCGGCACGGTGCTCCCCGGCGACAAACGGGACTTCAGGCTCATATTTTTCCAGCAACCGTATGGCTTCCGTGATGGCGAGATGAATCTCCACGGCCCGCGCCAACATGCTGTGAAAGACGTTGCGGGTAGGGAAGGGGACGCCGGTCTTTTCCAGCTTTCGCCGCACGGGCTCCGGCAGCCGGTCCCAATTCAGATTGAGCCGCGCCAAAGGTCCCACGAGATATGGCCGCCCCTCAAACAACGAATACAGCGCCGTGGAATGGGCTTCCTGGTGCTCCCTGAAGTGGTCTTCGAACCGGTCGACGGGTATATCGAGCCCGGTATCCGAAACGATACGGCCGGAATAGAGCGGGTATTCGTTAGGGTGCCGCAGCGCCACGCTGATGAAATCCAGCTTATCCTGAGGCACGTCGACGCTTGCGGTCCAGGCCACCAGATTCTCGGCGTCGGGCAGGGCGGCCCGCAGCCGCTCCAGCAGCTTTTCCACCCGGTCCTTCGGCGGCGCAGCGTAGAACCCGCCGATCCGCACGCCCACCGGATGCACCGAACGCGCTCCGAACAGCCGAATCAGCTCGTTGCCTAGGCTTTGCAGGCGGAGGCCGCGGCGGACCTCGTCGGGATAGTCCCGCGCCATCTCCGGCGCGCTGGAATAACCGAAGAAATCCGGCGCGGCCAGCAGATGGATGTGCAGGCTATGGCTGGAAATCCACTCGCCGCAGTACATCGCCCGGCGCATGGCCTCTATCCAGGGCGTGGAACGCCAGCCGAACAGGCTTTCCAGGGCCTGCACCGCGCTCATCTGATAGGCCACCGGACAGATGCCGCAGATGCGCGCCACCATGTCGGGCACTTCGAATGCCTCGCGGCCTTCGAGGAACTTCTCGAACAGGCGCGGCGGTTCGCCGATGTGGAACTTCAGGTTTTCGATGCGGCCGTCGCGGATGTGGAGATCCAGGGCGCCTTCGCCCTCGACCCGCGCCAGGACGGGGACGTTGATCTTGATTTCCCGGCGCTCGTTCATGGCTTCTCCCGCCAGCGTTTGCCGGCCTCGCGAAAAGCTTCCGCATCGCTGTTGATGTAGAGAAAGCGGCGGGCGATGCGGTCGGCGGGCATGCCCTTGGTCTGGAACCAGCGGCCCCAGGAATCTCCGTTGATGTTCTCCGCCGGGCCGTAGCAGCCGTAGCAGTCGCGTCCTATGCCGGGGCACAGCACGCCGCAGCCGGTGCGGGTGACCGGCCCCATGCAATGCTGCCCTTTGGCCACCATTACGCAGACGATGTTCTTGCGCTTGCATTCCATGCAGATCTTCTCGTTTTCGTCGCGCGGCGCGGCCCCGAGCAGCAGCGAACGCAGCGCCGTCATGACCTGGCGGGTGTTGACCGGGCAGCCCCACAGCTCCAGGTCTACGGGCACGTTGGCGGCGATGGGCGTCGCGGTGTCCAAGTGGTCGATCTTCGAAGGATCGGAGTAAATGTCGGCGAACCACTGGCCGGCGTCCGCCAAGTTGCGCAGCGCCTGCACGCAGCCCGAGGTGGCGCAGGCGCCGATAGGTACTAGAAAGCGCGTGTTTTCGCGGATACGGCGAATCCGCTCCTGTTCTTCCGGGGTGGAGATGCTGCCCTCGATGAAAGTCACGTCAGCCGGCGCATAGGTATCGACGACGCCCGCCTCGCCGAAATGCACCACGTCCGCCAGCTCGAACAGTTCCACCAGGTCTTCCCCGGCATTGAGAAAGGCAAGCTGGCAGCCGTCGCAGGAGGAGAACTTGTGGACCGCCACCCGAAGCTTTCTGTCCATGTCAGAACCCTCTCATGCCCAGGAGCGCCTTCAATTCGGGAAACGGAAACACCGGGCCGTTCCGGCACACGAAGGGCGCGCCGATCATGCAGTGTCCGCAATGGCCGATGCCGCAATGCATGTTGCGCTCCATGCTCAGCCAGATGTCCCCGTCGGCCACGCCGCGCTGGCCAAGTTGGTGGATGGCGGCGAGCATCATGGGCTCCGGGCCGCATAGAAAGGCGATGGTCCGGGCGGGATCGATGTCGGCCCGGTCGAACAGCGCCGTGACCGGGCCGTGGTGCCAGCGCCAGCCGGAGCCGGCGACATCGGCGGCCAGCAGCACGTCGGTATCCGGAAGGCGTTGCCAGCGTTCGTACTGCTCCCGCCAGATCAGGTCCGCCGAATGCTTCACCCCCTGCATGATCAAAAGCCGTCGAAACCGCTCGCGCCGGGCGGCGATGTAACGGATGACCGAGACCAGCGGCGCGCAGCCCAGGCCCCCGGTGATCAAAGCCACGTCGCGGCCTTGCGCCGCCAGCAAAGGCCAGCCGCGCCCATACGGCCCGCGCACACCAATCCGGTCGCCCCGCCGAAGCCGGTTCAGAGCGCGGGTCACGCGGCCGACGGCCCGGATGGTGTGATCGAGCGTGTCCTTCTGTTCCGGGTCGGAGACGATGGATATCGCCACCTCGCCGATGCCGTACAGGTAAATCATGTTGAACTGGCCCGGCGCATACCCGTAGGCGCTCTGGGCGGCCGGATCGGTGAACCGCAGCCGCAGGGTGAAGATGGTCGGCGCTTCCTCGATGCGCTCGACGATCTCGGCTTCCCGCGGCAGATAGGGGTTTTGCATGCGCGCCTCCAAAAAGCTGTTCAAGAACCGTAGCGAGCGCCGTCAGGACAAGGCGCGAAAGGGCGAACCACCGGAGTGTACAGGCGAGTACATGAGGATGGTGAGCCTTTGAGCAACGTAGTCATAATGGTGCGCAGTAGGTTATTGAATAGCTTTATCGGCAGATGGCCGCGAGTTCCTCCGTGATGTCGATCCCCACCGGGCACCAGGTGATACAGCGTCCGCAGCCCACGCAGCCGGAGCGCCCGAACTGGTCGTGCCAACTGCCCACCTTGTGGGTCAGCCATTGCCGGTAGCGGGTACGGGTATCGGCGCGGATGGTGATGCCGTGGATATAGCTGTGGCTCTGGGTGAAACAGGAGCCCCATTCCCGGTAGTGCTCGCTGCGGCGGCCGTCCAGGCTGGGCACTTCGGTCTCGTCGTGGCAGAAGCAGGTGGGGCAGACCAGGGTACAGTTGGTGCAGGAGAGACAGCGCTGCGCCACCTCGTTCCAGCGGGGATGATCGAGCCGGGCGAACAGCACGTCGCGGAGATTGCGAGAAGGAACGCTTTTGACCTGCCGCTGGGCGGCGCTTTCGATGTCCCGATCGGCCGTTTCCGTCTGCTGGGCGCTTGCTTCCCGAACCGGCAACCCGGCGAGCACCCGCTCGCCCTTGGCACTTCTCGCCTCGATCAAGAAGCCCTCGTCCAATTCGGAAAGCGCCAGATCGTAGCCGTAGGTCGCCCGCGGCCCGTCGCCGGTCGAGGCGCAAAAGCAGTTGAGGGACGGGTGGGTGCAATTGACCGCGACCAGGAAAAGGTTCTGGCGCCGTGCCGTGTACCAGGGATCGGGATGTCCGGTCTGCATGAAATGCTGGTCGTGGACGTAGAGCGCGGCCAGATCGCAGGCTCTGACACCGATGACGGCCAGGGGCTCGGCTTGGGGAGGCTCGCCGGTGAATTCGACGGACCCGTCGGTGCCGCGCTCCGCGGTCCAGAGCTTGTCGCGGCCCGCGAAGGTTAAAGGGCGTAAGGCCTGCGGGCCGTTGGCCCAGGCGAAGAAGCGCGGTTCGGCGGTTTGTTCCAGGCGGTATTCGCCCGGCGCCTGCCGGTCGTGGATGCCCCGCGGAAAATCCTCGACGCCCTTAATCGGCTCGTAAACGATGGCGCCATCCCTGACGCGCGGACCGATGCACCGGTAACCCACAGTCGCCAGTTCGGACAAGAGACGGGGAAATTCGCTCCGGGGCAGAAAGCTGCGCTGCTCGGCCATGGCTTGGAGTTCCTGTTGCTCCGCCGCTTACCCATGGCAAGCGTGGCGTTCGGGGAATTGTACCGAAACGAAATCGTTTCAGGTATCCGTGAGATCGTGGCGGTGCTAATCCGGAATCAGCGCGTACCCGTCCATCTGATACAGCGGTAGCACGGTCAGGGCCGAGAGCGCCACCGTGATGTCCGGATTGACCTCGCGGGGCTCGAATTCCTTTTCCGCCAAGGCCTGGCCGCAAACGTACAGCGTCACGCCGGCCTTCTTCAGCGCCTGGATCAGTTCCGTGTTGGGATTCCCGTTGCCGAACCGGTTGCGGTAACGCTCGTCCTTCAGGATTGCCGGTGTGGCGGAGCCGTGCACCACCAGAACCAACTTTAAACGCTCCGCCGGCACACCGGCCAGGGCGAAGGTGTTGATCAGCCGAGCCGCGTGGTCGAGGCCCGAATTCGGTTTTTCGGGCGTGTCGGCGCCTTGGGTGATATCGAACAGCACCTTGTAGGTCCGGTCCGGCGAAGGCCGCGCCGCCGCATCGGGATACGGCCGGACCTTGCCGTAGCCCCGGATCGCGGGATATTCCCACCCGGGCTTGGTTTCCGCCGAGGCGTGATCGATCGAGCCGCCCATGAGCAGACCCGCCAAAACGAAAGTCGTCCTTTTGGACATGGCAGTCTCCGTTTCGGGAACGGCACCGGGGTGGATCTCACGCCTCGATAGCCTGCGACACCTTGTCGGCCTGGCGGATGCGGGTTTCGGAGATCGGCTGGAAGTCGCCCCGCAGAGCTTTCAGCCCATATTTCTCCCGATCGATCTCGCGCCGGGTGCGGATGCCGAGCCGACGGAACACCGAAACCGGCGGACACCACCCCTGCAGCGCGTGTTGCAGCAGGAATCCGGCCACGCCGGTCGAAAGCCATAGCCAACGACGGCTATGCACTTGAGACAAGGCCAAACCGGCGAGCGAAAAACTGGCGGCATTGGCTTCCAATATTCGCTCGATGTCCCATTCCCGGTCCAGTGCATCGATGCGTCGGGTCAGTGTCTCCCGGCTCGAGCCGGCGTAGTGGCTGATGCTCGCTCGGATGTCGTCGTCGATGCGCGCATTGATTTCCGGGGGAGTATGGCGCCGGACTCGGTCGCTTTCATAAGGCTGTATTGCCGTCATCTTTGATCTCCTTGAGCGTTTTCCGGTCCACCAGACCGTTTTGCACCCGTCGGTATTTTGTCCACCATCCCCGAGCGAAGCCGTGGGCCTGCGGAGCTATGCCAAGAGGCGGATTGCGGATGAGCCAAAGACAAGAGGTCGGGGCGCTTGCGTCGAGTCGCCATCGTTCGCGGCTTGGCGGACGGGGCGTGATCATGGGCGGTGCGGGCGTCAGAGGCTGGTCCAGTTGGCACCTTCAAAGTACAGGGTATCTTCGTGCGCGGTCTCGCACGCTTGGCATCCGCATTGCCCCAGACATGGGTCCGGGCATGCCGGAACGCATGTACAAGCTTCCCAAAAGCTCTGATCGCCCGTAAACGGCCCTTTGTAGATGCCGTCCGGCCGATAGCGCTTCTTTCCTTCCTGAGTCGGTGCATCCATGAATTACTCCGGTCTTTATCGTAGCCGCCGAGGCGGATTGCATCGAGAGATGGCGAATAGAAAACGTTCCTAGGCTATTTTTTTCTGGCTCTGAGATGATCGATGGCTTCTTGGGCCGCTTGTCGCGCCATATCGGCATGGCCCGCGTCGCTTTGTTCAATGGCGCGATCCAGGCTTTTCATCGCCGCCGTCAGATGCTCGTCGAATGTGGATTGCGTCAAGGCGGCTTCCACATACGTCCTCGCGAGTTTTGCGTGCTCGCCCACGCCTTTGGCATTGCCCTTCTCACCGGCCATGACCGCCGCTTCCGCGTGTTTCCAGGCTTCCTTCACGTGATCTTCCTTCGTGAACACGCGCCCCTTCTCGTCCTTTCCTGAAATCCCGGCCTGAGCATATTGAGACGCTTCCGCGGCTAGCGCCCCGTTCAGGCCCAGCCATGGAATCAGCAGACCGATGAGCATTTTGCTACGCATAGGGTTCCTCCTTTGAACCACGTCGGGTCGAAGAAAGCCTCGGACCGATATTAATAATTAGTAAGCCGGGGGACTCCTCCAGTTGCTAGGGAGTATTACGAACAAACGTTTCGGATTTCGGACACGCAAAAATCGTCTAAAACCGGATTAGGGGAGCAGTACGGCGGGAAACGAAGGTTATAAGCATGCGGAGGGATAGGCTCAGCTCTTTCGTTCGACGAGCTACGATCTATTCCCGGCGGAAAGAAGTCACGCAAGGAACGTCTGCCACTTGTTTATCAAAGGAGTGATTCAAACATGGATGCGAACCGTATTTTCAACCCGCGTAATTTTTCCAGAGTCTTGGCCGTTGCGATGCTGGCCGGGCTCTGTTCATCGTGTGCTACGCTCGAGGCCGATCGGGCGAAGGACACCGAGCAGTTGCTGGCCGCGGCAGGGTTCAAGGTAAAACCCGCCGATACCCCCGACAAGCTTGCGCACGTTAAGACCCTGACCCAGCACAAGCTGGTGCCTCACGAGAAGGACGGCACGGTGTATTACGTCTACGCCGATGCCACTACGTGCCGATGTGTTTATTGGGGCCCGGAGGAGGCTTACCAGCGCTACCAGCGACTGGCGGCGCAACAGAAAATTGCCGAAGATCAAAGAATGGCGGCCGAAATGAACGAGGATGCCGCTATGAATTGGGAAATGTGGGGACCGGGATACTGGTGGGCCGATTGATCCGCGGAACCAAGGGGGCCGCGGGTCTGGCTTTTATTGTTTGTAATGAGTCGGTCTTGAAGAATTCGATTTTTCTTTGAAATTGTAAGCTGGTTAGGTTGAGCTTTCTCCCATAACCGGGCCGATCAATGGTAGTGATATCCTTATGGATTCTCTGAGCGCGGACATCAGCCAGGCATAAAAAGCCCTCAGGAAGGCCAGCAACAGCCGGATGTTTTGGCCGACGCCGGCCAGGACGGCATTGATGGCATCACCCATGGCGCCTTTGAGCCAGTTCCTGGCCAGATGACGCCCATCGTTTTTCATGTGGCCGATCACCGCCTCGATCATCGATCGTCGGTTCATGGCCCGACGCGCAGCCCGGCTCTGCTTGCGCCGCCCGGGTCGGTGCATCGTGACGTGGGCGGGCACATCCGTATTGCCGCGATAGCCCTTGTCGGCCCA
>NZ_DASPLO010000104.1:0-1403 GCF_035627495.1 Methylocaldum sp.
TGGCGCGTGATGGGGTTGACGATGCAAAGCCGGGAGACCCCGGAGTTACCCTGTGACGTATTTCTGGACCTGGAACAGTGGCAGGCCTTGGCGTGTTATAAGCGCCGAACCCGGACCCCGCCCAAGCGGCCGCCCACCTTGGCCCAAGCGACGCTGTGGATTGCCGAACTGGGCGGCTATCAAGGCCGCCGTAGCGGGGGGGCCACCGGGCGTGACGGTGGTTTGGCGCGGCCTGCGGCGGCTCGATGACCTGGTGGACATGTGGCTGGTTCTGAACCCGAAAAGCCATAGAAAAAGATGTGGGCAAAGGTAAGGGCTTCAGGCGGGGGAAGGTATAAACGGCGAAGGAAGCGAACCACAGGCGCAACTGATTCGCCTTCAGCGTGGCCGTGGCGGCACGCTCGGCGCAGAGGCCCGGCTGGCATTCCTTTTCAGAAACTCCGGAAGCGCGGAGGTGTTTTCCCAAAACAGCGAGCCGGACAAGGGCTCGACCGGCTGGGGAGGCGTGGCGATGAGACCGGGGATCCAGTCGGCGGGAATGGCATAGTGACCGGCCCTGCCTCCTGCCGAGAAGAATGTAGCAAGACCGACCAGGCGGCCGTCCTGGTCAAAAGTCCCGCTGCCGCTCGCGCCCTGGACGAAAGCCGCGGAGGTTTCGATGATCACGCTGCCGTCATAGGAGTGCAAGTCTTCGATGCGGCCTTCGGCAAAGGCGATGCCGATCGCTCGGGGATAGCCGTACAGATAAATCGGCTCCCCGACGGAAAGTCCTGATGCGGTCCCCAGGCTCGCCGCCGGTAACTGCATTCCCGGTGCCTCGAGAATGCACAGGTCATGTGTCACATCAGCGCGCTGGCTGGCGACGCGATAGCGTAAAGCCCCCTTCCCGACGACGATCGCATGGGCGTGCCGGGTGACATGGCAATTTGTGGCCACGAGATTGTGATCGAGGACGACACCGGAGCCGACAAAGGCCTTGCCGTCCTTTGAATAGGCCTGGATCTGGACAACGCTGAGTGCAAGCGTGTGATTCACGTCTGCCGCACCGGCCATGTTAAACATCCAAGACCCAAGCACCATGCCAAGCCATAGGACCGGACGCATTGGTCTCTTCCTTCTTCCCGATTTTCCGAAGGGAGCGTTTCTGTTTTGAACATGCGAGCTTACCGGAAGTTCATCAAGCTTTCTTTGACACGCTTATGGTGGATCTTACAGGCTCGCGCAAGATAGTGAATCGGGCATTGAGCCCGCCTCAATACCCCACTGAGTTATGCTCGAAAGTTGTGGATGAGGGGCTGAGGTAGGCGGCGTATTCTGGATGGTCTTCGAGGTCATCCATTCCTGTTGAGAGGAGCGAATACGCCATGAGTGAAGATAAGGTCATTCGGTTGAAGAGTCCAGGG
>NZ_DASPLO010000105.1:0-1315 GCF_035627495.1 Methylocaldum sp.
CCCAAGGGCGGAAACGGCATCCAGTCGCTCGAACCTGGCGTGCCCGCCAGGTGTGAGTCTTAAGACACGGAGTATCTCCAAAATCTTAAGAACATCACGAAATCGATAATACAAGGGCGGAATAGGGTACTCCCGTATTCCGCCGCATGAGGACTCTCCATTCGGCGCATTACGCTAAAGCTAATGCGCCCTACGCGAGTTAACGCCACGCTTCAGCCGCGGATTTGCCGAAGCGAAGGCAAATGCGTCGGCTGGAAGCGATGGTTAGGGCTTACGCTTTCCAAGCTTATCGATCTGCTCAAGAAGATATTTTTCTTTCTTCTCATGAGGCATGAAGTACTCGTAATACACACCATAGCTGATAAGAAAAACGAAGAACATCAAAAACAACCAGCTACCTACCTTGTACAAGAACTCAAGTGCCTCGTCCGGTTCATTGAGTTTTCCGACTGCATCCTTCGACACAATGCGAAGCTGCTTCAACTGATAATCGGCCAGATAGCCTATGTCGCCGCCAGCAGCTAACACAGAAATTGATGCGCTCTCGTTCGGCCGCAACGACGGTATTTCGACAATTAGCACCCGCTTGTCTTCACCGCTGATCTTCTGCGTTGAGGGGATGCTCACTTCAACTTGAACAATCGGCTTCGTTTCAGACTTGATGAATCGACCGTCTTTCTGAAAGTCGTAATCGAGCCGAGCGGTAGCTGGCACTGGCAACCACACTTCTAAGTCGTTTTCTGGTTGTTTGCCTTTATTGTCCACCACCACTGAGTATGCAAAGCCTGCCTTTGTCGTCACTGGTCCCGAAAAGGTGTACTGAAGATCGTGCGGCAGAGAAATTCGTTCTAAGAGCCAAGGAACTGCGGCCGCGACCAGTGGAATGAGGACGCCTATTAGCAGGACATTCAAGATCTTCCACTGGCTTGTTGACTGATCACTCATTGCTTGTAAGTCCTAAGTAGAAATGGACACCCAAAATGTCGCAAAACTTTGCGCCTCTGAGGGAGTACCTCTAAGGTGCATAAATTCGAAAAATGCTAGTGCTTCATCAAGGTTGAATTGAAGGGTAAAGATGCTTGAGCTTTATGCGCGCATTGTCGGTGGTGAAACGCCAATCGATTTTGGCGCGGACGGTATTCCGGCGGGTTTCCCAGGCAGCGACTTCGCGCGCCAGGTGCGCTTGGCTGTCCATGCGCTCGGCCAGGCACTGCCGCGCCAACACACTCAGTTCCAGCTCGGCCATGTTCAGCCAACTGCCATGTTTGGGCGTGTAGTGAATCTCCAGCTTGGCGGCGAGGCGCCGCGCTTCCGC
>NZ_DASPLO010000106.1:0-7186 GCF_035627495.1 Methylocaldum sp.
CCCAAGGGCGGAAACGGCATCCAGTCGCTCGAACCTGGCGTGCCCGCCAGGTGTGAGTCTTAAGACACGGAGTATCTCCAAAATCTTAAGAACATCACGAAATCGATAATACAAGGGCGGAATAGGGTACTCCCGTATTCCAATCGCAAACGGTCATCCGGGGAGCACCAGGATGACCCTTCCAATCGCAAACGGTTGTCCGGGGAGCGCCCGGACAACCCTTCCGCCGGATGGATTCGGTCCCCGTGCGGCGCAATACGCGACTACGCTATTGCGCCCTACGACGCGGGCTCAAGACAGGCTTATCCCGGCGCTCCGACGCCTTCGCCGGGAACGGCTGCCGCCTTATTCCGGCCTACAACGGTTTGTAGGCCGGAATAAGCGAAGCGTTTCCGGCATTCCGGCTTATCGCGTCTTTATCGGAGGGTGAGAAAATGAAGCTTCAGATCGAGCGGCCCTACATCGAGGCGATGG
Organism: Methylocaldum sp.; assembly: GCF_035627495.1. GTDB lineage: Bacteria > Pseudomonadota > Gammaproteobacteria > Methylococcales > Methylococcaceae > Methylocaldum. The sequence goes on from NZ_DASPLO010000106.1 coordinate 475, forward strand.
TCGAGGAGTTCCCGGGATTGGCGCCGTTGAAGGAACAGCTGCGCTTCGGGAATCGCATCGAGGTGCCGTTCCAGCAACTGTCGAACAGCGAACTCGCTTTCCTCGGGAATCTTTACCGGCAGGCGGGGCCGGACATGCAGGCCCGGGCCGCGCAGCTCGCCACCCTGCAAAAGGCCATGAACGACGACGGAGTCCGGTTCGCGGCCGAGGACCTCGAAATGATGGTCCCGGCCATCGCCCGCTACCTGGCGACGGATGCGCTCCGGGGTTGGCTGTTCACCGCGAACGTGGCCAGCAGACCCTTGCCCTACGTCATCACCCGGCTCGACTACACCCCGGCCTCGAACGACGAGATTGGGAAAGTGTTCATCGAGCTGAAAGCCAACGCCAAGGGATCGATCGCCACCCATACCATCCGGATTTTGCCGAGCGACATCGCCGGCAAGACAGTGGCCGAGATTTTCGCCGCCAAGGGATTCCTGAAGGAAACATCCGAGCTCATCCGCAGCTACGATGAGACCGCGGAGCGTTACTTCGACTGGCGCGCCCGGTACGGGGCCCAGTTTTCCGGCCAGGGTACCGGCTTTTACGCGGAAGATCCGACGGCCTCGCACCGGGATACCGATTGGTCCCGCAAGGACGTGGTGGTGCTGTCGTCCGGAGGCGGCAGCGCGCGCCTGGTCAACGACGAGAGCATCCTGACCACGCGATCGCTTACCCTCGACGCCACCGGGGACATTCTGGGGCCTTATCTGCGGAAGGCGGCTAAGAGCAATCGCTACGACGCCGAGGATGAAGTCCAGGAATCGCAGGCCGCCATGCCGAAGGGCTTGTTCACGCAACTGCCCGTGCATTTCTTCATCCTCATGTTCCACCTGGACCTGCACCACTACCTCTGGGTGCACGTGGACGATATCGCGCCTTACCGGTACCAGCCCGCCTTAAAGCAGAAGCTGATCCTGCCGGAGGAACAGACCGATCTCATCGATATCCTGACCGCCGAGATGGACGTGCTGATGGACGACATCGTCGCCGGCAAGTCCGGAGGCACCACGGTGTTGTGTGCGGGCCCCCCGGGAGTCGGCAAGACTTTGACCGCCGAGGTCTACTCCGAAATCATCAAGCGGCCGCTGTACCGGGTGCACTCGGGACAGTTGGGGCTGAACGTCGCGGCAATGGAAACGGCGCTGAAGGACGTCCTCACCCGCGCCCAGCGCTGGGGTGCGGTCATGCTGATCGACGAGGCGGATGTCTACATCAAGCGCCGCGACGACAACATCACCATGAATGCGGTGGTCGGGGTGTTTCTGCGGGTGCTGGAGTATTTCAACGGGCTCCTGTTCCTCACCACCAACCGGGTGGACGACATCGACGAGGCCATCGTGTCCCGCTGTATCGCCCTGATCAAGTTTTACCCGCCGGATCGGGACGATCGGCGCAAAATCTGGAAAGTGATGACCGAGCAGTTCGCGCTGGACGTAGACGCGAAGCTACTCGACGAACTGGTAGACCTATTTCCGGCCGCAACCGGCCGCGACATCAAGGGACTGGCGAAGCTGGTGGCCAAGTACTGTCATCAGAAGCAGGTGAAGCCGACGGTGGAAGCCTTCAAACGCTGCTCGGTGTTTCGGGGGATGGATTTGGGCCGGGATGCGCCATAGTTTCATGTGGACGCCTCATGTGACGGAATGTACGGGTACGCCGTTCCCTCTTTCGGTTTTTCCCTAGAGCGTCGTCAGTTCTGACGTGTGGGGCTGAGTAGTATGAGACGTTGATTGGAAAAGGAAGCCGCCGTGGGCGGCAGTCTATTTTGATGCGGGTCTCGCCCCGCGGGCGAGTTCCTTTTCTTTGAGTGCCCAAAGAAAAGGAACCCAAAGAAAGGGCACCCGGATGGCGCGCTAATCCTGCGCGTCGCCGCCTGGAGCCGGGGGCGACAAAAGGCACTTCCGTGTGCCTTTGTCGCCGCGCGGCTTCCCGCCGCGCCCCTTCGGGCTGGTCCGGCTCCAGGCGGCGATGCTCGGGCGCGCCATAACGGGACAAAACAAAAAATCCATGCAGCGAACTCGAAAACGCCCTACGGATGGGCCTTAATGGCGTCGAAGGTGCTCGCCATCTCGTCGAGACTGACTTCGGCCACCAATGCGTCGGCGAAGACGTCGTCACCCGCCGCCCAGCGCTCGTGGTGATTGCCATCGGTTAAAGCCATGGATACCGCCCGATTGAGCTCATAGGCGCCGAATGCATAGCCGGCATCCCGAAGCGCCGACTGCATCGCGTTCTGGACCAGGCTCCGGACAGTCATGTGGGGTGCCGAAAAAGGCACGCTTCCGGCACGCCCGGCCGCGGCCTCGACGCAGGCGCGCTTGTCGTAGGAGGCGTGGCCGCGACAGGCGAGTGGACGCACCGGGTAAATGACGCAAACGCCGTTGGCGATGAACGGACACCGGCGCCTGAGGGCTACCCGTTGCTCCTCGCTCAGTCCTTGGGTCGCGCGATCGGCATCGGCGATCCGCTGCTCCAAATCGATTTCGGCACGTTTCAAGGCGGCGGATGCCCAACGGATATAGCGCGCGATCATCAGGATCTCGGGCGCCGTTGCCGTCACCCGAAGCGTGCAGCAGGTGGCGCATCCCTTATGACAGGCCAAGGGAGGCAGCCCCTCGGACTGAATTTCGACATTGCCTTCGAAACTGCTGAAGGCCTGTTCCAATAGTCCGTCGATCAGGTCCTCTCGGCCGCGTCTCGCGGCGAGGGTTTCGGCGAAGGCTTGGTGCTGCGCCTTGAAGAAGGCCAGAGGACCGGATTGATCCGCCATTGTTTCTTCCAGCATCGGTGAGTTTGTCATGCGTTATAAAAGTAGCCATATTGCGATCTCAATGTATCCAGGTCAACGTACCTGTCCAGCCTCTGAATTTTTCAGCGGCTCATCATGCCGGACGGGGTATTCATCACCTTACGGAGGAGTTCTCCTATGAGCGTGATTGCCCTGGCCTGGGGTGCCCATCCCGACTTTCCCCTGGTTCTGATCGCCAACCGCGACGAGCAACACGCCCGTCCGACGGCGCCGGCCGCCTGGTGGCCGACGGAGCCTGCCTATCTCGGCGCCCGCGACTTGGCGCGGGGCGGTACCTGGTTCGGAGTCGCCCGCGATGGCCGCTTCGCGCTCGTTACCAGCTTTCGCGATGGCTCGCCGACCGATCCCGCCGCGCCTACGCGCGGCCAATTGCCCCTGGACTACCTTACCGCCGACGAGGAGCCGGTGGTTCATGCCCGGCGTTTCGCCCGCGCCCGCGGCGGCCATCCGCCCTTCAATCTGCTCTTGGGTTCGCCGCGACACGTGTTCTATGCTGCTACCCGCGCTCGCCTGCCGCTGGCGCTCACCCCCGGCATACACACTCTGTCCAACGGACTGGTCGACGAGCCCTGGCCCAAGTGCGTGCGTTTGGACACGCTGCTGGGTTCTTATCTGAAAACCCACGGCGGCTTCGCGATGCTGCTGGGCGCCTACTCGGATCTATCCAAGGCTAGCGTTCGCGGCGCCGACGATCCGGCCTGCGCCGTCAAGCCGGTCTCCCCGGCCGATTTCGCCACAGCGGGATTCGCGATGCTCGCCGATCGCGAAACCACTTCTCAAGGACTGCCCGATACCGGTGTCGGCGCCGCGGAAGAGGAACGCCTCTCCGCCTGTTTCGTCGTTGGGCCCGAATCCGGTACGCGTTCGAGCACGGCACTGGTCATGGCGCGGGATGGCAGCGTCTACTTCGAGGAACGCAGCTTTGACCTGGCTGGTACCGAATCCTCAAGGGTCGTCGAGGAATGGACCCTAGATCCCAAAGTCTTTTCCGCGGGGGGTATCGATGACTAGAATCAGCGCGGGTTCCCGCCCGCAGGGAGCGCCCGCGCGCCGGAACACCCCGGCCGGCGAAGCGGTGCCCATACCGCCCGGACCAGAGACGATGCACGGGTTTTCTCCGCGCCGTTCCCATCGGGAACTGCCCTTGGCGCCGCGCTACGCGGAACTGGGCGAGCCTTACCATACGCTGGTGGCGGCCACGGCCTTGCCGAAGCCGAGGCTGGTGCATTTCAATGCGTCCCTGGCTCTGGAACTGGGTCTTGACGTCGGCGAAGCCGAATCGCCGGAATTTCTGCGAATCTTGGCAGGCAATCGGCCGTGGCCGAAGTACGCGCCGTCGGCGTCGGTCTACGCGGGGCATCAGTTCGGGGCCTGGGTGCCCCAACTAGGGGATGGCCGCGCGCTATTGATCGCGGAGGTACAAACGCCAGCCGGGGCGCGGATGGAGTTACAGCTCAAGGGTGCCGGGCGAACACCTTACTCACGGGGGCTCGACGGCCGCGCGGTGCTGCGCTCGTCGATACGGGAATACCTCTGTTCGGAGGCGATGCACGCCCTCGGCGTGCCCACCACGCGCTGCTTGAGCCTGGTTGCATCACCGGAGCCGGTCTATCGGGAAACAGTCGAAACCGCGGCCGTAGTCTGCCGGGTGGCACCGAGCTTCGTGCGCTTCGGACAGTTCGAATTCTTCTATCGCAACGGACAACACCAGCATCTCGCCCCCTTGGCTGAACATGTCATCGGCGAGCATTTTCCGCACCTCAAAGCCCGCCCGGATCGCTATGCCACCTGGCTGGGCGAGGTGATCGAGCGCACCGCCCGGCTGATCGCCCAATGGCAGGCTTTGGGTTTCTGCCATGGCGTCATGAACACCGACAACTTCTCAGGTTTAGGCTTGACCCTGGATTACGGCCCTTTCGGCTTCATGGACGCGTTTCGGCAATACCATGTCTGCAACCACTCGGACTATGAAGGCCGTTACGCCTATTACGCCCAACCCGAGATCGGGCAATGGAATTGCTCGCGGCTGCTGCGGGCCGCCTTGCCCCTGCTTTCCGAGCGGGAACCTGAAGCCTTGGAGATCGCCACCGGCATTTTCGAGCGCTACGCCCCCGTTTATACCCAGGCGATCATGCGCCGCTGGGCCGACAAGCTGGGCCTTTACGAGGTCCGTGACGGCGATGCCGACCTGGTCAATCGGTTCCTGGCCATCCTGCAGCGCGGCAAGAGCGATTTCACCCGAAGCTTCCGCCATCTCTCCAGGGTGCGCACGGACAGCGACGGGCGCGCGACTGGCGCTCGCGAGGAGATTGCCGACCTCGAAGCTTACGATGCCTGGATCGTCGATTATCGTGCCCGCCTGCGTGCCGAACAGAACACCGACGACGACGCACGAGCCAGGCGCATGGACCGCGTCAATCCCAAGTACGTGCTGCGCAACCATCTGGCTCAAGCCGCTATAGAGAAAGCAGCGGCGGGAGACGATTCGGAAGTGGAGAGGCTCATGCGGCTGCTCGGCCAGCCTTACGGCGAGCAGCCGGAGATGGACGCCTATGCCGCCGCGCCGCCGGAAGAGCTGCGGCACATCGAGGTCAGCTGCTCGTCGTGATAACGCGCCGTTCCCAACCCACCCTCGGCAAGGACCCGCTGGACATCCTGCGGATAGCGGTGTTTGCCGCCCATGCGCCCGATTGGGTAGTGCCCTCGGAAACCCTGAATCTGATGGGTGAGCGGGTAGCCGCAGGCGTCATCGACACTCTGGAACCCGAACGGGCATGGGCGGAACTGTCCCGTGGCCTGATGAGCGAGCGCCCCTCGCGGATGCTGGGAGTCCTGCGCCAATGCGGCGCTCTGGCACGCCTGCTGCCGGAAGTGGACGCTTTGTTCGGGGTGCCCCAGAGCGCGGACGATCCGCCGCAAGTCGACGTGGGCGTGCACCAATTGCGGCTGATCGATGAAATCGCACGGATAAAGGTCCCGCTGGCCACGCGCTGGGCGGCACTGCTGCACAAGCTGGGAAAAGCCGGTTCGCCGCGCGAATTCTGGCCTGGCCACTACGGCCACGAAGCTCGCGGCGAACCCCTGGTCAGAGCGGTCTGCGAACGCTTCAAGGTCTCCGCGGAATGCCGCGACCTGGCGCTGCTGGTGCTGCGCGAATGCGATCGCGTCCGTCGTGCCGTCGATATGCGAGCCGCGGCGATCGCCGCCTTGCTCGATCAGGTGGAGGCGCTACGCCACGCCGAGCGTTTCGAGCAGCTGTTGGCGGTATGCACCTGCGATTATCTCGCTTACCCCGGACATGAGATCGGGGATTACCCGAAGGCCGAACGGCTACGCCGAGCGTTCAAGGCGTTTGCGAGCGTTGATGCGGCTACGGCCTCCCGGACCGAGATAGGCGCGGAGCTTTTCGAACGGCGCGCCCAAGCTATCGCGGAGGCACTGCAAAGCGAGCGGTGGACCTACCCGTAGCGGGATCGGAGATCCCCTTGGTGCATTTTCGGATTGGGTGTCTGGTCCCGTCATGGCACGCCCGAGCATCGCCGCCTTGAAACGGACTAGCGCGTTTTCTGGTCTGGTGTAGCGCCCGTAATAGCGGGCGCTACACGTCTTGATCCCATTCGGACGCCCCCGAGCATCGCCGCCTTGAGCCGGACCAGCCCAAAGGGGCGCGGCAGGGCGAGGCGGATAAGACGCGTGTCCGGTGAACACGCGTCCCGCCGAGCGGGTTCGCCAAGGGTGAGCCGGAAAAGACGGGAGGCCAGTGGCCTCCCGTCCCGGCGAACGCCCGTACAGGACGTACGGGCCGGACTTTTCCGCGTAACAAGGACGCGGAGCGGAAAAGGCGAACCCCGGCCTTCG
>NZ_DASPLO010000107.1:0-1132 GCF_035627495.1 Methylocaldum sp.
CCTAATTCCATTTTTCAATCTATAGTGCATTAACAATCCAAGACCAGGCGGTGATGGAATAAACGCGTGCTGGATCGTTTTCGAGATCCCGCAAGGTGTGCTCCAAGTGGTCTTCCAAAGCGTTGAGACTGTCAAATACCCGGTTATGAAAAGACTTCTCGCGCAGTTCGTCCCATAGATGCTCGACCGGGTTCAGTTCGGGCGCATAGGGTGGCAAGAACAACAGCCGGAGATTGGGCGGCAGCTGAAACTGCTCGCTCTTGTGCCACCCGGCCCCATCCACCACCAACACGATCCTTTCGCGCGAATAGCGCGAAGCGATTTCCTCAAGAAACAGGTGCATGCAAGCCCCGTTCACGTGCGGCAAAATCAGGCTATCCAAGCGCCCATCCAGGGGCGAGACCGCCGCATAGGCATAGGTATAGTCCTGGGTGATCATGGCCTGGACGAGCGGGCGGAACGGTTTGGGACACCAACAGCGCCGAGTATCCGCAATCCGCCCGAACCGGGCTTCGTCCTGAAACATCAGCCGGATGGGGCCGGTTCCTTCGAACCCTTGGACGACTTCTGCGAGTTTCTCGGGGAGTTTTTTTTCCACGCCTCCTGAGCCGCCGGATCCGCTTTCGGATGACGCTTGTCCGGCGCCAATTTGCGCCAGCCCTGCCGGTGCAGCATCCGATAGACGGTGGAAAGCGCCACCGGCCGGCCCAAGTAGGACTCCAGCGCCGCCTGGATCGGCGGGACCACCAACACCCCGCCGGCCTTCGCTTCCTCCAGATACGGCGCGAGAAACACCGCTTCCTGTTCCGGCGTCAAGAGTTCCCGGCGCCGTCCGCCTCTCGGCGGCTTTGGGCTTTCTTCACCCTGGACAATCCGCTCGAAGCGGCGCCGCAACCGGCACGCCCAGCCGGGCGAAACGCCGATCACGGCGGCGGTTTGCCGTAGGGTTAACCCCAGCTCCAAGGGTAAGACTACCGCTTGCGCCATCTTCAACTCGTCAACACTCCGGGCCGTCTCCAGAACCCCTTTGGCCTGCTCCAAAACGGCCCGTCCACTCGCGGGTCTCGCCATGGCAGTTCACATCTGAAATAACATGCCATATTGTTATCCTTATGATCGCGAAATGGAATTA
>NZ_DASPLO010000108.1:0-35234 GCF_035627495.1 Methylocaldum sp.
TCCAAGGGCAAGACGACCGCTTGCGCCATCTTCAACTCATCAACATTCCGGGCCGTCTCCAGAACCGCTTTGGCCTGCGCCAACACGGCCCGTCCACCCGCGGGTCTCGCCATGGCCGTTCACATCTGAAAGAACAGGCCATATTGTTACCCTTATGATCGCGAAATGGAATGACCATCATGGATAGGACTTAAATCCGCTGGGGATACCTATAAGCGCTTGATTGCTCTCTGCAATAATATCGGCGATCCGCCGGCAATCGTTTTCACGTCAGAAACTTTTGTCGAATACCGCTCGCGGCGATTGGCCGAAGGAACCAAAGTCGCCACGCTTAACCGAGGGCAGGCCACACTATCAGTGGTTTTCTCTGAACTCTCGCGCATTGGGAAATGCTCGGGATGCAATCCACTGGCAAAGTCCGGAAGCTTCGCGTCGATGAACGTGAATTATCGTATCTGACTTTGGAGCAAATCGGTTTTCTTCTGGCAGAATGCCGAGCTTCATCGAATCGAGACACCTAACACGTCGTTAGAATTTGCCTCGCTACCGGGTGCTGATGGTCCGAAGGGGAGGGGCTTCACGTCCGGGACCTGTCCCACGATCCTTCCGCGATCACCTTTCGTGGAACGAAAAGCGGAAGAGTCAGGGTCATTCCGGTATCGTCACACCTAGTTAAAGAAATCCTTGATAACTGCTCGAAGATCGGGGATCTTTTTCAATCCTGCTACAGTGCTTATCGGGAAGCCGTCGAAAGATCGGGAATCAGACTCTCCGAAGGCCTGATGTCCCATGTCCTCCGTCACACCTTCGCCAGTCACTTCATGATGAACGGTGGTAATATCCTGGCGCTTCAGCGTATCTTGGGTCACGCCAATCTAACCATGACCATGCGTTACGCCCATCTGGCGCCCGATCATCTGCGGGAAGTGCTCGAACTTAATCCTTTGGCTCGGTTGACACTCCGTTGACACTGGAAATAGAAAAGGCCTAGACAAAATGTCTAGGCCTTCGAATTTATGGTAGCTACGGGCGGACTTGAACCGCCGACACCCGCATTATGAATGCGGTGCTCTAACCAACTGAGCTACGTAGCCGTAAATTTAGAAATGAAATCGTACTTTTTTGCCTCAGTTCTGTCAATATTTCCGGTCGACTGTGTTACGAATTTATCGGCTGCGCAAAAAGTGGGCTGCCACTTTATTAGGATCCTTCTTCAGAAAATTTAAGCGATGGCGTTTTTAACAGGTACATTGGCCCTTTGGAGTCTTTTTGGCAGCGCATTCGTATCCGCTACGTTGGCGCCCGGCGGTTCGGAGGCGGTGCTTGCTTATCTTGTGGCCCAAGCGGAACTTTCTCCGGAAGTTTTGCTGTTGACGGCTACATCCGGCAATACGCTGGGAGCTGTCACAACTTGGGGGTTGGGATTTTTTACCGCTGTCAAATATCCAGCCGAACGCCTTGCAAAGCCGCGTCAGCAAAAGGCGGTATCGTCGGTGCGGAGATGGGGGCTCCCGATATTATTGCTTTCGTGGTTGCCTGTAGTTGGAGATGGTTTCTGCTTCGCGGCCGGCTGGCTTCGTATGCCATTTTGGCGGTCGCTTTTCGCCATAGCGATAGGTAAGGCTCTGCGGTATGCCGCCGTCGTTTATGCATTTATTTGACTGAATCACCGCTGTAGCAGCTTATCGGTGGGATCGCCCACCGGTGCAGCGAAGGCATCCGAAACGATGGCTTGTACGTTACTGCCGGTCAGGGAATGCAGAAACGCGATGAGGGCCTTGACTTCGGCTTTATCGAGATTCAATGGCTTCAGCAGCGGATCGAGATTTTCGTTGGCAATACCTCCTCGATTGTAGAACTCGATAACCTCTTCGAGGCTGGAAAGCGAGCCGTCATGCATGTACGGTGCGGTTAAGGCGACATTACGTAGGGAAGGTGTTCTGTATTTCCAACGGTCTTTGGGATCTTGGGTAATTTCGTAAAGGCCGAGATCGTTCGGTTTGGTTTCACTGACGGCGGCTAGGGCATCGGCGTCGATTTCCAGAGTCACACCCGGTGCGGCTTGGATTTTCTGCTTTGGCTTATCGCTGGCCATGGCCGCGTGGAAGCCGATGCCCGTATTGTGCATCTGCTGGTCGGTGAACAAGGCGTGATCTTTGCCGACGGTATGGCACTGAGAGCAGCCTGCCTTGCCGGTGAACAGCTCAAAGCCAAGACGTGCTTCGCTAGGTAGCGCGTTTTTCTTCTTCGCGAAATACCAGTGGTCGAAGGGCGAATCGGCCGAGTTCAAGGTCCTTTCATAGCTGGCTAAGGCCATGCCGATGGTTTCCATAGAGGGGCCGCGCTTGAAGGCTTTTTCGAAAAGACCGGCGTAGTCGGGTAGGCCCTGGACTTTCTCGACGACGTAGCCGATTGAGGGCGCTCCCATCTCATTGTTGGCCAACAAGGGCCCCCAGGCTTGTTGTTCCAGTCGGTTCTCGCGTCCGTCATGGAATAGGCGTTCCAGATAGGCCACGTTATAAATCGTGGGTGAGTTGCGCCGCACGGTTCGGCCTTCGATGCCGACGGCAGTCGCTTGCTCGTTACTCGTGAAGCCTTGCTCCGGAACGTGGCACATGGCGCAGGAGAAGGTGTTATTCAAGGACAGCCGACGATCGAAGAAAAGTTTTCGACCCAACTCGATCTTGTCTGGGGTTATCGGATTGTTCGATGGTGTTGGAACGGGAGGTAGGCCCAGCGGCGGGCGTTTAGCGTATTTGGCCAGATCGGTTCGATGGCCGGAACGCTCGGCGAGAGCGATGGATTGAGTCGTGAAATCAGCCGCTTCGTAGCCAGTTTTGTTATCACCGCTACCCAAAAACGGAGCGCGGTCGGTGGGCGTGCTTTCGGTTATGGTCGAGGATTTTTCTGCCGATAGAGTCTTTATATCGTTAACCAGCGTATCGGGATGCAAAAAGGAGACGGTGTAGATATTGCGTATTTGCTTTTCCCGATCGATCAGGAACACTCGAAGAACGTGGGAGAATGTGCCAAGGAATTTTCCGTCGGCGTCGTAGTCTTTTTGGATGGATTGGCCGTAGGCAGTCAGGATGGGCTGAACATCTTGCTCGGAGCGGGTGGTCAGAAAGCGCCAATCCACGCCTTTGGCAAAAGCTTTCCCGTAGTGAGCCATGATCTCCGGGGTGTCGTGGTCGGGGTTGAAGCTCAAGGTGATCAACCGCACATGTTTAGAGATTTGCGGCTCTTGTTCGAGGCGGCGTTGAATCTTGTGAAAGACGGCGGTAGCGAGTGGACAGCCGTTAACGTCGCTGCAAGTCGAATAGATGAAACTCAACAGGACCAGTTTATCGCCGTACAAGCTATGCAGATTCAGTTCGCTCCCGGCGCTATCCAATACCCGCCCATCGGATGCCTCGCCCAGCGCGGGTAAGGCGTAGGTGCCGGGAGCCGGCAATTTGAAGGCCAGTGGCTTATAACCCGGTGCTAAGGGTTTTTCGGGTTGTGCGGCGTAAGCCGGGCTAAGTAGGGCGAGCAAGCAAGAGATAACGGACACCGCATAGCGGATATTCATAGGGCGTTACCGGAGTGCTGAATAATCGTAAATCTAAAGGGGAGCCGAACAGCCGTCTAAAGATATGCTTCGAAGCGTGTCTTAGACAGCCAGCGGGCGTGTAGTTTCGTCAGACCGTTCATGCATCGGTCTAAACTGCTCAGGTAACATAATATTTCAGCTCAAGGAGACTTGGGGCGATGACTGTACCTCACGACTCATACGAGACTTTAAATCCCAAAGACATTCCTTCGTTAAAGCGCGCCTTGGTCAACCGCTTGATCTATTCCATTGGCAAGGACCCGGTCGAGACCCAGGAGCGGGACTGGTTTTTCGCTTTAGCGTATGTTGTGCGGGACCTGCTCACCTTGCGCTGGATGGAATCCATGCGGCGGTACTATTTGCAGGATGCGAAGCGCGTTTATTACTTGTCGATGGAATTTCTGATCGGCCGGGCTCTAGGAAATAGCTTACTCAATATCGGATGTTATGACGAATTCAAGCAAGTGTTGGAAGATGTCGGGTTAAGCTTGGAGGAGCTCTCCGAGACCGAGGAGGAGGCCGCCTTGGGTAACGGCGGATTGGGGCGTCTCGCGGCGTGTTACCTGGATTCGCTCGCCACACTTCAGCTTCCGGGATTCGGTTACGGGATACGTTACGACTACGGGATGTTTTCGCAACGCATAGAGGACGGTTATCAAATCGAGCATCCGGAAAACTGGCTCCGTTACGGGAATCCCTGGGAGTTTTCCCGGCCCGACGTTCTTTATCGCGTGCAGTTCCGTGGGCGCGTCGTGGAGTATCGGGACACCGACGGCCGAGTTCGATATCAGTGGACCGATACCGAGGACGTGATGGCGATGGCTTACGATATACCCGTCCCGGGCTATGGCGGCGAGACCGTTAATAACTTGCGGCTGTGGGCGGCCAAGGCGTCCCGGGATTTCGAGCTGAAGTATTTCAACGAAGGCAATTACATCAAGGCGGTCGAAGAGAAAACCCAATCGGAAAACCTGTCCAAGGTGCTGTATCCGGACGATACCACCCAAATGGGGCGCGAATTGCGGCTCAAGCAGGAATACTTTTTCGTCAGCGCATCCCTTCAGGACATCCTGAAAAACTTTTCCGCCGATCACCGCAGCTTTTCCGAATTGCCCCAAGAGGTGGCCATCCAACTCAACGACACCCATCCTTCGATCGCCATTCCGGAACTGATGCGCATTCTGGTGGATGTGCACGATGTCCCATGGAACGATGCTTGGGACATCACCGTTCGGACGTTCTCCTATACCAATCACACGCTGTTGCCCGAAGCCTTGGAAGCCTGGTCGGTGCGTTTGTTCGAGCAATTGCTGCCGCGCCACCTGGAAATCATCTACGAGATCAATCATCGCTTCCTTAAAGAGGTCAGCGAGAGATTTCCCGGCGATATGGGGCTGGTACAGCGTGTTTCGGTGATAGACGAAGATAGAGGAAAACGTCTCCGGATGTCCCATCTTGCCATCATTGGCAGCCATAAAATCAACGGAGTGGCCAAGTTGCACACCCAGTTGATGAAAACCACGATATTCCGGGATTTCGCCAAGATTTTTCCGGACCGGTTCGTAAATATCACCAACGGCATCACACCGCGGCGATGGCTGAATCAGGCCAATCGAGGCCTCGCCGGACTTATCACGGAGTCGATCGGCGCGGACTGGGTGACTGACCTGGAGAGGCTTCGGGAGCTAGCGCCCTGGGCGGACGATCCCGAGTTCCGCGCGCGATTTCGGGCGGTCAAATTAGCCAACAAAGAGCAATTAGCGGCGCTCATCGATAAACGCCTCAGTACTCGGATCGATCCGACAAGTCTCTTCGATGTACAAATCAAGCGTATGCACGAATACAAACGCCAACTGCTCAACGTTCTGCATGTCATCAGCCGGTATAACCGATTGCGCTTCGGATCGTCGGCAGACGCCGTACCGCGCACGGTCATTTTCGGTGGCAAGGCCGCACCCGGCTATCATGCGGCCAAGCTGATCATTAAGCTCATTAACGACGTGGCGAGGGTGATCGACCGGAATCCGGCGGTCAATGGCCTTTTAAAAGTGGTTTTCGTACCCGACTACAACGTTTCCCGCGCCATGGAGATTATGCCAGCGGTGGAGCTGTCGGAGCAGATTTCGACGGCTGGGATGGAGGCCTCAGGCACCGGCAATATGAAGATGGCGATTAACGGCGCTATTACCATCGGCACCTTGGATGGCGCGAATATCGAGATTCGAGAAAGGGTGGGCGAGGACAATATTTTCATCTTCGGTCACACCGCCGAGCAGCTCGAAGATCTGCGCCGTGGCGGCTATGACCCTTGGGACTACTACTACACTGACAATGAGCTGAAACTCGCCCTCGATATGATTTCGACGGGGTACTTCTCGGCGGATGAGCCGGATCGGTTCAAACCGTTGGTTGATTCCTTGCTTCGAGAGGGCGACAGGTTCGCCTTGTTGGCGGACTATGACCCGTATATCGCTTGCCAAGAGAAGGTCGATCACCTATATCGTGATCCCGACATGTGGACCCGAAAGGCGGTCCTGAACGTGGCTCATTCCGGCTGGTTTTCGAGCGATCGCGCTATTAAAGAATATGCGGGAAGTATCTGGAATATACCCACGCGCCGGTGACTCGGGGAAAAAAGAACCGGCGCCTGAATACCGGTAGATCGCCGCCGTTCTTTTACGCGTCCAGTCCCGTTTTCCGCCCGTACCAATCAAGCCGTGGTCAGACCTTCATCGGTCGACACGTCGACGTGCGAAGCTTCATGCGTACCCTCGTGTCGTCCTTTGAAGGCCTTTTTAGCCGCTTCGGCGCCATCGCGTACACCTTCTCCCATAGCATTATGGGATGGAAGTAGGCTGGCGACCGCCAACGAGCTGAAAACCACGCCATAGGCCAGATAGTAGAAGCCTGAATAAACTCCGTTATGGATTACGCCGCCGATCCCAGGAATGAACTCGGCAAAGGCCGAGCGCGCATCGTTTGCGCCTTCCTTGATGGCTTCCCCAAATCCTTCCCTAGAGCCTTCCGCCGGCTCGGTTTCTCTTTCCATAACGTGTTCCGGACGCTCACCGACGGAACCGGTGGTCGGTTCTGCGGTTGATTCCATACGCGGATGTTTCTTGGTCCCTGCAGTATCCTCGGTGTGCTTTGAGGTTTGCTTCTTTGCCATAGTCGTTCTCCAGTTCGGACGAAGAATGGATGTGGAGCCTTTCCGGTGCGAACGTCGGCGGGACGATAGTATTGTCGTAGCGCAATCACCGGGTTGTGTTCATCAAAGACAAAAATTCCGGAGATTAGTTCGGCATACTTGCCGGTAGAGCAATAGAGCGTGGGGATGCGCGGGAAGGTCGGCCGACGCATCAAAGCGATCCGCCGTACGCTCGATGACATTGGGCTAGAACGGGCCGTTGCCGGTGATTTGCTCGTTAACGTGAGCGGGTGCAAGCGACCGATGAGTGACGCTTGCCCCAGCCATTTATCAGACGTGGCGAAACTGACCCGGCCAGTCGCGGTAATTGAAGACCTGTCCGGTTTGCCGGATGTTGGCTATCGAGCCGAGATCGATTTCGGCGTAAACCCATTGCGTCTGATTGAGTTCGCCGATGACGAGTATCCCGTTATCCGGATAGCCGTAATCCACCGGGGTGTAGACGCCGGCGGCGCCGGTATTGACATCCACCGCCTCCGACCAGGGCGCCTGACCTACAGTTGGCGATTGCACCACATAGCACTGGTTCTCCAGGGCGCGTGCCTGGCAACCGATGCGCACCCGGTGATAGCCTGCCAGCGTATCGGTGCAGCTCGGCACCAGAATCAAATCGGCTCCGGCTTCGACTTGCTTGCGAGCGATCATCGGAAACTCGCTGTCATAGCAAATATTGATGCCGATCCGCCCGAACTCGGTGTCCAGCGTCTTGATTTCCTCGCCGCCGGTAATCAGCCAGTGCTCATTTTCGAACCGGGTCATCTGAAGTTTGTCCTGATGGTCGGTCGTTCCGTCCGGGCGGAATAGAAACGACCGGTTCCGGTAGCGGCCGTCCGACAGCCGAACAGGAAAGGAACCCGCCACGATATGAACGCCGTGTTCCTCGGCCATATCGGAAAACAGCATCACGAAATCGGGCAACAGCGCCTGCATTTCGCTCAGCTGTTTGGACAGCGATTTGTAGACTTCCTCCGGAAAGAGCGATGCGAGTTCCATGCTGAAGTACTCGGGGAACAACAGCATCTTGGCGCCGTTACCTGCGGCATCGGCGACCCATCGGGCAATTTTGGTGGAATAATCGTCCCAGCTTTTGAGAAAGCCGATGTCGTATTGAGCGGCAGCCAGACGGAACGGTCGGGATGACATCAGGTGTTTTCCTTCAAAGGCTTGAGCCAGAACACCATGGGCTTGGGCGATTCTTCTTCCTCGTCCAAATCTTTCCACGTGTACGTCGTCGCCAGTTCCGGATGCTTGGTATAGCCGAATTTGGTCCAGATCCGATCGAGCGGCACGTAATCCGCAGGGAGGCGCGGATGATTCTCCGGGCGCTGTACGCAGCAGAAGCAACTCCAGTCGAATCGACCGAGAGAGCGGGCATGACGCTCCCGCTCTTCGAAGAACCGCGGATAAATGCCTTTGCCGCGGTAGGTTTTCAACAATACCGATTCACCGCAATAAAAGATTTTCTTTGGGTCGTAACCGTGTTCCGCGAAGGGCTTCTGAAACTCTTCGGTCTCATGTTCCATCGGGATGCCGGTCGTCGCCCCCACCACTTTGTCGCCGTCCAGCACCAGTACGATCACGCTTTCCGGCGACCGGGTATACGTCTGGAGGTATTTCTTCTCGTACTCGTAGCTTCCGTCATAGAGATACGGAAAATCGCGGAACACTTCGATTCGCAATCGCGCCAGGTCGGGCAAATAGCGTTGCAGTTCCGGACTGTGGCCGGTGAAGCGCTTGATGGTGATCGATTCGGCCATGGTTTTAGCCCTTTTCTACCTGGGCGATCCAATCCTGCAAATTGTAGTAATTGGTGATGCGTGCCACCTTGCCGTCGCGAATGTCGAAGAAAGCGCCGGCCGGAAGGCGGTATTTCTGCCCTTTGGCGGGCGGCAAACCTTCGTCGGTCACCAGATATTCGCCGAGAACCACGAATTCCGCGGCGGCTCGCTTGCCGTCTTCGCTGGTCATGATGACCATGTCCACGAGCTGTTCCTTATAGTTCCGGTTCATCCGATTCATGAACTCGCGAAATGCCTCTCTGCCGATTTCCCGCTGCCCCTGATTGATGTCATGGATGACATCATCGGTAAGCAGGCTTAGAAAGGTATCCATCTGTCCGGCGTTGAATGCGGCGTAGTATTTTTCGATCAGTGTTTGGCTCTCTTTGTTCATGACGGTTTTCGATAAAAGTTGATGTCGTTCCGGATAGGGTTCGGAGTTTTCGAAAAATTTTGGAACTGGTTAGTTTAAAGGATCTCGGTTCGAATATCGACGAACAATATCATCTAACTGAAGTAGGTTCTTGTATGTGTAGGAAAAAGCTTACAGATTAAATGCCATTTAAATGATAAGGTTTTTGTTGTCTTTGGCCGGGTGGGGGGTGTTAACGTGCATCCCTAAAATGGCGTTCATGGGGATACTGGCCGAATGATAGTAAACGGACGTCCACGACAGAATGACAACAACAAAAAAGAGATTAGCCGTGCGAAACGTTACTTTATTCAAAACGCCGGAGCACCGGTTCATTTTGCTAAACGAGAGCGAACCCGGCGAAGAGGAAGGAATTCGCTCCAACCAGTATCTGATTCTGCATGATGGACACGGCGTCTTGCTGGATCCGGGAGGATTTGGCGTTATGCCCGGAGCGCTCACGGAACTGCTCCAATATCTCGAGCCTCGCGACCTGCGGGCTATTATTTTGTCTCATCAGGACCCGGACATAGTGGGCGGGCTCTCCACATGGTTGGAGCTCACCACGGCCCCGGTATATGCGCCTCGTATCTGGCTCCGCTTTCTTCCCCATTACGGCATCCGGGATTTAAATCGCTTCGTTCCGGTGCCGGACGAAGGAATGCCGTGCGAATTCTCGCAGGGTTTCGAGCTGAAATTGGTGCCGGCGCATTTTCTACACTCCGAAGGCCAGCTGAACGTCTATGATCCGATAGCCAAAATTCTATTCACCGGCGATATAGGCGCGGCGATGCTTCCGGAAGAACTGGCATACGAGTTCGTCGATGATTTCGCCAGCCATCTTCCCTATATCGAAGGATTTCACCGTCGTTATATGTGCTCGAACCGAGCTGCCCGGTGCTGGGTGGAAACTATCTCGGATTTGGAAATCGACATGTTGGCCCCCCAGCACGGGCCGATCTACCGCGGCCGCGCGGTGAGAGATTTTATCGACTGGTTTGGGGATTTGGAGTGCGGGGTCGATCTCATGGAGCAGGGAGGGCGCTTTGCTAAAGGGGCGCAATCATGAATTTGCTGGTTAAAACGATTCCCGATGCTCTCAATGGCCAATCGGGCAAGCCATCGCAGCTAGACGCGTTGCGCAAGCAGGTGATGGAGCAATTGTCTGCGTTGCTCGAAAGCCAAACCCGGACGCAGATGTTCGGGACGACCATTCGAACCATGGTAAATCGCGTCCATGCTAACGTTATCGCCGATCTGGAGAGAGATGCGCCGGGGCCTAAGCTCGACATATTGGAGCACTGCCGTAGATTGGATCGCAGCTTGAATCTGTTGGCGGACGAAAGGCAGCGGCAATGGCACCGGAATGGTAAGTACATACAGGAGGTATTGAGGGAGTTCAGTCAAACCATGGACTTTCTGGCTTCTACGCTGGTGGAAAAAGACCTGTTCGAGCGCCAGAGCCAGGTGTTGGAGCAAATCATTTTTTCCCACGAGCGGGTGACGCATTGGGATGAGTTCGTTCAGGAGATTCTTGCCGACTTCCGCGATATCTTTCCTTTCGACTTCTTTTTCATCGCTTTCCGCGGTGAGCTGGGACTATCGCTGTTTTTCTATTACTTCGGCGCTTATCCCGAACAAATCAAGTGTTCGGTGAAGAAGCGGCTTATCGGCGAAATAGTCGAAAAGCTCAAGCTGTCCCCGGATGTGCCGATCGAGGTCGAGGAATATCAGGTCAGCGATGCGGTAAACATTATCGACCTAAAAGATATCCGAACCCTTACTGTGCCGATGCCTGAGTATGCGTCCCAGTTGGCGGGGCTTCTCGGCGTGGTTTACACCTCCGCAGCGCCGCCTGGCGCTCAGGAACTCAGCATGATCCGCTCTCTGCTGTCGGTAATGGTCATGGTGGTCGGTTCGAGCAAGTTGCTCGGCCGCACGTTGGAAGAGCTTGAATACTATTCCGGGCACGATCCACTTACCGGGCTTTACAACCGGCGGCGATTTACCGAAATGCTGGAATACGAAATTGACCGCTCTGCGCGGCACACGCACGAATTCTCGATTTTGTTGCTCGATTTGGATAATTTCAAGGATATTAATGATTCATACGGCCATCCGGCCGGCGATGTAACGCTGATCCAAATCGGTGAATGCCTGAACGGTCATTTGCGCAGAGGCGACATCGCCTTCCGTATCGGGGGGGACGAATTTGCGGTGATTCTGCCGGAAACGCCGCCAACGGGTGCACTTCAAGTGGCCGAGTCGCTGCGGGAGCGGCTGCGCGGCATGCGACTCGAGGGGCCGGACGGCCGGCAGTTCTACATAACCACTTCGATTGGCCTGGTAAGCTATCCGAAGGACGGGAAGGATGCCGCTGACTTGTTTGCCGGCGTGGACATTGCCCTTTATCACGCTAAGGGAATAGGCAAGGACGAGGTGTCTACCCTTGAAGCGGCGGATGAGTCCGTCAAGATCAGTCGCGACAGCCGGATATATGCCGAAGAACTTCGCCAGGCTTTAAGCGAGCACCGCATCATTCCTTATTACCAGCCCATTGTCGACTGTCGGACGGGAGCCGTGTTCGCGTACGAAGCGCTCGCGCGCCTTGTCAAGCCGAACCGGGAAGTTGTATCGGCCATCATGTTTATAGAGACGATCGAGAAATACGGTTTGGCTCGGGAACTGGATAAGGCCATTCTCAAGGACGCGCTCTCCGCTGCGAGTACGTCCATCGGATTAGACGGTTCCCCGCCTCGCTTGTTTATCAATCTATCGGCGCAGGAGATTCACGAGCGTGGAATTCTGGCTTTCGCGGAGGAATTATGCGATCGACTCGAGCTTCCGCCGAGTCGCGTCGTTTTCGAGATCATGGAGCGGGATGCGATCGGCGACATGGCCCATATGCGTAAGTTCTTGGCCAAGTTGCGGCGTATCGGCTTTTCTTTCGCGCTGGACGATTTCGGGAGCGGCTACAACTCCTTTCATTATCTTCGGGAATTGCACTTCGAATACGTCAAAATCGATGGCGAGTTCGTGTGCAATATCTTGAATTCGCGTATTGATCGGGCGCTGGTGGGTAATCTTAGCCGCCTTTGCCGAGATCTCGGCATTAAGACTGTTGCCGAGTTCGTGGAATGTGCGAATACCCTGACTCTTCTTCAGGAAATGGGGGTCGATTACGCTCAAGGATTCCATATCGGGATGCCGATGCCGGAGTTTGCGCTGAAGTCTTAGGCATGAAGCTGAAAGGTTGCCGTCGGTTTTCAGCATTTCCGCACCGCTTCGATTCGGCTGATCAGGATGCCGTCTGCAAGGCGGGTTTCCATTTTTTCATTCGGCTGGATGTCGCGATAAGACCGTAGAATTTCGCCGGTGTCGTGTTTATAAGCGACGGCATAGCCACGTGTTAGCGTCGCTAGAGGACTTACGGCCTGAAGATGCTCGGCCAGACCCGAGGCGCGTTGACCTTGTTTTTCAAGCACCCGCTGAACAGCCATACAAAGCCTTTGGTAAATCTGATTCCGTCTCATCTCCAGCATCAGCAGGCGCTGCTGGGGATGGTGCCTGGATAGCGTGGCGGATTGTGTTCGCAGCCGAGCATCCGAATAGGTTAGGGAATTCTTCACCGCTCGTTTGAGCCGGAGCTCTAATTGATCCAAGCGCTGGCTTTGGGTTTGCAGGCGTTTGCTGGGGTGCTCTTGCTGAAGCCGCTTATTGAGAAAGAGAAGAGTATTCTTATGCCGCTCCAGGAGCGCTTGCAGACGCTGGAAAAGCTGCTGGCCGATTCGCTCGAAACGGGCTAGCAACTCAGCACTATCGGGGGTTACTGCTTCTGCGGCTGCCGATGGAGTCGGCGCGCGCAGATCCGCGACAAAATCTGCAATGGTGATATCGATCTCATGTCCGACACCTGCTACGACGGGCGTTTTGCAAGCAAAAATCGCGCGCGCCACCAGCTCTTCGTTGAATGTCCATAAATCTTCCAGAGAGCCGCCCCCACGGGCCAATATCAAGACGTCGCACAGCTTGAGCCGATCCGCCGCGGCAAGGGCTCTCACTACTTCGAACTTAGCCTCGGCGCCCTGGACTTTAACCGGAAAAATGATTACGGGAACCGACGGACTCCGGCGCTTGAGTACGGTAAGAACGTCGTGAACGGCCGCCCCCGTTGGCGAAGTGATGACGCCGATGCATTGCGGGACTCGCGGGATCGGCTTCTTATGGCTGGCGTCGAATAAGCCCTCGGCCGCTAAACGCTGCTTTAAGGCTTCGAAAGCTCGCAACAGCGCACCGTCGCCGGTTTCCTCCATGTATTCGACTATCAGCTGATAATCGCCGCGCGGCTCGTAAAGGCTTACTTGAGCCTTGATTAGAACGTGGTCGCCGTTCTCCGGCTTAAACTCCAAGGACCGGCTTTGCGCACGGAACATGGCGCAGCGTATCTGTGCCTCCGAATCTTTCAGGCTGAAATAGAGATGTCCTGATGACGGAGCGGAGAAATTGGAGATTTCACCCTCGATCCAAATGCTACCGAAGCAATCGTTGAGCAGGAAGCGGGTCTCGCGGTTTAACCGAGAAACGGTATACACGGCTTCCGGTCGGGGGGCGGGTTTAACCGAAATCGTCATGGTAGTGAAAGGGCGATTCTGCGAATCCTCACGCAGTTATTCGGGCCCGCGCTTAAATCGGTGTATCAGGCGGCGGTCCTTCTTGTTCGGCTTGGTTTCCGGTTGGAGCGCCAGCGAGTTCTCGTCGCGTCGCCGGGCCACCTCGGCTTGCCGTTGTGCGATGCTTTCCGGCGTCTCTTCATACAGCAGCGCGGCTTCGGCAGCTGGGCGCCGTTGACCCGACAAGGCGAGGACGGTAATGTCCCACATGTATTGATCCTTGCTGATTCTGAGCTTTGCCCCCGTGCCGATTTCCTTTCCGGGCTTGGCGCGTTGCCCGTTTAGATGCACTTTGCCGCCATTGATGGCGTCTATGGCCAACTGGCGGGTCTTGAAAAATCGGGCCGCCCATAGCCATTTGTCCAAGCGCATCCGCTCATCGAGGGCCGAGCGATGTTCATCGTCGCGAGCACGCGCCATAAACTTTACGAAGACGGCGGAGTTTCCACCGGCCGGCCCGACTCCTGCCAAAGCTTGAAACCGCCGGCAAGGCTGACGGCGTTCTCGTAACCCAATTTCCGTAGGGCTTCGGTCGCCAGTGCCGAGCGGCCACCGGTCTGGCAGTAGACCAGGATCTCGGCATCGCGCCGATTTTGAAACGCAGGGTGACTATCGATCTTGAATTCCAGTACGCCGCGCGGAATATTTACCGCGCCCGGCAAGGCGCCGCCCGCGTATTCCGCGGGTTCCCGGACATCCAGAATCGGTGCTTTGCCTATTAGGGCTTTAGCCTCTTCGAGATTCACTTCTTTAATGTGCTGCTTCGCTGCGGCGACTAGATCCATAGGAGTTAAAGGCATCGGAATTCTCCTCTGTTAAATCCTGTCCCTATGGTACGCTCACGATTATCGTTTGGGTATAGACGAAAGAACTGTGCAATCTGTGCTCGCGCATGAGAATAGAAGTTTCAAATTCAGTTATTTGTGTGGTAATATGCTGACATAAATAGCGGGCTATTAGATGGTTTGCGGTCTAGGTCGTCCTGCTTTGAAAGGTATGCCCCATAGGGGCTTTTTTAGTTTTTAAAGGAATAACAAACAAAAATGGGCCTTTGCGCCCATTTTTTATGAGTGAAATTTACGAGGTCGCAATGAGGCCGCAGGAGCGTTTGGCAGGTTTGATCGAGCCGGTTGTCGGCGGTTTGGGATATGAGTTGGTGGGCATAGAATTCGACGCCCATCAACGGGTGCTGCGCGTTTATATTGATAACGAGACTGGCATCACCCTCGACGACTGTTCGAAGGTAAGTTATCAGCTAAGTGGTGTGCTTGACGTAGAAGATCCGATTCCCGGCCGCTATCAACTTGAGATTTCGTCCCCCGGTCTTGATCGTCCGCTTTCTAAGCTGGAGCACTTTGCGCGTTTCAAGGGAAGTCTGGCCCGCTTGCAGCTCGTTCGCCCGATCGATGGCCGCCGGAAATTCAAGGCTCGCTTGGCTGGCGTGGAAGGCGATTGCGTCTTAATTCAAGAAGGTGACGAAACTTTGCGAATTCCGTTTGAATCAATTGAAAAGGCGCGTCTGGCGCCTGAGTTTGGTAGTTAAATACGAAGGACGACGCGATGGCGAACAAAGAAATCTTGTTGGTGGTGGATGTCGTATCCAATGAAAAAGACATCGAGAAAGAGGTCATTTTCGGCGCCATAGAGGATGCGCTTCGCACCGCGACAATCAAGCGCCACGACAACAAAATCGACGTGCGCGTGTCGATTGATCGGAAAACGGGTGGCTACGAGACCTTCCGGCGTTGGCTGGTCGTCGATTTCAGCGAGGACTTCGAAGGTGGAGTCGAAAATCCGGATCTCGAGATTCTCTTGGACGAGGCGAGAAAGAGTCAACCAGGCATCCAGGTCGGGGATTATATCGAACAGCCCATCGAATCCATCGAGTTCGGGCGTATTGCCGCGCAGACCGCCAAGCAGGTCATCGTCCAGAAGGTGCGGGATGCAGAACGCCGCAAGGTCGTCGATGCCTATAAAAATCGGGTGGGCGAACTATTGACGGGAGTCGTTAAGCGGGTGGAGCGCGGGAATGTCTATCTCGATTTGGGCGGCAATGTCGAGGCATTTATTCCCAGGGACGAGATGATACCGCGCGAGGCCGTGCGGTCCGGCGATCGTTTGCGAGGCTATCTGAAGGCTGTGCGTCCGGAGGCTCGCGGCCCCCAGTTGTTCGTCAGTCGGACGGCGCCCGAGCTTTTGATTGCGTTGTTTAAACTGGAAGTCCCGGAAGTAAGCGAAGGAATTATTGAAATCAAGGGTGCGGCGCGAGATCCCGGCGTTCGCGCCAAAGTTGCTGTAAAGAGCAATGACCTGCGTCTTGATCCGGTAGGGGCTTGCGTAGGTATGCGCGGTTCCCGGGTCCAGGCTGTATCCAATGAGCTGGCCGGTGAGCGCGTCGATATTATTCTATGGAACGAGAATGAAGCTCAGTTCGTAATTAATTCGATGTCGCCGGCGGAAATCGTGTCCATAGTGGTCGACGAGGACAGGCATTCGATGGATATTGCCGTGGCCGATGAAAATTTATCTCAAGCCATCGGTCGAGGTGGACAAAATGTGCGGCTCGCATCGGAATTGACCGGATGGACGCTTAATGTGATGGGCGCCGCCCAGGCGGAAGCCAAGAACGAGTTAGAGACGGCCAAGCTCATGCAATCCTTTATGGAGCAGTTGGACGTGGACGAGAGCGTCGCCGAGATCCTGGTTAGAGAGGGATTTTCGACAGTTGAGGAATTGGCTTACGTTCCCGCCAAAGAGCTATTGGAGGTCGAGGAGTTCGACGAAGACATCGTCGAGGAGCTGCGGAATCGGGCACGCGATGCGTTGCTGATAAAGGCGATCGCCAGCGAGGAGGAGCTTGAATCGTCGGAGCCGTCCAAGGAGTTGCTGGAAATGGAAGGGATGGACCGCGAACTGGCTTATCGCCTTGCCGCGCAGGGTGTGCGGACAATTGAGGAGTTGGCCGAACAATCGGTCGACGAATTGCTGGACATTGAAGGTATGGACGAAGAAAGGGCTGCGCGTTTGATAATGACGGCCCGCTCACCGTGGTTTGCTGAAGGTTAAGAGGATTTTGACAGGGCAGGGGCTGAAAGAATGAGCGATGTGACGGTACGGCAACTCGCCGAAGTGGTCGGCATTCCGCTGGAGCGGCTGCTTATGCAGTTAGGCGATGCGGGTTTAGAAAAGAGCGACGCAGACGATGTTCTCAGCGACACTGAAAAGCTTCAGTTTCTGAGTTATTTAAGGCAAAGCCATGGCAAGAGCCAAGGAGAGGTAGCCGAGCCAAAACGGGTGACATTGCAGCGGCGCACAGTCAGCGAACTCAAGCAGGGCAAGATTCCCGGCAAGGGTGTCAAGACCATTAGCGTGGAAGTCCGCAAGAAGCGAACCTACGTCAAACGTAGCGAGCTTCCCGACTTGAGCGAACGGCGCTCTGAAGTTGAAAAGGCCCGACAGGCATTAGAGGAGCAGCAAAGAGAATTCGAAGCCCAGCAGGCTTTGCGCGCCCAGCAGGAAGATGCCCGACGTAAAGCTTTGGAAGAGGAAGAGCGGAAAAAACGCGAAGAAGCGGAGACGGTCGCCGAGCACCAAAGGCTGCTCGAAGAGGCGAAAAGAGCGGAAGAAGAGCGGCAACGCGAGGAGGCCCGTCGCATTGCCGAAGAGCTGCAGCGTATAGAAAAAGCGGCGAGCGCGGAAGAACCGAAATTGCCCGCACCTGCAGCAGAAATGGAGCCCCCCAAAAAACCGGTCGTGCCGAGTGCGCCGATCGAACGGGAAGTGGCGGAGGTGTCGCGTCAGCCGGATTCCGACGCCAAGCGTGCTAAAAAGAAACCGGGTGCTGAACGCTCTAAGGGCCAAGGCGAAGGTTTCCGCGAGCCCTTTGGTCTTGACGACTCAAGAAAGGGGAAAAAGAAAAAGCTTAAAGTCACCAAGGGTCCTGTTACGTTTCCGGAAGCCAAACATGGGTTCGAGAGGCCAACTGCTCCAATGATTCGTGAGGTTGCCATTCCTGCGTCTATTACGGTATCGGATTTGGCTCAACGGATGTCCGTTAAGGCGACCGAAGTCATCAAGACATTGATGCGAATGGGCGTCATGGCCACCATTAATCAGGTGCTCGATCAAGACACAGCCACTTTAGTGGTTGAAGAGTTGGGACATAAAGCGACAGCGCAGGTCGAGAATACCTTGGAAGCCGAAATCATGGCGACCATGTCCGTAGCTTCGGAGGTTGAGCATTTGCCGAGGGCTCCGGTGGTAACCATCATGGGACACGTCGATCACGGTAAGACCTCGTTGCTCGACTACATTCGTAAGAGCCGGGTCGCAGCCAGCGAAGCGGGCGGCATTACCCAGCACATCGGTGCTTATCAGGTCAAAACGGATCATGGCGCGGTGACCTTTTTAGATACGCCCGGTCATGCAGCGTTTACGGCGATGCGTGCACGCGGTGCCAAGGTCACTGACATCGTGGTGTTGGTGGTCGCCGCCGATGACGGTGTGATGCCTCAGACTCGCGAGGCTGTGGAGCACTCCCGTGCCGCCAATGTTCCCCTTGTCGTAGCTGTTAACAAAGTCGATAAGCCGGAAGCCGATCCGGATCGAGTAAAACAGGAACTTACGGGCCTCAATGTAGTCCCCGAAGAATGGGGTGGCGATACCCAGTTTGTGAATGTTTCCGCCAAGACCGGGCAGGGCATCGAAGCGCTGCTCGACGCCATCCTCGTGCAGGCAGAGGTCCTCGAGCTCAAGGCGCCTTTCGAGATTCCCGCAAACGGCGTGGTATTGGAATCCAAACTCGAAAAGGGGCGGGGACCCGTGGCGGACATTCTCGTGCAGCAGGGCCAGCTTAAAAAAGGCGATTTCATCTTGTGCGGCATGGAATTCGGCCGCGTAAGGGCCATGTTCAACGAAAACGGTAAGCCGGTGAAAGAGGCCGGACCGTCAATGCCCGTCGAGGTGGTGGGTTTGTCGGGCGCACCGAACGCCGGCGATGAGTTCATTGTCGTTGCGGACGAGCGTAAGGCGCGAGAGATTGCCCTGCACCGCGAAGAAAAGCTGCGTTCCAGCAAGCTGGCAGCGCAGCAAGCGACCAAGCTCGAGGATGTCTTTTCACGCATGGAGAGTGGCGAGAGCGTCGATCTGAACTTGATTATCAAAGCCGATGTGCAAGGTAGCCTCGAAGCTCTAAGGACTTCGGTGACGGATCTTTCGACCGATAAGGTCAAGGTAAAGGTTATTGCCGGTGGTGTCGGCGGCATTAACGAATCCGACGCCAACCTTGCCCTGGCATCTAACGCGATTATCATCGGATTCAACGTCCGAGCCGACGCGGGGGCTCGCAAAATCATCGAGGAACGGGGCGTCGATTTGCACTACTACAGTGTGATTTACGAGGTCATCGATGAAATTAAGAAATCTATCAACGGAATGCTGGAGCCGGAATTCAAGGAGCAGATTGTCGGTGTCGCCGAGGTGCGCGACGTGTTCCGTCATCCGAAATTCGGCGCCATTGCCGGTTGCATGGTGGTGGACGGTCACGTAAAACGGAATCTTCCTATCCGCGTCTTAAGGGACAACGTGGTGATTTTCGAAGGCCAGTTGGATTCCTTGCGCCGCTTCAAAGAAGATGTTAGCGATGTTAAAGCGGGTATGGAATGCGGTATGGGCGTCAAGAACTACAACGACATCAAAATAGGCGACCAAATCGAAGTGTTCGAAAAGGTGCAAGTGCAACGCTAGACGATTTAATAGAGAGGCGGTCTAAAGCTATATGCCGAGAGAGTTTAAGCGGAGCGATCGGGTCGCCGCGCAGATACAGAGGGAATTGGCCGATCTTATTCGGACGCAGGTGAAGGAACCGCGCCTTGGAATGACGACTGTGAGCGATGTGGTGGTAAGTCGCGACCTTGCGGTAGCTAAAGTTTTCGTGACCTTTTTGGCGGCCCAGGAACCGGCCAACAAATGCGTGGCGCTTCTATCGGAAACGGTTCCCATGCTTCGTCGCGAATTAGGAAAGCGTCTTCGCATTCGTAGTATGCCGGAGATACATTTTATCTATGATGATTCGATCGAGCGCGGCCTGTACATGGATGCTCTCCTGGACCGGCTGCATGAAGAGCCGAAAAGCGACGAATAGGTAGAATATTTATGAGTCGTCGCACTGATCTGCGTTCCGTTGACGGTATTTTTCTGTTGGATAAAGCCTCCGGCATGACGTCAAACGCGGCTCTGCAGAGGGTTAAACGGGTATTGAAGGCACGAAAAGCCGGCCATACCGGTAGCCTTGATCCCCTTGCCAGCGGTTTGCTCCCGATTTGTTTGGGCGAAGCCACGAAATTGTCGGGATTCCTCCTGAATACGGACAAACGTTATCAGGTGACGGTTCGGCTGGGAATAACAACACGTACCGGCGATTCCGAGGGAGAGGTTATCGAGACGAGCCCTGTTCAGTCATTGAGCCAGGATGTGCTTGAGCAGGTCTTGTCTGGTTTTCGCGGCGAGATCCTTCAGGTTCCGCCTATGTACTCGGCGCTCAAGCATCAAGGCCGGCGCCTTTACGATTTGGCCCGGCAGGGTATCGAAGTGGAACGGGAACCCCGTCGGGTGGTCATTCATGAGTTGAGGCTCCTGAATTTCGATTCGTCGAGCCTGGAACTTGACGTTGAGTGCTCCAAGGGTACGTATATTCGAACCCTTGCCGAGGATATCGGTAAAACACTGGGTTGCGGCGGTCATGTCCAGACGTTGAGACGTACGGGCGTGGGGGATCTATCGGTTGCCGACTCCCATACGCTAGACAACATGGAATCACTCGATGAAGACGAGTTGGGGGGACTGGTCCTACCGATGGATCGTATCGTATCGACCTTGCCGGCCGTTCAACTGAGTGATGAACTCGGGTTTTATGTCCGAAAGGGTCAAGCAGTTCTGGTGCCTAAAGCGCCGGTCCATGGATGGGTTAGGTTGTACGCACAACAATCTGTTTTTATGGGAGTGGGCGAGATTTTGGACGACGGACGGGTGACACCGCGACGTTTAGTCAAGGCGGGACTTCAGGGCAATGCTCAGAGTTTACCCTGTTAGGGCTCTTGGGCCGTCCCTTATTCGGAGCTGGGTGGCTTTTAGATTGAAACCTATCCAGAGCTAAAGTTACAATTCTGAGTTTATCAACTTAACCAAGTTTTTCAGGAGATAAGAAATGGCCTTTGAAGCAGCAGAGAAGGGCGCTGTGATGCAAGAGTACCAGCGCGCGGCAAATGACACCGGTTCGCCGGAAGTCCAGGTGGCACTGCTCACCGCCCGAATCAACCACCTTACCCCCCACTTCGTCAAACATAAGAAAGATCACCATTCCCGGCGGGGCTTGTTGCGCCTGGTCAACCAACGTCGCAAATTGCTGGATTATTTGAAGAACAAGGACTCCGACCGTTATCGGACTTTGATTGAACGATTGGGTCTACGTAAATAGTTGTTCACCCGGTAAAGGTATTATTGTGAATCCGATTCGGAAACAGTTTAAGTACGGCGAATATCTCGTTACCTTCGAGACCGGCGAAGTTGCACGCCAGACGAATGCCGCCGTTATGGTGGATATGGCCGGAACCGTGGTTCTGGTCACTGTCGTTGGCGAAAAGGAAGCATCTCCCGAGACCGATTTCTTTCCCCTGACCGTTAACTACCAGGAAAAAGCTTACGCGGCGGGTCGTATTCCCGGTGGCTTTTTCAAGCGTGAGGGTCGGCCGAGCGAGAAAGAAACCCTCACCGCGCGTTTGATTGACCGGCCTATTCGCCCGCTTTTTCCGGATGGGTTCACCAATGAGGTGCAGGTCGTTGCCACGGTTCTCTCGCTGAATCCCGAAGTCGATCCTGACATTCCTTCCATGTTAGGCGCCTCGGCGGCTCTCACGCTTTCCGGAATGCCTTTCCAAGGGCCGATCGGCGCAGCGCGCGTCGGCTATGTCGATGGGCAATTCGTGCTTAATCCTTCCAATTCGGTTCTTAATGAGTCGAAGCTGGACCTGGTAGTCGCCGGTACGGAAAAGGCAGTTCTGATGGTCGAGTCAGAAGCCGAAATGCTCTCGGAAGATGTGATGCTCGGAGCCGTGCTGTTCGGCCACGAACATTTGCAGGCCGCTATCAAGGCGGTTCACGAACTGGCTGAGACCGTTGGTGTCACGCCGTGGGATTGGGCGCCGCCCGTCATCAATGAGATCCTGTATCAAGCCGCAAAGGATTCATCGGCGGCGCAAATCGCCGAAGCCTATCAAACAGCCGACAAGCAGGCCCGTCAGCAAAAGCTCAGGGAGATTCGGAAGGCCACGGTAGACGCTTTGACCGCAGACGGTAATTATGCCGAAAGCGCCGTTCGAGGTATGTTGGAAAAGCTGGAATCGGATGTGGTCCGCTGGCGGATCTTGAATGAATCCAAGCGTATCGACGGTCGGGATTTGAAGACCATCCGGCCTATCACGATCCGCACGGGCGTGTTGCCGCGTACTCACGGTTCCGCCCTGTTTACCCGCGGCGAGACTCAGGCCCTGGTGGTGGCAACCCTTGGTACGGGGCGCGATGCTCAACTGATTGATGCAATCGAAGGAGAATATAAAGAATCCTTCATGCTGCATTACAATTTCCCGCCCTTCTGCGTGGGAGAGATCGGTCCTATTGGTGCACCGAAACGCCGCGAGATCGGACACGGCAGGCTGGCGAAGCGCGGCGTGCAGGCGGTTATGCCCGGTCCGGACAATTTTCCGTATGTCATACGGGTCGTTTCGGAAATTACCGAGTCCAATGGCTCTAGTTCCATGGCTTCGGTCTGCGGAAGCAGTTTGGCGCTGATGGATGCGGGCGTTCCAACCAAGGCTCCGGTTGCGGGAATCGCCATGGGTTTGATCAAGGAAGGCGATAGCTTTGCGGTGCTATCGGACATTATGGGCGACGAGGATCACCTGGGCGATATGGATTTTAAGGTCGCCGGAACCAGCAATGGCGTAACCGCTTTGCAGATGGACATCAAGATCGACGGGATTACGCCTGAGATCATGCGCCAGGCGCTTGATCAGGCTAAAGCTGGACGCTTGCACATCCTGGAGAAAATGGCGGAAGCTTTGCCGGCGCCCCGCAATGAAATGTCGGATTTCGCGCCACGCATCATGAGTTTCACCATTGATCCTAGCAAGATTCGTGATGTGATCGGCAAGGGCGGTGCGACGATCCGCGCCATCACCGAAGAGACTGGTGCCAGCATCGACATTAGCGACGACGGTTTAGTAAAGGTAGCATCGGTCGACAAAGAAGCCGGAATGGAGGCACGTCGGCGGATCGAGGCGATTACAGCCGAAGTCGAGGTGGGAAAGGTTTATGAAGGCCGCGTAGCCAGACTGATGGATTTCGGCGCATTTGTAACGATTCTTCCCGGCAAGGATGGGCTGGTCCATATTTCGCAGATTTCCGACGAGCATGTGGAGAAGGTCAGTGACAAGCTGGCCGAAGGCGATATCGTCAAAGTCAAGGTTCTGGAGATCGATCGCCAGGGAAGGGTTCGTCTCAGCATGAAAGCAATCGACTAAGTTCCCGAGTCCCGACGGACTTCAGGTTGCGGCGCGGCGGAGTTTCGGCTCCGCCGACAACCTTTTTCAGAGTCTTTGTAAATCTTATCCGACCGGGGTCTTATACGGTCGACCCGCCTCCTCCCGGACCAGTTTGGGCAATAAATAACCGGGCAATGTCTTTCGCATGACTCGGTATATCGCCCGAGCATCCTTTAAAGATTTTTCGAAATGGCCGATTCCTTTGGCTTTGTCCAATAGGTGCAAGTAATAAGGCAGAACACCGGTTTCGAAGAGGGTTTCACTCAAACGAACAAGGATCTCGGCATCATCGTTCACGCCTTTTAACAATACGGTTTGATTCAGCAGCATAATTCCAGCGGTCTGAAGAGCGCGTAATGCCTCTTTAACCTCGCTGTCAAACTCGTTCGCATGGTTGGCATGAATCACGACTACGCTTCGTAGGCGAGTCCCCGTCAATGCGGTGACAAGCTGCGTTGTGATGCGGTTCGGTAGAACGATGGGTAGTCGGGTATGAATCCGGAGTCGCCCGACGTGTTGGATTTCGGCGATTTTCCGGATTAACTCGCCCAAACGTTCGTCATTCAGTACCAAGGGATCACCGCCGCTGAGGATCACTTCTCGGATGCTTCGGTCGCCTTGAATGACATCAAGCGCATCTTGTTCCTGACGTTTGCCGATCAAATTTGCGTCATATGGAAAATTTCGTCTGAAGCAATAACGGCAGTGAATTGCGCAAGCACCGGTGGCGATCAGCAAAACTCGCCCTTGGTATTTATGGAGAACTCCGGGGGCAGTAATGGCGTTTAAGTCACCCACCGGATCGATTATAAAATTTGGATTGTCGATAAGTTCCTGGGCGTCCGGCAGTACCTGAAGCAATAGCGGGTCACGGGGATCCCGCTTGTTCATGCGCCGGGCGTAGCTGCGCGTAACACGAAACGAAAATCGATCGGCTGCCTGGAGGAGTTCGGGCCGATGAATCCCATTCAACTCGAGGAACGTGAGAAGGTCGGCGGGTTTGGTAAAAGAATCGGCCAGTTCGGCCTGCCAGGGGGTTTTCATAAAGAGAGCGGGTTTCTTAGGGCAAAGCCGTACATTATAATGCCCGGTATTTTTTCAGTTAACCGAACCGAACGAGGAGAGAATGGCGACATTCAGCACCAATGAATTCAAGGGCGGCTTAAAAGTGATGTTCGACGGCGATCCGTGTTCGATCATCGAAAACGAGTTTGTGAAGCCGGGCAAGGGACAGGCGTTCAACCGTGTGAAGTTGCGCAACCTCAAGACGGGGCGTGTCATCGAACGTACCTTCAAATCCGGGGAAACATTGGAAGGCGCGGACGTCGTCGATACGGAGATGCAGTATTTGTATAACGACGGCGAGTTGTGGCACTTCATGGTTCCGGAGAGTTTCGAACAGTATGCTGCGGATGCGAATGTCGTAGGCGACTCCAAGAAATGGCTCAAAGAGCAGGACGTGTGTATCCTCACTTTATATAACGGTACCCCAATTTCCGTTACGCCGCCCAATTTCGTGGAGTTGACGATCGTTGAAACCGATCCCGGCATACGCGGCGACACTTCCGGGGGCGGTGGGAAACCGGCGACCTTGGATACCGGGGCGGTAGTCAGAGTGCCCCTGTTCGTGCAAACCGGCGAGGTGATCAAAGTCGACACCCGCACCGGCGAGTACGTATCGCGGGTCAAATAGCTTCTTTTTCGGCGGCGGATGCGGAAGCGTCCGCCGCATCCGTCGATTTCAGGCTACGAGTTTTTCTCTAAATATGGCGGACTGGCGCCCCAGTTGTCCGTTGCCCGCGCTCAAAAAGCGTGCGGATGTGCTGGCAACAATCCGGCGTTTTTTTTCGGCAAGAAACGTTCTGGAGGTTGAAACCCCATTGCTCTGCCGGGCCGGCATTACCGACCCGAGTCTCCATCCTTTCACGACCTTTTTGCACCAACCCGGCGGTTCCACCGGCGACCGGCTTTACCTGCAGACGTCTCCCGAATTCGCTATGAAGCGCCTGCTGGCGGCGGGTTGCGGCTCGATCTACCAGATCTGCAAAGCATTTCGGAACGAAGAGTCAGGCCGCTATCACAACCCCGAGTTCACCCTTTTGGAATGGTACAGGGTGGGGTTCAACCTAGCCCGGTTGATCGACGAGATCGACGCGTTGCTAGCGGAAATCTGTTGTGACGACCTAAATCTGGAGTTATCCGAGCGATTCAGTTACCGAGAACTTTTTCGCGAGTATGTCGGTGCCGATCCGCTGGTTGCCTCATTCGAGGAACTTGCGGAATGTTCAAAGATTCGGGGTTTACCGGAGGCCGGAGAGCTTTGCGGCGGAGATCGTTCCCTGTGGCTCGATTTACTCTTCAGCCATCTGGTCCAGCCCAGCCTCGGGCGAAGCCGGATCGCATTCGTTTACGATTACCCTGCCTTTCTTCCCTCCCTTGCACGAAAAAAGCCCGACGATCCTCTCGTGGTCGAACGGGTGGAGATATTTCTCGAAGGATTGGAATTGGGCAACGGGTTTTACGAATTGGCCGACGCCGTTGAGCAGGCGGAACGCTTTGATCGGGATCTAGTCGTCCGCACAGAAAACGGTTTGCCGTTGCCAGCTAAAGACGAGCGTTTGCTGGCGGCGCTCAGGAGCGGTCTTCCGGATTGCGCTGGCATAGCCTTGGGACTGGATCGCCTTCTGATGATTCTGATGCGAGCAGAATCTATCGACGACGTCTTGGCGTTTCCGACGGCGCGGGCCTAGCTTGAAGGAAGTGCTGAATGCGCGAGAATCTTACAGCGTATGATGAACGGACGGCGTTTGGGTCAACGCTTGTTCTTTTTCGTAAGCGCTCTGACACGTGATGCAGCGCGCGGCCGTGGGATTCGCCTCTAGCCGTGCCAAGGCGATAGCTTGCTCGCAATCGATGCAAATTCCGAATTCCCGACTTCCGATGCGGATCAGGGCGGCCTCTATCTCGCGAATTTCTTGAACGTGTCGATCGATAGTTTGTAGTTCTACATCGATTACCAGGTTAGCCACCGAGGCCTCTTCCGGGTCGTGGACCTCGCCGGCGACATCAGTGAAGTGCTGGTGATCCGAACGAATGACTTCTTCATGAACTCCTTGGGTCAGCTCTGAAAGACGTGCCTGGAGTCTCTTGCGAAATTCTTCGAGCTGTTTGTTTGTGAGTTGGTGCGGCATAAATTTATCCTCTCTCCCGTAGAACGAAGCTGCTGTTGCAGCGACATTAAGGATTGTCCGGATCACAGGACCCGGTCGTGATCCAAATGCCGTAGTCGCAGCGCAGCAACGTATCGCCACTACATACGTAGGTACCGTGGGAATACGTTTTGCCGTTGAAGTAGCAGACGGGGTCGCCGGGTACTTGCTGCTTTAATACGGGATAGTCGTCGTCGAATTCTTCAAGAATCGGCGACGTTTTTAGCTCCGGGTCAGGTGAACCGACCTGGGGTTGGGCGATGCGTTCAGACACTGTGGTTCCTATGCGTCACGTCTTCTGAATGGATCACGGCCTATTATCGGCTCGATACCCCCGTCGGGAAATACGTGCTATTCCCATCGTTCGACCATTTTGACCCGCGGCGTAACGCCGCAGAGCAACGCATACGGAATTGTCGAGGAACGATGGGCGATTTCCTCGACGGGCAAACCCTTGCCCCATAAGGTGATCTCATCCCCGACCCGTGCGTTGGGACAATCCGTAAGATCGAGA
This sequence comes from Methylocaldum sp., assembly GCF_035627495.1. Classification (GTDB taxonomy): domain Bacteria; phylum Pseudomonadota; class Gammaproteobacteria; order Methylococcales; family Methylococcaceae; genus Methylocaldum. The sequence continues at coordinate 26,980 of NZ_DASPLO010000108.1, forward strand.
CTGATCATATCCATAGAAACGCGTCCGACTAGACATACCCGCTGATCGCGAATCAGCACCGGAGTACCGGACTGCGCATGTCGCGGATAGCCATCGCCATAGCCTACGGAGGCGATTCCGAGTCGAGTCGGGCGCGGGCAAATCCAGTCTCCCCCATAACCCACGGCGTCGCCGGCGTTAAGGTTTTTTATGGCAATCAGCCGGCTCCGGAAGGTCATTACCGGCTTGAAGCCTTCGTCCAGACCCGTACGATCGGAAAAGGGCGACACTCCATAAAGGGCGATGCCAGGGCGAACCCATTCCACGCGTGCGGCATCCCAAGCAATGAGTCCCGCCGAGTTGGCGATGCTGCACTCGGTTTGAACGTTGTGGAGGACGCTCTTGAATTGGTCCAATTGCTTTCCGGTGATTGTATCCTGCAAAACATCGGCATTGGCTAAATGGGTCATCACGGGAACAGGCTGGAGCACCGCGGGACAACCTTGCAGTCTTGAATAGCAGGATGCGAACTCGTCCGCCAGTAAGCCGAGCCTATGCATGCCTGTATCCAGTTTTATCCAAACCGTTACGGATTCCGTCAAAGGAATACGCTCCAAAAGTTCCACCTGAGACGGGGAATGGACTACAGGTTCCAATCTATGGCGGATATGAAGCTCCAGTTCCTCCTGGTCGACGAATCCCTGCAGCACGGCGATGCGTTGCCCTATGCCCGCGTCTCGCAAGGCAATGCCTTCACCGAGACGGGCTACGGCAAAGGCGTCTACGTTGCTCAACACCTTGGCAATACGAACCAGCCCGTGGCCGTATGCGTTGGCCTTGATGACCGCCATGACTTTCGCTTTCGGTGCGAAAGCTCGGATCCGAGCTAGATTGTGCGTGACCGCCGCCAAGTCAAGCTCGGCGTAGGCAGAACGGATCATGCTCAAAAGGCCTCGTTTGCGTACGGATCCGAGATGAAGTTTTCGAAGCGCGTGTATTGCCCGAGGAAAGTCAGGCGCACGGTGCCGATAGGGCCGTTACGCTGTTTGGCGATAATGATTTCGGCTGAGCCTTTGTCCGACGTCTCGGGGTTATAGACCTCGTCGCGGTAAATGAAGACGATAATGTCGGCGTCCTGCTCGATGGAGCCGGATTCGCGCAAGTCCGACATCACGGGGCGCTTGTTCGGCCGCTGTTCCAAGTTGCGGTTGAGCTGGGACAAGGCGATGACCGGTACATTGAGCTCCTTTGCCAAGGCTTTCAAAGACCGGGAGATGTCCGAGATTTGAGCAACCCGATTTTCCCCGCTGCTGGGCGACTGCATAAGCTGTAGATAATCCAGCACAACCAGGCCTAGCTGACCGTGTTCCCGAGTCAGGCGGCGGCAGCGGGCGCGCACCTCGGTGGGTGTCAGCGCTGCCGTATCGTCGATGAACAGCTTGGTTTCCGCCAGTATATTGATGGCCGAGGTCATGCGCGGCCATTCGTCGTCCTCCAGCTTTCCCGTGCGGACCCGGTGCTGGTCGATACGCCCCAGGGACGACATCATGCGCATGGCCAATTGTTCGCCCGGCATTTCCATGCTGAATACGGCCACCGGAATCTGCTCCTTGATGGCGACATGTTCGGCCAGGTTCATGGCGAAAGTAGTCTTACCCATGGATGGCCGGCCGGCGATGATGATGAGGTCGGACGGCTGCAGCCCGGAGGTTTTTTCGTCGAAATCCGTGAAGCCGGTACTGGCCCCGGTGATATGTCCTTCCTTGTGGAACAGCATCTCGATCCGGTCGATGGCGGCCGACAGCAGCGTCTTGATGGGTTTGAAACCGCTGCCGCCGCGCCGCCGTTGATCGGCGATCTGAAAAACCTTTTGCTCGGCCGCCTCCAGCAACTGGGGCAAATCGCGGGTTTCCGGATGGAAGGCGGAATCGGCGATTTCAGTACCGGCATGGATCAACTGCCGCAGCACCGACTTCTCGCGGACGATATCGGCATAGGACGAGATGTTGGCCGCGCTGGGTGTCTCCTTGGCCATCATCGCGAGATAGGCGAGCCCTCCCGCTTCTTCCAACGAACCAACTTTCTCCAAGACTTCCGACAACGTGACGACGTCGAACGGAGTCTGTTTCTCCGCGAGTTGCTTGATGGCCTGAAATATGAGCTTGTGGTCCTTGCGGTAGAAATCTTCTTCTCCTACCCGGTCAGCCACGACATCCCAGGTTTCATTGTCGAGCATTAGACCACCCAGCACCGATTGCTCGGCGTGGATGGAATAAGGAGGAACGCGAAGAGCATCCACGGTTTTGTCCATTAAACGGGCGCGTTCAGACATGTTCAGGAATTGCGTATGGCTTGAATGATTCGGGTGGTCGAATAGTCGCCGATGAAATCGAGAATCTTAACCTCTCCTCCGTTGGCCAGGACGTAATCATGGCCGGCGATTTCGCTGATGTCCTTGTAGTCGCCGCCTTTCACGAGGACATCCGGCAGCAGGCGTCCGATAACTTCGCGAGGCGTATCGTCCTCGAACGGCACGACCCAATCGACGCATTCGAGAGCCGCCAGCATCGTCATTCGGTGTTCCAGCGAATTGACTGGGCGGCTGTTGCCCTTGAGCCGTTTCACCGACGCATCGCTATTGACGAGCACGATGAGTCGATCCCCCAGCGCTCGGGCCTGTTGAAGGTACTGGATATGGCCCGGATGCAAGATATCGAAGCAACCGTTGGTTACGACGATCTTTTCCCCATTTCGACGTGCCGCTCCGAGTAAGGGTAGGAGCGCGTTGAGCTCGATTACCCCACGACAGTGGGCGCGCTGACCGTGCAGGGCATAATCCAATTCTTCAAGGGCCACGCTTGCCGTCCCGAGCTTGCCCACAACGATACCGGCGGCGAGATTCGCCAGGCTGGTGGCATCCTCCAGCGATGCACCGGCCGCCAAGGCGGCTGCCAAAGTCGATATGACCGTATCGCCGGCTCCGGTTACATCGTAAACTTCTTTCGCATGGGCCGGCAAATGCCGGGGCGATTCGCCGCGTTGCAGCAGAGTCATCCCGTGTTCGCCGCGGGTGATCAAAAGTCCCGCCAATTCGAGTTTTTCTTGTAGAGTCAGCCCCTTATCCACGAGTTCGGCATCATCCCGGCAAGGGCCGACCACCGCCTCGAATTCGCTGCGGTTAGGGGTGATGACGGTGGCTCCTCGGTATCTCTCGAAATCGCTGCCCTTCGGGTCCACCAACACCAGCTTGTCCGCCTGTCTCGCGAGACGAATCAGTTCCTGTATTGAACTGAGCGTTCCCTTGCCGTAGTCGGAGAGCACCACGACATCGGCCTCGGCCAATTTCCCGGCAAAATTTTCAAGGAGATGAGATGCAACATCATGGAAGCGGTCCTCGAAGTCCAGCCGAATGAGCTGTTGATGTCGGCTTAGAACCCTGAGCTTGGTTATCGTCGGTAACCCGTGAATTTGTTCCACGACGCAGTCAATACCGGCCATTTGTAATAGGGCAATGAGATTTGATCCGGCTTCGTCGTGTCCGCAATAACCGATGAGGCCGGTCAGTGTCCCAAGGGTCGCGATGTTGAGCGCTACGTTACCCGCGCCGCCCAATCGTTCCTCGACACTATTGACCAACACGACCGGGACCGGGGCCTCCGGCGAAATGCGGGAAGTTCCGCCGTGCCAGTAGCGATCGAGCATTAAGTCGCCGACGACAAGGACGCGGGCCGAGCCGAAATCAGGAAGCTGCATGGATTTAACGAAACCGAAAACGGGGCGATAGAATACCACAAGCGCCCATGGGTCTTCGGGGCCGGGTTCGTACCACGTAACGGGCGGTGAGGATTAAACGAGGGCTGGAGCCGAGGACTCGGGCCGTCTTGGCGGACCGATCACAAGCGAGCCGAACTTAAATGTCGGAGCGGAGAAAATATCCGCCCCGATCGATTTTGACGAAAAACCGGAGGTTATTCGTCGCCGCCGAAAATTCCCAGCAACTGAAGGAGGCTGGTGAAAAGGTTGAAGATCGAAACATACAGCGTAACCGTGGCGAGAATGTAGTTGCTCTCGCCGCCGTGCACGATCTCGCTGGTCTGATAGAGAATCAGGCCGGCCATCAAAACGATGAACATTGCGGACACGGCAATGTGGAGTCCGGGCATGTCCGGGAGGAATAGTGCAACGAGTGCTGCCAGGAATGCGACCAGAATTCCGGCCGTCAGCATGCCGCCGAGAAAGCTAAAGTTCTTCCGCGTGGTCAGGGCATAGGCCGACAGTCCTAAGAAAATCGCCCCGGTGCCGCCCAGGGCAGTCATCACCAATTGTGCGCCGTTGCCCACATGGGTGAGATAAACGTTGAGAATCGGTCCGAGGGTCAGCCCCATGAAGCCGGTGAGGGCGAATATGAACACGAGCCCGAGGACACTGTTTTGGAACTTGGAAACCAGGAACAGCAAGCCGAAGTATCCGATTAACGTCAGAATCACTCCGGGATGAGGTAGCTCCAGAGCCATCGACAACCCCGCCGTAAACGCGCTGAAGGTCAGCGTCATGGCCAACAAGGCGTAGGTGTTCCGGAGGACCTTGTTGGTCTCCAGCACGCCGGCGGAAGCGCGAGCATAGGCCGGATTGATTTGGTTCATAATGATCTCCTTTGCTAAGACATAAACGGATGATTGGACCAGGAAATGGTACAGTAGTTTTTTCGCACGTGTAATAGATTGAAGTATACGGGGTTTTTTCATGCGGGAATCGTTTCGGGACAGACTCTTTTGCCTCATTTCAGAACTCGTGCTCTGTCATTCCCCGAGCGGAGCGGAACAGGAGATCGACGCGCGCCTCCTATCGAGGCTCGAGTCTATCGGCGTTGAGGCGGGCCAAGATGATGCCGGCAACATAATCGCGAGAGTCCAGGGAGCGAGTTCCGCTCGCGCCGTTGCGATCACCGCACACAAGGACGAAATCGGCGGGATCGTGAAGCGCGTGCGCGAAGACGGCAAGGTGGAGGTTCGAAAGCTCGGAGGCTCTTTTCCTTGGGTTTACGGCGAAGGTGTTGTCGATTTGCTGGGTGACCGCGTGACGGTTCCGGCGATCTTGAGCTTCGGGTCTAGGCATGTCTGCCATGAATCGCCGCAAAAGGTCTACGAGGAGGACAAGCCGCCGAAGTGGGATACCGTTTGGCTCGATGCCAAGCTGAGCAAGCAACAGCTTACGGAAGCCGGCGTGCGTCCGGGAACTCGGATGGTTATCGGCAGACATCGGAAAGCGCCTTTCCGCATCGGCGATTACATCGCCAGCTATGCTCTCGACAACAAGGCGGCTGTCGCGATTCTTCTATTGCTGGCGGAGACGCTGAAAACCCCCGCATCGGATGTGGATCTGGTGTTTTCCGCGAAGGAAGAGGTGGGTGCGATCGGCGCGCTCTATTACACCCAGCGGAGACGGCTCGATGAGCTGATTGCCATCGAGATTGCCCCGAAATCGACGGAGTATCCGATCGAAAGCGATGAAGAGCCCGTGCTTCTGTCCCAAGACGGCTATGGCATGTACGATGAAGCATTGAATCGGCGTCTTGAGGATGCCGCACGCAAGTCCGGCGTGGCCGTGCAATATGCCGTCTTGAGCCAGTTCGGCAGCGATGCCTCTGTGACGATGAAATCGGGTCACGTACCGAGAGCCGCATGCCTAGGCTTTCCGGCGGACAACACGCACGGATACGAAGTTGCTCATTTGGGCGCGCTGGAAGCGTGTTATCAGTTATTACAAACCTACTTATCGTGACATTGTCTAATGCGCTGTTCTCGTTGAAAGGTTGATTTTTGAATATTCGTTGCCATATAACTGATATATCCAATTCCTTGACTACACACATAGGTTATCGATGAAGAAACTAACCGGATTGGTTTTAAGCGTATTGATCGGATTTTCCTTGGCGTTAGCCGGCACGGGCGATGCTTACGCGAAGCGTATGGGCGGCGGCAAGTCGTTCGGCAGTCGTCCCTCGTACAGCGAGCCCTATAAGCGCTCTACCGATATGACGCAGTCCGCTTCTCCGGCTCAGCAACAGGCTTATCAGTCGTCGACTCAAAGGAATCAGGCGGCCCGTGAATCGATGTCGAGACGCGGCGGGTTTATGGGAATGCTGGGTGGCTTGGCTTTGGGCGGCTTATTGGGCGCTCTTCTGTTCGGCGGAGCCTTCGAGCATCTCAACTTCCTGGATATTTTGATGTTCGCAGTGATCGCGTTCATGCTGTTCAAATTTTTCGCCGCGCGGCGGCGAGCCGCGTCCGGGGAAACGGCAGCCACCGCGAATGGTTATTATCCAGCTGGAAACTCGGCTCAGGACACGGAAGTTGATCGGCCTTATGAGCGCCAGGCCGAACCTGAACACGCGGGCAAAGCGGGTTTCAATACGGATGTTCTCTTCGGAAAGGGAAGCCGTTCTCCCGTTTCAGGGCAAAGCGCCAGCGTGACTGGACGGGAAAATTCCGTTCCTGCGGATTTCGATTCGGCTGCCTTTCTCTCAGGCGCCAAAGCCGCCTACGAGATGATGCAGAAAGCTTGGGACGAGAGAGATTTGGCTCAGTTAAGGACTTTGACCACCGACAAGGTATTCGGCGAGCTTCAGGATCAATTGAAATCTCTCGAAACCGAGAGCAATACGACGGAATTGCTTAAGATCGAGGTGGAACTCCTTGAAGTGCGTGACCTTGGCACGGACCGCGAGGCGACCGTGCTGTTCGATGTGATCATGCGCGAATCGCCCGAAGACAGACCCACGCAGGTGCGCGAAGTTTGGCACTTTGTACGGCCGAAGCTCAGCCGTCAACCGACTTGGTTCCTGGACGGAATTCAGCAGTTGGAAGACTGACCGGAGTTTTGTGAGAGGGAAGGGGGGCAGCCTGTCCTTCCCTCTGGTCGGCTTATGAACAAAGCTAGAATCTGGCTTATAGCGTTAGCTGTTGTAATGATGGTAGGCCTTGGCCTGTACCGATGGCATTCCGGACGAAGCGCTCCGGATGCCGAGTTCGTCACGATCACAGGTGAGCACATCCGGTTGCGAGACCTCCGTGGTCATCCGGTGTTGGTGACGTTCTGGGCCAGCGATTGCCGAGCGTGCCTCGATGAAATGCCCGAATTGGCCGAGCTACACAACGAGCTTTCAGGGCAGGGCTTCAAATTGATCTCGGTTGCCATGCCTTACGATTTGCCGAGCCGCGTTGTAGCCTTAGCCGAGGCGGAGCAGCTACCTTATTCCGTAGCCTTGGATCCACTCGGGCATATAGCGGAAACATTCGATCGGGTCCGACTGGTTCCCAACAGCTTTTTGATCACCCCGGACGGCCATATTGTCATGCATCAGCTGGGACGAATCGATGCGCGGAATCTCCGTGAGAAAATCGAGCGGATGCTCGGAGAGGTGTAAGCGATGTGGTTAAAGGCCTTTCATCTCATCTTCATGGTGACTTGGTTCGCCGGTTTGTTTTATCTCCCTCGACTATTCGTTTATCACACGATGAGTGCCGATGCGGTCAGCGTCGAGCGGTTCAAGATCATGGAGCGTAAGCTCTACTTCGGGATTATGACGCCTGGAATGATATTGACGCTCTTGTTCGGTATATGGATGCTCAACGATTATGCTTGGGAATCCTACGGTGATAGCGGCTGGCTGCACGCTAAATTGTTTTTGCTTGTTCTGTTGGTGGGGTACCACGCTTTATGTGGAAAATGGCTGTACGATTTACAGTACGACCGTAACAACCACAGCCACATTTTCTTCCGGTGGATGAATGAAGTGCCCGTTTTGTTCTTGTTTGCGATCGTGCTGCTGGCGACGCTCAAGCCGTTCTGATTCATCCCTATCTGCTGCTCCACTAAACAACCATTTAACCGATTTAATTAAGACTAATCGCTACCATGCCAACTTACGACTATCAATGCGAAGCCTGCGAACACGAATTTACCGCCATGCACAAAATCAGCGAGCCGGCGCCGAAGTGTCCGGATTGCGGCGGCGAAGTACGGAAAAAATTATCGGCCCCGGCTGTGCACGGGGCCGGTGCCAAGAAAGAAGCCGCAATCAGTCAAGGACATGGCTGTGGGGCAGGGGCTTGTGGATGCAAGCATTGAGATAGAGTTAGGACTTACGCAAAAACTGGGATTGGGAGGGCACTTGTTGGAGCGGAGCGCGTCAGAGCGGGATGGAAAAGAAGCCCATCACACGTCTGGATTACTGCCAATACTTGCTGGTGACCCAGATCAACTATACGTTGACG
>NZ_DASPLO010000109.1:0-2987 GCF_035627495.1 Methylocaldum sp.
ATCAGTGGCAGCACATCGCCCAGGTGGTCGAGCTTGGCTTCACGCTCCTCGACAGCAAACAGGCTTTCTTTGATCATCTCTGCCTCGGGTTCAAGAACAAGGCCGCTATTTTCTCATGGCAAGGGTTTTTCGAGGTTCCCCTAAGTAGAGCCCTCAGCTACCCCACAGGCCAGTTCAACAAACCGGGACGAGTTGAAGCGGGAGATGGATCGGCGAAACGGCAGCATAAGTAGGCGAAGCTCATCAGCTTCTCATGGCGTATCGATAAAACTTGTATTACAGTAAGAGAAAGCCAGTCGGCTATCTCTATTGCGCAATGGACAGGGAGGGGCGGGACCACAGGGTTCTGCCGTGGTGGCGCTGTGCGTGGCTCCGGGATTTATGCCATGTCATAATCTCGGCCGCTCAACGGATTTATGACAAGGGACTGAATAATGGGACATAGGGGCAAGAAGACCGTACATGCTGTGGCGTGGAACTATGCGTCTTTTGCACTAAGCAAAGGCGTTGTGTTGATCACGATGGCCGTGCTTACACGGCTCCTCCCTCCCGAAACCTTCGGGCTAGTCAGTCTAGCGACGGTCGTCATTTCATACTTTTCCCTGCTTCAAGACCTGGGCTTGGGAAGCGCCCTCATACAACATCGAACCGATGTGCAGGAAGCGGCAAATACCGTCTACGCTGCGAACCTAATCATCGGGATACTTTTCTTGCTGCTTACCTTCACCATAGCCCCAGTGGTGGCGGCTTTTTTTCGCGAGCCTGCTGTAGAACCCATGTTGCAGATGCTTGCTTTGACATTCGTCATTGACCCGTTCGGGTCGGTCCATCTCGCGCTTCTTCAGAAAGATTTAGCGTTTCGCAAGAAACTGATACCGGACCTTGGGCGACTGATAGTTAAAGCAGTCGTCACCATAGCTCTTGCGTTTAAAGGTTTCGGGCCGTGGTCGTTGATTATCGGTCAGCTATCGAGTTCGGTTTTCGGCGTTGTATTAGCGCGCATCGCATTACAGCGGAAACTTCAAATGCGCATCAATAGGTCACAATTAGGCCTTCTACTGAAGTTTAGTATCCCTTTTATGGGATTTAACCTGGTTAATGCCCTTGCCTCGAATCTCGAATTTATCGTTATCGGACGAGTTCTCGGAGATGCGGCCCTTGGGGTGTACTCAATAACTTACCGTATCGTCGATCTCCTAATTATGAATGTGTGGGTAGTATTGGCAGCAGCTATGTTTCCAGCGCTAGCGAAGATACAACACCAGCCTCGGTTGTTAAGACGAACGTTTCTTTCAGTAACTCAGTATGTGCAGGTTTTCATTGTTCCGATATCTCTAGGTCTCATCATGACAGCGGAACCTATAGTCTTCGTTTTGCTCGGTTCTCAGTGGTTGGATGCGATTCCTGTTCTCCGGTTGCTGCCAATAGCATTTCTCATTTTCTCGATCGGAACTACAGCGGGTGACGTGTATAAAGCAATCGGACGCCCGGACCTTTTATTAAAAATGGGAGTGTTACACATCATCGTACTTATTCCTTCCGTTTTGATCGGTGTTCAATATCAACTCGTCGGCGTTGCGCTCGGCCTCATTGCGACAGCAGTCCTGATCAAAATAGTTCATTTGTTTGTGATCATCCGCGTCATAGGGGTTACCGTATCGGAATTGATGCGTGCACTCAGGCCAGCGTTTGTCGGAGGAACAGCGCTCACCATTGTTACAACCCCGCTAGTTTATGGCATCAGTGATCTGCCTCCCCTGATGCAACTGTTGATTGCCGGAGTAACGGGGGCTGCAACCTATGTTGGAACGTTATGGCTGTTAGAAAAGGAGGTCGTTATTAAAGGAGCAAATACCCTACTCGATGCTGTTAGGCGTTGAGGCAAGCTAAAAAGTCTCAGACGCAGAACTCTCGTAAACCCTTGGATGGTGGTGTCGATTCTAATTTTACCGAAACGAGCATAGCCAGAAGATTTCTCGACTATATAGAGATTATCACTGCGGAAGTAGATAGCTGCTATAACAGACGAATTAGGCACCCTACTACAGACACGTATCTTTGTAAAACATGGACTTACTTAATAGGCAGGATGTTATGAACGTAGTCATCAATGTTGTGCGACGTCGCAGGGCTTTCACCAGCCAACTAGCATGGCTGGTAGTACTACTAGTGACTATTGGCTGCTATGGGTGTGCCGCCAATAAACGGACCGTTGACCCTAGCGTAGCGTTGGCCGAGGTGGAAAGCAGGTATGAAGTTCCCGCTAATTACGTCATTCAACCCGGCGATCAACTGGATGTGAAATTCTTTTATACCCCTGAGTTCAATGAGTCGGTGGTGGTTCGACCTGATGGCAAGGTTTCTCTCCAGCTGGTCGACGACGTGCAAGCGGCTGGGCTAATTCCGGCTCAGCTCGATGAGTTCTTAACAAATGCGTATGCCAGCGAGCTTAGAGATCCCGCTGTTACGGTACTTGTCCGAACGATAACGGAGCCAAGGGTCTATTTAGCGGGAGATGTCGCGAAACCTGGATTTATTACGGTAAGAAACAAAATCGGGGTCCTTCAGGCTATCGATGAGGCCGGGGGATTCCTGGACACTGCAAATCTCAGCGATGTCAGCGTAATCCGAAAAGGACCGGATAACCAGCCGATGGCGCATGAGGTCGATGTGGAAGAGATTCTTGATGGCTCGTTAAGTGATTCGGAATTTCTTCTTGAGCCTGCGGATGTCGTTTATGTGCCGAAACGGGGGATAGCAAAGGCGGCAAACTTCATGGATCAAATTCGAAAGATAATAATGATCAATGGGCTCTTTATTCCATTGTTTTGAGGTTTGAGGACTGGACTTAGTCAGCCCTGAAGTATTTCTAACACACTGACACATATACGGATTCGTTGCATATTGGCTGGTACAATTTGCAAGAAAACCGGTCATTTGATTTCGATTTCTTGCAAATTCGGGTGGGTTGCATGAAGCCAAGAGAG
>NZ_DASPLO010000110.1:0-6612 GCF_035627495.1 Methylocaldum sp.
GATCGAATGCTTCTTTGGCAAAATCAAACACTTCCGAAGAATCTTTGCCCGCTTCGAAAAATTGCAGCGTAACTTCATGGGCTTTCTTCGCTTCGTCTCAGCACTCATCTGGTTGCGTTGAAATGTCAACAGAACCTAACCGTTGCCTGAATTCGTTCGGCACCCAGGAATGTCAAGTGGTAGGCAGCATTCAGGCCGACTGATTGGCCCCTTTGAAAAACCAGGGGTAGCCCATTCAGAAACGCCCGTATGGTTGTGGGCCGGAGGCTGTTGCCCACCCGTTTGGAGGACTTGTGCGGAAAGCGGCGGCCGACATGTTCCTCCGCATCGGAGCCGCCGATCACATAGACGGCTTCGGGACGTTCCTGTAGCGGGCGCACCACTTCTTTCACGTAGCGCCGGCGGTCATCGAGAAATGGCCTGATGACGTCCTCCCCGGCCGGACATACTGCCATGCAATAGGCCGCCTTGTAGTTCGCGCCGAAGGAAAGGCTTTGCCAAAGAGAAACCGTTTCGGCATCGGTGACTTTCTGTCGATACGCCCGGGCATTCTTGCTGTCGGCGACGGACGCCACCCAGTCGGTGAAGCCACCCATGAATTCGCGATAATTGTGGGTGTAGCAAGCGGAAAAATTGAATTGGCCGTCGTTGCCGATGGCGCCCACCGGACAAGCGGCGATACACAGCTTGCATTCCAGGCAAGGGTTATAGTCCCCGGGACGTGACTCTTCGTCCACCCGCGCATCCAGGATCACGGTGCCGAGCAGGATGAAGTTGCCGAATTTCGGATGGATGACGATGCGATGGATGCCCATCTGCCCCAAGCCCGCGGCCACGGCCACCGGCTTGTGGGAAACCACCCACATCTTGTCGGGCCAGCGTTCGGCCTCCATGGGAAATCCCACCGCGCCGCCGTTGATGGCGCGGATGCCTTTATGCTCCAGGGCGGTGACGATCCGCCGGGCCACCTCGTTGACTTCGTCGCCCGCATGATGGAATTCGAGATTGGCGATCGAGCGCGCGGGACTGCGCACGTTCTCCCGGTTCATGCGACAAACGAAACTCAGCAGGGTCTTCGCATGAGGGAAGATTTGCAGGATATCGTCTTTTTGATCTCGGATTTCCGCTCTTTCCATGCCGACGAAACCTACATCGTCGGCACCTGCTTCCAGGGCCAAGCGCCGCAGCCAGGCGGTTTCAAGAGTCTGCACGGCTTGGCTGTTCGCTCTCGCAGACAGAGTGGCCCGCAGTTGCGTGACGGTGGGATGATTTTGCAGAGGATTCATTCTTGCACCACTTCTTGTATATACACATATCTGTCAAAATTTTTTCGCCCGGATTTGTCAAAATCACTACGGCCACGGTCCCCGAATCAAGGTTTTCTGTCTCCGATCAGCAGGTTGTCTACGATCTATCCACGACCGGAGCGGAATGTTCTTTCCCTCGGTATAGTCCCACCACCGCCAGAAATACCGGGCTCGACAGCAGACGCACAAAGAGATCGCCGATACGAACCGACAGTGCATCCGCCCAATGCACCCAATTCGGCTGCCAGGGCAGAACGACCCGGGGCTGGTGCTCTCGTACCGCCCGGAGAATGGCCTGGGCACGTCATCGACGGACATCGGCTTCATCTTCCGGAAGGGCGCCGAATAGCGTTCGGGTCCACGCCGTCAAACAACGCGGTTTGCGTCAGCGACGGATGCAGCGTCGACACGCCAATACCGGTACTGCGCAATTCCTGCCGGAGCGCATCGGAGAAGGCGGCGATCGCATGCATGGCCGCCGAATACGCTCCGAAATCGGCTAACGCCTTGCGTCCCACTACGGAAGACAGGTTGACGATGTGGCCCCGGCCTTGGCGTCGCATGATCGGCAACACCGCACGCGCGGCGAACACCTTGCCAAAAAAGCTGGTCGCCAGCAGTTGCTGTGTGTCTTCGACAAAGCTTTTTCCCTCGACCGGCCCCACCGCAATACAACCGGCGTTGTTGATCAGCACATCGATCCTGCCGAACTCTCTATCGACGCGGGCAACTAGGGCCTCTACCTGTTGTTGCGACGACACATCCGTCGGAATCACGCGGACCTGTGGATTAAAGCGGCGAATGTCTTCTGCGACCGTTCAAGGGAAGTCTGCGAACGCGAAGCCAGAATCGTAATGGCGCCCTCGTGTGCGAACGCCAGCGCCGTAGCGCGACCGATGCCGCTCGATGCGCCGGTAATGACGACGACCTGTTCTCTAAAATGTGGGTTGCGGATCATCGTTGCATCCTCATGGTGTAGATACACGTATGTGGCGAAAAAAAATTTACTTTGCTTGTGTGGATTCGACCAGCTTTGTCAGTCCCTCCATCAACATCTGTAACCGGTCTTCGCTCAATGCCGCCTTGATGCGTGCCTGCGCTTGCTCCCAAAGCGGATACGCTTGTAACAGCACCGCGCGCCCTTCAGTGGTAATCGTCACCAGGCGGGTACGCCGATCTTCGCCGGAGGTGACATCGACGAAGCCTTGCTTTTCCAAAACCTCCAGATTCCGAGTCAAAGTCGTCCGATCCATGACAGCATTGTCGGCAAGTTGGGTCACCGAGATTGGTCCACTCATTTGCACGGCAACCAGAAGCGAATACTGAGTGCCCCGGATGCCTGTCGGGCGCAGCATCTCGTCGTAGAGCTGACTCACTGCACGAGTCGCCTTGCGGAGATTGAAGCCAGTACAAATTAGGCAACTCCGGAAATCCGGTACATCACTCGATCGAACAGGTTTTTGAGGCAATTTCTGGAGTCCTTTGCGATAAAATCATAAAAGGAGTATATGCACGTATATGTCCGTGTCAACATTTCCATGAAACTTTAGCTTGAGATCCATCGTGTACGCCTGCACCCACCGTCCGACGTGAAGAGCGTTTCCTCCGGCGGTAGTTACCGGTCACTTTCTTCAAAGCAGCCACCATCTTCAACCTGACATCTTGAAAGCAGCGTTATTGCTGGCTTGCGACCACTGAGCTTATGAAGATCCTTCAGTCGCTGGGTCAATAGAACTGCCTTGTTCACGGCAGTGATCGAGGGTAATACCGAGTGCGTCGGCGATCCCCTTCATGTCCGGCGCGATCAGGTCCGGCTTGGGCCCCAATGGCAGCAATGGGACACCATTGCGCGCTACAAATGCCGCTTTCCACCCGGCCCTCATCGCGCCGAATACGTCCCAAGCATGCGCGGCGATCAGCCGGAGCTCGCCCGGAGCAGCTCCAAGGTGCGTGGCGGCAGACCGGTATACAGCCTGATCGGGCTTGAACCGGCGCACCGAATCGACTGAGATCGACTCATCGAAATACTGGGCGAGTCCGGCATTTTGCAGTTGAGCTCTCACCGCCATCGAACTGAAGTTCGTCAGAGTGACCATGCGAAATCCAGCGGCCCGAAGCCGTTTGAGACTTTCGGGAACCTCGGGATGCGGGGGCAACGTGAGCACGCCCTGCTATATCTTCGTTTCATCCTCGGGTGATAACGGCACTCGCCTGGTCACGGCGAGCATTTCGAGTACCGCCCGTCCCACGGTTCCGAAATCGGTATAAGCATCCGCGACGTTGACCACCAGTGAGTATTGCAGAAGGAGGAAAAACCATTGATCCAGCGCCCGGCCGTCGCCGACTATGCGCTGGAAATGTGGGCGCAGCGCATTCAAGTCCAGCAGGGGCTCGTTGACATCAAACACCGGTATTGGCTGATTCTCTGCCCCGGGATTTCGCTGTGGCGCCGCGACACTACCCGATATTTTTCTGGCCTTATTGCCGGTATCCGCCTTCGTCGGCTGGCCAAACCCGGCGGTTAGCAGTGCAGCGAAAGAAGAGGCCACGGCAATGAATTTTCTCCTGCCGATAAACGTTTCCATTGATTTTCCTCACTTCGATATTCCTTGGTGTCAAACTACCGACCATTTCGTTTCCCCCGAAAGCCAGAGCGGGACACCCGTCCCGTAACGGCCAATTCCCGTCAACCACACAGCGCGTAGACTACTTTGCCATACCCTTTGCCGCATGGGCAAAGGGGGCGCCGATATTCGGCCAGCATGCAATTCTCCGGATGGGTGATTGGCGTTTACGCTAGTACGGGAACGAGCTGATGCCGGCGAAGGACATCCAGATAAACGTCCGGCTCCGGGCGGATGCGATAGTTGTCGGTCTCATGCGTCCACACCACCTGGCCGTTACGGTCGGTAACGATGACGGTGGGCAGTACGGTGTCGTTATCGTAACCGAACATCTGCATGCCCATGGGTGTGCCGTTCGGGTTTTCTATGCCCAGGGTACGGGCGGCGGCGTTGCCCGTGTCGGTCAGGAAGTCGAAGTTCACCTGGTACTTTTTCGCCAGCTCGACGGTGTTGTCGTGGGGTTGCGGAGAAATCAGGGCAACCCGGACACCGAGGGCAGTGAGGTCGCGATAGCGGGCAGCCAGTTCCTTGATCTGGGCCATGCACAAGGGGCACCAGTTGCCGCGATAAAACATCAGGATTGTTGGTTTGCCGGTCAACTGCGCGGTGGTCACGGACTCCCCGCTAGCGTGCTTGAGCATGAAATGGGGCAAGACGGCGCCCACTTGCAGTTTCGCACTCGGCTGGCGCCCACCAAAGGTGGAGAACCAGTAGGCGTACAATACAAAGCAAATCCAGGCACCAACCGCCAGGATCGGCGCGGTGATGCTTGTGCCCTGTCCATACCAGGACCACAGGGCGAGGCCGGCACCGATCGCGCCGAGCCAATTAACGAACGGAAAATGGGCGCTGGTGCGCGCTACGTTCTTGATCATCATGAGCCAGGTCACCACTACCAGGAGCGGGGCCGTGGTCAGCATTACGCCGATCCAGGCGGCAGGGTGTTCGCTCCGGTATAACATCCAACCGGCAAATCCGGTCACACCGATCAACAACATCATGTAGCTGCTGATGAACATCGACTTGAGCAGGTTCATATCGCCTCCCTATGGGGGAATGGGTTATGTTTCGTCACACCGGCCCCCGCCTTTCTGCGGGCCCAATCCGGTCGGTCAAAGAGGCATGTTGACTACTGTGTACGCCTACCTCATGACAGCACCAGATTAGTGGGGTCCGGCGGGCTGTTCCATGCCCGGAATTCCGGAAATCATGTGCGTTAGTTCGGGAGAACGACTTGGATGCTCTGACTGCACTGGCGAACGGTCTGAATCTGCGGGCGAGACTCGTCCATGCCGGTGGCGTTTGCGGAAAATGGCTGATGGATCACAACTCCGACCAGTCCATTTGGTTTCATCTACTCACCAAGGGCCAAGGCTGGGTGCACTCGCCCGCGTGGGAGACGCCGCTGGCGCTGGAGGATGGCGATCTAGTCCTGTTCCTGCCCCATGCCGCATGGCACTTTCTCTCCTATAGCAGGGACCATCTTCCCGTCGATCCAGCCGGGATGCGTGCCACCAGTTGGAAGGACGGAGAGAGTGCATTCGTGTGCGGGGAAATCGAACTCGGCATGCCGAAGTCCCTGTTGTGGCAGGCCTTGCCCGCGGAAATCGTCATCAGGAAGGCCGAGGCCGGCGAGATATTGGCGCGGCTGATCGAACTCATCGCCGGGGAATCGTCGAGTCGGCGCTTCGGCAGCGAGTCGGTGATCGAGCGCTTATGCGACAGTCTGTTCGTCCTGGTAGTGCGACACTGCATCGAAGCAAACCTGGTTCAGCAAGGTGTGTTCGCCGCGATGCAGGATCGCCGGCTGGCAACCGTGCTCGAACTGATTCATCGGGAACCGTGGAAACCGTGGACCATTGCCGAGCTTTGCTCCCGGGCGGGATTGTCGAAGACCGTGCTCTCCGGAAAATTTGCCGCACTGATCGGGGCTTCTCCGATCGAATACCTGACGAGCTGGCGCATGCAAATCGCGGCACGCTGGTTGAAGGAGTCCGGCATGTCCATCGAACGGGTGGCGGAACGTTGCGGCTATGACTCGGCGCCGGCGTTCAGCAAGGCCTTCAAACGTTCCCTCGGTGTTTCCCCCGGGACCTATCGGCGCGGTGCGAATGTAGAGTAAGTGCAAACGTGTTGATCTGCGCCGAATGTTGGCTCTTCCGCACTTTCCGTGGTTGGGGCGAGGCGCGTCGATGAGCGGTAGGGATTTTCGAGGGGGCCTGTCGATGGGAGGGCCGGGTTTTGGCCCCCTCCGGCCCTTCGTCGCATTCGCCGTGGGGACGAAGCGGCTTACACGCATTAGAGGCTAAGGGTTCCCTCCGCCACCGCCAGGATAGCGAACGGCACGAGTCAAGCGCCGTCAGACCGACGACAAGCACCCGCATTTTCAGAAGGTCGAAGCCGACCCGTCCGTACATCGAACGCTTGATGAATTTGAGCCGATTGACTTGGCCCTCGACTTGACCCTGGCTCCACGGGAAGCGACACGCGGCCTGAACCAGCCAGCGGTATTGTGTATTGACCCAGTGAAATTCTGCTCAGGTGTTAATCTTTGAGGAGTATTGCACATGAGTATGGTGATGGAAGAGGACATCAAACGTTGGACGGCCAAGCGGAAGAGTGCCTTGGTGCTGGAAATCCTCCGGGGCAAGACGACGGTTGCGGGGGCGAGTAGAACTTAT
>NZ_DASPLO010000111.1:0-15497 GCF_035627495.1 Methylocaldum sp.
ACAGATCGCGCCGACGCTCACCTATAGGAATCTCTTTGCCGATAAGGCCTATGCCTATCTCTCGCGCCAGCCCACGCTTCCATTTACGGTCTTCACGCCGATCCGAAAAGCCCCAGGACAGACGCACCTCGATGCCGCCGACCGGCTGTTCTCGACAGCCGTGTCGCGGGTCCGCCAACCCATCGAAGCGCTGTTTAACTGGATTCAGGAGAAAACCGGTATCGAAGCGGCCAGCAAGGTCCGCTCCTCTCGGGGGCTCCTCGTTCACGTCTTCGGCCGCCATGTTCTTATTGAACGTCTTACCGCAAAGCGCTTAATTCGCATTTGAATAGCCGAATTGATAGCGCTTAACGGCAAGGCCTTCTCGATTCGCGCTGATTACACGGATACGGGAGTTGTCCACGTCTGCCTCGAATAGCACGGTAGCCCGCACCCGCGGTTTCCCCTGAATCATGATTTGGGCAATGTGGCCGGAACCATCCCGTATGGGCTATTCGGTGAAAAGGACCTCTTGCTCGATCAAGAATCGACGCAACTCGTCCGCACTGGTTGGATCGACGGAGAACCGCCGCTCCTCCGGCACGGTGCAATCGAATTGGATAGCGACTTTCTTCGGTTTCTCCTGGCTGTCGATAAATACCCGGTAACTTCCCTGGCGAAAATCATCCAATTTCCCGATTCCCGTAATTTCATAGCAGGCCTTGACATCCCAGTTCACCGTATTCAACTGTTCGACCATGTCGACGAGATAACGGTGGATCCTCAAAAGCCGGGGGCGAAGCTCCTCCAGATAGATTCGCTCCAACTCCGCGCGCCGCGCCTCATCGGCTTCCCTTGCCTGCCGAGCTTAGTCCGCCTCTCGTTTGAGATCGTCTAAAATCCCCATGCCCACTCTTCTTATGCGATAAAAAACGCTACTTTATCGCAAACTCGAAGTGGGGTTCAGCCCTCCAGCGGTATCCCACCGCAAACGACCGAAGGCCAACACCACCAGCGACGGATCATCGGGTACTTATAAGACGCTTAAAACCCCGCATTCCTCAGATCGTCGCTCTTCGGCATCGCCTGAGCGATAAAAAGGCTTACCGGGTGCTATGCAGCTAGCCTTACCTGCCGGGCAAATGCGGCAATTTCGGCAGCGGAGGCGGAGCCGGCAGATCGGGCAGATGCGGTAAACCGGGCAGCCTTGGCAAGCTCGGTCGTTCTACCGGAGCGTAACGAGGCCTATCGCCATGGTAGTGATGATGCTCATGCACATGAACCTTTTCGTGATGATGGTGGTGATGCTTGTGTTTGTGCTTATGGCCATGTCCGCCCGAAGCTGCGGCAGTTCCGGTAAATGCGATGAGTAGAGTTGCTAAAACCCGCTTTGAAATGAAATCGCGCATGGATTGAACTTTTCCCCCTTCTTGCAAGATCCCTTATTTTAAGCAAAAACGAGGCCATGATTCACGCCTGTTGCTTTTGCCCAATTTACGCCGGTTTCGGCTGGGACACACTCATTGGATGACCGATAAACGGATGACTAAAGTGCAATCTCGGCTCCCGAACGTCGGGATCAAGCGACAATCATTCGCTGCGGCGCGGAAACTTCTTATTCGATAGGTGCGAGTCCGGAAGAACTCGGGCTTCCGTCGAAAGTTGATAGGGGTGGCCGCTCGGTGAGCGCAAATCGACTTCAATCAGATACGCGCGATACTTATCGCGAGGCGCACGGACAAGAACGGCGGCGCCATTCCTCTCCGAATTGAAGTCGAGGCTTCGACTCGACCAAACATCGTTACGAAAATCGCGATCCGAGGATTCGGCGGTCCAAAGGCGTATCGCTGTGGGCGTACAGTCGATCTTGACCTGTATCATTTCGCTATCGTCCGTTCGTCGCGTATGCGTCCACGCCAATCTGGGTAGCGGATGATTCGAGGCGATCAATTCAAAAAAGGTCGCAAGCGTTTGCCTGGCTTCCAGAGTACTACCCGCACCATGACCGGCATTCGGCGCCTGGAACAGCAATTTTGGCTCGGGTAAGTCATCCCAGTAATGACGCAGCGAGTCGACTGTCCAATAAGGATCGTTGGTCCCTAGCAACAGCAACTTCGGCATCGTGTAAAGCTCTCGGTACGCATAGGGATCCACCCAAACGCGCAATCGCTGCATGGGGGTATCGTCGAGCGCTCGATGCAATCCCAAATCGGTGTAATCGTGGATGTATTCGCTCTGCCGGCCATAGACCTTCTCGGTCCATTGCAGTTGCGCTTTGATATTCAACATATCGAACACCATCGGCGCGATAGCTTGAACCCGCTTATCGACGGCCGCCGTCAACCAGGTCGTCCAACCTCGTTTCGATGCGCCGGCCACCAGAAATTTGTCGATGCTGAGACTCAGCTTTCGACGTACGAACTCTTGAACCGCGTCCATGCCTCGCACGGCGCTTTTCACCATGGGGAACAGCAACGGCCAGGCCTTGTCGTTTGTCGTCGCATACCGCTCGAAGGTGTAAGCGACAAGCGCATCCTCGCTACGCCCATACAGCGGTTGGTTGGGAATACCGGTAATGGCGGCCGCAATGGCACCGGCCCGCTCAGCAACCATCTTCAACAAATCGATGCTGGCGGCGCCATCATGGGTAATCAGCAAAAAGGCTGTCTCAGGATTGCGCAGCTCCCGGGGCTGGACAATTAAAAGACCGTGACTCCACGTTTCGCCGTGCCACTTCTGGGATATCAACTCCAGGCGGATCAGCCTTCCCCATGGCTCTTGGGCTTCCGACACATGCCGCCAACGGTAAGCGGTATCCGGCGCATTAACATAGTCTTCAAGGGCTCCAGCCATTGCTCCTCCACTCAACAAAGACGCCAGCAACATCAAACCAAAAACAAAACCGCTCTGGCTAAGAAAACGGTGCTTCGAGATGCAAAGACTCGCCGGGCTCATGATCAACCACAATGCGTTCGAACAATCGACATATAGACCGCCGAGGGAAATAAAATGCGTTCTCGATCGAATTAGAAACGGTGTTTCTTTAACGGAAATGGCTTCTTTAGCGAAGCGCCGGCATCCAAGCAACTCCTTGTATTTTCACACTTTCGGATTATTTTAAGGGAACTTTAGCGGCAAAAATTTGTTTAATTCTTTACATGGAAGATCGGTTATTTATTGTACACAGCACCCATAGACCATCACCTTGCCTACTTTAAGCCAGAAACGTCTCATTGCCCTCGGCTACGACGTGATTGTTGGTTGCCGAGATCAAAGCCATCCCTCATTAACGCTCCGTCGCCAGTGATCTACTGAAAGCACTCGGGGACCCTCGTAGAGCTAATCTGCACAAAACGATCCAAAGGAGAGCGCTGTGATGTGCCGGCAGCTACACAAGGCATCTTAATAACTTCTATTTCGACCCGGATATTCCGGCTTCTTTTACTTTCTATTTCCAAGACAAGCAGTACGAAACCATAGCATCTCTGGAGCAAGCGACCGTTTGCCGAGAGAGACATATGCAAGGTTATTCGTACAACAGGGGTAACCTAGTTATGAATCACGTGAAAGAACGCGAAAACACCGCACAGCCTCCAGCGGCTTCGATACCACCCGCGGGCTATCTTGAACACGACGAAAAGCCGGCGGCGGAGAAGGTTGAGCCGGCGCGAAAAGTCACACGGAAGAACGCCAAGGTCGAAGCGCTAAGCGTTTCGCCCCTGGACTTGCCGAACGACGTGTTCGAGGCCGGATTGGAGCGGCGTAAGCATAATCGTGCGGCAATACTCAATTGGATACGTGAAGCCTTGGTGGAAGGCACGGACTATGGGCGCATTCACCTCTTCAACCGGGACAAGTGTGCCTTTGCCCGGCGCGGCGAAGCGCAGTCATGCCCGATCACCAGCCACTGGAGCAAGCCCAGCCTGTTCAAGCCGGGCGCCGAAAAAATTTGCGGCATGCTCGGGGTCACGGTGCATTATCCCAATCTCAATGCGTACGAGCAGGCCGCTCTATCGGGACAGCGCCTCGGCACGATCATTTTGCGCTGCGAACTGCGCGACAGCCAGGAACGGACGGTCGCCGAAGGCATCGGCGCGCGCAGCGTGCAGCAGGACTATGGCGATCTGAATAAAGCTCTCAAGATGGCGGGAAAGTCCGCGCACATTGATGCGACCCTGCGCATGGCAGGTCTCAGCGAAGTATTTACGCAGGATCTGGAGGATATGCACTTAGGCCCCAGCTCAAAGTCGCAAACTGCGTCTGATGCGGCCAAAGCCCTGGCAGACGACGCCGATGAGCAGATTCCCGCCGAGCCATCGCCCTCTCTCGAAGTCCCCGGCCGAGACTACAGATTCAGCAGTCTCTCGCTCACTCAGCTTGACCAATTGGAGGCGCGGATCAAGGAGCTCAGCTTGGATCGAGACCGGGTGCTGCGTTGGGTCAAAACCGCGAGCAAAAACAAGATAAACGCTTTCGACGAGCTGACGCCGGAGATCTACGAGAGACTCGTCAAGAAGCTGGAAGATTGGGCCGAGCCAACAGCCAGTGAGAAGAGGTAAGCCGCGTGGAGACAAAGCTGTACGAGATTGCCGAGCAATATCAGGATGCCGTGAGGAACCTCGCGAATATGGATTTGCCACCGGATGTGGTCAACGACACCTTGGAAGCGCTGTCGGGCGAGATCTCCCTCAAAGCCTGGAATATCGCCGCCGCCTTCCTGCACATGGAAGGCGAGGCGGAGCTGATTCGCCAAGCCGAGGAGCGAATGAGCCGGCGGCGAAAGGCCTTGGAAAACCGCGCCGCAGGTTTACGGCAATATCTCAAGGTTCAGATGGAACATACCGGTATACGTGAAATCAGAAGCCCTCAATTCATTATCAAGGTTAAGCAAAACCCGCCAAAGGTGATTTTTGATGACGAGTCTGCTATTCCCGGGATGTTTAAACGCGAGGAAAGCGTCATTCATATCGACAAGAACGGAATCAAACAGGCGCTGCTGTCCGGGCAGGAGGTCCGGGGTGCTCGTCTTGAGCAAGAAACCCGGCTCGATATCACCTGAGGTACGATCGGATCTTACGAAAAGGAACGGTCCGGAAACACTCCAACAGTGCCTGCATATTTAGTGTTTTTGTTACACCAGCTTTACGTATGTCGCTAGGCTGATATACCAGGGAGCCAGACTATTGACTACTCCATACGGGAAAATAGATACCTACGGGCGATTACTTATGGAAATAAGCGCGGAAAGATAGTTTATTTAGCCTATCTAAGGAGCGGATCTGAAGCCATTGTTAATGGATATATTTTTTCGTTTTTCGACGCGAACACTTTATTTGAGTCGGTATTGAGGAGTATCTAGTGAACAAGAAATTGTATGTCGGGAATCTAAGTTATAGCCTTGGAAACGATGAGTTGCACCAGCTTTTCGCAGCGCATGGCACGGTATATTCGGCCCATGTGATTATGGATCGGGAAACAGGACGCTCCAAGGGTTTCGGATTCGTGGAAATGGGCAGCGCTCAGGAAGCGGAAGCCGCGATTGCAGCCTTAAACGGCAAAGAGGTAAGCGGCCGCAGTTTGACGGTAAACGAGGCCCGCCCCCAACAAGAAAGAGGCGAGCGCGGCGGTAGTGCCAACCCTTTCGGAACAGCAAGGCGTAACGGGGGTTATGGCGACCGCCGCTACTGATAAGCAGACATTGACTTCGAGCGCCGGCCGGATCCATTGGACCGGTCGGTAGCTTTATCCTGATAAGCGCTCTCCCGGCTTATCAGGAGTTTTGATTTCTTCAGCTTAAGCGTGCTTCACCTCAAGTCACCGTGCCCGCAATGCCGCGGCGAGGTCCTGAGCCATAGCGTCGAGCGCCCGGCTTTGAGCGGTTACCAATTCCGCGTAATCTTCCCCCGCTGCGGGAATTGACAGCTTGGTGTGCCCGCGACGGGCTGTCCTTTCGTCATTCGATTTGATCGTCCATAGAGCCTCAAAAGCGCCCCCGTCTCCGGGGCGGAGCTCGAATCGGGAAATATCCACCAGAATTCGCACGTCGGGATCGAGAGACCCCGATTGCAAATATGCGGCTACAGTTGCATTTCCAAGCAAACGGGAAAGACGGGCGGCCAATGCGCTCGTGATTTCGTCCTTAAAAGGCGCCGCCCAGCGATGTTGCTCCAAAACCTCGACTTCATGCTCGCCTTTCGTAATGACCAACTGAGGCTGATCCAGGGCGGCCGGGATTGTCACCGGTCCGACGACGATAACCTCGGTGCTGTCACTGAGCGTGCCCCGCGCCGTAGCCGGGTCGTTCGTCGGCATGAGCGTGTAGAAACGCGCCGGTGCGGAGCCGCCGCACCCGGCGAAAAGACCGGCGAATAGCGTCATCCATAGAAAACGGGTCATGGCTGTTTCTCTTTCCCAATTAGGAGCGATTCCGGGTGCCGCTCCAGGTAATCCGTCAGCACGCGCAGCGACTGGGCCGCACGGGAAACCTCGTTCAACGTATCGCGCGCATCGTGTTGCAGCGGCCCGTCCGTGGCGAGTGTCTTCTGCGCCTCGGTAAGCGTGCGTCTGGCGTCTATGATTGTGGTCTTCATCTCCGGCATCAACTCACGGTCAAGATTGGACGTCAGTCGTTCTACGCTGCGAAGCGTCTGGTTTAATGAACCCATGGTTTGCCGCAGCTCGGCGACAACCTGATCGAGCGGCAATTTGTCCAGTTTTTTCACGATGTGCTCGGCACTGTCCGAAAGCGACTGCAAAGTACCGGGCATCGTCGGAAACTCAGGCGGACTTTGCGTCCAGTCCAAGTGTGCCGACGATGCGGCCGGGAAAAAATCGAGCGCGACATAGAGCTGCCCCGAGATTAGATTGCCGGTGCGCAGCTGCGCCCGCAGTCCCTGCTCGACCATGCGGTTCAGTTGCCTTTCAACGGCGTCCCGGCTGAGAGTAACCACTTCGCCCTTTTGAGTTCGAATGGTTCCACCCCAGCTCAGACCCACTTCCACGGCAATGCGGAACCGGTGCTTCCGCGGATCCCATTCACCTCGGATTCCGGTGACCTCTCCGGCGGGCAGACCCCTAAAATCAAGCGGAGCGCCGACTGAAAGCCCTCGTATGGTTTCGTTGAAGTACAAAACCATTGGCCGTCGCTCGGTCTTGGGTGGCGCGAAGGCGGCGGATCGATTGACATAGAGCGTGAATGCCGTGTTTTCCGTCGCCGGTTCGGCTTTTCCATTCTCGGGCGGCATAGCAAACGCAATGCCGCCAAGCATGACGCTCATCAGCGATTCCGTGTCGAGCTTGATACCATTGGCGTCGAGCGTCACATCGAGACCGCTGGCGTGCCAAAAACGGGTGTTATCAGTTACAAACCGGTCATAGGGTGTCTCTACAAAGACTTGGAGGGTTACACCGGTTCCCGCAGGATTCATCTCGAACCCTAACACCTTGCCCACGGCGATGTGCCTGAAATAGATGGGGGAACCCACATCCAGCGAACCCAAGTCCTCCCCCTTGAGAACGAAGCGCCGGCCCCGCAGATCGGAGGTTAGAATCGGCGGCACGTCCAGGCCGTGGAATCTATATTTCCGCTTCGAGGCACTGCCCACATCCATGCCGATGTAAGAGCCGGAAAGCAAGGTGCCCAAACCGGAAATATTACCGGCGACCACTCGCGGACGCACAATCCAGAACCGAGTGTCGTCCACCAGCCAATCCTCGGTCCCGTCGCGCATTTCGGCAGTGACGATGACGCTGGTTCGATCCTCGCTCAGGGCGACGTCAGCGATTTTGCCGACTTCCACATCCCGATACTTGATAGCTGTTTTGCCCGGCTCCAAACCTTCGGCGCTCTTGAAAACAATCGTGATCACCGGGCCCCGTTCCGAGATCGCTTTCCAGGCCAGCCAGGCGCCGATTAACGCAGCAACAAGCGGTATAACCCAAACGATGGAAAAGGCGAAACGGCTCGAGGGCGCTATGGACACCGCCGGCAACGAGTCGCTCTGGTCGGTGTTCGATCTAGGATTCGAATCGTTATCTTGCATGGACATTTTCTTGGATGGGATCCCATATCAGTCGTGGGTCGAAGCTCATGGCAGCAACCATGGTGAGTACGACCACGGCGCCGAAGGCTATGGCGCCCGGTCCGGCTTCGACCGCCGCGAGCGGACGCACGTCCACCAACGCCACCAGCATCGTAACCACAAAAATATCCACCATCGACCAACGTCCGACTATTTCGGTCAGCCGATACAAACGGGTACGGTCCACCGGCCGCCAACGCGATCGTGTCCGCACCGTTACCAAGAGCAGGGTAAGAGCCATCAGTTTCAGCAGCGGCACCATAACGCTCGCGAAGAACACCAGCAGCGCCAGGGGCCATGATCCGGACACCCACAGATAGACCACTCCGCTCATGATCGTGTCGACTTGCGCCCCGACAATCGACGAAGTGGACATCACCGGCAGCACATTCGCCGGAACATATAGGATCAAGGCAGCGATCAAGAGCGAGCAGCACCGATTGATGCTATTCGGTTTTCGGACGTGCAGCACGCTCCCGCATCGAGGGCAGTGCTGGTCTTCCGGCTTAACCGAGGCGTACGAGAGCAGGCCGCAGGCATGACAAGTCAAATAGCCGGGTATTAGTTTCGGCTGGCTCGGGGCGGAATAGCGGCGCCCCAACCGTAGCCAAACTTCTTCACTATCCAACGAGGCCGCGGTCGCCGCCATGACGAAAATAAAACCGCCGAACAGCCATAGCGACCAACCCGGCGCGACACTCGCCATGTGAGCGAGCTTGACCAGGGAAACGAGAATGCCCAGCATCAAGACTTCCACCATGCCCCATGGCCGCAACACTTGAATCAGTCTGAAAACGGCCGCCTGGCCCCGCAGCGTTCTATTCAGCTTCAGCGGCAACAACACATACAGTAACCCCATAAGCTCCATAGCCGGCACGATAATCGTGGTAAACAGAACCAGGCCGGCCATCATTCCCATGCCCTGCTTCTGCAATTCAAGTACGGCGCCAAGGAGAGTCGCCTCCGTGTGCTTGCCTTGGATCGTCAGTCCCAGAATGGGGTACAGATTGGCGACCAGAAACAGGATGAATGCCGCAACGGCAAAGGCCAATGTTCGATCCAGCGTGTTTCCGGGCGAATGGTATAGCAGCGCGCCGCAGCGGCGGCAGCGTGCGCTTTGCCCCGGCGCGAGGGGGACTTTGCGTTGCAGAAGATCACATTCGTGGCAGGCGCAGAGGTTTTCTAAGTCGTTAAAGGCAGGAACAGCCGGCATGACGGGGAGAGGCACATACAAAAAAGCGATTTAGGGCAGGAATGCCGAGAACGCGGTGCTTATCCCGGCTTACTTTCTACTTGCTTATGAACGAAAGATCATAATCCATCTATCCGCCAATGAGAACGGTGGGCTGACCGACGACTATCACGCCGCCGTGAGCCGTCATATCGCCCATCCGTGCCGCCGGCTGGCCGCCGATCATTACCGTGGCCGAGCCTTGAGCGACGGAAT
Organism: Methylocaldum sp.; assembly: GCF_035627495.1. Taxonomy (GTDB): domain Bacteria; phylum Pseudomonadota; class Gammaproteobacteria; order Methylococcales; family Methylococcaceae; genus Methylocaldum. The sequence continues at coordinate 9,508 of NZ_DASPLO010000111.1, forward strand.
CCGGCGGTCCCACACAGGTTACCACATCGCCGACACGGGCGGCGGGCAGAGAACCGATCAGGACCGTGGGAGCGCCGGGAGCCGTGATCGGACCTCCGACGTGGGGCTTGGGGCCGTCGAACATCGGACAGGTGTGCATATCGGTAAGGCGGGCCGCCGGCTTGCTCATGTCATCCTCATTTTATCCATCAATCGGTGTCTGAATTTCAGGCGTGCGGAGCGGCAGGCTTGGAATCCAGGCGACCGTTGCCACCGCAGGCAATATCGATGCCCTGCTCCAAAAAACGCCGGTATTTTGCCGGCGCCTTTTCCGGTTCGACTTGTACCGCAGCCAGCATAACCGCCCCGGCGACGGCCTTTCCCGTGAGGTTATCGGCGGGCGGAACGGCCGGGGCTTCCGGCGGAGCCATACTGCCCCCGCTCCAAAAAGCCGCCATCGCGGCCCAGCTCGCAGGTCCTTGGAACTGATGTGCCTCTGCGGCGGTAAAAGCCAATCGCCGATGTTCCTCGCTCGGTTTGTAAACCCATTGCTCGGCAAGCTCTACCGGCTTGAGCGCTTCCGGAGCCTGACCATCTCCCAGGGCAGTGCGCGCGCATAGACATGCCCACCAGGTCGACTCCCGCTTGGGCAGCGCCCGCGCCAAGAACTTAACGGCATCGGGATATAAGGCATTTTCCATCAGTAATCGTAAAAAATCGGCGGGGCTTCCCTCAGGGCTCAGTAGCCGACGTGCCGCCTCATCGAGGTCGATATCCTGGCACACGGACGCCGCCCTGGGCGCGGTCACCTTGGTGAAGACATATTCAGTCATCGCGGGTTCCACTCTCGAATAGAAAATTCGCTTACTCGGCCTTAATTGATCATGATGATGCCGCCCTTGGCAGTCAGCATCCCATCGCCCTTCACCGTGGTCATGGGCGATTTGAGTTCCGCCATGCTCGTTCCCTCGATGTTGATCATCATGCCTTTAATCGTGACGCCCGTCTGATCGATCTTGATGCTGTTCTGGCCGACTTTGAGTTCAATCGACTGCATCGCCTCCAGCGTACTCTTGCCCAGATCGATTTTGGTCTCCTGGTTTCCCTGTTTGATGGACATGGTGTGATTGCCCATGTCCAGCACCACTTCCCGATTGCCCTGCTTGAGCTGCAGCTTGTCGTTGCCCTGCTCCAGCGTTGTCGTCCGATGATTGTAGATGTCGACCGTCTGGTCTCCGGGATCCTTCTTGTCGAAACCGACTTTGAGCGTGGCGCTGTTTTCGACGACCACATTCATATTCTTTTCGGCGTGGATGTAGATTTCCTCCTCTCCCCTCTTGTCCTCCATGCGGATTTCATTGAAGTTATCCTGGCTGCCCTCTGCGCTGCTCCGGGATTTCATACCGGTTTGAGTCTGGTTATCGGGCAAGGAATAAGGCACCGTCTGCTCGCCGTTGTAGACACGGCCGGTGATGATGGGTTGATCGGGATCTCCCTCCAGAAAATCCACAATAACCTCTTGCCCGACCCGGGGAATGGAAATCGCTCCCCAGCCCTTGCCTGCCCATGGCTGGGAAACCCTCATCCAGCAGGAACTGTTTTCATCTTTCCTGCCCTGGCGGTCCCAGTGAAACTGGACTTTTACTCGCCCGTACTGGTCGGTCCAAATTTCCTCGCCCCTGGGGCCTACGACGATAGCCGTTTGCGGACCGCGCATTTCGGGCTTGGGCGTTTTTTGTTGGGGACGGAATGGCGTGTCACGATGCAGTGCGGTGAAACTGCTCTGAAAGCCGGAACCGCCGCCCCCCGACTCATATCCATCCGACTGGATCGAAAAATGGGTCTCCAGTAACAAGTACTCCGCGTTCATAGCGGCCCGCGGATGGCCGGTCAAACTAAAGAGCGCACCTGCCGCCAGCCCCATGGCATTGCTCTCGCCCGACATCCGTTCGAACTGCGCGCCGAACTCGTCCAGTCGGCAACTGGCGATGGGTTCCCCGCTAGCCGTTTGAAGATACTTGCCCGGATAGTCGTACCATTCGTAGCTGCCGTGATCGTGGAAATAGGAGTCGGTTGACTTCACCTCCAAATTCTTCCTGGGATCCTCGAAATCGAAGTCTCTGAGGCTTACCGCTCCGGGCTGAACGCATTGTGTGGAAGTCCAACTGGTAATGCATTCCTGCCTTCCCCCCGCAACGCCAGCAGCCTCTGAAAAAGGCACGCTTTCGTACCCTGGAGTCGTACTATGGGCGTCGATTGAGTCGGTTAATATCACCGTGTGCTTGTTGTCTTCGTGCCGAAAAAAATAATAAATGCCTTCTTCTTCCATTAAGCGGCTGATGAAGTTCAGGTCCGTCTCCCGGTACTGGACGCAATATTCGCGGGCGGTGTAATTTCCGGTCAGGGATAATTCAAAATCACTGAACCCGCGTCCGCTTATCACTGCATCGATGATTTCCGGCACCGTCTGCTTCTGAAAAATACGGCAATCGTAAGCACGGCTCAGAAACCAAAGCCAAGGTCTCAACGTCGCGTAGTATCGATAAAAACGCCCCCTGGCGCCCCCCTGGCCGAAGCGGCAGACATGGCCATGGAAAGCTCGTGTGTCGTCATTTTCTAACGTCAGGCTGACGGACATGGCTTTGCCAAGGATTGCATTCGGATCGATAGCGGGATCTTCGCTCAAAAGTTCCAGATGAAACTCGAAGGGCTCGCTCAAACCCTCGGCACCTGTCATTCGATGGAATAACAGGGTGTTATCCCCCAAGGGGCTTGTTACCTTTGCTAGTCGATGATCTTGGGATGCGGACATGGTTTTTTCTTTTGATTTAGAACGGGCATTCTGAATTGTATGCTAATAAATACGCTCGTGGCGCGACCTTGATTCGTTCACGAAACATCCATACGGGGCGCATAAAGAACACTTGTTTACAAACCTTCGCTCCTTCGTCCGATCCATAGGTAGATAATGAACTCTCTTTACGACCAAGCGAAAAAAAATCATGCACAGGGCAACCTCGAACAGGCGGAAGCGCTCTACCGCATCGTATTAAACTCAAATTCAAACGATTACCGCGCATTGAACAACCTCGGGATCGTGCTTGAAGCTCTCAGCCGCTTCGAGGAAGCAGAGGCCTCCTTACCGCCAAGCCTTGACTGCGCGTTCCGACGTAGCCTCGATTCACTACAATCTCGGCCATCTCGCCCAGGTCCGAGAACATCTTGCAGAAGCCGTAACCTGTTACCGAACAACCCTGGAGCTTGATCCCGATCACATGCCGGCCATGTTCAATCTGGGCAACGCGCTTCGAAGCATGGGCAAACCCGAGGAAGCCGAAGCCGCCTATCGGCGTTTACTGGCACGAGATCCGCTGCCCGACGATCCGGAGTTTTTCAAGGCCCCCAGCAATCTCGGCCAAGTTCTTTGCGAGCAGAACCGATACGCGGAAGCCGAAATGGCTTTTCGCCAGGCCCTCGCCCTCAAACCGGATTCTGCCGTGGACTTCGCCAGTCTCGGCCGAGTGCTCATGCACCAAAAAAATCCGTCCGCGGCCGAAGAAGCCTATCGGCAGGCGCTCAACCTCGAACCTACCTTGCTGGATGCCAGCACCGGCCTGGCGGAACTCCATCGCCAATCCTCCGACACGAAACAAGCAGCGGCGGTCTACAGCGAGCTCCTGAAGCTGGTACCGGACGAGCCCATCGCCCAACACATGCTGGCCGCACTGGGCGGCGACGACACGCCGGCCAGAGCCAGCGACCACTACGTGGAAACCGTGTTCGACAACTTTGCCGAGAGTTTCGACCGCGTGCTGACACGCCTGCAATATCGGGCACCGGACCTGCTAGCCTGGGCCGTAGCGGAAACACTGACCCCCGACGGACAATTGGACGTGCTGGACGCTGGCTGCGGCACCGGTTTATGTCATTCGTGGCTCCGGCCCTATGCGCGGCGCATGGTCGGCGTAGACTTGTCCGCAAAGATGCTCGAAAAAGCCAGACGGCGCGGTGGCTACGACGAACTGATCAAGGCCGAGCTTACGACTTATCTACAAAACTGCTCCTCGAGTTACGACCTCATCATATCCGCCGATACCTTGGTGTATTTCGGCGCTCTGGAAGCCGTCATTAGCGGAGCCGGCAATGCCTTGAAACCGGGAGGGTTGCTGGCATTCACCTTGGAACGCCTGGACGCGGCCGAACATGACGGCGACTTTCGGCTTGCCCCCCACGGGCGGTACGTCCATTCCGGGGCGTATGTCGAAAAAATCCTCGCTGACGTCGGCTTACAACTCCGTTCCATGCGAACCGATGTGTTGCGCCTCGAAGAAGGACAACCGGTTCCGGGATGGCTGGTACTGGCTGGTGCCAGCTCCACCGGAAACGCGCCCTCCTGAGCATCGCGCGAGAGCGGCTTCTCTGAGAGGGTGTGTGGGAAGCGTCGCGAGCGGCCCGAGAGCAAGCCTGTCCTGAGCTTAGTCGAAGGGGCGCCCGGAGCGCAGGACCCGGAGTGTACATGGAGTACATGAGGAGTCCTACACCTTCGCGACGCCGCTATCGGGCCGCGCAGCAGCTTCTCACACACCCTCTGAGACCGAGGGCCGCTCACAGCGGATACAAGGTCTGAATGTGGATATGATCGCCCGGCAGCGCATCGACAAGCATGAAGGCCTCTGAAAAATCCATCAGATCTTTGGGGTTCCAACTGTCTGCGAACACAAGCCCGGAGTCGTAGCGTTTCTTGTACGTACCGCAGGCGCTCCGAATCTTCACCCGCTGTTCCGAACCAATGTCCAGTTTCTTCAGCTCCGCTTGCCCCAAAGCCGAATTCAACAACTCCGCACCCACTATGCCGGCCTGCTGCAAGTCCAGAAAGGCCGACGCCTCTTCCTTGAATTCGGTAAAAATTTCGGCGTAGGCTTTTCGTGCTTTCGTCTTGGACAAACCCGGTTCACGCTCCCGCCAAATCTCGATATGGTCTTCCTTGGACGCGATACCGCCTCGCTCGTGCATGATGATGGGCCGTGCCGCTGGCTGTGGGCGGTCTTGAATATACGGCCGCAACCGGTCGGCAAGGTAGGCGATGTTGACGTGCAACCCCAGGGCGTGGCCCGGTTCGTGGGATACCGGGCTTAATCGGCCTTCGCTCTTTTCCAGGATATCGATGACGTCGGCTTGGGTATAGCGTTTGGCTCGAGGCATTTGGTCCTCCTGTTACAATACCGGCGTTCAGAGCGCTTCAAAGGGATCTATATTGGCCCAATCCGTCTCGAGCACGGCTTGCCAGCAATTACCCTTGCCATGGGCACCCCCACCGGTGGCGTTGCGCAGATCGACCACCATCCCGATATGATCGCCCGCGATGCCATGAATGCTGACCGGATCTCCGGCTATCCGAAAATTCACTCCCGAGGTGTCGCTGGCCGATTTGGATCTCCAGGTGCGCACCATCATCATCGGTTTGAAGACATTCACGTGGGCGGCAGCAACCACGGATTTCACTGCGGGCGCATTGAACGTCACGAAAGGAACGCTTTCCCAAAGCCCCACAACCTGCGCTAACCCGCCATCCAGCGAATGTCCCGTAACCGATAGGCGCCGATTGCCCGCGACTTGTTTGGCGGCCTTCAACATCTCGCGGGCCGATGTACACTGGTTGGGCAGTATTCGGCAACCGATACGCAAGTCCGCTCCGATATCCGAGAAAAGCTTGCCGGCTTGCCCCGGATTGGTCCCGCAGCACCCGACGACCACGTCAGTATCGTTTTGCCAAATCCCGCCTTGGAAGCCATCGCCGTACCATGTGCCCGATTCCCATTTCTGCACGGTCCAATCGTCGACCATATGTCCCGGCGGTTCTTCGTAATATTGGTTAGGTTCTGTTGACATTTCAACGCAACCAGATGAGTGCTGAGACGAAGCGAAGAAAGCCCATGAAGTTACGCTGCAATTTTTCGAAGCGGGCAAAGATTCTTCGGAAGTGTTTGATTTTGCCAAAGAAGCATTCGATC
>NZ_DASPLO010000112.1:0-1970 GCF_035627495.1 Methylocaldum sp.
CTGTACTTTGGCCATTGCAATGAAAACATAACATTGCGTTCTCTTTATGTGAGAACATTGCTGTCTTAATATACAATTAGGAGAGGAGGGGTCAAACATGGCCCGTGCAGCGAGAACTGAGGATTACCTCGACCTAGTCGAGACGCTTCTCCAGGCTCAACTGGACGCAATCCAGGAGATCCGGCGGATTCGAGCGGCGGGGGATGACGCCGAGTTCGTCGGCAGAAGGCCGGCGCAGCGGCGCTTGACTCGCACGGACATGGCCTGCGAGGTCCTGGCTCTCGCCGGCAAGCCCCTCCACGTCGGGGACATCTGCAGACAAGTCCGGGAGTCCTTCGGCATCCCCGTGACTCGAGAATCGTTAGCCTCAATCTTGGTACGAGAAGCCAGGCTCGGAAACCGCATCGCTAGAGTCGGTCCGAACGTTTACGCCATCCCGGACAAGGTGCAGGCATGAAAACACTCATTAGTGCTTTGGACGATCTGCTCTGGGAGGCGCGTAAGACCTTCCCCCAGCATCGGACCTTCCTCCGGGCACGCCAGCTGGCTCTTGGCTTTGTCATTACCTGGGGCCGTCATACCATCAGTCGGGCGCTATGTGCGATTCACCGCCAGTTTGAGGACTGGAGCGCAAGCTACCGGCTGTTTTCGCGCTCGCCATGGGACCCGGCGGGCCTGTTCCGGCCGGTCCTGAGCAAATGCCTGGAACTGCGGGGCAAGACCGAGCTCATCTGCATTGCAATGGATGACACCGCTCTGCAAAAGAGTAGCAAGCGCAGTCCTGGGACCTCGTATACCCGGGATCCTATGTCACCGAAGTTTCACCCGAATCTCGTTCTCGGCCAGCGTTACATTCAAGCCACGTTCCTTCTCCGCCCACAGGGACTAGGCGGGCCAGCCCGCAGCGTCCCGGTGCGCTTTACGCCGGCTCCGCCGCCCGCCAAGCCCGGTAAGAAGGCCTCCGAAGCGGAAAAGCAGGACTACCGCCGGGCTCAGAAGACCGAAAACCTGAGCTGCAAAGGCGCAGCGGTTATGCAGGATCTGCGGACGGAACTCGATTCGCTTGGTGCTGAAACGAGCACTGTCCTGTTCGTGGTGGACGGCAGCTACTGCAACCGTAACGCCTTACGCAATCCACCTGAGCGCTCTCAGATAATTGGGCGGGCCCGTGGAGACATCACACTGTACGCCCTGCCTACGGCAGAGCAACTCGTGGGTAGGGGGCGCAGGCGCAAGTATGGCGACGAACTACCCAAGCCCAAAGCCATGCAAGACGATAAGCAGATTCCCTGGAAAGAGGCCGAGATTTTCGGTGCCGGCCGCATTCACAACCTGCGGTTCAAGGAGATCTGCCCGGTTCTTTGGAAATCCGGTACCCGCGCCAGACCGCTACGGCTCATCATCATTGCCCCGCTGGGGTACCGCCCGCGCAAGAAGAGCAAGAAACTCTATCGGGACCCGGCCTATCTCCTGACTACCGATCTGACGACTCCCGCGGAAATCCTGATCCAGGCTTACTTCGACCGCTGGGAGATCGAAGTGAACCATCGGGAAGAGAAAAGCATGTTTGGCGTCGGGCAGGCGCAAGTCTGGTCGGAGCAGGCAGCCCCACGCGTCCCCCAATTTCAAGTGGCCATTTATGCCATGCTGCTGGTCGCATCCCTCATGTCCTACGGCCCGACAAGGACCGAGAACTACCACAAGCTCCCGAAGTGGCGACCGCAAGAGCAGAGACGTCCCTCAATCGAAGACATTATGACCTTAGTTCGCGAAGAACTCGTAAATCGTGGTATCTCCAACAGTGTTGTAGGCGGGCAGCACGCTTCCCGCCCCATAAAGAATGCCCCGGGCAAGTTTACCAGCGGGCTTTGACACCCCCTGGCGTGAAATAGCCTCTACGAATTACCTCGTACCCCAAGGCCAGAGCCGCCTGCGGGGTCTTGATGCTGTGCAAAAGGGCCAAAGTACAG
>NZ_DASPLO010000113.1:0-1191 GCF_035627495.1 Methylocaldum sp.
ATTGTATTGACCCAGCGGAATCTGCTCAACTCAAGCCGCTAAAGCATAAGCCTCGGCAGGCGTTTTCCTCCCGAGCGCCTGATGCGGGCGCCGGTTGTTGTAGAAATTAATCCAGTCGCCAAGGACCCGGCTGGCATGCTGCAGAGTCTCGAAACGGTGACGATGAAGGCCCTGTTCCTTGAGCGTCCGGATCAGCCGCTCCACCAGGCCATTCTGCTGCGGGCTGTAGGGCGTAATGAACGCCTGCCTTAAGCCATAACTCTTCACCAGCGCCGTGTAGCTGCGGCTGGTAAAAACAAGGCCATTATCGGAGCGCAGCAGGAAAAGCGTGGGCACCCCCGCCCCAACGTCCCAAATCGGGCGATCAGGGCTTGCTCCAAAGCCGCCTCGGCCGTCTTCGACTTCCCGCTCCTGGAGACCTGCCAACCCAGCAATTCCCGGCTGTGGCAGTCGATCACCAGCGCCAGCGTCGCCCACCATCACGACCCGCCCACACCCGGCACAAATCGATGGCCCAGCGTTCATTCGGCTTCTCGGCCACCGAGGGCAGGGCCTCGACCCGTGGGCGAAAGCCCACCGGGCGTTTCCTCACTGGCCAGCCTTTAATCTGGAAGACACGTTGTACGGTGTTCTTGTTGAAACCCAGCAGATGAGCGACCGTCCGGTAACCGAAGGACGGGTTCTCTTCGATCTAGGCTTTGATGGGGCCAGCAAATCGCTCCTGAACTTTGGGCGCCGGCCTCACCGAACGGTAATAGAAGGTCCGACGCGGCACGCCGAACCACTGACACAGCTGGCTAATCGAGCCGGAAATACCTTCTTCTTTGAGTCCCTGATGGATCGTCTCGATCATTTCTCGCCCTCGCCCAGCAGGGCTGGCCACTTTTTTCTAGCTCTTAGCTCCAGCATCGCTTCGCCATAGGCTTCCTGCAGTTCCTTGAGCGGCTTCTCGTACTGTTCCCGCACCTCGAGAGGATTGGCACGAAGCGCATTCTCCATCCCTTTCTTGCCGTCCTCGATCCAGTCTTCAATCTCCGAGGGCGGCAGGTTATAAGTTCTACTCGCCCCCGCAACCGTCGTCTTGCCCCGGAGGATTTCCAGCACCAAGGCACTCTTCCGCTTGGCCGTCCAACGTTTGATGTCCTCTTCCATCACCATACTCATGTGCAATACTCCTCAAAGATTAACACC
>NZ_DASPLO010000114.1:0-12425 GCF_035627495.1 Methylocaldum sp.
AGGAGGTCTTGAATCCGTTCCCACTGATCGTCCCGTAAGCCATACCGTCGTACCATTCATCGACCTTCTTCTGAATTCACTCTCTCAATTGAATCGCTTTTGGTCGTCTTTGGCGACCCCTTAATTGAGGACACGCCCTAGCCCTCTCAAAGACTCCGGTGCCATAGCAACGACCCAAGCCAAACCAGAATATTCCCGACCTCCTTAAACATCTGCGCAAAAAAGCAAGACTATAACCCCCAAGTTAATGGGCAAACTGGCCAGCCGATCACGATTACGGCTACTGATAAAAACAACAATCAGCGCTTACATGGAAAAATTAACAACATTTTTTTGCCAATTCGATCGCAAAAATTCTCCAAATTTAGACCATTCTTATTTCGACACAAAGATTAAGCCGCTGCCCAAATGCCGCTTGATCTGAAAAAGGCAAAACCACCGAAAGGTGGTGGCGCAAAGTTACCGGTCTACGGGAGCCAGACTCCTATGACAGCGGGATTGCCAGCTCAAGCCGAAGTTTGCTTCGGTTCGCCAAGATCCCTGCGGGTTTCTCGAGACCACCGCCGTCAATTCGACTCGTAGGGGACCACAACGTGAGCAACAAGACTCAGCATTCTAAGTTCATCGCCGCGCGCCGCAAAAATATCCTCGGACTGGCTGGCGTGTTTGCAGCCGTAACGTCCACTGTGGATGTCGTCCATGCAGCGCCGCCTCAGCGTTTATTCAGCGACACGACCCTCACCCTGCCCGCGCAAGCCAAGGTGCCGCCCAAAGCCATCAAAGGCCGCAGCCGCGCCGTAGCCATCGATTTCAATGCGGTCAACGCCGATACGCTCACCCTCGAACTCTTCGACGACACTACGGTTACCGCCATCCGCGAACGTATCGAAGACATCGACGGCCGTTTGTCCTGGGTCGGTTATATCGAAGGGCAGCAGGGTAGCAGCGAGGTGATTCTCGCCGTTCGGGGGCAGGCGATGATGGGTACCATCACGCTGGACGATGGCAGAATGTTTGAGATCGTCTACGTCGGCAACAAGACTCATGCCGTTCGGCAGATCGATCCCAACAAAACGGCTCCGCATTCCCATCCCCGCGAGCCGGATATCAATGCCGCGGGCGAACTAGGCGGCACAACAACATCGTCAACGACGCCAATCACCGCCCCGGCCGCCACGGGCCAGGTGATTGATCTCCTCGTGGTCTACACGCCTCAGGCTCGCACGAATGCAGGCGGCGTCTCGGGCATCGAGGCTAAAATCGTCAACGCCGTCACCAAGGCCAACCAAGCCTATCTGAACAGTCAGGTAGACATGCAGCTGAATTTGGTGAATATGACCGAAGTCAGCTACACCGAGACCGGCAATATGTCGACTAGTTTGACGGATATCACAGGCACCAGCGACGGCAAGATGGATATTGTGCACTCCCTGCGCAACCAGTACGGCGCCGATCAGGTGGCGCTCATAACGGCGGAGAGCAACTACTGCGGCATCGCCTATGTGATGAATAGCCTGGGTTCCTGGTTCGCGCCGTACGCCTTCGCCGTGGTGCATGACGATTCCAGATACAGCTGCCTCGGCACTAACACATTGGCACATGAACTAGGCCATAACCAAGGCAACATGCACGACCCAGACAATTCGTCTTACGCCGGCGTTTACCCGTACTCCTATGGATACCGGGTCTGCGGCGTCTTCAAGGATGTCATGTCCTACTACTGCAGTGGCGAGCCCGTTATTCCCTACTTCTCAAACCCCAATATCTACTATAACGGCCAACCCACCGGTATCGCTAATAGTCAGGACACAGCCCGTTCGATGAACGGCACCAGTGCCACGGTCGCGAGCTTCCGATCCTCGACCACGACCACCACGACGGCCACGGTCCCGACGGCACCAGCCAGTTTGGCGGCAACTGCGCAATCGTCCAGCAGTATCGTCTTGACCTGGGCGGACAAGTCCGGCGACGAAACCGGATTCAAGGTACAGCGCTCTCAGGATGGAGTGAATTGGAGTGAGGTCGCCTCGCTTGGCAGTAACGTGACTAGCTTCACCAATACCGGCCTCAGCGCCAGCACCACTTATTCTTACCGTGTCTACGCCTACAACAGCGCCGGCAACTCCGCCTTCTCCAATACCGCTTCAGCAACCACAGCAGCTAATACTGTCGACACAACCCCGCCCACGGTCCGAATCACCAGCCCGTCCAGCGGCGTCAAGGTCGACAACTCGACAAAAATCACCGGCACCGGTAGCGATAACGTCAAGCTGCAGGGTTTGAAGCTGGCTATCGACGGCGCCGTCAGGGCCTCAACGAGTAGCGGTTCACTCTCCTACAACTGGAACACCCGCAGCATCGCGACAGGCGCGCACATAATCACGCTCATCGGCACCGATGCGGCGGGTAACATCAACCAAACTTCGATTCAGGTCAATAAATGAATGCCACCAATTAGCAGGTTCGGACGGAAGACAACTAATCAGTTTCGATGACTACGTAGACTCCGAGCCATCTTCAAAAGGCGGACACAAAAACGCCGGTCAGTGACCGGCGTTTTTTTATCTCTCAAAACCAATCAACTAAGAAGCGTTCTTTCGTCTCGCCTTTGCCCCCATCCCCAGAAGCCCCGCAGCCATTAGAGACAGGATGCCGGGTTCTGGAATAGGGCCCGGGCCTGGACCAGGAGGAGTTGGAGGAGTCGGCCCTTCCCAGTTAGCTGCAAGAAGATCGCTTCCCTCCGGTGTTGTGAGTGCCTGAAAGCTGACTGCAACCTGTCCTATGTCAGTGCCACCGCCAAACCCACCTCCGGTGTCTTGCGGCGAATCCAGGAATAAATCAAAGACAGTTAGATTATTTGCTGTGAGGCTGTCGACGTAAGCCTGAGTGAACACGAAATCGAAGGTAAGTGCTTCTCCGGCAGCGAGGCGATCGTCCGGTGGCCCTGGATTTTCACTGCCGACATAATCGAACTGCACACCTCCAGAAGCAAACGTGATCGTCCAATCGGCTGGACTAATATTCTGAATTGTGAAATTAGTCCCCAACTGAGGTACGGAATCGGGATTTGTACCAGTGTTAAGCATATTGAAAGCGAATGCATCGATCAGCGCGCCGCTAGTGCCCGGAGCGGTATTTAACAAACTCGCTGAGAATGTAGTCGCATTCGTATCCGAAATGGTGAAATTAAAGCCGTATGCATCACCCGCTCCGTCGCAGCCTGCGCCACCAGGGCAAGAGTTAGAAGCCGTTATAGACGTGGCCGCACTCATTGGCGCCCAGAAGGCGCCAATGAGTGCGGCAAGAGTCAAAATAGAAAGATTAGTTTTCATAACACGCTCGCTTTTGCGGAAAATTAGGAACTCTTCAAAACTGTTCTCGGAGTGACGGTTTAGCCGCTCCGGCTTACGCATACAGCCAAAGCACATGTTGTGCCATAAGCGTTTTTCCGGCGGCTTTAATTATAAGGGTCAGTTAGTTATGAGGGTCAGGCTTTTGTTATTTGTTTATTGTGCTATAGTCGCCATAGCCTTCGATAAGACTTAGTTTCATGGCCAGAAAGCCCCGCATCCACATCCCTGGCGCCGTCTATCACGTAATGCTCCGCGGCAACGGTGGGCAAACTATCTTTCTCCATAACGACGACAGAGACGCTTTCGAAGAATTAGTTGCCGAGGGCGTTTCCCGCTATGATCATCGAATTCACGGCTATTGCTGGATGCCGAACCACATCCACTTGGCAGTTCAGGTTGGCGATGTCCCACTTTCGAAAGCCATGCAACACCTTGCCTTTCGCTATACGCGATGGATCAACAAACGTGAAAATCGGATTGGCCATCTGTTCCAGGGGCGGTTTAAGGCGATTTTGGTCGATGCCGATACTTATCTGCTGGAGCTTGTTCGCTACATCCATCTCAATCCCGTTCGCACTCGATTGGTAAGTGATCCCACTGAATATCGCTGGAGCGGACACCGAGCGTATCTCGGATTAGATCGCGTTAGCTGGCTTACGACCAATTGGGTGTATTCCCAACTGGCCCAGGATATGACGACAGCACGGGAACAGTATGCGCGTTTTGTCGCCGCTGGATTGCAGGAGGATTATCGCGAGGATTTCCATCGGGGTACGTCGGAGGGACGCATACTTGGGGATGATCATTTCGTTGAGAATGCGTTGAAACAGGCCAGCCAGTCATCAGGAGCACGCATCAAACTCGAGTCGATTATTAGCGTCGTGTGCGCGGCTCGCAGGATGGATTTGGACCAAGTCAGCGGCGCGGACCGTGGTCGAGCGGGGGCCGAGGCGCGTGCGCTGATCGCTTACTTGGCATTGGACATGGACGCAGCCACCTTGACTCAGACCGGCAAGTTCTTTAATCGCGACATATCGACCTTGAGCAGTGCTGTCAGTCGTTTGCGGGAGCGAATGAAGCTTGATTCCGACTTGGCTGGGGAAATCAAACGATTGGCGAACCTCTTGGGCATTAACGCAAATAACAAAGCCTGACCCCATATGATCCTACCCGTTTCTTGTGTTTTGACACCATGCAGCTTGCATTAGGAGCAACTTGTGCTACGCGAGCCCCCAGACTGTAAAAATTTTTGACGTGCTCAGCAGCAAAAACGAGACCAGAGGAGCCCTTATCCCTAATCAGATTGGGCTTAAAATGGTAGCGTCTGACATAATTTTGAATTAAAACAATACAGTAAAACCGTAAAATTTCTTGACGCCATGAAAAGGAAAACCTAAATGCAGACGGAAAAATATCGGGTACAAATTGTGGATGTGCGTTGTAAACCGCCATCTTCGGCCATTTTTCGCCCATTGCTTTAAGTTAGAAAACGAGTGACTGAAAGCAACATCAATAAAAGCTTGCGCAATATCGCCCAGGCCCTGGAAATTCCCGCAACCAAAAGACACATCTTTCTCTGCTGCGACCAGACCAAACCCAAATGCTGCAGCAAAGCAGCGGGACTTGAGTCCTGGGACTATTTGAAACGTCGGCTGGATGAGTTAAAACTGACCGGCTCGGCCGGAATCCAGCGTACCAAGGCCAATTGCCTGCGGGTGTGCCGCGATGGGCCGATTGCCGTTGTCTATCCGGAGGGCGTTTGGTACCACTCCTGCACGCCGGATGTCCTTGAGCGAATCATTCAGGAACATCTCATCCGAGGGAAGCCGGTAGCCGAGTATGTATTCGCAATGCGGCAAGCCGAAGAATAAATTCGGCTTAGACTGACAGCAGCCCCGCGTCGCAGCCAGTTGTTGCTGATAACTGAGGCGCAACAGTAATAACAGTAATAAGGGTTATACCGGCTGCTACTCAGCCGCTCTAAGTCCCTATCGTAGACAATCGGATTTGGAAATCAAAACCACAACAATGGGGCAAATCGGAACAACTGCATTAAGAGTCGGCTGGCTCTTGCTCGGCGCCATGCTGCTGCCGGGATGCGCCACACAATCGGATTACCGCCTTTTCAAATCCGACAAAAACACAACCACTTCAGAGCGACACACACGAAAACAGGGTTACAACCGACCATACCGAGTAAAAGGAAAAACTTATTACCCTTTAAAAAGTGCAAAGGGCTACAAAGCCCAGGGAATCGCATCCTGGTATGGCTGGGAATCAGGTAATCGGACGGCTATGGGGGTACGCTTCAATCCCAAAGCGCTCACTGCCGCGCATCGTACTTTGCCTTTGCCTTCACGGGTGCGGGTGATCAATCTAGCAAACAAGCGATCCGTGGAGGTAACGGTCAACGATCGTGGCCCATTTATCAATAATCGGCTGATCGATTTGTCCTATGCCGCCGCCAAAGCGCTTGGGATAAAAGGAACGGCACGGGTAGAGATAATGGCACTTGAGTAGATCCGCGCCGTTTTCAACGCAGTTAAATTTTGAAACCCGGCATCCTCGGGAAGGAGAATGCTGCCAAAATCCGACATGTAGACCGAATAAGGAAACTCTGCATTCTTAAGCAATTGCCGGGGTTCATACGGCGCAGCTTTACGTCGCATCTATTAGATTAGATGTTCCCAAAATAAGCGGGCGCACAAGAGTACGCCCTCCCTTGCGGACAAAGCAGGATGCGAAGCCCTGCAAGGGATGAACAAACCGGCGGCTGTCTCGCCGGTTTGGCCGCTGTCATCCCGCCTATTTTCATGACATCCCCCAAAGAGGAAAGGACAAAAATACTAGTCGCTCAGTGCGCCGCAACTGCCGCCGCGTAAACCGGCGAATAGTCGCTTTGCCAAAACTTCTCGAGCTGATAAAACTCACGCGTTTGGGGCTTCATGACATGGACGATCACATCGCCCAAATCCACCAAAACCCACTCTCCGACTCCCTGCCCTTCGACGCCCAGCGGCTGAACCTCGTTATTTTTCGCTTCTTCAACCACATGACCCGCTAGTGATTTCACGTGCCGCTCCGACGTGCCGCTGGCAATCACCATGAAATCCGCGATACCGGTCTTCTTCCTTATATCTATCACTTTGATATCCTTACCTTTACCATCGTCCAAAGCGAGCAATACAATTTGTAACAATTGATCTGTAGTCATGTATTTATGCAAAAGGGTTCTCCCCTATGTAAATTGTCGTCATTTTCTAGGACCTAAAATGCCGCAAAAGTCTCCCTCAATGCGGCGCCGATCTTAAACCATGCCCAAGCGCGCCACCTTAAATTAAAACGATTTTCCGAACTCAGGTAGATCACCGATTTATGCCGCTCTCTTTCAGCAAGTTCACGGCGTGCCTGATCGGTATCGCGTAACTAATTCCACTCGGCCGCTCCAGAAGATTCTCCTTTGTCTCCTGCACAAAGACCTTGTTAATTATTCCAACAACATCGCCGCTCTTGACATCGTACAGCGGACTCCCGCTGTTTCCCGGATAAGCCGTCGCATCGAGTTGAAAAACATCATAAGCCTCGGCGAGGCGGCGGATTATTTTAGAGTTCAGCCGCTGCGACGTATGGGCCGGAATCGCGATGGGGCTTATGGCGGAAACAATTCCGCGATGCGTAACCGGATTGAGACCTAAAACCATGCCAATTGGGAATCCGGTAAAAGCATATTGCTCCCCTTCCCGAACCTTGCCCGAACTTCCTAAGCGCATGGATGGCAAAGGCGATCCGCCGATTCTTAGCAAAGCGATGTCATGGGACTCATCGGTGGCAATTTCAACCGCTTGTCGCACGCTTTGCTTTTCTCCGTCGCGGGTGAATACGGCCAATGTCTCGAATTTTATTTTGTCTACCGCCTCCGGAAGAACATGCGCATTCGTCAATACATGCAAGCCGTCGGCAATGGCGAATCCGGTTCCTCTAAACATCGCCGGCGGTGTTCGTGTTCTCTGATATGTTCCAATACCGACAATGGCCGGTTTAATCTTTTCGATAATATCCGGCAATTCATCGGCTCGGATTTGGACGGTAAAGCCTAAGCTTGAGCAGAACAACCCAATCCCTATCAGAAAGAAATTCTTATGTCGCATTCCAAACGTTCGGAGAAAATTAGCGAATATCAATAATTATCCAATAAACCAATAAATTCGGTTCAAAAACTGTTCGCTTCATGTCCTCGGTTTATTGTGGTCAGACACTCACCGTCGATGTGCACTTGAGCCATAAACCCAAGCGCAACCCCAAGTTTATTTTAACGATTAGCCCCCTCGGGCAATTTGCGGCGAGCGGGCTTAAATGCCATTCGCACGAGGGCTGTCTTTACACGCATCGCCTGGATAGTGCTTAACATAACATCGGGGGAATCAGGCGAACTACGATACTATTAGGCCAAGCGCATTCGACACGCTCCAGGCATTTGGAACGGTCATATGCAAGCTCTCTGAAACCCAAACAAATAATCAGTCTTAAGCAGCACTTGTCTACCATGCATCCGAACCTGGTCAAACATATTTTCTACCCTGTCCATGAAAGGCTGGTAAACCGCCCAACGTTTACCCATTTAGCTGAATTGGAGAAAACACAGTGGCTTTCGCGTGAAGCAATCGAGCGGCTGCAGATGGAAAAATTGCACGCATTACTGCACACAGCCAACGCCCACAGTCCTTGGCATGCAGAGCGGATCCGTGCTTCCGCTATCGACTTAGCCACTCATCGAACTCTAACTTTCGACGACCTTCGCCGTTTACCAACAATGAATAAAGCGGATGCATCCGCCAACAGGGAACGCATAGTCTGGCGAGACATTCCAGGGGGCGCATTCCGTTACAATACGGGAGGATCGAGTGGCCAGCCATTGATTTTTTATTTCGGCAGGAAACGGCAGGCTGCCGACGCGGCTTCTCGCATGCGTGCACGGCGATGGTGGAAGGTCGAAATCGGCGACCCCGAAATCTTTTTGTGGGGAGCACCTGTAGAGCTCAATAAAACCGATCTTGTAAAAAAGATACGGGATCGACTCTTTAATCAATTGCTTCTGAATGCCTTTGATATGTCGGAGAGCAGGATGAGCGATTATCTCAGAATAATTCAATCGTTTAACCCAGCCTGTATCTATGGCTACGCGAGCAGCCTGAGTCTTTTAGCGTCCTATGCAAAGAGCCAGAATCGGATTCCGAAGCTACGGCGTCTTAAAGTTGTTTGCACAACGGGAGAACCCTTATTTCCTGAACAAAGAGCGCTAATCGAGGAAGTCTTCGACAAACCTGTGTCGAATGAATACGGGTGCCGTGACGGTGGGTTGATTGCGCTCGAATCACCGCAAGGTCAAATGCTGGTAAACAGCGAAACCTTGATCGTCGAGATTTTGGACGATAAGGGGATGCCCGTTGCACCCGGCGAAATTGGAGAAGTCGTCGTCACGAATCTGTGTTCAGATGCTCAACCGTTTATCCGTTACCGCACCGGCGACATGGCTCGCCAAGCTGATGATTCATGCAGTGAGAAGCGCGGCTTACATGTGATATCGGAGATTATGGGCAGAACCACCGATTTCGTCGTGCGCCCCGATGGAACGATTATGCATGCGCTGGCGGTCATTTATGTACTGCGCGCGATCGAAGGGGTCCACGAATTCAAGATTGTTCAACCCTCAACGAACCGCATGGACGTTATGGTCGTCCCAAACTCTACCTGGCGAGAGAGTGCAAAGGATGAAATTGTGAAACAGCTGCAGAACCGGATGGGACGAGATGTAACGATCGAAATAAATATGGTGGATAAAATAGCGCCGGAGGCCTCAGGGAAATACCGTTACGTTATTAGCCATGTTCCATTGCCGGAACGACTGGATCTCCGTTCCTAACCCCCCAATTTGGCGCCATAGCCAATATCTTCAAGGAATCACAAAATCAGATACCTTCACTAGTCCTTCTCTAGCTGTACCATAATGCTTGTGCCCGGTTGGATTCGCTTTTCGATCTTGGAGCCGTTCCACTTGCGCAAATCGGCCACACTGACCTTAAAGCGTTTCGAGATGGAAAACAGCGTGTCGCCTTGTCGAACGGTATAATTGGTTGATTGTGAGGGTTTAATCCCAGAGCTCGCGATTGCCAGCTTCTTGGCCGCGTCCTTGTTCCAAAGCACCAAATTCTGGCCAACCTTGACTCCGTTCTTCGCCGACAGGTTATTCCACTTGACCAGTTGCTCAACATCAATGGAGTTTTTCTTTGCGATAGACCAAAGCGTATCGCCCCCCTGAACGGTATAGGTCGACCGCTTGCTAAACGCCCCGGCAGCAACGTCGCCTTCGTTTCTGATTTTCTGGATGATCTTACCGGAAGATCTGGACGCAACAGAGTCAATGCCTCGATCGCGCGACTCTTTCCCCTTTATTTTGCCTTTTCCTTTCTTCTGGAAAGAATCGAGCTTACGATTCCTATCAGAGTAACTGACGCGCGCCTTGCCGGAGCTCGCCGCAGCGTCGGCACTCGCCAATTCCGAATCTCGCGCAGCAACTAGCTCATCGGCAATCGACGGACGATCCCGGACAGGCGGCTGGCTTTGTTGAGCCAATCGCTCCAAATCCTGCTTAAATTCACTGATTTTCTTGCCGGCAGGAATAAAAAGCCTATAACTTCCCTCTACATCAGCGTATTGACGCTTAAAACCAGGATTCAACTCGTAGAGCTTGTCTAAAGAGATGTCCGCCGCATCGGCCGCAAGCGCCAAATCCAATTGCGTGCTCACCTTGACCGGCTTGAACAACGCTTCATTGGGAATATGATGCAGATCGATGCCGTGCTGTTCAGCCTCGGCGAATAACTTCGCGACAGCTAAAAGGCGAGGAACATAGGAACGCGTTTCGTCAGGCAAATCCAGAGACCAAAAATCGGTAGGCATATTCCTGGCCGTGTTTTTTTGGATCGCCCGGGCGACCGCGCCCTCGCCACAATTATAAGCCGCAATCGCGAGTAGCCAGTCACCGTTGAAATCGGAATGAAGTTTTTTCAGATATTTAATCGCCGCCCGGGTCGAGGCGTAAACATCGCGCCGACCATCATACGAGCGGCTCTGCTTTAAGCCGTATAAACGTCCTGTAGAAGGAATAAATTGCCATATACCAGCGGCCTTAGCCGGAGATACCGCATGGGGCTGAAACGCACTTTCAATAATAGGCAATAGTGCGAGCTCGCCCGGAATATCGTTCTTTTCAAGCTGTCGCACGATGGAATAGAGGAAAGGCTCGGCCCTTTTCTGTACGCGCTCCACATAGCTAGGATGGTTTACGAACCATTCGAGCTCGCGGTCTATCTCCTCATGGTCGACAGGCGGCAAGTTGTATGAGTCGAATAACCGGTCCCACAAATTGTCATATTCGGCCGGACTTTTGCCATCATCGCGCAGCCCGATTGTGGAAGCTCTATCTTTTTTCCTAAACCAGCGACTCGTACTTTTGGAGATATGAAAGACTCTGGATTTTTTGCTGCTAGACGTTGACGCCGACTGAGAATTGTCGGTTAAACTGTTATCCGTTTTCGGCTTCCCGGCGTGATGTGTACAGGCACTCAGGGACAAGGCGAAAACTGATGCATAACAGAGCAACTTCACATCGGGTTTTGGCCGTCTCATCGTATCTACCTCAGAGTTCTATTCGGGTGATTTATAGCGGCATACCAGCACTTCAGTCAATGAAAACCAAAGAAGCGCCGTCGCCCCACCTTCGCCAGGTATTTCTGGAGTGGTATCACGCCACAACTCTAGGGCAAATCTTGCAAACCATTGAGGCATCCTACCTCCAGTCTTCCTTAAAGCTTACTTATACTCAAAAAATATTACAAGTTGGCTTACTAGGGTGCGAGAGCTTATATATAGATGAGACCTTCATCAATAATTTCGTCCTTGTAAGCGCCGAGCACAGAGACCAATCTCGTAATAAACGTGTAATCACAGCCTACCCCAAGGCATTACCTATCGCTAGCGCCAGCATCGACGTCTTAATCTTGCCTCATGTCATTGA
Source organism: Methylocaldum sp. (assembly GCF_035627495.1). Classification (GTDB taxonomy): domain Bacteria; phylum Pseudomonadota; class Gammaproteobacteria; order Methylococcales; family Methylococcaceae; genus Methylocaldum. The sequence goes on from NZ_DASPLO010000114.1 coordinate 11,428, forward strand.
CTTCGAAACCAATCGACATCAAGTCTTACAAGAAGTTGAACGCGTCCTAAAACCTGATGGCCGACTCTTCATCTTGGGCTTCAATCCCTGGAGTGTGCATGGCATCCTTCAGTATCTTCCGCAACGTTCATCTTTTTGGCAGCCCAATTTCATCAGCTGCCACCGTTTATTAGACTGGCTAAGTCTCCTGAAATTCGATGCCGAATACAACGCAGCGTTCAGCATCGCCTCATCCAAAATCATACAAAGACCCGACTCATTTCTCAGCAAATCTCGCGCTTATCTATCGTTCGCGTTCGGCATCAAAGCCATCAAAAGAACTTATACGCTAATACCCATCGAGCCTAATTGGATTGGCGCACCGGAGTTGGTACCCGGCCACATGCTTGAAACTCTACAGTAAAAACAACAGTGAATAACCAAGTTAACATCTACACCGATGGCGCTTGCCGTGGCAATCCGGGCCCTGGCGGATGGGGCGCATTGCTGAGGTATAAAGATAAAGAGATGGAACTACACGGGGCAGAGCCTAACACTACCAACAATCGCATGGAACTCATGGCCGCCATTAGGGGATTGGAAGCCTTGAAGAAACCCAGCAAGGTCTGCATCACCACGGACTCGCTTTATCTCCTCAAAGGCATTTCCCAGTGGTTGCCGGATTGGATCCGAAGAGGATGGAAAACCGCCGCAAAGAAGCCGGTCAAAAACGTAGATCTTTGGCAGCGACTTGTGACTGCTCAACAAGGCCATGATGTTGAATGGAAATGGATTAAAGGCCATGCCGGTCACATCGAAAATGAGCGCGCCGACGCGCTTGCCAACCGGGGGATAGACGAATTATTAAAATCCACAGAACTAGGTTCTGTTGACATTTCAACGCAACCAGATGAGTGCTGAGACGAAGCGAAGAAAGCCCATGAAGTTACGCTGCAATTTTTCGAAGCGGGCAAAGATTCTTCGGAAGTGTTTGATTTTGCCAAAGAAGCATTCGATCA
>NZ_DASPLO010000115.1:0-13600 GCF_035627495.1 Methylocaldum sp.
TGATCGAATGCTTCTTTGGCAAAATCAAACACTTCCGAAGAATCTTTGCCCGCTTCGAAAAATTGCAGCGTAACTTCATGGGCTTTCTTCGCTTCGTCTCAGCACTCATCTGGTTGCGTTGAAATGTCAACAGAACCTAGTATAAAAACAGATACACCTTGGAGGATGAGATGTGGGATTTCAACTTGCTGGCCGCCACGCGGATCATCGAAAAATCAATGCCGTTCGTACTCTACCGGCTGCTGGTATGCTTGGCAGTGGCATTTGCTTATGTCTTTATGACCGCGGCGGGCGCCGGGACAGCAATTGGCCTAGGCTCCTTGAGCCAAAATCCGACCGCCTTCGCCACGGCCGGAGCTCTCGCAGGATTTATCGGGTGCGCCTTTTTAATGTACAAGCTCCGGGGAAACTTCCTCTATAACATTAAAGCGGGAAATCTGGCTTTGTTAGCCGAGCAGTCCAAAGGACAACCCATTCCGGAAGGCAAAGCTCAAATCGATTATGCGAAGCAACTCGTAGTACAGCGCTTTCCCAGCGCTTCCGGACTAGTGGAACTCGACTACACCATTAAGCAAACCCTGCAAAAACTCCCGGAAGCGTGTTTAGCTTCCAGCCTAAACAAGCTGAACAACCCGGGACTCTCCGGAGCATTGTCCTGGATCGCAGGACGGATCTTCGCCGCCAACCATCAAGCAGTTTTGGCTTGGCATTTCTTCTCAGGGGCGGACAATGCCTGGCAGTCGGCTCGAGATGTCTTGGCGGTTCACATCCAGCACTTTTCAAGACTGCTCAAGAACCGTCTTTACTTGAGTCTTTTTGAGCTCCTGGGCTTTGCAACCGGTTTCGCCGTCCTCCTAATCCCGATCAAAAGCATCACCGACGCGCTGCCCGTATCAATAGGCCTGTGGCAATACGTGTTCGCCGCTGCATTCGCCTGGACCTTGAAGGCCGCGTTTTTTGAACCCATCGCGCAAGCCGCCATGGCGCAAACTGTTTTTACTTTGATTGAACAAGGAATTGATCCCGATTCGAAAATGGAGATCAGCCGAAAAGCACCCATTTTTTCACAACATTCAAATTAGATCCGGCCCCGGAACTTGCACAGCGGAATACATAAACTGGGACAATGTAAATATCGGCAAACATTCAGATTCCACTCTTGAGCCGGGAATCCAATATTGCACCTAAAAGGCCTTTCCCATACAATCTGTGGATTTTAGTTGGCGGGAGCAAACCATGCGTGTCGTTCAAGAAGCGCTCACATTCGACGATGTCCTCCTTATTCCTGCTCACTCGGCCGTGCTGCCACGCGACGTCAGCTTAAGAACCCAGCTTACCCGCAACATCAGCCTCAACATTCCCCTCCTGTCCGCCGCCATGGACACGGTCACCGAGTCCCGCCTAGCCATTACCATGGCCCAGGAGGGCGGAATCGGTATCGTCCATAAGAACATGACCGTTGAACGCCAAGCTTATGAAGTTCATTGCGTCAAGAAATACGAGAGCGGAGTGATCAAAGAGCCCATCACGGTTTCTCCGAACACCACAATTCGGGAAGTCATGGAACTGACACGCTCTAGAAGAATCTCCGGCGTACCCGTTGTGGATGGGGAAAAGCTTGTGGGCATCGTCACCAGTCGCGACCTGCGGTTCGAAACCCGCTACGACGAACCGGTGACCAGAGCCATGACGCCCAAGGAGAAACTGGTTACCGTACAGGAAGGCGCCAGCAAGGAGGAAGCCATCCATCTCCTCCATAAACACCGGATCGAAAAAGTGCTGGTCGTTAACAACGACTTCCAGCTGCGGGGACTGATTACCGTCAAAGATATTCAAAAAGCCAAGGATTACCCCCAGGCTTGCAAAGACGAGCAGGAACGCCTTCGCGTCGGCGCCGCCGTCGGCACCGGACCGGGTACCGAAGAACGGGTAGCCGCTCTGGCGGAAGCGGGTGTCGACGTTATTGTGGTCGATACGGCTCACGGTCACTCCCAGGGCGTCTTGGATCGTGTACGCTGGGTTAAACAGAACTTCAGGCAAGTACAGGTGATCGGCGGCAATATTGCCACCGGCGAAGCAGCGAAGGATTTGGCGAAGGCGGGAGCGGATGCGGTCAAAGTAGGCATCGGCCCCGGCTCCATTTGCACCACCCGCATCGTGGCCGGGGTCGGAATCCCGCAGGTTACGGCCGTGGCCAATGTCGCCGAAGCGCTTAAAGGAACCGGCATTCCCATCATTGCCGACGGCGGCATTCGGTATTCCGGCGACGTTGCAAAGGCATTGGCCGCAGGCGCCCACTCTATCATGATCGGCGGACTATTCGCCGGCACCGAGGAAGCCCCTGGCGAAGTGGAGTTGTACCAGGGACGTTCGTATAAATCCTACCGCGGCATGGGTTCGTTGGGGGCCATGGCCCAGCAGCAGGGCTCAAGTGATCGCTATTTCCAGGAAAGCACCGATGCCGAAAAGCTCGTACCCGAGGGAATCGAAGGCCGCGTACCCTACAAGGGCAGCCTGATCGCAATCATTCATCAATTGATGGGTGGCGTACGTTCGGCCATGGGTTACACGGGTTGCGACACCATCGAAGCCATGCGCAACAATGCACGCTTCGTTCGAGTCACCACCGCCGGAATGCGGGAAAGCCATGTGCACGATGTGGCGATTACCAAGGAAGCGCCTAATTACTGGCTCGATTGAAAAGAACAACCGTAGGTTCCATGGCTTTAAATATCCATTCTCACAAGATCCTGATCCTCGATTTCGGATCTCAATACACGCAATTGATCGCACGCCGCATTCGAGAAATCGGCGTGTATTGCGAAATTCACCCGTACGACTGCGAGAAGCAGTTCATTCGCCAGTACCAGCCTCGGGGGATCATTCTCTCCGGAGGACCGGAGACCGTCACATTAGCGGACACGCCCCGAGCACCCGCCATCGTGTTCGACCTGGGATTGCCGATACTGGGCATCTGCTATGGAATGCAGACTATGGCCGAGCAGTTGGGCGGCCGGGTGGAAGCCTGTGCCCACCGCGAGTTCGGGTACGCGCAGATTCGTGCCCACGGCCACTCCCGCTTATTGTCCGATATCGAAGACCATACAACCCCGGAGGGTTACGGCCTACTTGACGTCTGGATGAGCCATGGCGACCAAGTAACGGTTTTGCCGCCCGGCTTCAAACTCATTGCTTCGACCGAGAGCGCTCCCATTGCGGGGATGGCGGACGAGACACGCGGCTACTACGGTCTTCAATTTCACCCGGAAGTTACCCATACCCGGCAGGGAAAACGCATTCTCGAACGTTTTCTGCAAGATATTTGCGGTTGCGAGGCGCTTTGGACGTCGCACAATATCATCGAAGACAGTTTAGCGACCATTCGCGCCAAACTGGGCAGCGAGCGAGTGATTCTCGGGCTCTCCGGCGGCGTGGACTCCTCGGTAGTCGCCGCGCTCTTGCACAAAGCCATAGGCGATCACCTTACTTGCGTGTTCGTAGATACCGGGCTCTTGCGTCTCGAGGAAGGCGACCAAGTTATGGCTACCTTCGCGCGGCACATGGGCGTTCGTGTTATTCGGATCAACGCAGAGGAAAGATTCCTGCAAGCGCTGAAAAACATCGACGACCCGGAGCAGAAGCGGAAAGCCATCGGAAAACTGTTTATCGAGATTTTCGACGAAGAGGCAGGCAAGATTACCGATGCCCGATGGCTGGCGCAGGGCACGATCTACCCGGATGTCATCGAATCCGCCGGCTCGAAAACCGGCAAGGCCCACGTCATCAAATCCCATCACAACGTAGGCGGCCTGCCGGAGCGCATGAATCTCAAGCTGGTCGAACCGTTGCGGGAGTTGTTTAAAGACGAGGTCAGACAGATCGGATTGGAACTCGGTCTTCCTTACGAGATGGTTTACCGCCACCCGTTCCCCGGCCCCGGTCTGGGCGTGCGCATTTTGGGCGAAGTCAAAAAGGATTATGCCGATTTGCTACGCCGCGCCGACGCGATTTTTATCGAAGAACTCTATCGGCACCAGCTGTACGACAAGGTGAGCCAGGCCTTCGCAGTATTTCTGCCGGTCAAATCGGTAGGCGTCATGGGCGACGGGCGCCGCTATGATTACGTCATCGCGCTGCGAGCCGTCGAAACGATAGACTTCATGACCGCCCGCTGGGCCCATCTGCCCTACGAATTTCTCGATCTCGTGTCGCGCCGCATCATCAACGAAGTCTCCGGCATCTCAAGGGTAACCTACGACATCTCGGGCAAGCCGCCGGCCACCATCGAGTGGGAATGATCCCCTATCCGTGACTCCGAGCGACGAAGATTGGATGCGCCGGGCGCTGGCACTCGCCAATCGCGCTGGCGACGCGGGCGAAGTACCGATAGGCGCGGTGCTGGTAAAGGCAAATACACTGATCGCCGAAGGCTGGAACTGCCCCATCGGCACAAACGATCCCACCGCCCATGCCGAGATCATGGCGCTTCGAGCGGCCGGCTCGCACCTCGGCAACTACCGGCTGATCGATACCGTTCTCTACGTGACCCTGGAGCCCTGCGTGATGTGCATGGGCGCCATCATTCATGCGCGCGTGAAACGGCTGGTATTCGGCGCCCCGGATCCTAAGCGGGGCGCCGTTTGCAGCGCATTGCAGCTAGCCGACTCCGAGTTTCTCAACCATAAGGTTGAATACCAAGGCGGCGTCTTGAAGGAGGACTGCGGCAACCTCCTCAGAGGCTTTTTTCAAGAAAGGCGCTAAACGCCCGCAGCCCGCGGCTTTCCAGGCCCCATGGCCATCCTACCGGTTTCATTTTCCTCGGTAAGCCAGACCAAGAGATCGTAGTATCGGCGTATGCTGTTGACATAATGAACGGCCAGAGCACCACGAGCTCTGCCGTACTTGGTTCTCCGATACCAATTGGGTTTGCCGAGCAGCGGCAACACTTTCTTGATTTCGATCCACTTGTCGGGATCGCCACCGCGTTTTACGACCAGATTCCGGGCGTCCTCGATATGACCATAACCAAGGTTGTAGGCCGCCAAGGCATACCAGGTACGATCCGGATCTTCAATCTGCGGCGGAATATTACCCAAGGTCTGCCGAAGATAAGACGCGCCGCCCCAAATGCTTTGGGCCGGATTAAACCGATCCGTTACCTTCAGCTCCTTGGCGGTGACGCCAGTCAGCATCATCATGCCGCGCACACCCTCGGGAGACACGGCCGTACTGCTCCATTTGGACTCCTGGTAAGCAATAGCGGCCAAGAGGCGCCAATCTATGTCATACCGTCTGCCCGCCTGCACAAACAAACGCTTGAACTTAGGCAAACGGGTCCGATAGTCGTGACGTAGCGAACTATCCAAAGCTATATCGAACGCTTCCGCATGGCCGTAATAGCGGTCAATCAGTTGATCCAGCGTTTTGTTTTCCTTGATCTCCCTGAAAAACCGAACGGTCTCGTCGTAGAGACTGGCATCCTCTGACATGGGCAAAGCCCAGGCTAGCTCCCGGGTTTTGCCGATATCGAAGGCGACCTGCAGCCGCGGATAATAGCGGCGCATGATCAATGCCTGATCCGAATTGGCGACGGTGTAATCGACCAATCCTTCACTAACGAGGAATAGAAGTTCGTGGACGTCCTGATCAAAATTGATTCGCCAATTAAGATCGCGATAGTCGCGCTTCAGCGCTTTGAGAGTAGTGACATGGCTGGTACCGGCCGAAACTTCCAATACGCCACCGGCTAAATCGGTAAGGCCGTTCGGCCGCGGACGGCTATCACTGTACAAGACTTGCTCGGCAAGAACGCGGTAAGGCGGCGCGAAGCGCAATTTCTTTTTCCGCGCCTCATCGATGATTAGCCCTGCCGCAGCTATATCCGCCCCTCCCTCATCAATGGCCTGGATTGCCTGCTTAGCCGAATCCGACACTATAAATTTCACTTTGACGTTGAGCCGTTTGGCAAAAAGCTCAGCCAAATCATGCTCCAGACCAACCGCTCCGTTGATACTTTCATAGTAAGTGGAGGGTCCATACCGGGTAACGACCCGCAGTTCGCCGGATTGCTTTATCCGCTCCAACTGAGTTAAAGGCTGGGATGTTTCTTGGACGCATCCCGAAAAAGAAGCTGCAAAGAAGAGATAAATAAAGAAACGGAAAAAGTTCGATTTTTCTAAAGCTGATTTTTGTTGTCGCTCCCCTATGAATTTGCTTTTATCGTCTACAATTTTTCTATGTTCTAGACTTCGGCCCAAGGTGTCTTTTAGGTTTAGGCCGAAGGGCATGATTTCTGACAAATTCATGTCCCCCACCATTTAGTTCTCAACAAGAGTGTCGTATCATATCAGCCTTTTCCGAGGAGAGGTACCGAAGCGGTCATAACGGCGCCGACTCGAAATCGGATGGGGGCAGAAATGTCCCACGAGGGTTCGAATCCCTCCCTCTCCGCCAAATCAAAGACTTGCGCTCCATAAGCATTCTTCGCTCAGCCTACAACTGACGAAAAGGTCAAATTTAGTGACCGTTTGTAGCTAAGCCATGCCGCATCATCGCATCCGACGGCTTCGACCCGCGCCAGCGAAAGCTTACGCTTCAGCGGCGCCAAAGCATTTTCACTTCCTATCTAATGAGGCCTTAGAATTTGAGAAGCCTCTTTTTTACACCTTCATCTTTATTCAAAGCCGACATTCAAGCAAAGTTGAAATCACCAATGCGTGATCGTCGGCTTTGGCCGAACAGCGGAGTTTAACTCGCCGACCCTGCCTGTCCGTTCAGGGCACTTTCCGGACTGCTCGCGGCATCGATCGCACTGACCGTCATTGCCCTGCGTTCCGCGCCGAATAGAGAGCCTTTCAATTTGTTGGCCGGCGTTAATCTCTGGCCCACAGAATATACTCGTAGCACGTTCCTATCTCACCGCAAGGAAACCCAAGGCTTGGATACTGCTGAGTATTTTCCTGTAGCGATCGCCATGGCATCTATGGGTTTTCTGGCTGGCAGCGCCGACGCCGGCTCATCATAATGCTTGAGCTGGCCAGTCGCGTCGATGTAGCGAAATCCCAAAGTGAGGGCTTGTTCCACCAGGCCCGCCGTGTGGCCCTTTTCCAGGCCGTCCCGTACCGAATATCTTGGGGATCCGCACCCCGTAAGCGGACCTCACGAAGTCGTTGTCTTTCATCGCTGCTCTTCGAGCAGAGGTTTGCAGCCGCCCGGCATTGGAACGCTAGCCGCCCAAACGCTTCGCCTCCGAGCTGCCCTGTTGAAGCGCATTCAACAGAATGCCGCTTCGATGAAAACTCCATGTGGAGCGAAATTGTGTCGACGGTGTCAGTCCGACAGACTCCTCTGCTTCAGGTGGTCTCAAGCCACCGCAGCACGTGCTCTGGCAGCGCATCTCGGTTGGCATGGCTTACCTCCCAGACGGTGGCCCCTGCGGCCTGTTTCGCTTCGGCGATGAACCCGCCGCCGCGCAGGGCGATCGTGGCGACCACAGGTCGCCTTCCGGAAAGAAGGCTCCGCATGGCCGCGATGAAACGCTCCGACAGGCATTCCATCTTCCCAATCTCATCGACCAAGTAAAGGTCCGCCTCCGCAGCGAGAGCTAGACACTTAGCGACTTGGTCAATGGCTTCGACATCGACGCCGTACTTCCCGACCCGATGGATCTTGGGAAGGCCCACATGCGCGATCACCCGTTCGGTCCCGTCGAACGCGACGAGACGAAACCCCTGCCGTTCGCCCGCCTCGCGGATCTCCTCCGTGAAAAACCCTCGAATTCTTCTACCCTTCAGCCGCTCGGCGACCCGCCGGAGGAGCGTGGTCTTGCCGACGCCGGGCACGCCCGTCAGCAGGAGTATGCGGGCAGACGTCATTCAGCTTTTCTTCGAGGTCTTAGCATAAAATCCGGTGAACGCCCGGGTGACCTTGTCACTCCCGCACTTCAGACACTTGGGCTTGGCGACCTCGTGCTCGGCCAGGCTCTCACGCTGCTCGAACCTCTCACCGCACTGTTGGCACCGATACTCGTAAATGGGCATGGTTCCCTCCCAGCCTGTTTTGCCTAGTAAGCGATTATATCTCGCAGCCGATTGGAGCGTAGACCGCTCAAGGGCTGTACAAGAACCTTTTCCGACTGGACCGGCTTAAAACATCGGCGCGGTATCCCTCCCTGCCGATCTTTGCAAGCAAGCCCTCGTCGGCAGTCGAATCAGCGCTTGATCTATCTCATCATTTTGCTTTGCGCCAGCCACTTTGGATGGCTCTTTTAACCACCCGTGATCAGCGATTTGATGAATATGCGGAGTTTCGATCAGCCAAGCCATCCGCACGTACCTTTCTGATTTCCACATGGTAACAGCCAATCACAGTGGACTTCCATTTGGCAAACACCGATTGCCTACCCAATGCCGCTTCCAAACTCCGGCCCGAGAGGAAATTTCAATCCACTGATTTTGAAAAAGTCTCGTTTGTGGACTTCGCCACATGAAAGTCCGCAAATCTGGAGAGGAGAGAGCGAAAAACGTGAAATTATCGCCGAACAAACCAAGATCTGACCGCTGTGCGGAAACCCGCCTGAACGGCCACTTTCGGGCAGTCGTTCAGGTGTTTTGAATGGACACAAAGTGCCCACTCCGGTCATTTATGCAGGGTACCCATAGCTACCGGTTCTCGGCCAAACCAGCCGTTCGACTGTGGCTCCTGATCTCCCTCCAGCGGCAGCTTTAGGGAATGGCCGCCAACTGGCGCTGTCGGCCAAGAGCCGACATTCAAGCGTCAGCCGGCACCTCATCGAGGCACCGGCGTCATACTAAAAGTCAGCAGGACTTTGGACAAGCTTGTCTCATGACGTGGGTGTAAATCATCGTCGTAGAGACGTCCTTGTGCCCCATCAGGTCCTGAATCGTCCGGATATCGATCCCGTTTTCCAGCAGATGGGTTGCGAACGAATGTCGAAAGCAGTGACAACTGACGGGCTTACTGATTCCCGCCTGACGAGCGGCCGTCTGTATGGCGCGCTGCAGAGTCTTTTCGTGGACGTGATACCGAGTCTGGCGCCCCGTATAAGGGTTCGTGCAAATGGTCTTCGATGGAAAGACGAACTGCCATCCCCACTCGTAACCAGCCTCGGATATTTCCTGGCAAGCGCGAATGGTAAGACTGCTTCGCCTAAGCCGGCGGAAAGATCGGCTTCGTGCAACCGCTTGACCCGTTCCAGGTGCACCCGCAACGGGTCCATCGCGCGATTCGGCAGCAGCGTAACCTGGTCTTTGCCCCCTTTGCCGTCGCGAACGAAGATCTGACGACCCTCAAAGTCGATGTCTTTAATCCAAAGGCCGAGACACTCATTGAGGCGCATGCCGGCCCCATAGAGCAGCGTTACCATCAACCATTTCGTTCCTTCAAGGGTGGTTAGCAGCGTTTTGGCCTCTGCCTGGGTCAGTACCGTAGGCAGCCTTTGCGGGCGCTTGGCGCGTGTCAGACCTTCGAGCCAAGGCAGTTTGATTTCTAGAACCTCCTTGTACAGAAAGGGTAGAGCGGCGAGTGCCTGATTCTGCGTTGCGGCGGCAACGCGACCTTCCATGGCGAGATGGTTCAGGAACGCGGTGACCTGGGAAGCCCCCATTTCAGCCGGATGTCGCTTCCCGTGAAAGAAGATGAATCGCTTGATCCAATGGATGTAGCTCCGCTCAGTGCGCAGACTATAGTGCTTGCGTCGAATCGTATCCCGCACCTGGTCGAGCAAGCGTGGCCGAAGGGGTAGTGCGGATTGTTGCGGGGTTTGCCTGTGGAGTCTCCAAGAAAATGTCTGGTTTGCCCCGACAATTAATATGCCAGGGAGACTCAACATGCCGGCTGGATTGAACTTTCTGCAACCGGTGAGCAGAATGTCGCCTTGTAAGCCGACACTTCGGTCGGCCATTACTCGTTAGGCACTTATGAATTGGCGCCATCCAACAGCAAACATGAGCACGGCTCGCCTGCAGGCCTTCAGCGACGCCGTCATCATCACCATTATGGTGTTGGAGCTCAAGGCGCCGAACGAACCGAGCTTGAGGGGGTTGCTTGCCGTGGCGCCGGGGTTTCTCAGTTACGTGCTGAGCTTCGTCGCACTGACCCTCATGTGGGTGGGCCACCACTATCTATTGCACCCTGTTCGCCTAGTCGATCGGCCACTACTCTGGGCAAACAGCAACCTGCTTTTCTGGATGTCCCTGGTCCCGTTCGCGGCCGCCTATCTCGGACACAATCCCGCCGAGCCGTTTGCCGTCGCTTTGTATTCTGTTGTTCTCGTGTGCGACATGGGCTCCTTCGCGCTGCTTCGTCACGTTGTGTTCCGCCAACCTGTCCATAACCAGGATCGGTCGAGGTATCATGCCGCAGTCCAGCGCCAGAATTTGATTGCAACCGCCGTGTATCTGCTCGCGGCCCCGCTCGCCTATGTATCGCTCTACTTGTCGTATGCAATCTTGGTGGTGATCCCCCTGTTCTACATCATGCCCGGGTATTGGCGAGTCAAGCGGCATTGATGACAAGGGCACTTCGAGCAAGGTGCTGGTTGCGTGCATCGCCTACCAATCATTCAACCCAACGTGTACCGCTTTGCGGCACACGTGGGTTAATGCAACGTTAGAGCTCTTAAGAAACGAACATGAACACAACCCTATTTATCGTTGCCGTGATCGTAATTGCAGCGCCGGTTCTGGTCTCTTTACTGATTGAGGCCATGCGAACGGAGCCGGATAGACCGGCGACATTATCCTGGGCGCCCGATCTCCCCGTACAATATACATTCATTGACGGTATCCGGTTACGTTACGTGAAGACCGGCGATGGACCGCCGCTGGTATTGCTGCACACGCTGCGCACCCAACTCGATATCTTCCAGAAGCTCATTCCTGAGCTTGCCAAGACTTTCACGGTCTATGCCCTCGATTACCCTGGACACGGCTGGTCGGACATCCCTGCGACGGATTACACCCCGGCGTTCTTCGTCGATATCGTTGGCAAGTTTCTCGATGCGCAGAGAATCGAGAACGCCACGCTGGCGGGCGTCTCGATCGGCGGCACGATCCCCTTGCTGCTTGCGGCGCGTCGGCATTCCAGCGTTGCCCGCGTCGTTGCTATCAATTCCTACGATTACGCTAAGGGCCGTGGCATCACCCGCGCGAACTTAGTGGCCTGGCTGGTCTTCACCTTGGCCCGTATCCCGGTACTTGGGGAAACCGTCATGCGCTTCCGCAATCCCCTGGTCGAACGCAAGATTATGGAAGGCGGGGTCGCCGAGTCCGATGCCCTACCAGAATCCTTCGTGCGTGAGACCTATGCGGTGGGTTGCCGCCGCGGCCACTATCGGGCTTTTTTGAATCTGATCCGCAATGCCCACAAATGGGACGAGGCCCGAGCGGAGTATGGCAAGATTTCCGTTCCGGTGCTCCTCGTCTATGGTGATCAGGATTGGTCGCGGGAATCGGAGCGGCGCGCCACCTTGGAGCGAATTCCCGGTGCCAAGCTGGAGGTGGTCAAGAACGGCGGACACTTCCTCAGCCTAGACCGTCCGCAGGATGTCATCCGGCTCGTTAGAGAATTCACGAATGTCTGAGCGAAGCGTTGCGCCACGCCCTGATCGAGATCTAACACATCGCCCCACACGGGCGCGCCCAAAAGCGGCGCGCCCGTGAGCTTGGCGCGTTAGATGGCAGGCAAATGGATTGCGAAACTATAAACAGAGTTGAAGTTCTTGATACAGGGGAATTGCTACTCGGCCTAGAAAGTCAAGGCAAGCCCATGTATCAGTATGTCTATCGCGAGGCAGCCGGTGTTTATTGGGATCAAAACAGATATGGCTTCAAATCTACCCCAATGAAAGAATGGTCGTGTTCTCAGTGGTTCAAACAAATTGTTGAAGTTGTACGCTCTGGAGTAGGAGTTGAGCTAAAGCTTGGTCCAAATGTTGTTTGGCTCAACGTGCCTGAACAGCAAAAGGCAGAAATACAGCGTGAAAAAGCCATCTAACGTTAGCTGGACGACCGGATCCTACGCATCTGCACCCGCTGAAAGGAGTCACACGATGCGAACAACAATCTTCACAGTGCTGTTGAGTCTACTGGCCGCCGCTTTGGTCGCGCAGCAGTTAAGCACGCAAGCGACGGCCGGCCAGGCGATGGGCGCGAGATACGAAGACCTGCAGTGGCAGACCATCGTCCCCGAGCTGGGTGCCGAGTCGCCGCAGATTGCGATTCTGCGCGTCGACCCAGTGACCCAGGCCACTCATTTGCTGATTCGCGTGCCGAAGCAAATACACGTCCCGATGCACTGGCACAGCGCCAACGAAACCCACACGGTCATACGCGGCAACTGGACATTCGAACACGAGGGCATGCGCCACCAGCTCGGCCCGGGTGGTTTCAATTACATCCCCGCCAAGATGCGCCACCAGGCATGGGCCTCAGACGATGCGCTGGTGTTCATCACGGTTGATTCCGCGTGGGATAACAATTGGGTCAGCGGTCCGCCAACCAAGGCACACTTGGGCAAAACGCCAGACGCCCGCTGAGGGAAAGAGTTAAAACTGGACTCGAACTGGCTAACATCCAAATGGAGCCGACGCGCCAGCCGTCCTGTGCGATCATGTCGCTGAGGCGCGCGGCTCATTTGGGCCGTTGAAATTTGCCAGCGAAGGTCCGGAATGGGTCGATGTACTAAACCGCTCGCGCGGTAGTTTAGTAGCGATGTCATGGCTGGTTTCAAGCGTATTCAATTTACCCTGTAGTTAGCGAAGCCTGACCTGTGATGAGGTTGGGGTGGCGATATGCCATTCCCCTCAACATAGGAGATCGAGTCATGAATCAGGCTACCCGACCGATCAGCGCGCTGCGCCAACGCATGATCGATGACATGATGATGCGCAGGCTCTCACCAAATACGCAGACTGCTTATATCAGAGCGGTTGCCAACTTTACCCGCTTCCGCGGTCGCTCGCCGGACGGGGCCGAAGCGGAGGACTTGCGACGCTATCAGTTGCATCTGGTTGAACAGGGCGTTTCCAGCACGACCCTGAATGCGACTTTGACCGGACTTCGTTTCTTCTTCGATATGACGCTCGATCGGCCCGAGCTCTTGAAGAAGATTCGACACGTCTATGAACCGCGCAAGCTCCCGGAAATCTTGAGTCTTGAGGAGGTCACGCGCTTGCTTCAAGCCGCTGGTGGCCTGAAGTACCAGGCTGCCCTCGGTACTGCCTACGGCGCCGGGCTGCGCGCCAATGAGGTTGTGCACCTGAAGGTGACGGATATCGACAGCGAACGCATGATCATCCGCGTCGACCAGGGTAAAGGTCAGCGCGACCGCCAAGCCATGCTCTCGCCGACTCTCTTGACGATCTTGCGGGCCTGGTGGCGGGAGGGCCGCAAACAGCGCCAACTGCTTCCCGGCGGCTGGTTATTCCCAGGGCAGAAGAACCGGGGGTGTAAAAAGAACTGTGTAATTGGTTTGTATAATCTGACAAAAAGGAAAATAAAGATGACCAGTGATACAGCCAAACAAGACGCCCTGTTAGACGAGTTGCTCAAAGGCTATTCGGATCCCAAGGACATTTTGG
>NZ_DASPLO010000116.1:0-11196 GCF_035627495.1 Methylocaldum sp.
AGGCTCTCTTGGCTTCATGCAACCCACCCGAATTTGCAAGAAATCGAAATCAAATGACTGGTTTTCTTGCAAATTGTACCAGCCAATATGCAACGAATCCGTATATGTGTCAGTGTGTTAGAAATACTTCAGGGCTGACTACTTACCCAACATGAACACGCTCATCCCTGGTTTTGCTCAGCAATTGAACGCGGGTGAAATCCCCATGACGGGTGTCAAAACCGTTCAAGACTAACCCTCTTGATCAGTTAATCCCGGATGCGGCGCTAGTGCAGTCTGCCGTTAGACGCTACCAAGCGCAGCCCCACGTTGAGCATCGTTACCCTGTGGCCGAGCAGATGGACACTCCCGCGGCGGCGGTTATCGCCGGTATCGCTGTACTCAAAAGAATAAACCCGCGCCAGCACCATTCTTCCGTCTTCGTTCCTTTTGAGCCGCAGACTGCTGAGAGCTATTGTTTCATCGAGCAGTTGCAGTCCGTCCGCTTCACAAGTCTTTCGCACGGCCTGGATGCCGGCTTCGCGTGCCGTGAAGCTATCGAACCATAGCCAGGTGAGCCCTCCCAAAACGAGGAGAATGACAATGTCCACGATAAATCACTCCAATGGTATCTAAGAAAGCGGAGTTCCGTTTGCGCTGCAAATCGGAGGTGTCATGTTGCCGTACCAGCGCATCACGACCACCGGGCATTTGGAGACCGGTGCGTTGTGGAAGCTGATGCTTTGTGTCACCGGTTTAGATGCCGTGTTGCCTCTCGGATAGCAGATCACATGGCGAGTCGATGCGTGCTTTGGGGCTGGATCGAAAAGTGGCAGAGCACCACTTCCCAGTCATTGACCTGACAACAGCTTTCCCATTCGGTTCCCTGGCATTGCCGCTTACGGCGATGCACGATGGCGCTGATGCGAACGCTTTCGACTTCGCCGGCGGGCATTTCGAACTGCTTCGACAAGCGTCCCACGATCAGCCCCCGCCGGTTCTTCAGGACCCAACGGTTATTGACCTTGGCCAGTTTGAGCGGATCTCCGACCTTGAGCGTCCCAATGGCCCGGTGTACCGGGTCGGCGGTGCTCTTACGACCGGCAAACCCGAGATCCACATCCGCCAAACCCAATTGGACATAACGCTTATTCAAGGCGGCCTGAGGTTCGGGAAACTCCGTTAACGGCGTCCTTACACTAAACTCACTGTCCTCCAGCTCGCCGGAAAAGGGATTCGGCCGTCCGATCGCTTCATACAGCGTCAGGGTTTCCTGGGCGCGGGTCATGGCCACATAGTAAAGACGACGTTCTTCGCCTTGCTGATCGGTTCGCCAATCGCCCCCGTCGAGAATCAGCACATGCTTGAATTCGCGGCCTTTCGCCCCGTGAACCGTGGACAGAGTCATTCGCCCCGCCACCCGGTGGCGGGATTCGCTGCCGTATTCGTATACCCAGTCGAGAACCTGGCTGATCGGGATCGGTGTGCCTCTCCAGGCATCCTCGAGCTCCAGAATGCAGTGTTCCAGCAGTTCCAGCCAAGGATTATCCCCCGACCGATCAAACCGTTTTCGGACCCATTCACGGAGGGCGCCGTTCCGCAGGAGTTTGCGTTTATGCCTGTGTAACAGCTGGATGAGGCTTTGCCCTTCGCGCGTTTGGTGAAGCTCCGGCTGGCCGCTGGACTGGCCCGTTTCGGCCAGCCGATACGGAATCGCCGTCCACTCGCAATAAGCCCGGACGGGTTCGAGGGTGGCATGGGTGCGGGCGAGGACTGCGAAATCGGACCAGTCGGCTTTGGGGTCGAGCGCCTTCAAACGCTCCAATTCGCGCATCGCAACTTGGGTTTGCCGGTTACGATCCTCCGGAACCTTCAGAATATGAACCCGGCCTTTCGCGACCGGATCCAGCCGTTCCCAGCGTCCACCATTGGGGTCATCGTGGCGCGCGTGATTGATCCGGATGGGGTAATCGACTTTCAAGCGATCGGGACTCCCTTGGATGATGGCGTTCGCGGCCGAAATGATGTGCGTCGTCGAGCGGTAGTTTTCGATCAGGTATTCGGTTTTGGCCTCGTAATCGGCGGCGAAACGCCGAATGAATTCGACGTTGGTTTGGCGGAAGGCATAGATGTTCTGATCGTCGTCACCGACCGCCATGATCGTCAGCTTCGCGTCCCGGTCCTGCTGGGTCCGGCCGGTCAAGGCACTGATCAGCTGGTACTGGAGATCATCGATGTCCTGATACTCGTCGACCAGCACGAATTGATAACCCCGTAACAGGCGTTCCCGCAATTCATCCGGGTCGTCACCGATCTCCGCTTTTCCCTCTAGAAGAGCGATGGCCTTACACAGAATGTCATCGAACCGGAGTTCTTGCCCCGTCTCGGCTGCGACGGCCAGGCTGGTGCCGGTCAAACGCATCGCGAGCGCATGATAGGTCAGCACGGTGACGCCGTAGGCATCATTGCCCACCAGGGCGTAAAGCCGGCGGCGGACCTCATAGGCGGCGGCCCGATTGAAGGTCAGCACGATCACGCTCTCAGCCGGGACTCTCAACACGCGCAGCAAGTAGGCGACCCGGTGGACGATCACCCGGGTTTTGCCGGATCCGGGGCCGGCCAGGATCAAGCGGTTTACATCGGTCTTTTCCGAAACCAGACGCTCCTGAGTCGGATGGTGCAGCTCGGCGACGATGCGGCGATAGGACTCTTCCGTGGTCGCCAAGTCCAGGATCTCCCGCCGGCTCGCAAAATACTCCCGGATGAACCGCGTTTTCGGCCAGCTGAAATAAGCCGCCACATAGGCGAGCGCATCGCTGAGTTTGTCCAGCCCCTTGCGGGCATACTCCTGAATCACGTGAACCTGGAAGTTCTTTTCCCGATAATGTTCGTAAAGCGGCTCATAATCGCTCTGCACGAAGCGCCGCTTGGCTTCTTCCGGAAGCAGTCGAATGGTCATGGCGGATCGGAACACCGTTTTGCCGCGATCGACGATCAGCACCTGATTGTCGTGGAGATAAAGGAGTCCTTGCTCCAGCGCGGCGGTGACATCTTTCAAGCGTCCGGCCAAGACGAAGTCTTCCTTGAGCACCCGGGTGAGATCACCCATGCGGCATTCGACCCGCAGGTCAACCCCTTGCAGGCTCGACGGGAGGCGTCCGAGAAAATGGAGGAGCAGGCTTTGGGCGATATCCCGACGCTTCGCGGCAATCTCTTGAATCTGAGCCCAGGACCTCCGAAGCCGGACGCGCAAATAATCCCGCTTCACCACGCGGACCTCGAACATCGCGCGCATCGCCTGCGACTCGCCGAAGGCACGGCTCATCGTCCGCAGCAAGCTCAGAAGCTCATCCGGCAGCACTTCGCAGTCGGTGTGCCGTCTCAATTCCTGGCAGAGTTGACGAAGATGCATATCCTGCCAATCCCCTTGATCCGCCTCCGGCGCAAGCTCGGGTAACAGGGCCAACAAACCGGCTTCCAGTTTGATAACGCGCTGCAATCGATCCTGAGACGAATCTTTCACCCCTTTCCGGAGCAGCACCGTCATGCCGATGTCGTTCGACAAGACCTGCAACTCTTCCAATTGATGCAAGATCCGGATGCACTCGTCGCTGGAGAGTCCGCTCTCGATCATCAACATGTCGGTGCTGATGCCTTCGTCCGCGTCGGCGTTCAGGATGATCGTGACCAGCGTCAGATATTTCTTCCGGACCTCTTCGGAGAGATTTGCTTTGCGAAGGCGCTTTTCGACGTCTTCGAGCGAGGCGACTTTCAAGCTCGCCGGGAAAACCCGCGTGTGGTTTTCATCCCGCTCCAAAAACCGGCGGCGTTCCAACCAAGCAATGGCGGTCTTCACCTTGGTGTCGGCGTCGGGACTCTCAGCCTCGATTGCCGTGGTCAACGACTCCTCGGCCAGAATTTCCCCCGGTGTCACCACCACCTCTTCCGATTTGGTCCGCGCCGAGCGCCGGCGCAAGACCCGAAGGATTTCGGCGATGTCTTGCCGCGTCAGGCGGGAGCGGGCGGCCAGGGAAAACTGGGTCTCGACATCTTCTTCGTCATAGAGGAGAACGCAACGGGCGTCCCCGCGATCCCGACCGGCGCGCCCCGCCTCTTGCAGGTAATTTTCCAAGGAGCCCGGCGTTTCCGCATGGATCACCATCCGGACGTTCGGTTTATCGACGCCCATGCCGAACGCGTTGGTGGCGACGATGACCCGCAATTCACCGTCGATGAAGGCTTTTTGGACGTCCTTCTTCAGTCCCGGATCGAGGCCCGCATGAAAATGCGCGCACAACCACCCCATGTCCTTCAAAAAGCCGGCAATCGCTTCCGCGCTGCCGCGCTTCGCGGTAAACACGACGGCTCCCCCCGGCACGTCTTTAAGTTCTTTTTCGAGCAGGGTGTGGATCAGCGGAAACTTCTCGGCCTTCTTGACCGGCAGGACTTCGAAATGAAGATTGGTGCGTTCGTGTCCGCCTTCGAAGTGATCCAGTGCGATGCCGAGGGCCTCCCGAAAATGCGACGCGAGATCGTGGATGACTTCCAGCTTGGCGGTGGCCGTGAAGCAGTTGATGGGCGACAGCGGATCCCGATAGTGTTCGCGGATGAAGCGGGAAACATAGAAGTAATCCGTGCGGAAGTCATGCCCCCACTTCGATAGACAGTGGGCCTCGTCGAATATCCAAGCGCCGATCTGCCGGTACTTGATCGCGTCCACGAAGCCGCGGTTGCGGAATTGTTCGGGCGACACCAGGAGAATGCCGATGTCCCCGAGGCGAATTTTTTCGAGGACATCCTTCCGCTCGGGCATCGACAGCAAGCCGTTCAAGGCGGCGCCGCAAAAGATGCCCTGCTTGATGAGGTTGTCGACCTGGTCCTTCATCAAGGACTGGAGAGGTGAGACGATAATGGTGAGGCTTCCATCGCGCCAGAACCGCGACAGGGCCGGGAGTTGATAACAGAGGGACTTGCCGCCGCCGGTCGGCAGAATCGCCAACAAATGTTCCCGCGCCATCCCGGCCACGACGATGTCTTCCTGAAGCGATCCGCCCGTCGCGTTTTGGGGTTCGGGACGGAAGGCCGTGAAGTTGAAGAATCGTTCGAGTTCGGCCTTGGCATCGTGATATTGATTGCAGTACGCGCAATCGCTTCGGCCGCAGGCCGTGTCTCGGAACTCCCGGATGAGTTGGCGGGTTCCGGGGATCTGGTGCAAGACCCAAGGGGGCAGGACGGAATTGCCGCCCGACACGCGGAGCCAGGCCAGGACATAGGCCAAGGGCAAGCGACTGTCGGCGTGATTCATATCGTCGGTTAGCAGTCGCTGAAGACGCGTGGAACAGACCTTGGAACCGGCGAGGTTCAGAAGAAAAGTGCGTACCTCTTCGAGGCGCGGTTTCGGAGCCCGCCTCACGACGGAAAACAAGCGGTCGTAGTCGGCGTTGGGAACTCCGGCCAGCAAATAGTGATAACAGGCGAGTTCTTCGGGGCTTTGGCTGTGGAGCTGTTCAAACGCTTCGACTTGATCGCGGAATAACCGAAAGCTCAACCGAGCGTCTTTCAACGGATCGTTCCGGGAATCCTTGATGAGTTTGTAGTCCTTGACCAGGCTGTGGTAGGGATTCTGGGGAAAGGCGAGCGGCGAAAGCCAGAGCGTATCGATGACGGGAAGCTCAAACAACGCGAGGTCCGGGAAGAGCAACTTCAAAACGGGAAGGTCGTGCCCCGTGATATTGTGGCCCAGGAGGAATGCCGCTCCGGAACTGAGCCGATCCAATTCCGCCCGCACTTCGGCGGTAGAGAACGAACCCTGAAAGTGGCCGTGTTGCTGAGTATCGGCGCGCCACACGCCGACTTTGGTGAGCTTGATCTCGGGGCCGACCGACGTTTCGATGTCGAGACACAGGGCTTTGGGGCGGAACGGGGCTTTCTGAATCTGTTGCTCCATGCGTGCTTTCAAAGGCCGATCATTCGGATTGAGGCGTCTGTTCGTCTTGGAGTCGAACCGCCAAATTCGTGAGCCGCCGGGCGGATGTCTGACGCCGGACCGCCAACGCCAGCGCTTTGGGCTGCGCGATCAGGACCACGAGTTGCTTGCCGCGCGTCACTCCAGTGTAGAGGAGATTCCGCTCGAGGAGCGTGTAATGCTGCAGCGCCAGGGGAATCACCACCGCCGGGTATTCGGAGCCCTGGGCCTTGTGGATGCTCGCCGCATACGCCAGGGCTACTTCGTCCAATTCGCCGAACTCGTAGGGAACGTTCCGGCCGTCGTAGTCGACGATCACCTGGCTTTCCTCGAGATCGATCCGAAGGATCTTGCCGATATCGCCGTTGAACACCTCCTTGTCGTAATTGTTGACCCGCTGCATGACCTTGTCGCCCGGCGCGAAGATAGAACCGAAGCGCGTCAGCTTGGGTTCGCTGCGGCCATTCAAGCGCTGCTGCAATTCGACATTGAGCGCCCGCACGCCGAGTCCGCCCCGGTTCATCGGCGTCAGGACCTGAACGTCCTCGATCGGATCGAGGTGAAACTTCTTCGGAATCCTTATCGTCACCACCTCGATCAGCGTATCGAAGAGTTCCTCCGGGGTGTCCGCCTCGATGACATAGAAGTCGCTGGTGTCACCGAGCGGGGTCTTGATCGGTCGTTGCCCTTGATTGATCCGATGGGCATTGACGATGATCTTCGAGGTTTGCGCCTGGCGGAAGATCTCGGTCAGGCGGACGGTTGGAATCACACCGGAGGCGATGAGATCGGCCAGGACCGCGCCAGGACCGACCGAGGGCAGCTGATCGACGTCGCCCACGATCAAAAATCCCGCCGCGGTCGGAATGGCCTTCAGCAGCTGGTTCATCAAAACGATATCCATCATCGAGGCTTCGTCGATCACCAGCAGGTCCGTATCCAACGGGTTTTCATCGTTACGCTTGAACCTGAATTCCTTCGGATCGAATTCGAGGAGACGGTGCACGGTTTTGGCTTCCAGACCGGTCGATTCGGTCAGCCGCTTGGCGGCCCGCCCCGTGGGGGCACATAAGAGCACCCGCGCTTTTTTCGCCCGAAAGATCTTGAGGAGGCTGTTGACCAGCGTCGTCTTGCCGACCCCAGGTCCGCCGGTGATGATCGCCACCTTGCTCTTCGCCACCACCTGAACTGCTGCCCGTTGGGAGTCCGAGAGCGTCAGCCCGGTCTTCTCTTCGACCCAGGCGATGGCCTTGTCGGTATCGATCTCGCCCCAGGGAGTCGGCCCTTCGAGCAGCCGCTGGAGCTGCTTCGCGCACCCTGATTCGGCACGATGGAGGCTGGTCAGGTACAGGGCCTTACGATCGCCCACGGCGTCGCCGATCAACTGACCGTCTTCAAGCTCCGCATCGATCGCCTCGCGGATCGTTTCTTCCCGGATCGCCAGCAACGGCCCGGCTATCTCGACCAGCTGATCCCGATAGGCGGCACAATGGCCTTGCTCCGACCACTGCTGCAGCACGTGGCGGATCCCGGCTTGAGCCCGCATGAGGGAATCGGCGGGAATCCCGAGCCGCTGCGCCAGGGCATCCGCCGTCTTGAAGCCGATGCCGTGGATGTCGAGCGCCAATCGATACGGATTCTCGGTCACCTTGAGAATGGCTTCATCGCCATAGGTTTTGTAGATCCTGACCGCCCTTGAG
Source organism: Methylocaldum sp. (assembly GCF_035627495.1). Classification (GTDB taxonomy): domain Bacteria; phylum Pseudomonadota; class Gammaproteobacteria; order Methylococcales; family Methylococcaceae; genus Methylocaldum. Next base: position 7,645 of record NZ_DASPLO010000116.1, read on the forward strand.
GTGCCGACGCCGTGGGACTGGAGAAAAACCATGATGTCCCGGATCACCTTTTGTTCGGCCCAAGCGGTGGTGATCCGTTCCCGGCGCTTGGGACCGATGCCTTCGAGTTCCGAGAGGCGTTCCGGCGTCTCTTCGATGACGTCGAACACCGCCTCGCCGAAGGCTTTGACCAGCTTCCTGGCGAAATGGGGTCCGATGCCCTTGACCATCCCCGAGCCCAGATACTTTTCGATGCCTTCCAAGGAACTCGGCGGAATGACCCGGAGCTGGCGGGCCTTGAACTGTAAACCGTGCTCCCGGTCATTGACCCAGATGCCGAGGCACTCGACCTGCTCGCCCGCGGTGACCGAGGCGGCGCTGCCGACCACCGTCACGAGATCGCGCTCGCCCCGGACCTTGACCCGCAGCACGCAAAAGCCCGAGGCATCGCTGTGAAAGGTCACGCGCTCGATGGTGCCACTGAGGTGTTCGGTTTCAAAGGGAGAGGAAGGCAATGACATGGCAGACTGGGATACGGGTGAATAGGGCTCCTCGGGATCGAGTAAGCTACGCCGCTTTTTGACGATAGTCCTTTGCTTATTATCCCTGAGGCATAGCGTATTTTGGCTACGGTTCCACTTAGGTTCCACTTGCTTTTGAAAACAGTCGCAGCTGGGCTCTGCGCCCAGTGATCTGCTTTGACCAAAACAACTCAGGTTTACGTGGAAAGGGGTGAGACGGCCGGAGAAGCACTGTAATCTCTTTTACAAGAGCATTGTCTCGACAACATTGTGGGGTGGTGTCCACTGGTCAAGCACCAACGTGCCGAATGGTCCAGTCGTTCCCCTGATGTGTGTTTTTGTTGGTCGGTCCGCCCCGCAAATGATCGAGCGCTTGAGCGCTGGCTATTCTCAGGTGCCGACTGCCCGCGCTCTGCGTTCACTTAATGATCATGTTCACGTTACGTGAACAAATGTTGAGATGTGAACATGCCGCTTCGTCATCCACAAGAATCTCTGCGTCACAAAGAGCAAATCCTTTTGGATCATGCCTTAGAAGTGCTTCAGGAGACTACTCGAAGTGCTAGGGGACATTGAGAAGGTAGGGTAAGCCTTTGCCGACCAGATTAAACAGTCTCAGACTGACTGGTAGGTAGTTTCACGAGGAGTCTTAAAAGGCGGAGCTGTTCGAACTGTGAGACATCTAACTTACTAAATACCGCCAAAATAGTCACTTGATCCCTACAGGCTCCTGTGAGTGCCGGGGTTCATGCCCCCGGAAAGTCGATTCAACTCCGACTGTTTTGCGTCGAAAAAGAGAAGGCAGAACAGTAGTGTTGAGGGGCGGTGGGGACTCTGCCTTCTGGGTAATGCTTTATTCGAGTGTGGCGGATTTAGAAAAAGAATAAGGCGGGTGCACTTTAGAATGAACCGCAGGCCTTGGCCGCGCTCGGAATCCGGGCGCCAATCGGCAATCGGCAATTACAGCTTCCGTGCGACCGGCATGACGGTCTATCGGGTAAATGGCGGCGCACGAAAATCCCCGCACACCGAAGTGCTACGACAAGACCCAAGAGCGCCTGACGGTCGACGAAATCGAGCACATACAGCTCTCAAAGGCTTGGAGCGTCCCCTAGGAAAAGAGCGCTTGTCAACCCTGGCCGGACCTTCGCTGCCAAATTTCAACGTATTAGCTAAGGGGTGTCCGCCTTACGGACGCCGACCGAAGCACCGAAACCCACGCCACCTCGAAACCTTCAAACGGCGCCAGGGCGGGCTGCCCGCTTGAGCATCCGGCTCCCCGAATCTGCTCCGGACGATGAAAGGGATTGGGTGACTTTCGCAATATCTTGAGCGACGATTTTTGAGTTCATGATGAAGGTGTGAAGCGATGGAACCGTTTGCACGGAAACCGACGGCAGCATCGTTTCCTTGACCGTCAGGACACCATCGTTGGGCTCCTTTCCAAACGGCGAAAAGAGTCCAGTCGGGCCACCCGTTCCCGCATAGATTTTGGTGGGCACATCGGGCAGCGGCAATGAGTCCATGAATTGGTGGCTAGCCAGGAGTTGTCCCATCTCCCCGGTAAACAGACGGTAAAATCGGCGAGAGGCGAATGTGCGAGCGGCCAGGCAGGCCTGAGTCGGCGGGGACAGAAGGAAACAGGCCACCGGCTTTCGGTTGAGCTTGGATAGCACGGCGCGGGTCAAGACCGTCCCAAGCGAATGGCTTACAATGATAAAGCGGTCTGCCCCGGTGTGCTTTTCAATAAAGTGTTCCAATCTCGTAAGGCAGCCCGCCCAGCGCTCGAGCGTCGCCGAATAGCCAAACAGAACGGGTCGAAACCCCAAAGCACGAAGGCGTGCAGCCAAGATCAACATACCCGCTGGTGTGCGGCCCATGCCGTGGATAAGAATGGCGCGCATCTGTGTACCTCTGATCAATGGCCTGACGTTTGAATTCAGCAGCCCGCTTTAATGGGGCCGTTGGCATGAAATATTAGACATCTTTCCCCTCATTCTGACGAGACAGGTTGCATCGAGGGGCATTGGCGTACCGCGACTTAAGACTCATGCAGCCGCCAGATTGTCACCACCAATGACTTAGGCGCCGAACCATCGCGGGATCCCGCCTAGCGCCACCATACATTTTTAAGGCCCTTCTATTTCGGTCAAATTAATGCCGCTGGGATGGCCTATAGACAAAAGGCGGCTGAGGGGGATAAACCCTGAGTCGGCATCGGTCTCAGGGGAATTCGATCACGCGGGTTCAAGCGAACGGAGCGGGTTACACCTATCATCACGGTCAAGACGGACGGCACGGCGGTGGGTTACCACTGGTATGACGCAGGGTTTTTTCGACGATATGCTCTTCCCGCAGGTCAAAGATGCCGTCAAAGAAGCCGTCGTGGACGGTCGATGGGCCCCCGCCAGCACGGTACGACCGCGCATTACCGGAGGATGATTCGTCTCTTGGCATCCGCCCTGAACGACTCGGTAACGCGGAAGCTAACTAGAGCCCAAGTCCTTGAGCTTATTACAATTATAGGCTGGTGCGGATGCTTAAGGAAATACGGGCGGTCTCGTACGTAACTCGTCCTAATGCATTCCGGTTCCGGCCATCCAGTCACCACAGCGAGCCATTTATAAAGTCTGGATTCTTATCCAATCCCCGTAAGTCCATTTAGGACAGCCGGAACGCGGTGCAAAAGCTCGCAGTCTCAATTAGGAAGCAGGTTCGGTCGGCAGAGCCTAAGGATTTTCACAAGGAGGTTTCATGGAACAGGCACTCACGATTGTCGTATTTTCCCACCTGCGCTGGAATTGGGTCTGGCAGCGGCCGCAGCATCTGCTGTCCCGCTTGGCCAAACGGCACCGCATTCTCTTTATCGAAGAGCCCGTGTTGATCGAGGACGGCCGAGCGGCCCATTGGAAGCTCGACGAGCCCGAGCCGAACCTGCGGGTCTTCACGCCCTTTACCCGGATTCCCGAAGGCGGCTTCCACGACCATCAGCTTCCGGTGCTGAAAACCTTGCTGGATGACCTCGCCCACCGCGAACGGCTCCACCACCCGG
>NZ_DASPLO010000117.1:0-2843 GCF_035627495.1 Methylocaldum sp.
GGAGGTCTTGAATCCGTTCCCACTGATCGTCCCGTAAGCCATACCGTCGTACCATTCAGCGACCTTCTTCTGAATTCACTCTCTCAATTGAATCGCTTTTGGTCGTCTTTGGCGACCCCTTAATTGAGGACACGCCCTAGAACAATCAGAAAATATCTTTAAGGGTAGGCTGGGATAAGGCAAAGCCGTTCCCGGCACGTGGGGGCTGTAGGTGCGACCTATCGCCAAACGTCACGGCACTACGTGTCGGCGGTCGCTGTGGCGTGGACGCTGGCCTGGCTGGGAGTGAGCGGTGCCATTGTTGGAGCCCGTTCTCCCGCGCAGATCGACGGCTGGATCGACGCGGCTCGACTGACGGCTAACCAGCATCGATTTGAAAGAGATTGCCGATGCGATCCGTGCGACCGGGGCTGGCACCGGTCCAACTCAACCCGACTGACCGTTGGATTTCTCGCACGCTCAAAGTCGAGTCCGGGCGAGATCAGGGATCCATCTGCTTGGTTTCGTACGCTTCACTGAGGGAGTCATGCCCAACTTCGGATTCAAGATCGTCGACAAGCATGCGATCAGCCTGGCGCCTTTTCTGGACTATGCCCTCACTTGGGCCAGGCCGCTCGAGGTGGGCTTTTATTTCGCCGAGCCCGAAGCCCTGGATCTGATCGGAACACGCTTGGCCGGCGCCTCATTCCGGTCAACGCCCACAGCGACCAAAACCGCACGCATGTCTTCAATCTGCATAAAATCGAGGACCTGCTCGCGGCCCATATTCATCAGGCACAATCCATTGGCAGCCGCTACTCGATCCTGCATGTCGCCAACCAGCCCAGCACCACCCGCGACTCACAGCACAAAGTTCTGTTCGAACGCATTCTTGATAATCTGGAACGGGCGGAAGACCTCTGTTTCCGCCTCGACTACCGCCTGCACATCGAAAACGTCTCAAATGGAGTTGTGAGTTGCCGCTCCGACATTAGGACCGAGTGTCCCCTCGGGGTCGGCAAGCGCCCTTGGGTAGTCTTATTCGCCGGGGCAGCCCACCGGGCACCAGATCGGCCATCGACTGTCCCGAATCACGCTCTCCTCCGAATAGATCGCGAAGTCCACCCTCGATTTCAGTGTCTCGACATCCGCATTGGGCAGTGGCTGCCGACTCTACCCCCCCCTGACCAGTCCTTGAAAAACAGAAGTTTGGCCCCATTTTGATGGGATCACCCGCATCTTTTTCTCCAAACGAGCCGATGATGAAGCGTTCCGCGGTGGTGATACCCCGGCCATTGGCAAACGGTTCCGCGGGATTCAAGGGACCGTCCCGGCCTAGTCCTGCGCCGGAGGCGACGACTCCGTCTGCGGACGCCGCCGTGCTCGACGCCTACTCGCGCACAGTGAGCCAGGTGGCGAGACGGGCACGGCCGTCGGTCGCGCATCTTACGGTACGACGCGCGGATAGCGCTGCCGGTGCGGGGTCGGGATTTGTGTTCACCCCTGACGGCTTCCTGCTGACCAACAGCCATGTCGTGCATGGGGCCAAGGACGTGAGCGCGGCCTTTGCCGACGGCGCGGAGTACCGGGCGCGCCTCATCGGCGAGGATCCCAGTACCGATACCGCCGTGCTGAGACTGGAAGGTGGCTCGACAGCCGCCTTGGCGCTCGGCGATTCCAGCCACCTGCAGCCGGGACAGATCGCCGTCGCCGTGGGATCGCCCCTCGGCTTCGAGTTCACGGTCACCGCCGGGATCGTGAGCGCACTCGGACGCAGCCTTCCCGGCTTCGGCGGACGCTGGATCGAAGATGTCATTCAGACCGACGCCGCCCTCAATCCCGGCAACTCCGGCGGGCCGCTGCTCGACAGCGCCGGACGCGTCGTCGGCGTCAACACTGCCGTCATCCCGTCGGCGCACGGTCTCGCGTTTGCGGTGGCGATCAACACCGTGCAATGGGTGGCCATGGAATTGCTGCGCCATGGGCGGGTCCGCCGCGCGAGTCTGGGGGTGTCCACCGGCCTGGTAGCCTTGCCGCGGCGCTGGGTCCGCGAACACGACTGGCCGGCAGCCACCGGATTGCGCGTGCACCAGGTCGCGGCGGGGTCTGCGGCCGCGAGTGCGGGACTGCGGGCGGGAGACTGGATCATCGGCGTAGAGGGCACGCCGGTGTCGCAGCTGTCCGATCTTCTGAACTGGCTGGCGGGCGATGCCGCCGGAGAGGTGCTGTCATTGAGGCTCCTGCGCCCGCGCGCTGGCGTCCTTGAAGTCCTGCATGTGCTGGTCAAGCCGGACGTAGATTGAATCTACCGAGTTCTACGTCTCCATCACAACCCCATAAGTAGCTTCGCACTGCAAGGTGGAAGGCCGTCGTTTGTTACCTCCTGTGACTCAGCTTCGCCTCTGCCCCGACTCGAGACGTCGAAGGTTGATCCTTTGCCGGCGAAGGGCCACTTTCGGTGTTCGGCCATAACAGGCAGTCAGGGCGATCGACGCGACATGTCGGCGAGGGTAAATTCCGGACACGCTCGTCAGTAGCGGTCCAAAAAGGCGGTTATGGTGTCTGACTCCGTTTTGTACCGCGATACTCGGCGATTCTGGCGGTCTTTACAGGTTTTTTCGGGAGGAAGTTCCGGATTGACTGTTCCGGTAACCCCCTCGGGATACTTATAGAGGTGTCATTGGATTTTCTATCCTTATCTTTGGCGCCGTCCCTCAACGCGTCCTAGGTTCTGTTGACATTTCAACGCAACCAGATGAGTGCTGAGACGAAGCGAAGAAAGCCCATGAAGTTACGCTGCAATTTTTCGAAGCGGGCAAAGATTCTTCGGAAGTGTTTGATTTTGCCAAAGAAGCATTCGATCA
>NZ_DASPLO010000118.1:0-10680 GCF_035627495.1 Methylocaldum sp.
AGGCTCTCTTGGCTTCATGCAACCCACCCGAATTTGCAAGAAATCGAAATCAAATGACCGGTTTTCTTGCAAATTGTACCAGCCAATATGCAACGAATCCGTATATGTGTCAGTGTGTTAGAAATACTTCAGGGCTGACTAATTCGACAATGCCAGAACGCCAGCTATCGCCCGGTTCCGAGCGTGACGCGAGAATAAAGCCGTCACCCCGCAGCGCCTTGGTAGCCGTTAGATTCCGGCGTGCCGCTGGTGATAGCCTCGGCCAACTCCTGATGCCGGGGTTTTTATTTTTCTGCGGACACAAAAAAGCCCGGTTTTTAGGCCGGGCTTCTTCTTTGGCTCTGTCTATCTAATCCGTCACAAATCGAATTTGTGCAATGTGGTCGTCGTTGAAGGGATAATTTTCAGGGGCAAGCTTTTCACCATTCGGTGCTATATCGGTTTCGCTGAATAGATAGATCCGCACGCATTCTTGTCCATTCGGAAATACCCCCGGCTCTGCCCAGGCTTCAACCGCTTTCCATTCCCCGAATTCTTCGAAACCATCCAAATCAATTGGGTATGGCTCCCCGGTTGCCACTGAGGTATCAAAGGCCGGAAAGCCGAGCTCTAATTCCCCGTCGTCGTCTTCTTGTTCTGTCATCGTTAATCCTCTAAATCAAAATGCCCCAAGCCGCCCTATCCAATACCCCTCGAACAACGGGAAAAATCGTTTATACGCCTTGGCATCTACTTTCTTATCCGACCCAATAATATCCTTGTCATCGGTGACAAGCGAGCTCGGGGACAGTTCCATCAGGGCATGGCCAAAATCGGCAGTCAGCCGATGCACCAAGCTTGCATCGGGTTGGGTGCCCAAGCGATCCGCAACCTTCTTTATGATGCTCGGCCATTGCCCTTTTTCACCGGCATCCAGAATCACATTCCGGAAGCCAAGAAGTGCGATCCAGCCGTTCTCAAATTTTTCGTTGGTTTGAGTGTTCATAAGATCCCCAGTTCTTCGTTAAAAGTTTTGTTGTTAATGGACCGGCGCCCGCATGGATACCGGTTTCGGTTATGGCGCCCGGCGTTCCGCCACCAAGCGCCCCGCCTATCAATGTAGTCCGATTACTTCCTGCTGCGACTTCGCCGCGGCCTCCACCGCCGCGACTTCGGCTCGGGCACGGTCGGCCGCGGGCTGAATATCCTTCATGAATCGCATTAGGACAAAGAGCGCCCCGAGGCAGCGATTAACGCCCTCGTCGGTCAATTCGACGCCAGACCGGATCAGGTCGAACATGATCCGTTTGTAGGTCATCACGTGACTAAATACCGCATCCTCCGTGGCCACGACGCCCCCGGCATTCATTTGGTTACCAGCAATCAGCGAATCGAATACCGCCATCAATCTCTCGGTCTCCCGCTCGAGCAGGGATAGTTCGGCCATCAGTTCGATTTGTTTTAAAGTTTTGCTCATCGTTATCCCCTCAATTTGCCCGCGCTGGTTCATCGTCGATGTCAGCGTACGCCCGTATACAATCCCGCCAGAACCGAATGTGTTCGGCCAGCGCTTCGGGCGCATCTTCCGGAACCGGATCGACCAATTCCACTGCGTCTTCAATGTGCCGCACGACAACCTCGGCAATCTGTTCCGCAAGCTCATGGCTCACGGACATGATTCGGCCGGTAGACGGTGTGAAATGGACGATACCGTGTCGACCACCTTCCTTCCTGTACCGATCGATTAGCCGCCGCAACTCGACGCCAGGACCGGAAAAGGCAATTTGTGCCCGGAATAGTTGCTCATCCTCATAGCTCAGTCGATCAACCACGTACCATTCAACGTGCGAAGTCACGGCATTACGCGTGATCGTGATCCGGCAAATGGTGTCGCCGTTTGCCCGAGCGACTTCGATGATTCGTTTGCGTGCAGTGTGTTTCATGACTCGATACCTCCCCAAATGCTTGACCCCGGCCAGCCCACGCCAACCGGGGGATTGTTTAATCGTTACCCAAATAAAAGCGCCACGCCCTCGACTACGTGACCGAAGGTTTCGGTAAGCTCGGTGCTGAATAGTCCGGCTGAGAACGCCGCACAGATGCGGACCTCGGCTCCGATGTAGTTAATCGTGATTTGCCGTCTAAGAATCGCGCCCATGTGTCTGACCTCCTGAAGTTTGACCCGAAAAAAGTATGTCTGGCATACTTGCGGACAATGTACAGCAATAAAAAATACAGTGTCAAGACAATGTCTTTAAAAAATACCAAGACCAAGCGATTAAAGCTCGAAGCGTTGAATTTCCGGCCAAAGGACGGTACCAAGGCCAAAATTGAATGGCTTGCAAAGCGGGAAAACAGGAACCTCACGAACTGGCTGGAAACGACGGTCGACCGGCTTTACGCGGAAGCAGGCGGTCCGCCGATCGAGCCTAAGACGGAAACCGATCAAGAAGAAGTCCCGTCCGTACTAATCAGGCGCGGGAGACATGCTTTTCCGCCCGATGCGGATTCGGATGACTGATTTGATCAAACAAAAAAGGCGCTCAGAATGGGGCGCCTTCCTGCCAATGGCTAGGCGTCGGTTGTATGTAAATGGGGTATGCGTGAGGCGGTTTGCCGATGAGATAGACATGTCAGAACACGACATGCCTAAATCTACGTTAAGGCGCTCGGTCTATTTCATCGTGACAGGCGACCCGGCGAAGCGTGGCAGTATCGCCATTGATTTCGAGCGAAATCTTATAGTTGCCGGTGACGTGAATGCTATATAGGGATGGTCTATTGTAACCCTTGAGCTTCTCGAAGCGAATCCCGCTCGGCATGGGATTGTGCAGCAGTTTTGCAAGCTGCTTTTTGCACAGGCTTTTTAGCTCAGGGGTTAACTTTTTGAATTCTTGGTCAAAACGAACCGTAGTCTTGACCGTCTTGACGGCGACTCCGCCAGCACCGGCAATGGTCACAGGCTGTTTAGGTGGCTAAACAGACTTTCTGCGTCGGTGAAAGATCCAGAGATCGGAGATAAATCGGCATCATGCTCCATGATATAGACGCGGATCAGACCCGTTTCTTTGTGAATTTGATTCACTATCCACCGGCTGAAGTGGTGCGACGCCGGTATCTGGTGATAAAGTGATCTTACGCGCAACTGGAGTTCCAGAAGCTTTTCGATCAGCACGTCATTCGGGTCGATTTCATCTTTTTCAGGCAGCACGGCTACCTCTTTGCGCAAAGCCTTCACAGAGCTCAGCAACCCAACCAGGCTAGCCGACAAGGACAACCTGAGAAGCCAATACGACCCTTTAGCCGCCAACAGGTTCCAATCCCCTTCAACGGCAGATAGCGAGTGTTCAAGCTGATGGGAATGATCCCAGAGAATCGTGCTCATACAAAAATCGTAGTTCAAGTGTCACAACTTTGACAACGAATACGGATACGTATTGCACTCTAATCAGTTTTGTGATCTTGAAACATATCAAGTAACCGGCTGTTTATATCACCCCACAAGCCCATTCCGAGCGCCTTTTTCATGCCCACCTGAAAACCGCACAGGAACGCCGTAGACGCGCGCTGCCGGGAAAGCGCTACATGCGCCTATGCTGGTGCCGATTCGTAGGCGGGATTAGGCGACGTTAGGCCGCTGGTGCCGTTCGAGCCTTGCACGGAGCCCGATCTCCCGGCAATCAAATACCCATCAAATGCCGAAGCGCCCGCCGATACCGTTCCGCAGGATTCGAAGGCGTGCTCCGTGCTCAATGGTGCCGGCAATCAAATAGGCTTCGGGCCGATTCTCGTGACCGTGGGCGCGCGTTTGGGGCAGGCTGGTTTGGATGGCACGGGGGGATTGGTTGGAGTCTTAATCTTCTCGGTCGATCCAGGTTCAAACTGGCATGACAAGCACTACACAAAAACACTTGTCACGGATCACGGTCAAAAGCGTGACAAACGCCCAAATTTTCGACCCCAAATTTTTGGGTTATTTTTGGGGTCAAAATCGGCCGCAGCCCTAGTAGCTACACGTGACAAGCGAATAGCGTGACACCCCCTAAAGGGGGGGTGTGTCACGCTTGTCACGCTCCGTGACAAAGGTGCCTTGTCACGCTTTTGTCACGCTTGTCACGCCTCTAAAAATGACTAAAAAATAACCACTTTGTAACGCTTGGTTTGGTTAAGAACGGGCAAAAAAAAGCCCCGGAAGTCCGAGGCTTTTCGATCGATACAATACTAAATGCTAGCCAACTAGGCCACGACCGGCACCGTACGACTCTATGCCAGCCGACTGTATGGTGTGGTTGGCATCCATAATTACCATCGATATCACCATATCATTATTTTCCGGATTCACCCAAACGAAGTCGCCATAGGCGCAGATAGCTTTTCGGTTTAGCAATTCCTCTCTTCCGCGCTTCCACGACTGCCGCTCTTTGTCGGATGATTCACCAGAATGATCACACTTCTTAAACGCGCTCCTCAACGCATCCCAGGCTATTATTTTTTCCGGGTACACCTTATGCTCAGGTCCTAACGAGAACGGATTAGGCGGGACTCCAAGTTGATGAGTCACAATCACCAGCCGCTTGAGCATCATTTCTGCATCCTTGTTCATAGCCTTGAATGACGGTACAGCATCTTTCGAATCCGAAGTATCACCCGCCCCCACAACCACGCACGTAGTAACAGCATCGCCGTCTTCATCGATGCCGATCTCGACGGTTTCGAGCGAAAAAGCATTTTCGTTTCCGTCCTCACCGTCTTTCGATTTCGCCAGAGTCCATTTCCTGGCGTCGCCATCCCTCGAGACCTCGATAGCAACATCAAGCGCCGCCAGCAGGCTCGAATGCCCGCGCAAGCCGCTTGCCGCATTCTTGCCCGAGTGATGGACCAGAAGCACCAGACCACCAAGTGCGTCCTGTATCTGCTTTGCGCCATCGATGATCGTGCCCATGTCAGCCGACGAGTTTTCATCCGCACCAGGCGCCGCCCGGTTCAATGTATCGAGGACGATTACCGGATTTTCGAATCCGACCTCCTTAATTGCCTCGATCAATGCTTGCCGGTCGTCCTCGGATCGCAAATTGAAGCGCTCGACAAGGAATCGTACGTTTTCCATGCGGTCATTGCCGTGACGCCTTCTATACGCTCTAACGCGCGCCTGGATGCCGCCCTCACCCTCAAGGGCGCAATAAACAACAGGGGCTTGCTTGACTCGATGTCCGAACCATTGCCGCCCCGCAGCGATGCCGAAAGCTGCGTCCAGAATCAGGAACGTTTTACCCGATCCTGGAGGCCCCCAAATCGCACCGAGTCCAGTAGCGGGCAGGACGTGCTTGATTCGATAGGACGGCGCCGGAAGCGCATCGAGTTCATGAGTGCTCAACAGGCGAATTTGACGCTTATCGCCGTTGGCGTCCAGTTTCCGCAAGAGTTCTCGCCCAAGATCCTCGGAAACCTCAATAGCCATGATGCGCTCAAGAAACTCTTCGGCCTTGAGCCGAATCACATCGCCGTTAATGTCAGGTGCAGGTTCCTCTCCTTTGGCGATGCGCTCTTGATTCTTGCGCTCGACGTTCGCCTCTCGTATCGGTATGTACCGCTCTACCGCAGGCATGAATTGGTCGTACGATCCGCAATTTGCCATGAGTCCGGTGAATGGAGCGGTATGGTGTCCACAATCAAGCCAGACCCGCGGCCAATCATTACGTTTCGGTAGCTTTCGGCCGGTCTTAATCGCCCAAGTAACAAGTTGCTCGGCCTCACCGCCATCAAGCGGAAAAGCTTTTGACGGCGTTCCTTGTGGAGTCACACCCTGCAGTATCTCGCCCGTTTCCGGGTCCACCACCATGCCATTCACCGCAGCGAGACCGGCCGCAATTGCCTCCGCTTCGGCTTTAGTGGTTCCTGGCCGATCCCGCTCGGATGGACGGTAATAACCGTCATTGAGCGTTTTCATTTCGGCGTCCCAATTCAAACCGCAGCTCACGCCCGCGGTATCGGTCGGCCTCATATTCTCTTCGAAGGTTTTGAGGAATGCCGTTGCGGTCTCCGGCGTCAACCGTAGTCCGTCGCGACGCATGTACGAACCGCCTTTGTATATCTCGCCGTGACGACCAATCCGTGCGTCGTCGATCGTCCTACGCGCCGCCCTCAACGCGATCTCGCGCACCCTCACAAATACCGCATGGTCGACCACACCCGGTGTAACGGGCACGACAGGCGTGCTCTTGGAGGTACTTTGAGCAGCCGCCGACAGATCAATTCCGAACGCCCGAATGAATTGCTCGAACTGGTACGGTTGTTCGCCAGACTCGTCGGTTATGCGGGTCATTACCGGCTTGGCTTTGCAATGAAAAAAACCTGGCAGGCGCATGACACGCGGTAGATCATGGATCAACTGATCGGAGTTGAATCGCTGGATCAAATGTTTCTGCACGGCCCGAAAGATATCGCGATCGACCGGAGCCCCTTCCACCATCCAGTAGGCGTGATACCGGCCGAACCCGCCGCTTTCGACGACCATCTGCGGTGGAAGCGGTGCCTTCATGACATCACCCAATGGTGCGCCGTCCAGATCGACGAAGAACGCTCGAATCCCTATGATATTGTTAGCGTTACGCGATCCGTTTAGAGTGGTACGGTTGATTGTGGCGAAGACTCCAACTCGATTTTTATTGAGTTCGGTCAGTTTGCCGGCGTGCTCTCCTAGCGTTCCATGAAATACTTTGGCGTATGGATCGATATATTTTTCACCACGCGCCTTGGCTGCCTCTTCGCCGGCTTTTTTACGCTCCTTATCATCGTCGAAAGCCTGAAACGTGAATTGTTCGGCTTCCTCGTCCAGCAATTCGAGGAACCGCTCGGCTTGCGCAATGTCTGGTTCTAGTGCCTGCTCGACTGCGCAAGGTGCCGGAGCTTCCGGAACTGGTGTCGGGTTCGGCTGCGGATAAAGCCATTGCAGCCCTGGCGGAATGGCTTTATCGGACGGCTGATTAGTTGCATCAAAAACCGTTTGACCTACAGTTAAGGCTGTCTTAACATTATCGTCGGCCAATTGGTCATGACCGTAAATTCCGGGATGATGATATTCACCGGAGTTGTCGGGATTGATATAATTGTCCACAAGAATTTCTCATACTTTGGGGCTTAGCTGGAACTTTCTCAGGGTCGTCAGCTAAGCCCTGTTGTTTATGACGGATTGGTTAAGCGGTCTTTTGTGCGTATCCATTGGCGCGTTTCCATTGCTCGACGTCCTTGCGCCAATAACCCGAAACACGGGGCGATAGCCTGACCTTTTTGGGCAGCCGCCCTTGAGCCAACCAAGCCCGTTCGGTGTCCTTGCAGATTCCGATTTCCTCCCGAAATGATCGGGACTTCACGAAATGGTTAGGTAACTGACCACGCATCGTTTTTACCTCCAAAGAAAAAAGGTTACGTAACAGGATTTTTTTCGCTGTTACTCGTCCTTAATCTGCCGTCACGACATCGGACAAAAGAAATCCGACGCGCATGACAGCGCCTTAACTCTCTGATTTCCCTGAAAACTTCAGGACATCCGATGCCGCCATTCAAGACGGCACCGTTTCGGGTGGTGGGTCTAGTTTGATTTGGCCGGTTCATCCGGCTTGGGTGCGGTCTCTATCGGACCGCTAATTTCAGGCTAACACGCTCTTTTTTCGCCCCGCAATACTACATTTTGCGCCTAATCCCGTTAAGGTCGCCTTCACACCACAATATGTTGTGGTCAGGCTTCCGTGCGGAAAATATACGTTGGGGTTTCGCCGGGTAAAAAATTTTTCTGGAATTGGCGTTAGGCCGATTGCGCTTCCATCGCGCGGCGCCATTCGGCCGCGGCCTCAACCGAGACCAGCCGACGACGGCCTACCCTGAATGTCCGGGGAGCCTGCCCACGCTTTTCGAGGTTATAGAACGATGCTAGACATATCCGGTGGGATTTGCAGAATTCGGGAATGGTGTATGCGTCGCGTTCGGTTTGCGCAGCCGGTTCGGTCTTCGTGGTCATTGCTGTCATTTCTCTATGTGGTTACATCGACGGCCACAATAATGCACGAGGAAACAACGACTTGCATCCTAGATAACTAAGCCGACTTAACTAGGAACCGTCCATTTCTTCCCGGTTGATGCGCTTGTTTTCTTCGATGACGGGCAGCCACTCATAATAGATTTGCTCGACTCGCTTGGCGCTTAGGTGCTCGCGGGCGCCGATTTCTTGAAACAGCACTCCGGTCGATTCTCCGTCCCGCTGACGCCAGTAAATTTCCTGGGCGATCCCGATATCGCGATCCACGTTTTTCTTCGGTCTACGGTTTTCTCGCGTCGTCAATAACGCCCGCCCCGGATCGGCGCCTTGACCTATAGCCCGTAGTGCGTCGATGAAGTGCTGGCGGAACTCCGGAGACACCGGTTCACCGGTCTCCAGGTGCTCGGCAAACCGCAGACACGCGGCCCGTGCGGCATCAGTGTCGCCGTCCTCCCTGGCGCGAAAGATGCCCATGATGTCGATTAGCGCCATTACACCATCCTCGCCTGATCCAGCTTCGCCCGCGTGCGGTCGTGGCGCAGGTGGCCATAGTGCTTATCGATCATCGCCGTTGATGTCCCGGCCAGCCGCGCCACGATGAACGAATCGATGCCGGACGCGATCATTTCCGAGATAGCGGTATGTCGAACGGAATAAAGCACCACGTCGGTTGGCAGGTGAGCCCCCTTTACCGCCCGGCTAAAAACCTTTTTCCAGGCGTCTTTGTTCCATTGCGAACCGTCGACACGAGCGACGAGATAGGCAGATGGTAGTTTGCCCTTTGCGGCCTTCGTGAAGAATTCGAGGGCTGCGCTTGATAGGGAAACGATTCTGCGGCCGGTCTTGCCCTGCAAGGCTAGTGTGCCGGCCTTGCGGTCGAAGTCGCCCGCAGTCGCCGCCGCGATCTCGCCCGGACGCGCCGCAGTGATTAGCAGCGCATGGACCAGTGTTTGCAGATCAGCCGGACATGCCGCGAGTAACTGTCTGCGCTCTTCCAGGGTCAAGAACCGTTCACGGCGCTTACCGGATCGGGGGAAAGGCGTGACCGTCTTCCATGCGGCATCGGTCGCCACCAGGTGAGATTTCAGGGCGAAATTCAAAGCGGCTTTGAAGCTTGCCAGATTCCGGTTCGCGCTATCCTTGGCGCGCCGCAGGTCCTCAGCGTCCTCGGCGTCCACATCGGCGAGTTGTGCATTCAGCCATTTCCGCACATCGGACGATTTGAGCCGGTTTAATTCCGTACGGGCGATAGCTTTTCCGTACACGAGCCGATTGAATCGGCCCTTGGCATCCTTGGCGGTCGCTTCGCTTTTGTGTGTCTTCAGATGCTCGACGTACTCCTTGCAAGTTGCTTCAACGGTAGTCGCCTTCGGACTGGTGCCGCCCTCGGTCTGATCGAACCAGGGCACAGCGTCCTTTACTGCTGCGTCAAAATCGGAAAACTCACCCAACGCGCGGTAATGCTGCTTGCCGTCTTCACCGCGCCACCGAGCAATCCAGGTGCCCTCCCCGCTCTCAAGTTTGCGGAATCCGACATAGGCGCCGCCCCGGATCCGTTCCCAATACGGCTCCCGTCGTGGCGTGAGTTTCTGCCGGTCGGTCTTTGTTTTAATGTTCGTTTTCATGGCGGTTTTTCCGTACGGAATCGGTACGGAAATTCTACCGCCTTCCACGATCTTCTACAAACCTTTAAGTTTGTGTATTAACAATAACTTACCACACGCCCATGGACGACCATGGACGATGATAGACCCCAATCCCCGCCTTCACACGGCAGGGGTCGCAGGTTCGAATCCTGCACCGCCCACCACTCCGCAAAGGCTAACTGTTCTCGGTCAGTCTTTGGCGGGCGCCTCTTTCCTGCCGAATCGTGATCACGGCGGGGCCTCGATGTCGTATTGAGCGGCACCTTGCTGCTTTCGGGTGAGGCAAGGGCGTTGGCGTACCGTAGACTCGTGAACCCCTCGGTCGAAGACCAGGTCCGAACCATTCAGCGAGCCATCTTCCTCAGTCGCTGGAATCTATAACATCCGATCATCCAACCAAAGGTCGTCATTGCCGCGTTTATTGATTTCCCGTGCCTAATCTGACAGCGAATTAGCACGACGTCCATATGTCGAAGTTACTAAAGGGAATGATCAGGAGGGATACCATGCAAATTTCAAAGTTCGGTTCAACCGCTCTACTGTTGCTGTCAATGGTCGGCGTCGCTGCGGCGCGCGAGACAATACTGGCTTTAGACGATTGCGATCCGCGCGATCCCGGCTGGTCGGACACCGGCGGCTGCGCTCTGGAAAAAGGCGATGTCACCTTGGCGGAGTTTAACGCGCTGCTGCCCGAGGGCCATCCGGCCTGGCGCTTCGAACCAACCTACATCAAGATTGAAGAAGGCGACAAGCTGCGGGTGGTCAACCGGGGCGGTCGAACCCATACCTTTACGAAAGTTGAGGATTTTGGAGGAGGATTCATACCCCAATTGAATCCGCCGGGCTCTGAACCCGCGCCTGAGTGTCTTAGGTTCTGTTGAAATTTCAACGCAACCAGATGAGTGCTGAGACGAAGCGAAGAAAGCCCATGAAGTTACGCTGCAATTTTTCGAAGCGGGCAAAGATTCTTCGGAAGTGTTTGATTTTGCCAAAGAAGCATTCGATCAAATGGCGCTCCTTATA
>NZ_DASPLO010000119.1:0-3218 GCF_035627495.1 Methylocaldum sp.
CTCCAGTTGTTCGCGTTCAGCGGGTGTGATGACCAGTTCGGCTTTCGGGCGGCCGTTTTTCATTGGGTATCTCCTCAAATCTAAAGACACCCAGAAATTAAGCAAGATTTATGCTACGTATTAATGGGACAGGACACTAGCTCAGCAGCTCGTTTGTCCTAACACATCGAAGGTTTCTCGGCTTCATCAAGATCGGTTCCAAACGATAACCTCTGGGATCAACGCTGCCCAATAGATTTTTCGCTGTACGTCTACCGTTTTATCGTTTTCTTAAGGGAGTGTTGTGTTTTGGCGACTTGCCTAATAGGGCGGCATTAACAAGGCTCCATGGACTGCTCTTTACGGGCTGTTTCGCCGTTCCTGGAAAACTTTGCCCGTTCCTTGAGAGCGACATACGAAGTTAAAAAATATCAGATAACGCCTTTTTTTATTTACTTATCAATTTATTACAAATATGGCCTAAATAGTGCTCAGGCCGAACCGTACCGTGTCGGATATGGATTAAACAAAAAGAGCTGTTACGGACGACAAATAAATCGAAGCACAACAAATAACAAACAGGCAGGGTGCGCTATATCGGGGGGCTCTGACAATTGTCAGGCTACGTGACCATAACTACTCATAATGAGCCGTTAGTCATGAAGAAAAAATATCAAGTCTCATATTCGCCGCTGATCTCAACAAACGTCTCGACGCCCCCACCATTTCTGCCTTTAAAGGTGGACCTCGAAGCCATTAAGACCGCTACTGAACCAAGTCTTTTGATCTGAAAGCGGCAAAACCACCGCAAGGTGGCGACGCAAAGTTACCGGTCTACAGGAGATCGTCCTATGACAGCGAGATTGCGGGCTCGAGCCGTGAGTGGCCCATCCACGCTGCATGCCTCGTTGCTGTGGAGTTCCTGTCGGACGCTCGTTCCGAGAGAGACCACCGTGCCGCGGGGGAATTCAATAAGCAGCCAACTTGATGTCCCGTGCGCAACGGGCTTGATACGACCTCCCCCACGCTTTCGATCCAAAACGCTACAGCATTAGCGGCTACTGCAACCGAATTTAATTCGCCGGTCGGAGCCAGTCCCTGAAGCTCGAACAGCGCTTGGGGGTTGCACTTCGACGCGGCTTAATCAGTGGCGCCTTTACGAGACGCCTCCGGGACTGATTTTTTTACAACGCTAGAGGAGGAGATTTCGAGGAACCGCCCGGCCCACGCAGCCGATTTTAAAAATTTTCCGTGTCTGCTTTTTAGTACTGATAGGAGCTATAAGAATGAATAAGCACTTTGTCCTGACCCCGTTGTATCTGTCATTGGCTTTGTCGGCGGTCAGCCACACAGCCGCCGCCGAGCGGAAGTTACCGGAGGATTTATTTCAGGACGCGCTGAGCGCCATACCCGACACTAATCGTCCCCCTCAAGTTAAAAAGGACAGGAATCGCTCAGTCCGGCTTAATCTCGAAAGAATGAAAGCAGACGCGATAAATCTGAATATTTTCAATGACACGCTTCTGGTCGCCGAGAAGGATCGTGTCGTCGACAATGTTCAGGGTCGTTCGGCTTGGATTGGTCATATTCAAGGAGAACCCGACAGTGAAGTCATTCTGGCTGTGACCGGAAATGTCATGTCCGGAACCGTCAAACGGGGGAACGGAGAAGTCTACGAAATCCTATACAACGGCGATGATACTCATACCGTTCGACAATTGGACCCCAAAAAGATCCTGCCTCACAAGCACCCGATTCCCGATGTCGACATGGACCCCGACTTAGCCAACGCGCCGGCCAGTTCGGAAGCCGAGACGGCGGCCAATGCCCCGCCCGTGGCGGGCGCGGAAGCCAATACCGTTGTTGACCTGATGGTTGTCTATACGCCGAAGGCACGCGCCAATGCCGGCGGCGCATCAGGTATCCAATCCAAGATCGTGAAAGCCGTCGAGGCCGCCAATCAAGCCTATATCAACAGCAAAATTCACATGAAGCTCAACCTGGTTCGCATGGCCGAGGTCAGCTACACGGAAAGCGGCGACATGTCCCGCACGCTTCATGACCTTCGAGGCACCACCGACGGCAAAATGGATATCGTGCACTCCTGGCGCACCCAGTACGGCGCCGACCAAGTGGCGCTGGTTTCCGCCGATGCGAATTACTGCGGCATCGCTTATCAAATGACGCGGCTGAGTAGCTCCTTTGCGCCCTACGCATTCTCCGTAGTGCATGACGATTCCAAAGCCTATTGTCTTGCCGGGCAGACGCTGGCGCACGAGCTGGGCCATAACCAGGGCAACTCCCATGACCGCGCCAACTCCAGCTTTGCCGGAATTTATCCCTACTCTTATGGATATCGCTTGTGTCAAAGCGGCGGCTTCAGAACGGTTATGGCTTATTCATGCAGCGGCGCAACGCGCATCTCGAATTTCGCCAATCCCACCGTCTACTATAACGGCAAGCCCACGGGAATCGATCCGAACATAAACCCGTCGAAGTCCGCAGCCGACGCCTGGTCCATGGAAAAAGCGCGATATACGGTTGCCGCTTGGCGAGCCAGCAAAGTGGCGGCTGCTCCCGCCGCTCCAAGCGCGCTGGCGGCGTCCGCCCGATCCGATGACCGAATTAATCTCCGCTGGGTGGATAATTCGGACAATGAGGAGGGATTCAAGGTGGAGCGCTCCCGCGACGGAGTCAACTGGGAAGAAATCGCGGAGCTGGGACCGAATGTCACCGGCTTTTCAAACACGGGGCTTAGCCCGAACGGCGAATACTCGTATCGCGTGTCGACCTATAACGGCGTAGCGGAGTCCACCTTCAGTGAAGTAGCGACGGCTACAACCCCATCAACGATTAACGTTCACCGGAAAAACCGATAATGGCAGCGCCAATGAAAAGCGTCGGCAACAGCGCCTTGGTCACCGCGCTTCAATTTAATCCCAAGCGAGTAGCGACAGCTAATACTTGTCCTTAGGGCAAAACTCGCTATCTGAGCCCCAGCTATCATGCGCATCCTTCGGAGGATACGCGCATGATAGCTCGGATCAATCAGGCCGGTCCTGCGAGCCGGCATGTTCACAGCCATGTAACAACCGCCCGAGTAATGGTCAAATTTTGTGTACGGGGCGGACTCAGGCGGCGATTTTCTCGGCGTCTTCCCGAACTCCGTCCTTGAACACGACTCCCTCGATAACCTGAGCCAAGCGGGGAATGCCATTGAGTTTTCGCCAGTGCCGCTC
>NZ_DASPLO010000120.1:0-1026 GCF_035627495.1 Methylocaldum sp.
CTGAAACTGCATTTTCATTGAGTGCACATCTTGCGAACTCATCGAATGCATATATTGATGCACACCAAATGCATCAGGTTTTTGAGATGGTTTTTTGCCTCCAGCTCCATTAAAGTGGCAGACGCGATAGAGACACTTTGGTCGCAGGATGTGCTGCTATCGCCAATCAAGGAGCGCGAGAATGAATTTGGTAAGAAGTTTCATCGAATTTAATTGCCGCTGGAGTAATAAGTTTGACTCTTTAGCGATCCCGGAAAAATTCCGGAAGGATGGGAATGATGATTTCCGGCGCAGCTTCGCCCGATTGTTTTTAAAACCGGGCATGAAAATCGTTGACGTGGGCGGTGGAAAGCAGCCCTATATTGATAGGGAAACCAAGAGGCGGCTTGGGCTCACGGTGACCGGACTCGATATCGACGCCGGCGAGCTGTCGAAAGCGCCGAAAGGACTGTACGACGAAACCATTTGTGCCGACATTACTTCGTTCTCCGGAGATGCCACAGCGGATCTCGTCATCTGCCAGGCGCTGCTGGAACATGTCAAAGACGTTAGTGCGGCATTCGAATCAATTGCTTCGATTCTGAAAAAAGACGGGACGGCGATCATCTTCGTGCCCTCACGTAATGCCGTCTTTGCTCGACTCAATCTGCTTCTTCCAGAACGGTTGAAGCGGTCGCTAATGTTCTTTATCTTTCCGCACATGCGTACGGGACACGGCTTTCCCAGCTATTACGATCATTGCACGCCGGCCGACTTCAGGAAGATAGCCGCGGCACGCGGGCTTCGCCTCGTCGACTCGCGCCTGTATTACCAAAGCTCCTATTTTTCATTCTTATTCCCGGTCTATGTCTTATGGCGGCTGTGGGTAATCTTATTCTGGCTTGCAAAGCGCGATCAGGCAGCCGAAACTTTCTCCATGGCATTCGTGAAGACGCATCACTGCGACCCAGGTATTTCGGAAGGCCGCAAGCGGGAAGTCACAGATGATGCAATGGCCCCTTGAACGCCGACTGGTGCTGCGATAAG
>NZ_DASPLO010000121.1:0-1026 GCF_035627495.1 Methylocaldum sp.
CGGGCTTATATATTTAGCAAACGCAGGAAACCTGGCGGTAGGTGAGCCGTTTGTTTTCGATCAACTGGCCAAACCCTTTCAGGCGGGTGCCATCGGTTTGATGGCGGGTGTTCCAGCGGAAAGCGAATTCATTGGCGTATCGAGCTAAGTGCTCGCGGGAAATATGATGCCAGGCTCCAATAATGGCTCTTTTAAGCAGCGAAAAGAAAGATTCGGCGGTGTTGGTGGAAGCCTTTGAACCGTCCTGATTGTTTCGCTGATACTCTTGCCGAGAGTGATTCACAGTCTGGTGCTCCTTCCATTGCTTCAACGGGTTCTTGTAACCGGGGTGCTCGTCTGTATTCACCACCGCTTCCTTGCTGACGCACTCAGAAAGCGCTGCCCCAAGGTTCTTCTGCGTTACCGAAGCAATCACCTTCACCCGTGCGAGGCCATCGCGCTGTACCAGTGCGACTACGGGCGTTTTCGGTTTGGCTCTGGGTCCCACAAACGTCTCATCCACTTCCACCGTCCCGGTGAGCTTCGGCTCCGTCGCAGGGTCGGCTGTCATGGCATGCCGGATCCGGTGACACATAAACCAGGCCGTCTTGTAGGTAACCCCAATCATTCGGTGAACCTGATTAGCGCTGATCGATTTCTTCGACGAGCACAGGAGCGATAGTGCCATTACCCATTTCGACATCGGGACATGAGAACGCTCCAGAATCGTTCCAACAGTCACAGTAAATTGTTTCCGGCAGGCCCCGCAGAAATAAACGCCCTTGCGAACCCCTTTGCGGCTCGTGCTTTGTGCCTCCAATTTGGAAATTCGTTTGTCGCCGGCGTTCTTGCAGCGGGGACACACTGGACCGTTTGGCCAGCGCCAAGCTTCCAGAAGATCTCGAGCTTTGGTTTCATCGCCGAGCGCCTGAAATGAATCCGCCAGTACGCAGGCTTCAGCCTTATTCTTTGAGGTTTCCATGCCACCGAGCCTATGCAGCACCCTCGGACATCCGCGGTCCAAGCGTTTGCTAAATATATAAGCCC
>NZ_DASPLO010000122.1:0-4034 GCF_035627495.1 Methylocaldum sp.
GTGTTCGGGATCTGGTCAACAAGATCGACCACTTCATCTCCCATTACAACCAGTCCTGCCGACCCTTCGTCTGGACCGCCACGGCGGATTCCATCCTGGCCAAACTTCAACGATTATGTCAGCGAATTAATGGGACAGGACTCTAGCCGCGGTGCTTTACCGGTCTGGGATATCTCGAACCTGACCTGATCACGAGGCATACTGGTTTCAACAAGATCCCCGTGAATTCACTGGTGCCCAAATCGGGCATGGCTGGCGTTAGCACGACAAAAAAAGACCTGCCGTTTAAAGCAGGTCTATTGAAAATAAAGGGAATTCTGATTTTGCGATTAGAAAATTAATAATTCGGACTAGCGCTCGCCCGGAGTTTCGCCTTGTTGTGGCGCGCCAGGGCTTCCACCGGGACTGCTCGGGGTTGTCTCGTTCTGACAACCGCCGAGGGCTAGCGAGACCGTGATTAAGCCAAGGGCAATCAGCTTTTTCATAAGGTTATCTCCTTTAACATTAACAGTTGTGAAGCTCCATCCCTAAAAAGCGATGCTTTGCCTCACTTAGAGTGACACCGGAAGCTTTACTAAGTTCTTATTTCTTAGGCTGGGGGACAACCTCCGATCTATAGCCTGAGATCTTCGGGCAACTATTGCTTGCAAGCCGGGGCGTATGTATGAAGCTCGGAGAGAAAACCCGAGCGGATTCGTGCGACTATCGAAAACGCTTACAGCACCGCGGCGGGATATGAAGAGCTGTGGGCTTGAGGCCGCCGTTCCGTGCCCCACCCAATGACGTGAGGGCCTTGGCGCTCGGACGGACCAGTTTCAATACCGACGGAGTTCGCACCGGTGTTCTTTGCTTAAACGACCTCGTATAAGCAATTCTACGTAGTTGCCTGACAGCGGATTCCGTAGGGTAATAGACTACGGCTGTCGTTTTCCAGACTCGGACGAACCGAGGCGTTAACGGCATGCTGAGCGGTTCAGCGTTATGGATTTGAACCTTATGACATCAACGGAGGTAAACGAGATGGCACAACAACCGGGACAAGGACAGCCGCAGGAAACCAAGAAGGATTACTTCTGGTTTTATGTCGGCGGGCTCATCATACTGGTGATCGTTGGGGTTTTTCTGTTGAAAGGCCGAGAAATGGCGAGCGTGCCTTATGAGGCTTATAAGGAGACGAAACAGGAAGTGGAGCGGCAAATCCAGCAACCCCAACAACCAGAACAACGATAAAGAGGCACTGATTAGGCCTCTTCGGGCCAATCAGCAGGCAAAAAAACCCGGCTTCGGCCGGGTTTTTTATCAGCGGGGGCACAATATTGTGCCGCTCTGAGCTGCTTCTCCGAGACCGCGCGTTTTTGCTTGCCCTTTAGAAATTGTGCTGACTCGACTATCGCGAGGCTCAACACGAGGGATGAATCCTCAGGGTTTAGTCGGCGATCTCACTTGCTTAAGCCGCATTTTCCGTGGGCTCCACTACTGTGAGAGGTCCAGCGCTCCAGCAGGACGTCTACTTTCTAATTGCTCTCCCGCACGGCTTCCCGAATATGCCGCGTGCCGAGATAAACGCCTGCGGCCACGAAGGGCATGACCAGAGCCTCGAGGCTGCCGCTATCAAACGGAAACAGTCCCTTGTTATAGAGGGCATGGCCCAAAATGCCGATCAGAGAGACACCGGCATAGGTAATGGCCGCA
Source organism: Methylocaldum sp. (assembly GCF_035627495.1). Lineage (GTDB taxonomy): Bacteria > Pseudomonadota > Gammaproteobacteria > Methylococcales > Methylococcaceae > Methylocaldum. The sequence goes on from NZ_DASPLO010000122.1 coordinate 1,693, forward strand.
AGGGACAGCCCCTCCACGGTTTGCTGCAGGCGCAGTTGCAAGTGCGAGCGCCGGTTTAAGGCCGCAAGAAGGGCTTGGTTTTGCTGCTCGCGGCGTACGTCGGCGCGGGTTCGGAGCAATTGGCTGGCATTGGTGACGCGGGTGCTAAGATCGTCCAGCCAGCGCGAAACCGACTCGCAGGTGTTGCGGGCGGGCTCCAGGCGCCGGTTAAGGAAGCCGCTCAGGGAGGAGATGTCGTCGATTCTGGCTTCTCGGAGCTGCTCCAGCCGGTTCACCACTAGACCGAAATAGGCCCGCGATGCATTGAAGCGGTAATAGTGGCTAGAAATCAGATTCTCCACGTCCACTGCCAGCCGGGACAACTCCTCCAGAAGCGACTCGTCTGCCTTTTCACTGCCTGCCGCCACCGCCTGTGCCAAGGTATGCAGCTCCCGGTCCCGTTGCCGCAATTGCGGTATCAGTTCCCGGGCGATGGGTAGAGCGAGCAGGGCCAGCATTCTATAGGTATCGATTTCCAACAGGCGCAGCAGCGTCCGACCCACCTGCGCTGGCTGCCGACAGTGGTCGATCAGTATCCAGCGGGAAAATCCATCGGAATGGATGCGGAAGTCGCTGAAGGCGGAAACCGCATTATTGGCCAGACTTGAACCGACCACCGTACCGCCAGGAAACCAGTAGGCAGCCTTTTGGGGAAGCACGCCGTCCGCCGCCTCGGCACCGGGCAACACGGCAGTGTGGGAGGCCACCAGCACCGTACCGGGAATTCGCTCCACCCACTCCGCTGGGATCAGACCGATCGGCGTTTCGGCGAATGGATCGGCGACCGCCCCGCGCAGGATGAACATGTAACGGGTGAACTCCTCGTGGCGCTCCACTTTGATACGCAGTTCGCCCAGCCGCAGCTTGTAACATTTCCCGTCCCCCACCGGGAGTCCCTGCCCGAAATGCCGGCAAAGTTCGGCGAGATGGGCAAATTCCAAGGCCCGGCTTTGTTCATCCATCGCTACCGCGAGGTAAGAGATACGCTCGGGTGATTCCAGCGGCTCATACGGGCGGGCGTTGATTTCGTCATGCAGTCGGATTCGCAAAGGGTGTTGGTTCAGGCGAATCATGATATGCCCCTTAATTTCTCATCATCAGACCAATAATCAGTGTGGAGTGAAAAGCTTATCAAATACATAAAGCACATTGAGGTTTTTGTGCGGTCCATCGGGGTGTCTTATTGCCTTGGCAGCTAAAGCAGAATCACACGACGGCCGCCGCATAAGCGATCTTGGGGTGTCTGAAATAGCGGCGGATGCGGTCGGGTTGTTTCTGTAACCGATGTAAATGGGTCCGGGCTTTGCGCTTGAGTCCTGCCTTGTTCAGGGCAGGTAATCCCGAATGCAGTTTCCCCTTCAACTCGCTATTCAAAAGCTCGTCCGGATTCAATTCCGGCGAATAGGCCGCCAAGTAAAACAGCTCGATTCGATCCCGGCGGGTCTCCAACCAGCGGCGCACCGCTTGGCTCCGGTGGCCCCATAAACGATCCAAGATCAGGAAAATCTTCTTCGAATACCCCTGGATCAAACGGCTCAAAAACAGGATCAACATCGTCGCGGTCAACGTCCCGTCGTACACCATGAAGTGCACCGTTCCTTGACGGGTCATAACGGAGATCAGGTTCATCCGCAGCTTTTTGGCCGGCTTTTTTACCTCCGGCGTCTGGCCCGGCGGTGCATAGCCCCGCTCCCGCTGTTCATACTGTTCAATCCCCGTCTCATCTCCCCAGTGAATGTCGGCCCCCTCCACCTTCGCGCGGGCAGCGATCGCCGGGTATTCGTTTTGCAGCCAATGCGCCACCGCCTGAGGGTCCTGCTCATACGTCTTCTGAAGCGGCTTCTGCAGGGTGAAACCCCACCGCTTCAAGTACAGTTCCACCGTCCGAATCGGCATCGCCACTCCGGTCTCCTGCTAAATCAACGCCTGCACGGCCTGCCGCGTACAGAGCGCAAACCGCAAGCCAAGTACCTCGGGTGTCTAGGCGAATCCGTCGCTGGAGTCCGAGCTCCTGCGCTAGACTTAGATGCCGCTTTTCACCCACTTTCCGATCGCGCTTGGCGACTTGTAGCGCCTCCTCCCCACTCGCCTGCACTTGGCTCTCCCAGCGATAGACCGTGTCGGGTACACCTCTAAAATTTCCGCAATGGCCTTCGCTGAATCGCCCCGGCTTTCCCGGAGGCTCCAACTTTTGAGAGTATGGAGCTATGAAGACATCGATAAAATATTCACCGGAAGTCAGGGAGCGTGCCGTTCGGCTGGTGCGGGAGCATCAAGGCGAGCATGAATCGCAATGGGCAGCC
>NZ_DASPLO010000123.1:0-1526 GCF_035627495.1 Methylocaldum sp.
AATAACACCTTCCTGCGCTTCGACACCATGCATAACGGGACCTCGCCCCGGTTGTTCGTGGCCTACATCAATGGCGCCAGCAGCACCGTTTACAAGAACGTGGCGCTGTCCAGCATCCCGGCCTATCAACGGGTGATCCGCTCGGGGGATCAATGGACCTATCGCTATTCCAGCGACGGGACCACCTGGACCGATGCCGTCACCTTCACCCGGGCTCTAACAGTGACTAAGGTCGGAGTCTTCGCCGGCACCCATACCCCGAATCCGGCGTTCGTCGCCAGCGTCGACTATTTCCTGAATCTGGATGCGCCCATCTTAGATAACGATGTCTGGGTTCCGCCGCCACCCAGTGTCGATGTTTGGTATGAAAATAACGATCCTCAAGCTTCATGCTCATTAAACTTCGGACACGTTGGCAACCCGCAGATATGGATCAATATTCTTGGCAACGTGCAGTCGGATGTGACGCTATCCAGCCTCACCTATTCGCTCAATGGCGGCCCTGATCTGGCCTTGGCAATAGGTCCGGATAAAGGCCCAGGGACAGGAAATGGGGGGCGGCTGGTTTGGCCCGGCGACTTCAACATCGAGATTAACCACGACACTTTGAATATCGGTCCCAATGAGGTCGTAATTAAGGCTACAGATAGCCGAGGCAATCTTGCCAATAAAACGATTACTGCCTGCTATAGCACTGGATACGTATGGCCTATTCCTTATACCGCGGATTGGGGCACATTAGCAGACATACTCGAGGTGGAAAACATCGCACAATTCGCGGATGGCCTTTGGATGTTGACGTCTGGAGGTATCCGGACGATCCAAACGGGTTATGATCGCACCATCGCGATTGGCGATGAGACTTGGTTAACCAATTACGAAGTGACGGTGCCGATCACCATTCACTCGCAGTTCGGTGGGGCTGGTGTTGCCATTGGTTGGCAAGGCTATGAAGACAGCGGAAGCGGATCACCAAGAACAGAGTGGCCGCTGCAGGCGCTCGCTTGGATGCGGGGACCGCTCGGGAATTCCCGATTGGATATCGTGACGTATGGTGGACTGAGTGGTTGGGAAGTCGTTCAGGCACAGATGCCTATAGTTACCGCGGCCAATGTGACCTACATGCTCAAGACTCGTTCGGAACCCCAGGCCGGGGGAATGAGCCGAGTCTACGTCAAGTTTTGGCCACAAAGCAGCGCCGAGCCTGCTCAATGGAGCCTTAATTCAGATGTTCCGACCCGTAACGGCTCGGTTTTACTGCTCGCCTTTAACGGGGACGTCACGTTTGGGAATGTGGTCATTACACCGACTACAACGACCACCACTCCGCCCAGCATCACCGCTCAGCCGGCCAGCCAGAGCGTGACTGAAGGGCAGACCGCGACCTTCAGCGTGGCAGCGACCGGCAGCACCCCGCTGGCCTACCAATGGCAGCGCGATGGGGCGGACATCGCCGGGGCCACCGGGGCCTCCTACACCACCCCGGCCACCACCCTGGCCGATAGCGGCGCGACCTTCCGCTGCAT
>NZ_DASPLO010000124.1:0-6452 GCF_035627495.1 Methylocaldum sp.
CCTCATCACAGGCGCCGATCACGCGCTCCCGGAGATCGATCGAATAGGCTTTCGCCATCACCGCTCCTCATTTCGCAAATACTCATCAGACCGCTTCCCGATCCCTTGGTTTCCTTTCACTAGATATGAAAATGCTCTAGCCTTTTTGTGGAATCGCCCACCGTTATCGAGGATCTACCGTTCCCGGGTCAGGAACGGTGGGCAAGGCGACGACGGTATTTTCGTCCTATATAGCAGGGTGGGGCTCGGCCACGGAAGAGCCCCTATCCCCTGCCGAATCGCGCACAACGACACATCAACGCAATTAAAGGAATCACACCATGAATGCAAAACAGACTGCGGTCGTCCTACTGGAGCTACAGAACGACTTTCTCAGCGAAGGCGGCAAGCTGTATCCCCTGCTCAAGTCCGTGCTCGAAGAATACGACATCATCAGGAACCTGAACCGGCTCATCGCGGACGCCCGCGCTCACGGCATGCTCATCGTGCACACGCCCATTCAATTCTCGCCCGACTACCGGGAGATGGGCCATTGCCCCTACGGCATCATGAAGGTGGTCAAGGATACCGGTGCCTTGATTCGCGGAACCTGGGGCGCCGAAATCGCAAAAGTCATAGACCGTCAGGACAGCGATATCGCGATCGACGGGAAATCCAGCATCGATGCCTTTGCGGGTACCCACCTCGACTTCGTGCTGCGCGCCCATGGCATTACGACCGTCGCGCTGGCCGGGCAGCTCACCAACGTCTGCATCGAGTCCACGATGCGCTCCGCCTATGACAAGGGCTATCGGGTGTTCGGCATCACCGATGCCAGCGCGACTGTCGGTTTCGAGCAATACCGCTTCTCGGTCCAGAACAACTGGCCCATGTTCTCAATTCCAGTGACACACCGGGAATTCCTCGACGACATCACGGAATCATTCTGCGATTCCACTTCAATATCCAGCCGAGCCTAATCGGAATTAGGACCTTTCTAATCCGCAGTCCTTACCCATCAGATAGCCAACGCGCCCTAACCGCCAGACAGGAGATCAGCATGACCATACCAACCGAGTCGATCGGTAGCATTCCCCGCCCACCCCAGTTGCTGGAGGCTCTCCGAGCGTTTCGCGCGGGGCGGCTGTCGCAAGAAAAGCTCGATGAGTTTTATGACGAGGCATTACGGGACACCATTCAGCGTTTTGAAGAAACCGATTCGCCGGTGATCAGCGACGGCGAGCAAACCAAGCCCAGCTTTGCGACTTATCCGCTGCAGGGTTTGCCGAACATCCAGCCGGAAGGCGTGGTCATCACCTTCGCAGACGGACACACCCGCCAATTGCCGAGGCTGACGGCAGGGCCTTTTCGCTACCGAACTCATGCCGATACGTACGTCAAAGCGGCACAGCGTTATGCCAAACGACCATTGAAACAGGCGGTCATATCCGCTTCGGCGCTGAGCCTGATCTATCCAGCCGAAGGCATTGAAGGCTATGACCGAGAGGCATTCCTGAATGACCTGGTGGCGGAAGCCGTTGCGGACATTCGGGGTTGCCTGAACCAGGGCGTGCATCATGTGCAGATCGATTTCACCGAGGGACGGCTTTCGGTCAAACTGGATCCGTCCAAGCAACTGCTTCACCAGTTCATCGAGCTAAACAATCGCGTGCTCGAACAGTTCACGTCGGAGGAACGCAAGCGCATCGGTGTGCATACCTGTCCGGGCGGCGATCATGACTCCACCCATAGCGCCGACGTGGATTACGCCGACCTACTGCCCAGCCTATTTAGCCTACAGGCTGGAAATTTCTACATGCAATTGGCCAGTGAAAAGGACCCGGACGATGTGCTGACGGTCATCAGAAAGAATTTGCGTCCCGGCCAACGGGTTTATGTGGGCGTTATCGATGTGCTGAATCCGCAGGTGGAGGAACCTGAACTCGTGCGGGACCGGGTTTTGCGCGCTGCCGACTACATCCCTGTGGATCAACTCGGCACCACTGACGACTGCGGGTTTTCGCCCTTCGAGGATGATACCTCAACGGGCCGGGACACGGCTTTCGCCAAGATCAGGGCTAGAGTCCTAGGCACTCAACTAGCAGCCGAGGCGCTGAAATCGTAAATCCGGCGAATAAGCCAAGCCGACCAGTCATCCGATGGCGGAAATCCGCTTGAATTGCGTCGGCATCATTAAGGAGAGCACTGACGGTGAAGTCCCTCAATAGCCAGTCATCATCCCGCTCCGATCAGTGGATCGATGAGCATGGCGATTACCTGTTTCGATTTGCGCTGATTCGAGTTCAAAACGAAAGCACCGCCGAAGACCTGGTACAGGAAACGTTGCTTGCGGCGTTGTCGGCTCTGCACCAGCGTTCGGGGCAATCCAGCGAACGCACCTGGCTAACCGGCATTCTCAAACACAAGATCGTCGACCACTTCCGTCGCAGTTGGCGCGAGCAGCCCCTGAACGAGGATATTCCGACTGATTTGCCCGAGGATCCGAGCATGGACGATTTTTTTGCCCCGGACGGTCATTGGGACCATAAACCCGCTAGTTGGGGTAGTCCCTACCGCAGCCTGGAGCAAAGCCAATTTTTCGACGTGCTGCAGAACTGCATGCAGTGTTTATCGCCCAAGCTGGCACATCTATTCGTGCTGAAAGAACTTCATGACATGAGCAACGAAGAAATTTGTAAGGAACTCGGCGTAAGCGCGACCAACGTATGGGTGATGCTTTACCGCGCTCGCATAGGTCTGCGGCAATGTCTGGAATCCAAATGGTTTGAGAATGATCGGAAGGTGCGCTGATGTTAACCTGCAAAGAAGCCAGCCGCTTGTTGTCGCAATCCATGGATCAGCCCTTGCCTCACCTGAAACGCCTGGAGCTCCGTGTCCATGTCTGGCTGTGTTCGGCCTGCTCGAATTTCGAGAAACAGTTGCTGTTTCTGAGACGAGCGGCCCACCAACTGGATGAGGGAGACTCCCAAACGAATCAGGCCAGACTCAGCAGCGAAGCGCGGGAACGCATTAGAAAAGCCGTACGCCAGTAACCAGCCTCGTCTTGGCTCCTGTGCGACGGCCCCGTTTCCATCAACGTTCCGTCAATTAGTGGAGTCACACATGAGTAACAAGACCTTGTCTCTGTCCCTGGGTAGCGTCATCGCCGCTTCGATCTCCCTCGCCCCAGTCGTTCAGGCGGCGGAAAACCCCTTCGCCATACAGACACTGTCCGCCCCCTCCCTGGTCGCCGAAGCCGGAGAGAAAATGAAGGACGGCAAATGCGGCGAGGGCAAGTGCAGTGGAAAGACGAAGTCCGAAACCACCGCGACCAACGCAGACGGCAAGGCTAAGGAAGGCAACTGCGGCGCCAATAAGATGAAAGAAGGGGGCTGCAGCGGTAGTACGAAAACGGAGGAAGCAGCGCCCGCCAAGCCGTAACCGAGCGAGGGGCCTGCCATGAAAACCTCATGCGTCAACGGGGCGGGCCTGGGTCTCAGGCGGGAGCTGATGCTCCCGCTGAAGGCCAAAACGCCTGCGGTCATCGACTTCTTCGAAATTTCCCCGGAAAACTGGATCGGCATCGGCGGTCGGCTAGCCAAGGAGTTTCGCGGATTCACCGAGCGGTATCCGTTCGTCGCCCATGGCTTATCGCTGTCCCTGGGCGGACCCGACCCACTGGACGAAGGCTTCCTCCAACAAATCAAAGCCTTTCTGGACGAACACCAGATTGCACTGTACACCGAGCACTTGAGCTATTGCAGCGACGACGGGCATCTGTACGAACTGTTGCCCATACCGTTCACTGAAGAAGCGGTCCGCCACGTCGCTTCCCGCATCCGTCGGACCCAGGAGATTCTGGAACGGAGAATCGCGGTGGAAAACGCCTCCTATTATGTCGCCGCTCCGATCTCGGAAATGGACGAACTTTCGTTCATCCGGGCGGTGCTGGAAGAGGCCGACTGCGATCTGCATCTGGATGTGAACAACCTCTACGTCAACAGCGTCAACCACGGCTACGACCCTCACACATTCCTGCAAGGACTGCCGGGAGCGCGGATCGTGTACATCCACGTCGCCGGCCACGACCGGGAAGGACCGGATTTGATCGTGGACACCCACGGCCGGGAAGTCATCGATCCCGTCTGGGATTTGCTCGCCGAAGTGTATGAACGTTTCGGGGTGTTCCCGACTTTGCTGGAGCGCGATTTCAATCTGCCGCCGCTACCCCGCCTGGCAGAGGAGGTGGAACGCATCGCGCAACTGCAAGCCCATGGGCGGATGCAGCCATTCCAGCGGACGGCACAAGCGGGAGGTGGCCGATGACGACTTCGCAGTCCGCATCGCTCGCGCCGGCTCCAGCGTCCTTGCAGCAGTACCAGCGCCAATTCGTTCGGCATCTGCGCAATCCCGACGCCGACACGCCCCCCGAGGGCGTTCCAGCCGCGCGCATCGGCGTCTACGTCGAACTGCTGTACAACAAGATCGAGGACAGCCTCTTAGCCTGCTTTCCGATGGTCCGCAAACTGCTGGGCCAAGACCGATGGCAGCGTCTGGCGCGGGAGTTCATTGCCCGGCACCGCTGTGCTTCGCCGTTCTACCGACAGATTCCCGATGAATTTATCGCCTACCTGCAAAACGAGCGCGCGGAACCCGATGACCCGCCGCTTCTGCTCGAACTGGCGCATTACGAATGGATGGAACTGGTTCTGACCCTCGCGGAAGGGGAGCCGAATTCTGGCGCCTTTGATCCAGACGGGGACTTGTTGGCGGGGATTCCGGTCTTCGCGCCGGTGATCGCGCTCCTGCGATACCGCTATCCGGTCCACCAAATCGGACCGGAACCAATTCTCAAAAGCGGAGAGATGGCTCCGGGCGCGACCCCGTTTTTCATTCTGGGTTTCCGCGACATCGACGACGAGGTCCGTTTCATCGAGATCAGCGCCGCCACTGCCCGCTTGATCGCCTGGCTGCAAGAAGGCGGCTCATCGGGGAGCGAGGCGCTCCTCCGGCTGGCGGAGAAACTACGGCACCCGGATGGCACCTTGATGATCTCCTTCGGCGCCGACCTCTTGCGGAATCTCAGGCAGCAAGGTGCCATCCTCGGTACGAAAACCTCTAAGCTCCCTACCGAATTCCGGAGTAGACCATGAAAGATTCGCCCATCCATCGCGCCCTGGCGGATTCCCCCAAGGCCGCCAGCCTGAGCCAGGGAATGCGATTTATGCCCCCTGCGCTCCGCGTTCTGCACGAAAAAATCACGATCCGTCTCGATAGATGGGCAACTACGATTCCGCCGTTATTGCTGCGGCTGATGTTGACCTACGAGTTCGGCGAGGCCGGATGGATGAAGTTGCAAGGCGAGAACTGGTTTGCCGATCTCGCCTTTCCCTTCCCGTTCAGCCTGTTACCGCCCGAAGCCAATTGGTGGCTGGCCACGGGGTTCGAGACGGTAGGCGCGGCGGCGTTGCTCCTAGGGCTGGCGACCCGGTTTTTCAGTTTCGCCCTGATGGTCTTGACCGTCGTCGCCATCGCCAGCGTTCACTGGCCTTCCGAGTGGTCGACCCTTTGGGATTTGCTGCAAGGCTATTCAATCAGCGATCAGGGCCATGGCAATTACAAGTTGCCCGTGATGTACCTGATCATGTTCCTGCCCCTGCTGTTCGACGGCGCGGGTACGGTCAGCCTCGATGCCTGGTTCGCCGGCCAAAAACCGACTTCGAGATCAGGCGACGAGGCTTGCTCAATCCGCATCGAGAGATAACCCATGCCTGCATGAAGGCACTCGTCATCGATCCTCCGCTCACATGAGCGCCCTGAGCGAGGCAGGAAAACCTTGAGGTTTGTTGGATTCTCACGGAACAGCCCAGTCAGTTGCAATGATTGTGAGCCGAGAGCGGTGGAATGCGAGCCGATGCGGATCGGTGCAAGCTCGCTTGCAGCGAATGTGAGCCCAAGCGTCCCGTCAGTCGCAGCTAATTCGAGCCGAAAATTGCGTCGATTGCGAGCCTGACCGTTTCCATACGCAAGCCGTTACAGCTAATGTGAGCCTAGGCGTGTCGATAGAATCAACTAATCCGAGCAGAAAACTGCCGATGATTGCGAGCGGCTACAAGTATAGGTTCAGGTGAATGTCCGTTTAGGTCGGAAAACATCGCCGGAATGCCAGCAACAAGCGCGGCGATCCCTTGAACCTGATTTTGCGGCGCATCAACGCCCAGACGAGATTGCTTTCCTTATTCAAGAATTTCAGCCAGGTTCGGGCATCCGCCGTGAGTTGAAAATCTGGTCGGCCTTGATGGCCCTCCAGCACCTCGAGTTTTTTATCGCAAATCCTAGGTTCTGTTGACATTTCGGGAGCTCTCCGGCGATGTCGCTCGCCATTTACGAAATGGCGAACCGATTAGCAGTCACGGAGAATGAATGGCGTATCCTCTTTCCGATTTTGGCGGCTCAAAAACATGTATATATCG
>NZ_DASPLO010000125.1:0-13904 GCF_035627495.1 Methylocaldum sp.
ATAGGCCGGGATGCTGGACAGCGCCACGTTCTTGTAAACGGTGCTGCTGGCGCCATTGATGTAGGCCACGAACAACCGGGGCGAGGTCCCGTTATGCATGGTGTCGAAGCGCAGGAAGGTGTTATTGGTCTGCTGCACGATAATCCCCTGGAGCTGGTATTTGGCGGCAGGCGTCGACTCGAACTTGACCTCGATTCCAGCAGTCGGAAAGCTCGCATCGTCTACAGGTTGGAGGAAGCGTGGCGCCTTGTTATTCGGTGTGACCCAGAGGTCATGAGTCAGCCCCGCAGGAATCCTGATCAAGGCATTGGTGCCATCGAAGCTCAAGGTCGACTGACCGGGATCGTTGCCGGACGTCGTATCGTAGGGATCGTAGAACTCCCAGGCAGGGGTGTCGCCAAGATGGGGCGTACCGGGATTGAAGTCATCCGAGATGGGAGGTGCCGCCGCGGCGAGACCAGAATACGTTCCCGCGAGGGCAATGAGCATGAGTATTACACCCATCCAGACCGGACACGCTGTTAATCGAGGGATCATCCCTGCCTCTCTTTGCCTTATGTTGGCTCAGTTTGTGTTATAGGAGACTGACGGAGACGTAGATTTGATGACGAACTCTAATATTCCCGACTTGTTACGGAGTATTCTCTGAATTTACAACGAATAAGGGATTATCAAACTGAACATCAAGCAATCAGCTTGCGGAAATAAGCGATGGTTTCCTTTAAACCATCTTCAAGGCTTACCCTGGGATGCCAATCCAGTTTTTCCCTGGCAAGAGTAATATCGGGTTGCCGCATCCGAGGATCATCCATCGGGAGCGGTCGAAACTCCAACGGCAACTTGCATCCGGTAAGCATAAGAATCTTTTCTGCCAATTCGAGCACGGATATTTCCTCGGGATTCCCGAGGTTAATGGGCCCGGTAAATCCCTCCGGGCTCTCCATCATGCGAATCAGCCCGGAAATGAGATCATCGACATAACAGAAACTTCGTGTCTGTCGGCCGTCGCCGTAAATGGTAATGGGTTCTCCCTTCAATGCACTGACGATGAAATTGCTGACCACCCGTCCATCATTAGGATGCATCTTCGAACCATAAGTATTGAAAATCCTGACGATCTTGATCTCCAGCCGATGTTGCCGGTGGTAGTCAAAAAACAGGGTCTCGGCACAGCGCTTGCTCTCGTCATAACAGGCCCTGTAGCCCAGTGGATTGACCCGCCCCCAGTAATCCTCGGTTTGAGGATGGATTTCCGGATCCCCGTAAATTTCGCTGGTGGAAGCCTGGAGAATTCGAGCCCGGGTCCGCTTGGCCAGACCCAGCATATTGATGGCGCCATGTACGCTGGTCTTGGTGGTCTGTACCGGGTCGACTTGATAATGCACCGGCGAGGCCGGGCAGGCCAAGTTATAGATCTGGTCCACCTCCACATACAAGGGAAAGGTAATGTCGTGGCGGATAAACTCGAAATATGGACTGCCCATCAGGTGGGCAATATTGGCCTTATTTCCCGTAAAGAGATTATCGGCACAGAGTACGTCATAACCGCGCTCCAGCAACGCTTCGCATAAATGCGAGCCTAAAAAACCGGCTCCGCCGGTCACCAGAACTTTTTTCATATTCAATTCCCTTTCGATTATTCTTGATGGTCTCTATTCTCTCGCTTTTTACGGCATTTGGCTCCAGAGTCGAAGTACTTTTAGTTATTTTCAGCGGCAATATAAATTTAACTATATATCTTGGAAATAAGCCTATTCCTAGGCTGTCCATACTTATAATTATAATACCGATTTTTATCGTCCTTGGCTTGATTGAGCACAATACCGGCGAGCGGAGTCTTGAAGTAATCCAAGCGTTTTAACGCATCTTTTACTAGTTGTATCGCTGTCTCACCGGCTTTCACCACATAAATTACTGAGGACACGTGCTGCGCCAAAAGATAGGCATCACTAACATCGTGCATGGGTGGCGAATCGATCAGTACTGCGTGGTACCGCTTTTTCAGATCACCTATCAAGCAACCAAAATTCGGGGAGGATAACAATTCAAGCGGACTAGAGGATATCCGGCCAGCCGGAATTACATCGAGTTGAAATCCAGCTATCGGATGAATACATGCGGCCAATTCGACGGACCCGGCCAATACATTGGCCAAGCCTGGTGATCCGGGAGGCAAGCCCATATATTTGTCCAGAGTTGGGGCGCGCATATCGGCGTCAATCAACAAAATCCTTCCTAGATTCGTCCGAGCGAGGGAATAAGCTAAGTTGATGGCGATCACTGATTTGCCTTCCCCAGGCAGCGAGGAACTCAATAACCAGGAATTGTACGATCTGTCCGATCCGGACAACATCAAGGTTGTACGTATCGTGCGTACTGCCTCGGCGAAGTCGGATTCTGGCTGATCAACCACTATTTTGGCTACAGTATCGTCCAGAAGCCTTTTGCTCTTTTTATGAAAGAATGGCAGTACGCCCAAAAGCGGAATCGCTAAGTTATTTTCAATATTCTCGGCAGTTTTGACCGTATTATCGAAGATATCTCGCACTACAGCCAGCAGCACACCTATAAACAGCGTACCTATAAAAGCCATGCCAATGATCAGAATCTTCTTAGGCTTTATCGGCGAAGTCGGATGACTTGCACGATCGACAAAATAGATATTGGCCGCGTGCAGATCAGCCGATTCCGAGGCTTCCTTAAAACGGTTGAAGAACATTTCGTATAAGCGAATATTGGATTCCACCTCCCGCTCCAGTTCCTGCACCCGGACTTGTTTAGCTCCGATGTTCTGAACCTGGTTCTTGTTAGCTTCGAGATCCCTGAGCGCCGCCAACTCGTTGGCTCGGGCAACTTCATAACGGTTTTTGATCCCACTAACTGCGCTCGAAATCTGTTTTCGTAACGATGCACGAATGGATTCCAGTTCTGCACGAGCCGCTACCATGCTCGGATGTTCCGAACCATAACGGTCCGCTATCTCAGATATCTTTTGTAAGATCTCCGCCTCCTTCTGCTTGAGAGCATGCACCCCCGAATCTCCGGAAATTTCCGGTACTCCTTCGATACTGTCGTAGAGTCTATCGTTCAGGGACCGCACCTTGTTATACAGGCTTTCTGCTTCGACACGGGCTTTCTGAGCATTACCCAAGCGAGCAGTATTATCCTCGGCCTGTCTGCCTGTCAGCGTCAACACACCGCTGAGATCAACGAGGTTCTCCTTCTCGAGATAATCCTGCAAACGTTTTTGCGATTCCATATAGTTATTTCTTAAGGTTTGCAGGCGTTTCTCAAGCCATTGCGCGGCCATGCGCGTTACTTCCGTGCGTTCTTCCACGCTTTTTGCAATAAAAGCCGCCCCCAGAGAATCGACGATTTGACGTGCCAATTGAGGATCGCGCGACTCAAAGCTGACATCAACCAGTTGCGTGTTCTTCCTCGGCTCAATTTTTAGGTAATTTAGAAAAGTGTTGGTGAGAGCCTCTTTGAGTGCTTCATCCCGCTTTCCTTCGTTCAGAGGTTCATCATCCTTCTGTTCAGACAAGGTGCTGAGCCAAGAGTCGATTAAGTTGGGTAACCAAGAGAGCCACTTGCGCCACAAGGGTGGTTCTCCTAGCCACTCAGCAAACTCAGGACGCTCGCCCAGCTTGAGTTGGTCGATCACTCGGTACGTCAGATCACGCGATTTAAGCATCTCGATTTGGGTCTCGATATATTCACTGGAATTATCCACCCCGTAGACTTCTTGAAAGGAAAGGACCTTGGGTTGCTGATGCTCGATCTTTAGAGTCGCCGTGGAGCGATATACCGGATTCATGGAGGAAACAGAAAACCCTACTAATACCGTAGTTAACAAAGCCAGTCCGAGGATGCTCCATTTCTTGTTTTGCACAGCGTCCCAATATCGGCGAAGATCGACTTCGTCATCCTCGCTCCTCCTGGGCAGTGCCAAGTCTTTGCTGGTCTGTTCGAAATAGAAAGTGCTTGCCGACTTTTCCTTGGCCTGAACTGGATAATCCATGAACGCTTGCCTCGTCTAAAAAAAACTTTCTTCGACGGTAATGACGTCTCCCGGCATCACCGCTGTATCCAAATCTACATCAGCGGATGCATGGGTGGGATCGGAGTCACGAATCAGAGTGACACTAGAACGGGAAGCCCGTTCTGAAAACCCACCTGCAATCGTTACCGCTTTTTGTACTATTAAGCCCGGCTGATACGGATATGCACCCGGCTTTCCCACCTCGCCATTGATGAAAAACGGCCGATACTCCAACACACCGACGCTAACCTTGGGATCGACCAAATAACGGTCATTCAAACCATCGGTAATCAGCTTTGCCACCTGACTGATAGTTAGTCCTGAGACTTTGATTTCACCCATAAAAGGGTAAATCACTGTGCCAGCATCACTAAGCTTGGCATCTAAACTCATATCCTGCTCGCCGAATACTTGGATACGAATCGTATCGCCAGGACCTAGTTGATAACTAGACTGCTCCTCGGCCACAGATCTGGAGCAAATTAAGAAAAGTATCAACACAATAACCAACCAGGATTGCAATGTCTTCATTAGCATCTCAAGTCTCTCTCAATACCAGTCCTGCCAAGGAGTTGGCATACTCTTACTAATTGCAGAATTAGCTGCGATATAAAACATGATTACGTTTTGATAAAAATCTAGATTATTGGAAGTTGAATCCTGATCTAGATAACTATAATTGATACCAACACCAAGCCACTTTCCAAGGTTATAATTAGCATTAAATCCAACACCAATGATATCATCATGCCGCCCAGATCCACGGTTATCAACATTCAGATAAGCCCCTGTCAATCCAGTCGAGATACGGCTATTCCAGTCATGAATCCAAGTACTCCTATAGCTTTCTATTAAACGCCCACTACCGAATCCAAAAGTAGGTCTGACATCCCTATTAAAGCTGAAGCCGAGCTGGGAGTATGGCTTTGGCTTCCAGAGCAGAGCCACGTCCCAACTGAAGCCACTTGCAGGTTGAGTGTCGGATGCATCTAAGACCTGGCGCAAATAACCGAAACGAGCCTTTCCTTGGGTCTTCGCAGAATAATCCCAAGATACACCTAATAAATAACGCTGCTTGGTATAATCTGAATTAGCAACCCCTGGCACATTATTATTTTTATAATCAACAAACGTTTGCTCTAGCTGTATCAGCGCGTGGGTTTTTGGAAATACCCGATAAAAAAACCCCGGCGTTATAGTAATATCGGTGCGATCCCATCCTCTGGTTTGCTGTGGATTATTAGTGAATTCCAAATCATCGAAATCCACAGCCAATTCAAGATTTCCCTTCGCTTTCACCCCCCCATACCTATAACGGGCATGGGCTGAAATATTATGGAACGCGTTGGGCTCCTTGATGGATTGAATTCCCACAACTCCTTGGCTAAAAGTCGTACCGCGTCGGTAATGGCCATCCACAAAGCTAGCCTCGATATCAAGGCGATTACGGCGCGTGAATTCTACATGTGCTTGGCCGCCGATATATTGGTCGACATAGTTGTCCTGCGGACTTGAGTGATACTGCTGACTCTGGAAGGCGTAATTGAAGGCATAGCTGTTTAACTTACGCTTTAAAGCCAGCTGAAAACCGGAACGGACCTGCGTCAACATCGAGGATTTTCGGAGGTTATTATTGAAAAATATATTGTCATTGTACGACTCGGAAACCTCCAGTATGGGGCGCAAATCGAAAGGTCCAAGTGGTATCTCAATAGGCCTGTAGTTCTTTCCAATAGCATTTGCTTCAGAATATATACATGCAATGGCCAGTATCACGGCTAAACGCCGCATTATCATTGTTTTATTTCTCACTTTTATACCACCATAAGCCGACAGCCCCATACTAGAGCAGCGTCATGGCCATTAGCTTATTCATGCGCGACGTCCTGAGTTATACAGGACTAATATATTATGGACTCGCCATCCTCTTCTTTTAAGATTACCTTTGCATTACTAGCTACTCTCCGCGTAATCCTCCATGTAACACATAATCTGCAAGCGAACCGATTCTTTTTATAATCGCAAAAAGATCGGCTACAGATTTTGCTTTCAGTCTCGGTTAGCACGTGGTTTAGAAGGATGAAGGATCACGCACAGCACACCTCCGCAGCGACACCCAACCCT
The DNA here is from genome assembly GCF_035627495.1 of Methylocaldum sp. Taxonomy (GTDB): domain Bacteria; phylum Pseudomonadota; class Gammaproteobacteria; order Methylococcales; family Methylococcaceae; genus Methylocaldum. The sequence continues at coordinate 6,167 of NZ_DASPLO010000125.1, forward strand.
TCGAGCTGCCGCCTGATTTCCTCCCGGTAGATAGGATTCATCACGATGACTTGGTCGGGCCGGTAAGTGGCAAGAAATTCCGGCGGCACGATTTGCTGGCTCGAGCCTGGAACATATAAGCCCTGCTTGTGGGGATTGATGTCCACTACGTACTCTACTGGGTTGCCCGGAGCGAGGGCATTGAGAAACATCACGCCCTTTGATCCCGCGCCCCAAAGAACAGTCCGTTTTCGCTGTTCCCGGCTGCTTTGTAGCCTGGCCCGCCACTCTTCAAGCTTGCGTGAATAGTTTTCTTGGAAGACCGCGACATACCGTCCCAAGCGCACTAACTCTTCGTCTTTCCGGGATATCTCCGGCGGTTCCTCCAGTTGCATTGCCTCCGGAGCCGGTATGGCTTCTATGGTCAGGAACTGGCCATAGAAGGCGATGTCCATCTTGCTCACCCGAAAGGCGGCGCGGACGAATGCCGAATGCAGGGAAGCGGGAGTGAAGTACGAGCAATGCTCGTAAATGAGGTCCCAGATGCCGAGATCTTTGAGGGTAAACAGAGCATTAGGCACTTCGAAATACACGGCGGTCTGGGTCCTTTCGCCCAAAGCCTGGCGCACAGTGGCGAGGAACGAAGCAGGATGGGAGATGTGTTCCAACACATGACGGCAGACGACGAGATCGGCATCCGTCTCCAGATATTTCTCTTGGAAATAATCCTTAATGAAGGTGATACGCTCCGAAGCTTGAGCCCGTTCGGGCTCATAGCTCACATCGAACCCTAAGCCTCGGTTATCGCCCCGCTCGCAGAGCATGGCGAGAAATTCCCCCTTCCCGCAGCCGATCTCAATGATGTTCTTGCCGTGCAGCCGATACTTGTCAATCAAGCGATCAGCCAGTGCTTCCGCATAACGGTTGAAACTGGCGGAGTAATGCAGGGAGCTATCATAGGCATCAGAGTATTCCAGGATGCCCGGATCGAACGCCCGATTGTAGATATGTCCACACTCAGGGCAGAAGCCAAGGTCGATATTGCCACAGGGGGCATTGAGCGCATCCTCGCGAGTTGGCCACTGGACGCTGCATAGGATAGGCATCCGGTCTATGGCAATCATGGGAACGATTCGGTCGTTCCCGCATACGATGCAGTCTTGCTTGGGCCTTGCGGCAGTTTCGAGCGGAACCGTGGCGATCATGGGAACCTCACAGGGTGTACAAATCCGGAGCGAGCCCAAGGCGTTGCAGATCCTGGCTCACCTCCTCGCGATAGATGCTATTCATCAAAATCACGACGTCCGGGCGGTATTCCCGGAGAAACTCGGGGCTAACGATCTTCTGCGCCGTGGTAGGCATGTAGTGCCCGTGGCGGTAGGGATTGATATCCACGGCGTACTCGATGGCATTACCGAGAGCCAAGGTGGTCAGGAAGGATACCCCCTTGGAGCCAGAGCCCCAGAGCACGACCTTTTGGCCTTTGGTGGCGGCCTCTTCGACGCGCTGTCGCCAGATCTCCTGTTTCTCATGGAATTTACCTGGGAATTGGTCCACATAGCGGGCGATCTCCCAGAAGTCGTCCTCCTCCGGCAGAGGCGGTGTCGGCGCGCCGTGGGCGGGTTTCGCTTCGATGGTCAAGTACTGGTCGGCGTATTCCGCTTCCAGGTTGAGCACGTCGAAGCCCTGGCTCCGGAAGAGCCGGGCCAGAGAGCCCTTGGTGAAATAGGAGCAGTGCTCGTAATAGATGTCCTCGAACGCGCAATCCTTGAGGATGCGGATGGATTCCGGAATCTGGAAGAACACGGTGGTGTCGAAGCGGTCACCGACCGCACGCCGGACGGTCCCGACGAACTCGGCCGTGGGATGGATGTGCTCTAGGGTCATCTTGCAGCACACGAAATCCGCGGCGTAATCGGTGTATTTTTCCGAGTAGAAATCGGCGATGAAGCGCACACGCTCCGCCGCCTCGCCCGTAACGCGCTCATGATGAACGCCCGGGTCAAAGCCCACCCCGCGGTTGTTGCCCATCTCGGCGAGCAGCAGGAGGAACTCGCCCTTGCCGCAGCCGATTTCGAGAATGTCCTTTTCCCTTAGGCCATGGCGTTCGATGAGGCGCTGTGCAAGGTTCCGGTGGAAGGCGTTGAAGGTTCCCGAAAACCCCTGGGTTTCCTCGTAGCGTCCGGAGTATTCCGTGAGTTTGGGGTCGAAGGCCATGTTGGAGATGAAGCCGCACGCCGGGCAAAAGGCAAGGTCGATGCGCCCGCGCGGATAGGCCAAAGCCTCCTCGCGCGATTCGAGCAGGATGCAGCTATTGGTGGGCACGTCTTCTTGGCGATGGAAAACCTGCATGCCTTTGGCCCCACAACCGGGGCAGGTATGTGACTGAGTCATAACACTTCCTGTTGTTCCGGTAGGGCTTCAAGCCACCCGCGGTTCGGGTATCGGAATAATGAATTTGCCGCCGCGGCGCCGATACTCTTCCTGTTGGCCGAGAATTTCCTCGGCGAAGTTCCAGGGCAGCAGCAGCGTGTAATCGGGCATCTCTTCCAGCAGCTTTTCCGGCGCGTAGACGGGGATGTGCTGTCCCGGCATGAAGCGCCCCTGCTTGTGCACGTTGCGGTCCACCACAAACTCGACCAGGTTGGTGCCGATGCCCATGTAGTTGATCAGGGTCGCGCCCTTGGCCGGAGCGCCGTAGCCGGCGATGCGCTTGCCGTCGCTCTTCAGGTGGCGCAAGAGATTCATCAACTTCACCTTGAGGTCCTGCACCTTGTGCGAGAAGTCCTCGTAATAACGAAAGGTGTCCACCCCTTCGCGATGCTCCAGTTCCAGAAGATTGCGCACCGATGCGCCCACGTTCTCGCACTTCTCCACATAGAGCCGCAGCGAACCACCGTGGATGGCAAGCCGCTTGATCTCGTTCAGGTACAGGCCGTGCCGGCGGAACAGACGATCCAATGCAGTGACCGAGAAATAGCACAGGTGCTCGTGATAGATGGTGTCAAATTCGCCGTGGTCGATGAGATCCTTGGCGTAGGGCGCCTCGATCACCGCGACGCCATCATCCTTGAGCAGCGTAGCGATTCCGGCCACGAAGCCGTTGGTGTCCGGCACGTGGGCGAGCACGTTGTTGCCATGGATCACGTCGGCCTGCTTGCCTTCGGCCTTGAGTTTTTCGGCCAGATCTCTGGTGAAGAAGGTGTTGAGCGTCGGCACGCCGATTTTCACCGCGGCCTGTGCCGGGCCGTCGGCCGGGTCGATACCCAGGACCCGGATGCCCGCCTCCACGTAATTGCGGAGGAGATAACCGTCGTTGCTGGCCAGTTCGACCACGAAACTCTCGGGCTCCAGATGACGCCGGGCGATCAGATCCAGCACGTTCTCTCGTGAGTGGCGGAGCAGCGCATCGGAGAACGAGGAGTAATAGGGATACTCCTCGCAGAATAGGACTTCGGCGTTGACCGTTTCGAGAATCTGCATCAGGGTGCAGCGGGGGCAGAACGCCACTTGCAGAGGAAACTTGGGCTCCGGTTCTTTGAGTTGCTGCGGCGAGAGCAGGCGGTCCGCCAATGGCGTCACGCCCAGATCGAGAAACGGCTTAAGGCCGGTTTGGCCGCAAGAGCGGCAGGGGATGTGGTCGATGGATTGGGTCATAGCGACGGTTTCTCCTTATCCGTTAAGGCTCAGAGCCAGCGCAGGTTATTGTCCAGCAAACCTTCGCCGATCAGCTTCTTGATGTGAGCAATGCGCATAAATTTCGGTCCCTCGAAATCCTCCAGCTTCAGGCCAATGGTCTTGTAGGCTTCGTAAAGCTGCTCCACCCCGCGGCGGACGGTCCACTGCGGTTTGAAGCCATGCAGTTCGCGGGCGATCTTGTTGCAGTCCACCCGGTAGCAGCGCTTATCGGGTCCCGCGTCGGAGGCGAAATCCACTTTACAGCCGGGCACGATGTCCTCGACGATCTTGGCCAACTCGCGAATCTGGTAATTCTCCGTGGTGATGCCGACGTTGAACGCCTGGTTGTGCACCGCATCCCGCGGCGCGTGCAACGCGGCGATGTAGGCGCGGCAGATGTCCTCCACATGCACCAAGGGGCGCCAGGGCGTGCCGTCGCTCTTGAGGTAGACGCGCCCGGTGGTGAAAGCCCATGCGGTGAGATTGTTCACAACCAGGTCGAAGCGGATGCGCGGCGACAGGCCATAGGCGGTCGAGGCCCGCAGATAAACGGGGCTGAAATTGCCGTCCATCAGCTTCGTTAATTCCTGTTCCACCCGCACCTTTGATTCGCCATAGGGCGTCACCGGGTTGAATGCAGCTTGCTCGGTCAGGAAGCTATCCCCTGAGGCGCCGTAATTGCTACATGACGAGGCAAACAGAAAGCGCGACACGCCTACCTTTTTCGCCAATTGCGCAAGACGAACCGAAGCCTTGGAGTTGATTTCCTCGGTGAGATTCGGGTTGTAATCGCCTAGCGGATCGTTGGAGAGGCCCGCCAGATGAATAATGGCGTCGAAACCCGCCAAGCTCGTATCCGGAACCTCACGGATGTCCACGTTTAGGGTTGGCACTTCTGCCAACATGCCTGAAAACGTACAGCGCGAGAAATAGTCCGTGTCCAAACCATGGACCTCATGCCCCTCTTTCAGCAACATCGGTACCAGCACGGAGCCGATATAGCCTTTCGAACCTGTTACCAGTACGCGCATTTGTCAGCTCCATAATTTCCAGGGCGGATTGCCAGAATCCCAAAGACTTTGCAGGAGATGTTTCTCCCGCAGCGTATCCATGCACTGCCAGAAAGACTCATGCTTGTACGCCATGAGTTGGCCGTCTCGCGCCAGATTCATCAGCGGGTCGTGCTCGAACATAACATCGTCGCCGGCAATGTAATCGAAGACCTCCGGCTCCAGCACGAAGAACGCCCCGTTGATCCAACCTTCGGTGGTCTGCGGCTTTTCCGTGAAACTGACGACCTGATTGCCCTCGAACTCCAAGTGTCCGTAGCGCGCAGCCGGGCGCACTGCAGTGATTGTGGCCAATTTGCGGTGACTGCGGTGGAAAGTTAATAACTTGTCGATATCTACATCCGCCACCCCATCACCCCAGGTGAGCATGAACGTTTCCTGGCCGATCCAGGGCTGAAGCCGCTTAATACGCCCGCCGGTCAGAGTATGCAGACCGGTATCCACCAGGTCCACGATCCATTCAGGCCGCTCCTTTTCGTGCAGCTTAAGTTCACCCGTCTTGGTATTTATGGTCATGTCGTCTTCCAAGGCGCAATAATCCTTCATCCAGCGCTTGATGTACTCGCCCTTGTAGCCGAGGGCAATGATGAAGTTATTAAAGCTGAAATGGGCATAGTGCTTCATGATGTGCCACAGGATCGGGCGCCCACCGATTTCCACCATAGGCTTAGGCTTGATTTCCGTTTCCTCGGCTAGGCGAGTGCCGAAGCCACCAGCTAGAATCGCTACCTTCATGACTTCCTCCCTTATAATGATTCTTCCATTAGTGAAATTCTCGTCCTAAATTTGTCTCCGCGTCACCAATTAAGTACTGCTCACAAAGTGGATACTAATATAATGCTTGCCCGACACGGATAACTGGTCGCTGCTTATTGGAATTAATAAGCCTGCTCAGAAAACATACCCCTTATTATTGTCAATATAATAATTTTAAAATCCAGCATTAAAGACCAATCCCGTATATATTCAAGGTCGTAATGAATTCGCATTTCCATCATGTTTTCATTTTTTATTTCCCCCCTACACCCGTTGATTTGGGCCAAGCCTGTTATACCTGGCTTCACCTTATGCCTGAGCATATAACCGCGAACGAGTTTACGATAAAGTTCATTATGCGCTACGGCATGGGGCCGTGGCCCGACAATAGACATCGTTCCTTGAAGGACATTGAAGAATTGTGGCAACTCATCTAATGACGTACTTCGAAGAAATTTGCCAACTCTCGTTACACGCGGGTCGTTTCGAGTAGCCTGAACTATATTTTCTCCATCTTCACAGATATGCATGGTACGAAATTTCCATACTCCGATCGTTTGTCCATGTATGCCATAGCGCTTTTGCTTAAAGAGCACCGGACCAGGTGAAGTCAACTTAATGCTGAGTGCTATCAGAACCATGGGGATAAAACATATCAGCAATATGACAATACTAAAAATGATATCTTCCAGTCTCTTGCAAAAGCCATTCAATTGATGGAAAGGAGTCTCATAAATACTGACCGCAGGTATTCCTTGCATAGACGCCCAGCGCGAGTGAAGCAAGTTGAAGACAAAAAAATCAGGAACGAAATATACGGATACCGTGGTGTCAGCTAACCGATCTATGATTGTTTCAACGCGCTTCTGGGCACATAAAGGCAAGGTAATGTAAAGAGTACTTATATTTCCATTACTGGCATGTTTATATAATGTTTCGAAATTTCCCGCCAACTTTATATCGTTATCGCTTAAGCGTCTATCTTCATGATTGGAGCGATCATCATAGAACCAATAACCCCGATAACCGAGCCACGGCATATTAACTAACGTATTAACAAGTTGTTGTCCAAGCTCATTGCCACCTAAAATCGCTACATCGCGGGCACGCTGCCCTGTATTCGCCACATATCTCATTATTAAGCGGAAAGTTTGATGCGATATAATTAATACTGAAGTGCATGACAATATCCAAGCACCGACGACCAGCCGCGAAAAATCATCGGATCTTTTGGTTATAAATACCAATATTATCAAGGCGCTCGCAGCGCTAAAACAAGTGATGGAAATCCTCGCTACCTCCTTATACATTGGCTCACCACGCCAATCATAAACTTCATAGACTTCTGCGAAAAAGTTATAGAAGAGCACTGCTCCCAGCATAAACCAGGTGTAGTGGTTATACCAGGGTATACCTCTAAGCTCCACAATGAGCCAGAGCATGGCACATATACTAAAGCCGTCGATCAGGCGTTCTAGAGCTGGAACTTTAGAGTAATAGGGCCTAATAAGCCCATTTGATCGGGACCTTTCAGCGAGTTTTGGTTTGTTGTATATATACTCAGCAGCTTGTGCCGATGAACTTTGCTGGCGAACAGTCGTCATCAGGTCTTCTCCTCAGTACCCGGGCGGACAGGTACTATTCCATGGATTTTTCTGATTCATCGTGAATCGATTTTTGTTCTTGGTTAGCGGGCTTTATAAAGATATGCTTTTAGAACCCTATCCCCAGAACACAATTTTCTGAATCTTTGCGATAGCCCTCTTGAATGTGTTGGCGCTATATCTTCCGTTTATCCCGGAATTTGGCGGGAAATTGATCCACGTATGCTCAAGTCGTCTTCCTGCAGCAGAGAAGGCGTCGGAGTACCACGAGCGGGGCGAACTTTGATGTCAGATATTGTTCTCCGTATTTCGTTTTCAGATCTCTCACCTCGGAGCTTTGGCTGTGGAAAAGCCGCGCGAGAGGCAAGTTAAAGATTTTGCCCGTGGGCTTGCGATACGGCAGTATCAATTTGCTAAGGCGCCTGGGTTCAACCAGAACCATGAGCCATTTCTCCCCAAGGTTGTGCGGGAACTGCAAGCGCTTTTGGCTCGCTTTTAGGAGGCTGAATTAGTCAGCCCTGAAGTATTTCTAACACACTGACACATATACGGATTTGTTGCATATTGGCTGGTACAATTTGCAAGAAAACCGGTCATTTGATTTCGATTTCTTGCAAATTCGGGTGGGTTGCATGAAGCCAAGAGAGCCTC
>NZ_DASPLO010000126.1:0-36909 GCF_035627495.1 Methylocaldum sp.
ATGACTCGACGCCCGGTCGCGATGCCTTGTGGGTCGCCTACGACCGCCGCTCTCGCGGCGACCTCCGGCCACCCACCCGGCGCTCGGGCTTCCGGGGACTACTCGACTCGCTCGCTCACTCGCTCCATGTCTCGCAGCGAAAGACGGTCATCGTTTGCCACTTGCCGCCAGTCGCGGTCGGTTAATGCGCCTTCCAGCGCTCAAAGCAAGTTGAGACTTGGCTTTAAGCCCATGCGCTTAATCGCCACAAACGCCGCAGCCGCTCCCATGGCCTTTTGCTCGACCTCGGATGCAATCCCCGCCGCGGCCAGCATCGCCAAAGACCCCTTGCCGAGACTTCGCAAACGCACCGCCAAGCTGCTATTCATAACCCCAAATCGCTCAAACCGGCGTGATCGTCGGGGCGGCGGCCCAGTGGCCAGTGGAACAGGCGTTGTTCTTGCTTGATCGGCAGATCGTTGATGCTGGCAAAGCGCCGTTGCATGAAGCCTTGTCGGTTAAATTCCCAATTTTCGTTGCCGTAACTGCGGAACCATTGACCGGAATCGTCATGCCACTCGTAAGCAAAGCGCACGGCGATGCGGTTGTCGGTAAACGCCCATAATTCCTTGATTAAGCGATAGTCCAGTTCCTTGGCCCATTTGCGTTGCAAAAATTGCCGCACTTGCTCGCGGCCGCGCGGAAATTCGACGCGGTTGCGCCAGAGTGTGTCTTCGGTATAGACCAGCGCGACGCGGTCCGGATCGCGCGAGTTCCAAGCATCTTCGGCCATGCGAACTTTCTGCGCCGCGGTTTCAACGGTAAATGGCGGAACGGGCGGTTTGATTTCTTTGGTCATGATTTTTCTCCGTTATTGAATGGTGAGTGAGTTAAGCCTGCCACATTCCCGGCATCGGAACATAACCGGGCAAGGCGCGGATGCGCTGAAACCAGGCGACGATATTCGGGTAAGCGCCGATGTCGATGTTGCCTTCCGACGCCAGCGCCAAGTAGGGATAGGCGGCAACGTCGGCGATGGATACCGTGTCGCTGGCTAGCCAATCGCGGCTTTCCAGGTGGCGGTCGATAATGCCCAGTACTTTTTCGGCGGTTTGCTGGGCTTTTGCCGTATCGATGGCGCGGCCGAATTTGTGGTGTACGCGCAGCATGGCCGGCCCGTGGAAGATTTCATTGGCGGCGGTCGATAGCCAAGCGGCGATTTGCGCCAAGCGGAAGGCATCGTCCGGCCACCATTGTTCGCCGCCGTAGCGTTTGGCCAGACAGACCAAAATGGCTTGGCTGTCGCGGATGGTCAAGCCGTCGTCATCCAGCACCGGCACTTGGCCGAACGGGTTGAGTTGCAAATAGTCCGGGCTGCGTTGTTCGCCGCCGAGCAAATCCACCGAGCGAGTTTGGTAGGGCAACGCCAGCAAACTTAACAATAATCGGACTTTGTGGCAGTTGCCGGATAGCGTCATGTCGCAGAGCGTTATCATCATGTTCTCCTCGTTAAACAAAACTCTCGAATTGCACCCGCTGCTCGGCGATGCCGAGCTGGCGGGCGGTTTGGCGTACGGTGTCGATCAGGCGGGTCGGACCGCAGACGTAAATGACGGCATCGGCGGATGCGTTACCGAGCAGCGCCGATACGTCCAGTCGGGTTGGGTTTTGCGTCTGGCTGAAATAAAACCGGCATCGATTGGGAAAATGTCGCCGCAAGTCTTTGACAAAGGCCATTTCTTGCGGCGCACGGCCGGTGTAATGCAGTTGAAAATCCGCACCTCGTGCGGCCAATGCTTCGGCCATTGCTTTTAACGGGGTGATGCCGATGCCGCCGGCGATCAACAATGCCGGGCGGTCGTCGTCGTGCAGCGGGAAATAGTTGTCCGGCGCATCGACGTTGAGGCGGGTTCCCAGTTGCCAGCCGGCGTGCAATGCCGACGAGCCGCCTTCGCCTGCGTCCACTCTTAGCACTGCAATGCGATAGCGATCCGGATCGTCACGCGCGTCGGTCAGCGAATAGGCGCGAGAGGTAACGCTACCGTCGGACAGCGCGATCGGCACGCGGAGATGCGCGCCGGCCCGATAAGCCGGCAGCGGCTCGCCATCGGCATGGCGCAATTCATAGGCGCGAATACGCGGCGTCAACTGGCGAATCCCGGTAATGGTCAACGGCAACGCGCCAGTGCCCGCTGCGCGAGGGGTTGGTTTATCGTTCGCTACGGGTTGGCGGCGGGCTTGTTCGATCAGCGCTTCGACTTCGCGTTGGCTGTAGCGTGGCGTGATGTACTTGGGGCAATTCCAGTCGAAGGCTTCGACTCGGATAACGATGCCGCGCTCGACCGGGGCGCGAAAGTCGGGCAATTCCAGTTTCCTTAGCAATGCCGGCTCGGTGCGTTCGTCCACCGCTCGCGCCCGACCCCAGATTTTCAAGCGCCGCCGCTGCGGATAGTCCATCAGCAGCAAACTAACCCGGTCGTCGCCGCGTAAATTGCCTACCGAAATGTATTGGCGGTTGCCGCTGAAATCGGCGTAACCAACAGTACGGTCATCCAACACTTTCAAGAATCCCACCGGCCCGCCGCGATGCTGCACATAGGGCCAGCCGGTTTGACTCACCGTGGCTTGATAAAAGCTGTCGCGCTCGGCAATAAAAGTTTGCTCGGCGTCGCCCAGTACAACCTCTTCGGCCTCGCCGAGCTCGGCCGCCCGATATGCCGTGCGGCTGCCCATTTCGGTTTGTACCGCTTGCACATCGGGTGTGAAACTGATTTTGGCAAAAGCGCGGGCCATGACCTTGCTCCTGATTGGGATTGAAACATTGGCGTTTACGGTTACACAGCCGTCTGCTGCATTGAATAACCATAATTTGCGAAACCTTATTCCATTCAGCGGAAGAATCCGGGCGCAAGTCCGTCCTTGTACTTGGCCCGGTTCAATATTAGGCCGCCTGTTTTAGCGCCACTTTCGGGAAGTCGATGCTGACCCGGCTGGCTTTACCCAAGATATTGGTCAGCACGTTCATGCCAACGTGGGTGATCACCTCGACGATGTCGGCCTCGCTAAAACCGGCGTCGCGCATGGCCTGCAATTCTGCATTGGTGACCGCGCCCTTGTGCTCGACCAGGGCGCGGGCGAATCTAACCGCCACCGCCGCCTTGGCGTCCTGGCTGGAGCCGGCCCGGTTGGCTTCGATTTCCGCCCCGTTCAAACCGGCTTTGCGGCCGATGGCGGTGTGCGCGGACAGGCAGTATTCGCATTCGTTCTGCTGCGCCAGCGCCAGCGCGATGCGCTCGCGTGTGGCGGCGTCCAGTGAACCGTGGTTGGCGATGTGATGCAAGCCGAGGAAGGCTTTCAAGGCGTCCGGCGAGTGGGCGAACACCCGCAAGAAATTAGGCACCATGCCCAACTGGCTTTGGATCGCATCCAACAGGTTGCGTTGTTCGGTGTTGGCGCTTTGGTCGCTAACGGTGGTAATACGGCTCATGGTCGTTCTCCAAATAATGAAAGGGTTTGTAGTACGCCTGTGTGAAATTCAACAGGCGGGTATAGTGTGTCTTGTTGTCAAAAAATAAAGAATCGTCAAAAATATCAATTTAATATTCCGTTAACTGGAATTATTAATGGATCGTCTCCATTTAATGACCGTGTATGTCGCGGTGGTCGATGCAGAAGGCTTTGCCGGCGGCGCTCGCAAGCTACACATGTCGCCACCGGCCGTGACGCGTGCGGTGGCGGCATTGGAAGAGCGATTGGGCGTTAAATTGCTGAACCGCACCACCCGCTACGTGCGGATGACCGAGGCCGGGCAGAAATACTACGAGGACGCCAAACGCATCATCGCCTTGGCCGATGAAGCCGACGACGCGGCGCTGGGCATCAACGCCGAACCGCGCGGCCAACTCACCGTCACCGCTTCGGTTTTGTTCGGCCGGTTGTATGTGATGCCGGGCATCATCGAGTATTTGCGTCGCTATCCGGCGGTGGAAGTCAATGCACTGTTCGTCGACCGGGTTGTCAACATGCTGGAGGAAGGCGTGGACGTGGCGATCCGCATTGCCGAATTGCCCGATTCGTCGTACCGGGCGCTGCGAGTCGGCTCGGTAAGACGGGTACTGTGCGCATCGCCGGATTATTTGGTAACGCACGGCATTCCGCAAACGCCGGACGATTTGCTCAAGCATCAAATCATCCTGGCGCGCGGCTTAAATCCGAATAATGAAATGCGCTTTTTGCGCGACGGCCTGCCGCAGACGGTCAAGTTACAACCGATATTGAGCGTCAGCGACAACGACTCGGCGGCCAGCGCGGCCATGGCCGGCCTGGGCATTACCCGCTTGCTGTCCTACCAAATTGCCGAGCCGCTACAGACTGGCAAACTGAAAATCGTTCTCAGCGAATTCGAGATTCCGCCGATTCCAATCCATATCATGCACCGCGAAGGTCGCCATTCGTCGGCGAAAGTCCGTTCGTTCGTCGATTTAATGGCGGAGCGTTTGCGGACGGAGTTGTCACTGAATTGATCGATTTGCGTCTGCCGGATGCTTCCGCCGAGGTGTCGAGCGCTGGCGCAGTCGATCGGTTATGTTCCATCCATTTCTTCGCTACCACTTTTATTCGCCTCCACCTCCAGCAACACCATCGCCACATGGGCCTTGCCGTCGGCATCCAGTGGTACTTGTTTACCTCCTGCTTTGTTGCAAAATAGTCGCGAACAAAGAAGATGGCAGAAACAATCCCTGCGATAAACAGGATTAGCTCCTTGTACTTATTTGCCTGTTCGAGAAATTCTTTCATGATTCAGACGGCTAACGACTGGATTCAGAGGCGGAGCGAAGCGAAGTCCCCTGGAACGATTTGTGTACGCCCGACAGGGGCATGAACTGATGGGGTGAAAGTCCCCTGTGGGAGTACCTGAAATGCCCTTCCTTTGGGCCAATGTAACCACTAGCCGACGGCAAGGGCAATTCCGCGCGGGATTGTCTGAAGGAAGCCTGAGCGCAAAGGCGCGAGCCGACGAACAGAAATCGCATAGAAGGCTCAGTCTCCGGGTGAGTCAGCACAAGGTGATGAAACCCACCGGGTACGCCCGAGTTCGACATATTTTTGGTTAAGCGATTGTTTTCCCGTATTTCAGGGGTCGATTTTTGTCCCTACACGTTGGACTGGACGGCGTTATGGGTTGGTGTCGGTAGGTCGAGGTCGGCGAACAGTTCCAGTTGTTCGGGGGTTAAGGTGGTCAGACCGGACGCCGTTTGGCGTTGGTGCAGGGTTACTTGATGCAGTTGAACACGCCTGAAAGTTTCTTATCGACATACATGGTGTGCAGCAAGGGCTGATCGAATCCGGTCTGAAATTTGTTCGCCACCAGCAATATGCGGTATTCGTCAGTAGCGAAATCTTCCTTGATGCGGTCGTCTTTCTAGCTCTTATCGTTCAGGTCTCCCTCGCAGACCTTGTCGGTCCCCGTTTCCTTATCCGTAATCACCCCCGAATAGGCAGCCAGCGCCTTGCAATCGGCATAGCCATTTTTCTTGAGGTAATCGTCTAGCGCTTTCTTGTATCGCACCGCCGCGAGGCGGGAATCCGTGACCACCATGGCCTTGGCCCGACCGCCAATCTTGGCCATGACCTTTTCCCGAAAATGCTCCACGATAATTGAGACCTTCTGGGCGATATTGGTCGGATGCAGCTTCACGTAGCGGGCAATCTGCTTCCGGGCCTTGCCAGATTCCACGAGCTTGTCGTCACCGACCTGGGAAAGCTTCCAGAACACATCGTAGGTGGTGTAGTGCTTGAGCACGTCGAGGATGAAACCTTCCTCAATGGCCTGGCGCATGGAGTAGACATGGAACGGGGCCGGCTTGCCATCCGGCTCCGGTTGACCAAATAGCTCGATAGTCTTGGCCTTCGGTGTCGCGGTGAAGGCGTAATAGGTGACATTGGGCGGGCGTTTGCGCGAGGCGACCACCTGGTTGAGGATGTCCTCGGTGCCGAGATCCTCTTCCTGGTCCGTGCCTTCCTCTTTCTATTGTCGTCGATCTTCTGAACGACGCCATGCTGATGCTCGAACTGGTAAATGGTGTCCTGCAACTGTGAGTCCAGTACCTTGCGATCGGTGATGACGATGACCGACCCGAAAATCTTGCGGTCCTCGGCATCGTGCAGGCTGGCGAGCTGGTGCGAAGTCCAGGCGATGGTGTTGGACTTGCCCGACCCGGCCGAGTGCTGGATCAGAAAGGTTCCGCCCACGCCCTCCGCTTTGGTTTGGGCCAGCAAGGCACGAACGGCATCGAGCTGGTGGAAGCGCGGAAAGATGAGTGTTTCCTTGATCGATTTTTTGCCGGTGATGGAATCAACGGTTTCCTTTCGCTCCAGATGCAGATAACGCCCCAGGATCAGCATCCAGACATCCTTGCGGAAGATCTCCTCCCATAAGTAGCTGGTGGCGTAGCGGTTCGGGTTGGCCGGGTTTCCGGCACTGCCGTCGCGGCCCTGGTTGAACGGCAGGAAAAAGGTCTTCTTCCCTTCGAGCCGGGTCGCCATGTAAACCTCGTCGCACGAGGTCGCGAAATGCACGAGTGCCCGGCGGCCGAACTGGAGCAACGGCTCCTTCTCCCGACTCTTAGGATCAACCGGTAGACGGTCGTATTTGTACTGGCGGATGGCGTTCCAAACCGGCTGGGTGGTATCGGTCTTCAGCTCCAGGGTTGCGACAGGGATACCGTTGAGGAACAACACCAGGTCGATACAATTCTCGTTGTGCTCCGAATAATGCAGCTGGCGCACCACGCGTAGCCGGTTCTTCCGGTAGTCCTCGGAGGTTTTCGGATTGAGGGCATGCGCCAGGGCGAACTGCGCCATCTTGAACGTGGCGTTGATGTCCTTGAATCCCTTGCGCAAGACATCCAGCGCACCGACGCGGTCCAGTTCCTCGGCCAGGCGTTTCAGAAAAACGGCGTCCGGATTGGACTTGTGGTTGGCCTCGAACTTGGCCCAGGACTCCGGCTGGGTTTCCTTCACCCAGACAAGCGCGTCCTCCGGGAACAGCGCAAGGCGCCTATCCTATCCTAGGTCGAAGGGCTTTTCGTTCCGGTGAAGCCAGCCGTTCTCGGCCAGGTGAGAGCAGATTTCGTCTTCGAAGATGCTTTCGGTGTGTATGTCCGCCACGATCCTTGTCTTCCGTTGCTAAGCCCAATTCACCAACGATAAGGGCGCCTCGATCCGACCGTAATGGCGGACGTTGTTGGTCACCAGCACGGCGCCGGCGGACAGCGAATGGGCGGCGATCATCATGTCCATTTCACCGATAGGCTGGCCGGTGGAAACCAGTTGATGGCGGATGTTCGCGTAATAATCCGCGGCTTCGGCGTCCCAGGACAAAACCCGCACGATCTTAAGAAACTGGCGCACGGCGAGCTGGAGACGATGGCCGGCGGGCAGACGTTTCAGCCCATACATGAGTTCGGCGCGGGTCACCGCCGAAATGCAGACCATGGAGGGCACGATGGCCATCAGTTTTGCTTCGACGTCGGGAGAGCGGCCTTTGATGACATAGCTCGCGATGTCCGTATCCAGCATGTGCAGCACGCTCACGGATCATCATCCCCGAATACGTCGCGCTCGACCGGTACAGAGTTCATGGGGCGTTCCTCCATGAAATCTTCGGGAACATCGATGGAATGCAGCATCTCGAAAAAATCGCCCCAGGTCTTTGCACCGGGACGGGAAGACAAGACCACGTCGCCGGTTGCCTCATCCCGCGTCGCGTAAACCTCATCCCCCTCGAAGCGGAATTCGGCGGGCAATCGAACCGCCTGGCTGGCGCCGTTTTTGAACAACTTGGCAATACGCGTTTCGGGCATGGTCGCTCTCCCATCTCACAAATATAGACAGCAGTATATACGCCCTGGCGCCTTTCGGTAATCCCTGATTGCCCTCGCTTGGCTCAGGCTGCCTGCTCCGCAACGGAAGCGTCCGAACGTGCTTCGGCATAACCGCGAACGTCGATCTGGCCGGTAACAGCTTCGGAAATCAGCGCCGATTTGTATTCGCGAAGAAGTTTGATGTGCTCAGCTACATGCTCTGATTCGGCCCGAGGGATCTGTCTGACGGTGGCGGATGATCGGCCAACGGGTCACGCTGATACCGGCGAAGGCAATGGTCCAATCGATGCCTTAGCCCAGGCCTTGGAGGGCTCGTGTGGGTGCAGTCCTATGAAGAGCGTTCCACGGGACAAGGCGCCGCCGCCTTCGTCGAAGTCGCGACCGACGGTATGGCCGGAACGAGCTACAGCGTCGGCATCGACGCTAGCATTGTCACGGCGTCCGTATTGGCGATAATCGGCGCTGTAAACCGCAGCCTAAACGGCATCGAACTCGAGGCGCGGCAAAGACTCATCGCCGTCCTGCAAAAGACCGTGTAGCGGTTGGCCTGATTGACATAGGTCTTGGAAGCCCTGATCGTAACGTCGAGGCTTCTGACTCCAATTCCGAACATGAACAATTTGGCCTTCTATTTCAGTTTTCGCAGCCCGCATGCCTGGCTAGCCTTCTACCGCTTGAGCAAGATCGCGGATCGGCTATCGACTTCCATCGAATATACCCCTCTGTTTCTGCCGAAGCTGTTTCCCAGCGATCCCGTCGCCGATACGAAAAAACGGCCTATGTGGCCGAGGATATTGGACGATTCGCCAAGGCTTACGGGCTTCCGCTGCAATGGCCGAAGCCGTTCGACAGGATTGGAAACGGCTCACGTCAGCTTTTATATACCCTCGATCAGGGCCGGGCAACGGAGTTCGGGCTGGCCGCGTTTGCCGCACAGTTTTCATGGGGAGAGGATCTCGTCGAAAGTGCAACGCTGGCTGCAATAGCGGAGCAATGCGGACTGGAGCCGGATTCCGTCATCCGAAGCGCCGACGATAGCTCTTTACAACGACGGGGGGCTGAAAGACGTCATCCAGGGACAACGGGAAGGGCGTTCCGCGTGCCTTTCTTCGTTTACCGGGGACACCACTATTGGGGCAACGACCGTCTCGAACGGCTGTTGCGGGATATCGCCACCGCCACGGGACTCGGCACTCCCGATCTGGCCGATGATGTTTCTGCCTGCCCCAGTATAATTACGTCCGACAGAGAGGACCAAGATGGCGTTTCACCTCGATCAAGTCGTACCCTGGGGACGCTCGTTCGACGAGTATGTCGCCATGTTTGCCCTGGAACCACGGGATTTCGGAAGGACAATCCTCGGCTGCGGAGACGGCCTCGCCAGTTTCAATGCGGAGTTGTCAGCCCTCCGCGGTTCGGTGGTCTCGGTCGACCCTATTTACTGGCTCACGGCGGCAGAGATTGCCTCCCACATCGATCAGACTATGTAGTCATGCTGGAGGAAACCCGGCGATACGTGGACGAGTTCGTCTGGTCGCATATCCGCTCCGTCGAAGAACTCGGTCAGGTCCGCATGAGCGCGATGCGTAAGTTCCTGGCAGATTTCCCGCAGGGAAAACGGGAGGGACGGTATATCGATGCCGAGCTTCCGCGTGTGCCATTTCCTGGTTCTCTACAGTGCGCATTTCAGCCTGGATTTTCACCTACAATCCCTGCGCGAACTGTGCCGCGTGGCGAATGAAGTCCGGATCGTTCCGTTGCTGGAATTCGGAGCCGTCAGATCCCGCCACCTCGACGGCACGCTGACGCAGCTGGCGTTGACAGGATATCGGGCGCAAGTCGCGGAGGTGCCCTATGAGTTTCAGAAAGGCGGCAATGAAATGCTGATCGTGCGGTTCGGAGATATATGAAAGGAACGAAGCGGAAATCGTCGGATTTTAGAATATGAATGCCGTAAATCCCGTGGGTGTTTTCGATTCCGGCGTGGGTGGCTTGTCGGTTCTGCGTGAGATTCGTAGGGAGCTGCCGAAGGAAGACTTGCTTTATGTGGCCGATTCGGGCTACGCGCCGTATGGCGATCGGACCGAGCAGTTCATCGAGGCCAGGTCGGTCGCCATCATCGAGTTCCTGGTAAGCCAAGGGGCCAAGGCGATTGTCGTGGCATGCAATACGGCCACGGGTGCGGCGATCGCGACGCTGCGTTCGAGATTTCAGGTACCCATCGTGGCCATGGAACCCGCGGTTAAACCGGCGGCGGAGCAAACCCAATCCGGTGTGGTCGGGGTGCTGGCCACCCGCCGCACGCTTTTGAGCGGCAATTTCGCTAAATTAGTGGCGAGGTTCGGCGCCGACGTCAATATCCTGGCTCAGCCCTGCCCGGGACTCGTTGAACAGGTGGAGACAGGGGATTTATTCGGTGACGCCACGCGGTCATTGGTCGAACAATACGTCGTCCCATTGTTGGAACAGGGTGCGGATACCCTGGTGTTGGGCTGCACGCACTATCCTTTCCTGGCACCGCTCATTCAAACCGTCGCCGGCCCGAGCGTTGCCATCATCGACCCGGCGGTAGCGGTCGCGCGGCAACTCCGGCGCCGGCTGGAAAGCCGCGATCTCTTATCGCCTGGCGCTCACCCAGGTACGGAACGGTTTTGGATGAGTGGCCTCCCGAATAGAATGAAACCGGTCATCTCTCAACTGTGGATGGCGGACGTCGAGGTGCAGAGTTTCCCGGACGCCGTTCTCCTCGACGGGGCATACGGGAACGCCGGTCATACGCTCCGCGCGGTCACCTAGAAACGCAAACCAACTCCAGGCTTCAGCCTCATCGGAACCGCCTCGGCTTCCGGAGACGACTTTCAGCCGAAATACTTGTCGAAGTATCGAAACCAAGGAGCAATCCAGCCGACTGCAGGCAAAACCGAGGTTTGACGTTGCATTCCGCGATGACCGCATATCGCGTCTTTGGAATCGAGGGAGATGATGATTCTGGTGGGTACCGCCTCTTGGGCAGATAAAAACCTAATTGATTCCGGTCTGTTTTATCCGGCCCATGTCAAGACGCCTTCGGATCGACTGGGTTTCTATGCCGGCCAATTCCCGTTGGTCGAAGTCGACAGCAGCTATTATGCCCTGCTATCGGAGCGGAATGCGGCCCTTTGGGTCGAACGGACGCCGCCGGGTTTTCTATTCGACGTCAAAAGCTTTCGGCTGTTCACGCAGCATCAAACGCCGCCAAACGTACTTCCGGCGGACATCCGCGCGGCCTTGGGACCGGTCGGGAAAAAGAACGTTTATTACCGCGACCTGCCGGAGGAACTTCGAGGCGAACTCTGGCTGCGTTTTCGCTCGGCCCTTAAACCCTTGAAAGAGGCGAGCAAGCTTGGCGTCGTCCTGTTTCAGTTTCCGCCGTGGTTCGTCTACCGGCGAAGCAATTTCGAGCATATCGCTGTTTGCGCCCAGTTGATGGAAGGATTTCGCATCGCCGTGGAATTCCGCCATCGATCCTGGTTCGAGGATAAGCATTGCGAAGAGACGCTCGAATTCGAACGGAGCCGCGGATTGACGCATGTCGTGGTGGACGAACCGCAGGGATTTGCCAACAGCATTCCGTCGATTTGGGAAATCACCTCCTCCGAAATAGCGGTGGTCCGTCTCCACGGCCGGAACCGCGAGGCCTGGAACCAAAAAGGCTTCGAATCCTCCACCGATCGTTTCAACTATCTCTATTCGGCCGACGAATTGCGCGATTTAGCCGATTCGATTCAAAAGCTCGGCGCAAGAACGCGAGAGACGCACGTGCTGTTCAACAATAATTTCGGCAATTTCGCGCAACGTAACGCCGCCGACTTGCAGCACCTTCTGGTTAAACATTAACCCCCCCGTCGCCACTCCCGGGCTCTTCGAGATGTGAAGAATACGCATCAGACCACGACCGCCACTTCGATATCGCCTTCCTTACGCTCTACATTGATACCCACGTCATTGGCATGGCGCGTCAGGGCCAAATCGATCACCCCGTCATCAAAACGTAAGTTACTGATTCGCAGCCAATTGAGATAATTCGGAAGTCGCGGATGATAAAACCGGAGTTGGGGTTTTTCGGGCGAAAAGCTTAATCCGAGGCAGCCCTGCAAGAGTTGAAATACCGCTCCGCTGGCCCAGGCCTGAGGAGAACAGGCTACCGGATAAAGCGTAGGGCCCTGCCCGGGAAGCCTGGAGAAGCCGCAGAAAAGTTCGGGCAGCCGATGCAAGTCGAGAAACACGGCAGCCTCGAACAGCCCAGTCAGCAGCTTTAACGCCTTATCTTTAAAACCGTAACGAGCCAGACCCATTGCCGCTATGGCGGTATCGTGGGGCCAGACCGAACCGTTGTGATACGCCATCGGATTGTAGCGGCACTGCCCCTCCGCGACTGTGCGGATTCCCCAGCCGTTGAAGGATTCCGCCGCCAGCAGCGTGTCGGCGGCGCGACGAGCAAAGCCGGGATCTGCGATTCCAGTGAATAAAGCATGCCCCGGATTAGAGGTACGTACTGCACAGCGGCGTTTGTCGCCATCCAGCGCGAGCGCAAATGTGTCCAGTTCGTCGAGCCAAAACGCATCGTTAAAGCGATGCTTCAGTGCCGCCGCCTCCTGCCGCAACCGCAGCGCCCATTCTTCGTGGCCAAGCAATTCGGCCAATTCGGCCGCCAACTGCTTGGCTTCGTAGACATAGCCTTGCACCTCGCACAGCGCAATCGGTGCCGAGGCAAGCGCCCCATCGGCGTGAAATACCGAGTCATTGGAATCCTTCCAGCCCTGTTGCACCAACCCGTTGACGCTATGCCGTGCATATTCGACAAACCCGTCGCCGTCACAATCGCCATAGCGATCGATCCAAGTTAAAGCCCGTTCAATATGCGGCCAAATCGATTCAATGAGGGCTCGGTCTCCGGTGCGTTCATAATAGTGACTCGCGAGAATGATAAAGAGCGGCGTGGCATCCACCGTACCGTAGTAACGTTGAAAGGGAATTTCCCCTAGAGCCGCCATTTCCCCGGATCTTGCTTCATGAAGAATCTTGCCGGGTTCGGCATCGCGCTTAGGTTCCGGCGATTGAGCTTGGGTCGCGGCAAGATAGGCGATTACGCCCTTTGCCAATTGCGGCCGGACCCAAAGCGTTTGCAGCGCGGTAATGATGCCGTCACGCCCGAAAGGCGTGCTGAACCACGGAACGCCGGCATAGGGATAAGGGCCGTAAGAAGTTTCAGTGACCAGCATATCGAGATCCGCAGCAGAGCGGCTGAGCCAGTCGTTGAATTGCTCATTCGAAGTCACGATATGGGCAATGCTCGACCGGGAAGCGGCGATGCTTGCCCCGATCCGATCGATGGTTTGGTAATAATCGCCCGGCAACAAGCAAGCACTGTCACATGAGCAGCTTACCGAAACGTGCAGATGACACTCATCGCGGATTCCCAAGTGAAGCACCGTGCTACAACAAGCCGCATTGAGCTGATTGGGTTGCCAATCGAATTGGATATGCGTTCGGCGGACTTCGCCGTCCAACCCTCTATAACCCAATACCACGCCATCTTCTTTTATGTCCGAGGCTAGCAATGTTCCCCGAGCCTCTCTGTGGACGCCGCGCACTTCGAAGATATCGCGATAGTCGGCAGCGAACCAAAACTCGACATTCAAATCTACAGTTCGATCACCGTAGTTGACCAAACGTAGATGTTCATGCCGAGCTTGGCTCGCTAAAACCACTGATCGGAACACATGCACGCTGCCTTTCGGGATTATCAGAACCTCGCCTTCGTAGAGATCGGGCATGGTCATGTCGACAGCCAGCAAGCTGTTGTCTTTCTTGATGGTGGAATTGAGCAGCAGGGGTCGGTGTCCATTGATTCTCAGATCCAAGAGCGAAAGATAGCGTGTCCCGCCGTGGTAAAGTCCCTGTTCGCTTGAACTCTCTTGATGAATATCGCCGTGGCGGTCAAAGATACCGAATGTATCCTCAGCCTTTAACACCCGCGCGGGTTCATCGACCCGCGGCGCAGTGGCGGCGACGTACCACTGGTTTTCGGTGGAAGCCGTCTCTTCCATGGATTATCCCTTTGCCGAGTCAAAAACTAGATCGTTTGCTTGCCTAGCATCGGAAGACGCTTGATTTCCTTTTCCATTACTTCCGCACCGAAGACCTTCAGAGCCGACGAAGCTTTCTGCTTACGTTTTTGACTGAGTTGCCGATAGATCTGGAGGTAGCCATTGGCCATTCGGCCGGCGGAAAAGCGATTCTCGAACTCCCGGCGACAGGTTGTCCGGCTTATCTCGCCCACCCGTTCAACCGCCGATACGGCCTGGCGGATATCTTCGACAATGAAACCCGTCTTTGCATCCCGCATGACTTCCGGTACTGAACCGTTCCTAAAGGCGATCACGGGCGTGCCGCAAGCCATAGCCTCAATCATCACGAGCCCGAACGGCTCCGGCCAATCAATGGGAAAAAGCAAGGCGTAGGCATTGCCGAGCAACTCGTTCTTCTCGCGTTCGTTTACTTCACCTACGTATTCCACGAGAGGATGATCGAAAAGGACCTTGATCTGCTCGAAGTATTCGCGGTCGGCCTTATCGACTTTGGCCGCGATCTTAAGCGGCATGCCGGCACGGATTGCAATTTCGATGGCCCGATCAACCCGCTTTTCCGGCGAGATACGGCCCAAAAACGCCAGATATGTGCCTGGCTCGGCACGAAACGTGTAGAGGTCCTCCGGCAACCCGTGGTAGACCGTAGCCGTCCAATTTCCCCAGCCGATCGGCGTGCGTTGGTAATCAGAAATGGAGACGAGCGGAGTATCCCGGAAGGCTTCAAGGAGACGCCCTAATTCCTTTATGTCCAACCGTCCGTGCAAGGTGGTGACATGCGGAGTCGAACATTCGCGGAATACCGGAAAATGAAGACAGCCGGTATGAAAGTGGATTACGTCGAATTCATTGGCCACTCTGCACACTTGATCCAGCATCAACAGGTGGGGCAGCAACGGGTCTAGTACATCTTCATCGAGACGCAGTGCCTTGGAAACAATCGGTTCGAGCGTGGCGCTTGTCTCCGAATCACCACTGGCGAAGAGCGTAACATCATGTCCGGCGCGCACTAATTCTTCGGTGAGGTAATGTACGATACGCTCGGTGCCCCCATATAGTTTGGGCGGCACGCTTTCGTACAAAGGCGCTACCTGTGCGATTCTCATACTCCTCCTTAAGCGCTGTTTGACTTCAGGCTGGCAGCAACGCCGCTAATACCCGCCTTTCACGCTATTCACTTTTGATCGGAACGCGGACTCAAGAGTTCATCTTAGGTGCTCGTCATCGAGACCTGACGCGTCCGATGCCCCCGTTCGGACCAAAACGAGCCAAGGCAGCGGCGCACTCAGATCGATCTTTTTCCGTGACGATATTCTTCCCTGGTCTTGATCCCGGCACGGCGATCGAATTGTTATTGCGGTCACTTGGGCTACATTTGAGATGTCATCAAATCGCTTCGTCGGCTTTTTTGTCCAGATTAGGAAGAACGACATCCATGTTCCAGTTCGTACGTTTCGCTTGCCTATTCCTTTCCGCACTCGCAATGCTGCCGACCACGGCATTCGCCGACGTTTATAAGTGCTTGGATCAGCAAAACAAAGTCTTTTACCAAGACAGACCCTGCCAGGAATTGACTTCGGCTCAACTGCCGCCTGCTTTGTCTCAATTGGCACCCGGCGATAACAAGCCGCATTTTCTTTGGAAGGCGACATCTGCGAAAGGGACGGTATATCTCATGGGCGCTCTCCCTTACGGCGCAACCGAAATGTATCCCCTCCCCGAGGCAATAACGGATGCGCTCTCAGGGGCTGATGTGCTGATTATCGGGGCCGATATACGAACCTTGCCTCAGGCAGAGTTGCTTCCCATTCTGGCAAACCGGAGCGTCTATTCCGACAACTCCACTCTAAGAGATCACGTCAAAGCGGCAACCTGGGAAAAAGTACTTGGCGCCGCCAAGACTTCGGGCATTGCGGAGGAGACGATCACGGCCCAGAAACCATGGATGGCGTCACTGACCTTAATGGGCGCGGCCGGCAAACAGGCCGGTTATACGCAGGAGCTCAGCATAGATAAAGCCTTTGTCAAAGATACGCAGACGCGAAAGCCCGTCCTCCAATTGGACTCGGTCGATGAACAAGCAAAGCTATTGGATGGTTTATCCGAGATCGAACAAGAGCAAATCCTGCTACAGTCGCTCAATGAGATTGAGCAAGGGAACGATTATTTCAAATCGATGGCCGAAGCCTGGACAAATGGAGATTCCTCGACCGTTGAGCTAATCGTGCGCCGCAGCTTCGATACCCTTCCGTCGGCAGACAAGCTGTTCAAGCTCTTATTCACCGATCGAAGCGCAGCGATAGCCAACAAAATCGAAGAGTTAACAGCCGACGGAAGGACTTATTTCATTGTCTTGGAAGCCGGTCACCTGGTGGGTGAACACGGCCTCCTTAACCTGTTGCAGTCGAAAGGGTTCAAGGCCTCGCAACTGTGACCCAGGCGGATCCGAATCAGTTCTCGACCTCGGGCTTGACGTAAACATCGGCGAGTTGGCGCAACTGCGCTACAAAGGACGAAAATTCGCGCTGCGCGGCGTTCTTGACGAGGAACTGGCGAGCCGCCTCCGCTTCTTTGGAATCTCCTTGCGAAGCGCTATCCTTGACGGAGATAAGATTGAAGACGGCTTGATCGCCGTTCTCAAGCTCCACGGTTGCAGCAACCGGCTGCTGGGCTGCGGGGCGAGCGGCTTTGAACACCGCATTCGTTAGAGCCGGAGACAAGCTTTTTGCGTCGCGACGCAAAGCGGGTTCTTTGGAGACGGATACACCGTATTCTTTGGCCAAAACCGTTAGCGGGACGCCCTGCTGCACTTGACGCAAAAGATCTTCCGCCTGCTTACGAGTTTCCTGCAGGGCATCATCCGCGCGTAACTTGCCTATAATATCTTCCTTCACCTCTGCGAGGGGTTTGTCGGAAGCCGGTTGATGTTCTTTTACCCGCAAAACGATCGCTTTCTCGTTCCCCAATTCAACCGGATCGCTGTTTCGGCCGTTTAACACGTCCTCACTGAAAGCGGCCTCTCTTACGGCGGATTCGGAGGCAATACCATCTCCCGCTTCGCGCGTAAAGTATTCGGTGCTCTCAATTTTTAGGTTGAGCGCTTTTGCTGCCGGCTCGAGGCTGTCGGGATGTTCATAGCTGAGTTCCGTGAGGGTTTGACCCTGCTCGTAAAACTTGTTCTCTGCCGCATTCCGCTGAAAAGTATTCAGAAGCTCGTCTTTGACCTCTTCAAACGGCTTGATCTTGGCCGGCGACAGTTCAGTAACTTTGATCAAGTGATAGCCAAAAGACGTTTTAACGGGCTTGGATAATTCGCCCTGCTTCAAAGCAAACGCCGCATCGGCGAAATTTTGCTCCATGGCTCCTTTGGTGATGACCCCCAAGTCGCCGCCGTTCTGCGCGGATACCGGGTCATCCGAAGTTTCCTTTGCAACCTTCGCAAAGTCTTCGCCCTTAGCCAAGCGATCTTGAATCTGATTTATCTTGGTCAAGGCAGATTTCTCAGCGACTTCACCACCTTCCGAATCGACCGCGACGAGGATATGGCTGATCTTTCGCCGCTCGTCGGAGGTAAAGTTTGCCTTCTGCTCTTCATATAGATTGTGCAGATCATCCTCGGTTACTTGAGTCTGCTTCGCGATATCATCAAGACGGACCGCAATATACTCGATCGAAACGCGTTCGGGGTTTTGATAAGCCGGAAGATTTTTCCGATAGTAATCCTCGATCTCCGCATCGGAGATCGCGCGATTCGATTTCTTTAACGGGATCTTGAGGTATTCGATCTCGCGCTCTTGGTTTCTGAGTCGAAAGAGCGCAGCGACTTGGTTGGGAGTCACAAACGCGCTATCAAGCAATCCGCGCTGGTAATGCTCCATCAACAAAGCTCTTCTAACCTGAGCAACGAACTGGGCAGGACTTAAGCCCTGGGATGACAGCATGATCTTGTATTTTTCCTTGTCGAACTTGCCGTCAGTTTGAAAGTAGGGGAGCGTCTGGATGAATTCGCGAACCGCGCTGTCGCCGATAGCCAGGTTTTTAGCCTCTGCACTTTGCGCAATGGTTTCTTCCCGAATCAGTCTTTCCAATGCTTCATGCTTAAGCTGCCTCTCATCGAATTCAGCCAAGCCAACTAGGTTCGCAAGACTTTGCTGATAAGCCTGATTCACTTCACGCTCAAAAATGTCCCGGTCACCGACGACGGCCAGTGGTTGCTCTTTTCCGGAATCCAGATAATTCTGAATTCCCCACAGAGCGAACGGCACACCGACAAGAATCAACATCACCCAGGCGAAAATACCTTGGGCACGATCACGAATCGCTTGAAGCATATGCAGGACCTGATACCGGTTTAAGAGCAATCATTACACTAATAAAGACGGGCAGCCCCCTGCCCAAAAAAAAACCCGCTGCCTAAGGGCGCGGGTTTTTTGAAAGATTGGCGGAGCGGACGGGGCTCGAACCCGCGACCCCCGGCGTGACAGGCCGGTATTCTAACCAACTGAACTACCGCTCCGTTATGGTGGGTGCTGTAGGGATCGAACCTACGACCCTCGCCTTGTAAGGGCGATGCTCTCCCAGCTGAGCTAAGCACCCGAAAGAGTCGACTAGCTTACAGCATCTTTAAGTGCTTTGCCAGCCTTAAATGAGGGAATTTTTGCAGCTTTGATGGTAATCGTGTTTCCCGTCTGAGGATTGCGGCCTTGGCGCTCGGCACGCTCCTTCACCCCAAAAGAACCGAAACCCACTAGGGAAACGGTTTCACCGTTTTTCAAAGCTACAGTAATAGCGTCAATCATACCGTCGAGTGCGCGTCCGGCATCGGCCTTAGTCAGTTCCGCCGACTTAGCGATCGCATCAATTAGTTCCGCTTTATTCATTCATTCCCCCTATGATCGATGATTGATAAATCTAAGTTCTTCACATTGCCGCACTACTTCGTCCAGCTTTATATGCTGTTGGCTACGCTTGAACTCCCCATCCCCAATGTAGCAGTTGATAAAAAGCACTGTCAAGCCGCGCAGCGCCTGGGGTTCAGCAGTTTTTGCGGTCCATCACAGTTCTTTGAACACGCACAAAGCCCTTTCCGAGAATATAGACTAATGGGCAACGATCATGCCCGCCGTACCCGTCGATTTAGTCACACCTTCCGATTCGGGCGTAGCAGACGGCTTTAAAGGCTCCGGCATATGCTTTAGTGCGGTTTCCAGGACTTGATCGATCCAGCGAACCGGAACGATCTTGAGGTCCTGCTTGATGTTTTTTGGAATCTCAGCCAAATCCTTCTCGTTTTCCAGCGGAATCAAAACTGTTGAAATACCGCCTCGATGTGCGGCCAACAGCTTTTCCTTTAACCCTCCAATGGGCAATACCTCTCCACGAAGGGTTATCTCACCCGTCATTGCGACATCGGATCTCACCGGTATCTGAGTCAATGCGGAAACTAAAGCCGTGCACATACCGATACCGGCGCTGGGGCCATCCTTGGGTGTCGCCCCCTCCGGCACGTGAATATGCACATCGTGCTTCTGATAAAACGCTGGATCGATAGCGAGGGTTTCGGCCCGACTCCGGGCAACGGTGATAGCAGTTTGTATCGACTCCTGCATAACCTCGCCGAGTTTGCCGGTATAGGTTTGTTTGCCGGTTCCGGGCATGATGACGGATTCGATGGTTAGAAGCTCGCCCCCGACCTCGGTCCAAGCCAATCCGGTAACTTGTCCGATCTGATCCCTCTCTTCGGCACGTCCGTAGCGATAACGCTTGACTCCCAAGAAGTCATCCACGTTGCGATGGGTCACGTTTACTTTCTTGGTGCTCGGTTTAAGCGCCAAGCTCTTGACGACCTTGCGGCAAATCTTGGCGATTTCGCGCTCAAGGCTGCGAACACCGGCCTCTCGGGTATAAAAGCGGATGATGTCCCGAACGGCCGATTCGGTGATATGAATCTCGCTATCCTTAAGCCCGTTGTTCTTGACTTGCTTGGGAATTAGATAGCGCATGGCGATATTAATTTTCTCGTCTTCCGTGTAGCCCGCGATGCGAATGACTTCCATGCGATCCAGAAGCGGTGCCGGAATATTCAAGGTGTTCGCCGTTGCGATGAACATCACCTCGGATAAATCGAAATCGACCTCCAGGTAATGGTCGTTGAA
Organism: Methylocaldum sp.; assembly: GCF_035627495.1. Classification (GTDB taxonomy): domain Bacteria; phylum Pseudomonadota; class Gammaproteobacteria; order Methylococcales; family Methylococcaceae; genus Methylocaldum. The sequence goes on from NZ_DASPLO010000126.1 coordinate 20,149, forward strand.
TGTATGATTCTGCTCCGGATCCAAGACCTCCAACAACGCGGCGGCGGGATCACCGCGGAAATCCATCGCCATCTTATCGATTTCGTCAAGCATGAACATCGGATTGCGAGTCTTCACCTTGGCGAGGTTCTGCAGGATTTTACCTGGCATCGAGCCAATGTAAGTCCTGCGGTGACCGCGAATTTCAGCCTCGTCACGAACTCCGCCCAAAGCCATGCGGACATACTTCCGGTTGGTGGCTCGAGCGATCGATTGACCGAGCGAGGTTTTGCCTACACCGGGCGGTCCGACCAAGCACAATATCGGGCCTTTCAGTTTCTTAACGCGTTGCTGAACGGCCAGATACTCGAGGATACGCTCTTTGACTTTCTCCAAACCGTAGTGATCGGTCTCCAGGAACTCTTCAGCTCGCCGCAGGTCGTGGCTGATCTTCGTACGCTTCTTCCATGGCATGTTGACCATCCAGTCGACGTAATTCCTGACCACCGTGGCTTCGGCGGACATTGGCGACATCAATTTGAGCTTATTCAACTCCGTTTCGGCCCTGGTACGGGCAGACTCGGGCATACCGGCTTTTTCGATCTTGCGTAATAGTTCCTCAAACTCGTTCGGAACATCATCCATTTCTCCCAATTCCTTTTGGATGGCCTTCATCTGCTCGTTTAAATAATACTCGCGCTGGTTCTTCTCCATTTGCTGCTTGACCCGCCCGCGGATACGCTTTTCCATCTCCAGCATATCCACTTCGCCTTCCATCAGCGTCATCAACCGCTCCAACCTCGCCGTTACGTCGCTTGTCTCCAAAACCGACTGCTTATCTTCGATTTTGATGGTCATATGTGCGGCGATGGTATCCGCCAACCGGCTCGGCTCGTCAATCCCGGCGAGCGAGTTCAATACTTCGGGCGGTATCCGCTTATTTAGCTTGACATAATGATCGAAGGTGTTGATGGCGGTGCGCATCAGCACATCGACCTCTTGATCGGTAATGCTGATTTCGTCTAGCAATGGCGAAACAACCGCCACGTAGTGCTTGTCAGCGACGCGAAATTTTTCGACGCTGCTGCGCTCGCTGCCTTCGACAAGCACTTTCACGGTACCGTCGGGGAGCTTCAGCAACTGCAAAATATTCGATAAAGTGCCAATCTGATATAGATCATCAAAGCTAGGATCGTCTAGCTCGGCCTCTTTCTGCGCCACTAACAAGATCTGTTTGTTGTCCCGCATGGCGCTGTCCAGCGCCAATATTGACTTCTCCCGGCCGACGAAAAGCGGTATGACCATATGGGGATAAACTACGACATCCCGCAAGGGAAGCACCGGCACCATTTTTTCCGGTTTTGCACGATTTTCAAGCGAGGTATTTTCCATTAGCCACCCATGGACTTTAAGTTGAGTACGCGTTGTTACTGAGTATATAGGTAAGCTTCGGGCAAAAAACAAGATCAGGCCCGATAAAACCTAGAACTATTTGGTTGGACGAAAGACTTTAGACGAGCAGATCGCCAAGAATTCTATAATCCTGTTTCGGTCAATACGAAAGACCACTTAGATACGAATGCGCCATCGAGGTTCACTTGTCTGAGTTGTTTTTAAGATGGGCGCGTGGACAAACACTCGTCCTAATGCGTGAATCAAGACAAGTAAATACCAGTGCCGTTAGGGTCGGTTGAATGCAAACCGGTATTGCACGGAAAGACAAGAAAGCTGAAAGAAGGTAGGTTGAGGCGCCAGCGTTCCGACAACCGCAGCAGGAACATTCTTCCTGAAACTCCAGAGGAGTTTAAAGACTGTCGGCCGTCGGCATATGTTCCACTCCAAGACCAAACTGAGTGGAGTCGGATTTAAAGACTCGCTCAACGAGGTTTGAGGCCACGGTTCCTTAAACCGTTACTCAGCCGCCGATTAAGAGCGGAAAATTAGCCGCTCATTAGAGCCCTAAATTTGCTATCGACGCCTGCTTGCTGCAAGGCATCGATAGCGTTCGAAGAGGATATTTCACTCCACCGAAGCACACTGCTTTTCTTCGGTTTGATAAATTAGATAAGGATCCGATTCGCCACGAATGACTTTTTCGTCGATGACGACCTTGGAAACATGTTCCGCGGAGGGTAGCTCATACATGGTATCCAGCAGCACATGCTCCAGGATTGTCCGCAGACCTCGCGCGCCGGTTTTCCGCTCCATCGCCCTCCGCGAAATTACACGCAGTGCATCCTCACGGATTTCCAGATCGCAACCTTCCATGTCAAACAATTTCTTATATTGTTTGACTAGCGCATTTTTCGGCTCGGTCAGAATTTGGACCAGCGCTTGCTCATCCAATTCCTCCAGAGTCGCGACCACCGGCAAGCGACCGACAAATTCCGGAATTAGACCGTATTTGATAAGGTCTTCCGCCTCCACGTCGGCCAATACTTCGCCGACATTGCGACGTTCGTCTTTGGTTTTGACTTCCGCGGAAAAACCGATGCCGCCTTTTTCAGAACGAGAGCGAATGATTTTCTCCAGCCCGGCGAACGCTCCGCCGCAAATGAAAAGAATGTTCGCGGTATTGACCTGCAAGAACTCTTGCTGAGGGTGTTTACGCCCCCCTTGAGGAGGCACCGAGGCTACGGTGCCTTCGATCAGCTTCAAGAGTGCTTGCTGTACACCCTCACCGGATACATCGCGAGTAATGGACGGGTTGTCCGATTTGCGGGAAATCTTATCGATCTCGTCGATGTAAACGATGCCGGATTCCGCCTTCTCCACGTCGTAATCGCATTTCTGCAAAATCTTCTGGATGATGTTTTCAACATCTTCGCCGACGTAGCCAGCCTCGGTCAGCGTAGTCGCGTCGGCTATCGTGAACGGCACGTCCAATAGCCGGGCGAGAGTCTCGGCGAGCAAGGTCTTGCCGGACCCCGTCGGTCCGATCAAGAGAATATTGCTCTTGGCCAGTTCGACATCGTTTTTCTTTGAATGGGTATGCACCCGGAGCCGCTTGTAATGGTTGTAAACCGCGACCGACAAGATCCTTTTGGCTTTCTCTTGGCCAATGACGTACTCGTCGAGTACGTTCTTGATCTCCTTCGGCTTGGGTAACTTATCTACGCTAGCGGCAACATTCTCCTGAAGCTCCTCGCGAATAATATCGTTGCACAACTCGACACATTCGTCGCAGACGAACACAGCCGGACCGGCAATGAGCTTTCTGACCTCATGCTGACTTTTCCCGCAAAACGAGCAGTAAAGAAGTTTCCCGCCCCCGTCTTTGCCGTGCTTATCGTCACTCATCGCAAACCTCTTATTCGTCAGATGACTGTTGTAGCAACCTATGCAAACCAGCCGCTACTGGCACACTTCTGCCACTCCTTTAACCTCAGATTCCAATCCCTTTAACCGCTAGAGCCCGGTTCCCGGCTAGCGAGCACCTTGTCGATTAGACCATATTGCGCTGCGTCTTCTCCACTCATGAAGTTGTCACGGTCCGTATCGACCTGAATCTTTTCCAAAGGCTGACCGGTATGCCTTGCCAAAATCCGATTCAGCTTGTCGCGGGTCGAGAGAATTTCGCGAGCATGAATGTCGATGTCGCTGGCCTGCCCCTGGAAACCGCCCAAAGGCTGATGGATCATGACTCTCGAATGCGGCAGAGAATACCGTTTTCCAGGCGCGCCACCGGCCAGCAACAACGCTCCCATGCTGGCCGCCTGGCCAATGCACAAGGTGCTGACATCGGGCTTGATGAACTGCATGGTATCGTAAATCGCCAACCCCGAGGTAACCACGCCACCGGGAGAGTTGATATAAAGATGGATATCTTTGTCCGGATTTTCCGATTCTAAAAAGAGAAGCTGGGCGATGATGAGGTTGGCCATATAGTCTTCGACCTGCCCCACCAGGAAAATCACCCTCTCCTTGAGCAAACGGGAATAGATATCGAACGCCCGCTCGCCGCGCGCGGACTGTTCGATAACGACGGGCACCAACCCGGTCGCCTGAGTATTGACGGTTTTCGCAAAATCGCCGGTAAACATTATGGATCTCTCAGATTAAATTTACGCCGCTTGTGAGGAGCTACCGGTAGCCTGCTGCATCAGTTCTTGAAACGCGACTTTTTCCTCGGTCGCCTTTGCTTTCTCCAACACCAAATCTACCACTTGATCCTCCATCACCACGTTTTCCACTTCGCGAAGCCGCTCCCGTTCCGCATAGTACCAGCGCACCACTTCTTCCGTGTTCTCATAACTCATGGCCAGATCTTCGATGGTCGAACGCACCCGCTTTTGATCCGCCACGAGGTTATTAGTTTCAATAACCTTCCCGAGGATCAGCGCCAGAGCGACTCTTCTCCGAGCCAGAGGTTCAAGCTGCTCTTTCAATTTGGCTTGATCGAGATTTTGCCGCCTTTTTTGGGCCGCTTCCCGGTAAGGTGTCAGCAAATGCTCTAACTCATCTTGGATCAAGGCGTTAGGCAAAGCAATCGTATTCTTGGTAAACAGGGCATCCATCACCGAAGTTTTCGTTCTCGTCTGCAACGCCCGCTTCATCTCACGCTCCATGTTGGCGCGTATATCGTTGCGGAAGGCTTCCACGCCGCCGTCCTCGATGCCGTACGACTTCGCAAATTCCGCATCTACTTCGGGCAGCACGCCTTCCTCGACTTTCAGCATCTCTACGGCAAATTGCGCCGCGTTGCCGGCCAGCTTTTGGTTGGGGTAGTCAGCCGGAAACGACAATTCAAAATCGAGCGTCGATCCAGCCGTTGCGCCGGCCAACTTATCTTCGAATCCGGGAATCATCTGATTAGCGCCTAGAACGACGGCCAAATTTTCCACTTTTCCGTCGGTAAACGACTCTTCGCCAATCTTGCCTTCAAAGGAAATCGTGACACGATCGCCAACAGCCGCGGCGCGCCCGACCTCTTGCCAGGTTTTCCGCTGCTCCCTGAGGCGCTCGATCATCGCATCCAGGTCCTGCTCGTTCACTTCCGACACGAATCGCCTGACCTCCAATGTTTCCAACGGCATCAGTACGAACTCGGGCATTACTTCGAAGCTCGCTTCATATTCCAGCCCGTTACCCTCGTCGACTCGGCGAGCGGTAATCTGCGGCATTCCCGCAGGCTTGAGCTTCTCCTCCCGAACGGCCTCGTAGAAGCTCGATTGGATCAAATCCGAAAGCACCTCCTCCCGAACTTGCTGCCCGTAACGCTTTTTCACCAAACCTTGAGGCACTTTTCCGGGGCGAAAACCGTCGATCTTGACCTCGTTTGCCAAAGATCTCAGGCGCGAGGCTATTTTTTCCTGAATCTTTTCCTCCGGCACCTGCACGGTCATTTTTCGGCTCAATTCAGATGTCGTTTCGACAGAAACTTGCATGTCGCTGTTACCTCAAGAATGGAAAAAGTATCGGAGGGACTGGCTCGAAAAGCTCAATCGACTAAATTGCTGGCTGATGCGCCGAATTCCAATGTCCGTAATAGGACATTGACGCTAGGAAGCTTGGCTTTTTGATGCTTACTGAACATTGGTGCGAATGGAGAGACTCGAACTCTCAAGGGTTGCCCCACTGGAACCTAAATCCAGCGCGTCTACCAATTTCGCCACATTCGCACATAAAATCTGCTTGGATTATACTCCGTTTGCCTCGGATTTACCGGCTCAATCCGGCTTCCTTTCAAGATTCGATCCAAAAAACTCGCCCTGCGGATCGCGTATAATCTTTCTATTATAAAACGCGCGAATATTTTTTCATCTGTTCTCTGTGAATAGACTGGCTCTGGCAGCTCTCGCTTTCTTGATTGGTCCGTTGTTCTGCACTTCACGCTGATACGTACGCCAAAACTCTCAAATTAGAGATGCACGACTTAGACCGGGAGCAAGACAAGGAAGGGGTCGTCAAGTACCGCCTGAATTACGCTCCGGCTCCGCCGGTAGATCCCGAAGTCGTCACCGAGCTGAATGCTTGGCGAACCATTCTTTATCGCCTCGGACTCACCGGACTCGACCCTCAGCGGTATGGCGGCCTGGCCTACGGCAACGTCAGCATTCGTCACGGGGCTACGGTTTTCCTGATCAGCGGAACGCAAACCGGCGGCTGGGCGAAGCTTTCCAATGCGCATTACAGCCTGGTCACGGGTTTCGATTTGGAGCAAAACCTGATCATCGCCCAAGGTCCGATCCCGCCTTCTTCCGAAGCGTTAACTCACGCCGCGGTATACCAAACCGCGAGCGGGATCGGTTGCGTGCTACATGTCCACTCTCCGGAAATCTGGGAACAGGCCGAGTCCTTAGCCATTCCCTTTACCGACAGGCAGGTCGGCTACGGCACGCCGGAGATGGCCCGAGAGGTCGGGCATCTGGTTCGAACGTCGAACAGCTCGGTCATCGCCATGGGCGGCCACGAAGATGGCATCATCGCCTTCGGCGACACTATCGAGGAAGCCGCCGCAGGGTTGATCCGCAGCCTGGCGCGGGCATTAGGCTAGCGTCACCACAACGTCATGATGTTGCCCGTCTGACAACAACGGAATTCGCGCCGCCCCCTGCTCGACCGGCACCGTCCCTCCATCCAGATTCGCGCTGACAACATTCCCGGCTGTTTTATTCGGATTCCGGACCTTGATGGTATAGCGCGTCGCGCTGCCCGGATGCCGATAGCGGATCGCAAACTCCGGCCATTCGGCCGGTATGCAGGGCTTGAGTTCGATGAAAGCGCCATCTCTAACCCGAAATCCCAGTACCGATTCCAATGCGACGCGGTACATCCACCCCGCGGACCCCGTGTACCACGTCCAACCGCCGCGTCCTACATGAGGGGGTTCGCCGTAAATGTCGGCGGCGACCACATAAGGCTCGACCTGGTAGATGTCCGTTTGTTCCGGTGTCCGCGCATGACTCACCGGGCTGAGCATTTCCAGCAGCCGCGCCGCTCGATCGTTCCGCCCGAGTTCCGCCATGGCGCGCACCACCCAGCACGCGGCATGGGTGTATTGTCCGCCGTTTTCGCGCACGCCGGCTACGTAGCCCTTGATATAACCCGGATCATGGGGCGTATTCACGAACGGCGGCGTCAAAAGACGGATCAAGCCATCGTTCTCGGAGATCAACTGCCCCTCGACGGCGTCCAAGGCGCGGCTCGCCCGCTCCGGGGGAGCGGCTCCCGAAATCACCGCCCACGCCTGCGCCAAAGCATCGATCCGGCACTCGTCGCCATCCTTGGTCCCCAAAGGCGTACCGTCGTCGTAATAGGCGCGCCGATACCAGTCGCCATCCCATCCGGCATCGTTGATCGCTTGATATAGATGCTCTCGATAAGACTGGTAAGCTTCGATGCGCGCCACGTCGCCGCGCTTCTCGCAGATCGGCAGGAATTCTTCGAGGACATGATAGAGAAAGAATCCCATCCAGACGCTCTCGCCGCGGCCTTCGCGGCCCACCCGGTTCATGCCGTCGTTCCAATCGCCCGTGCCCATCAAGGGCAAACCGTGAGCGCCTTGGGTCAACGAGCGGTCCAGTACCCGGCAGCAATGTTCGTAAACGTCCGCAGACCGCCTCGAGTCGTCGGGCTTCAGATAGGCCTCGTCCTCCCCCTCGTCTAGTAGGCATGCAGTCAGAAACGGCGCGGATTCGTCCAACACGCTCCAGTCGCCAGTGGACCGGATATAAAACGCCGTCACATAGGGTAGCCAGACCAGATCGTCGGAAAACCGGGTACGCAATCCCCGCTCCAGGGGGTCGGGATGCCACCAATGGAGCACATCCCCCTCGACGAACTGATGGGCGGCGTGGAGCAGAATCTGGGCGCGGGTGAGATCGGGGCGCAGATAAACTAGCGCCGAGGCGTCCTGAAGTTGATCGCGATAACCGAAAGCGCCTCCGGACTGATAAAACGCGGAACGCCCCCAAATCCGGCAGCTCAAGTTCTGATACGCCAGCCAGCCATTGAACATCAGATCGATGGCGGGAGACGGCGTTTCGATCTGGATTCCCGAGACGAAATCGCGCCAAAAGCCTTGAACTTCGGCTAGAGCGCTCTCGATGGCACCCGGTTGCCGGTATCGCTCGATGAGCGATCGGCATTCGCCTTCGGATAGGGCTTCGCCCAGCAGAAACGCACATTCGAACGTTTGGCCCGGCTCCAACTCAATCCCGACCTGAAATGCGGCACATGGGTCGAAATTCGCCCCAAACCGGCCATCGAGCGGTACTTGTCCGAGCAAAGCGGCGGGCGCTTCCGAACTGCCGTTCCGTCCGATAAAGCTCTCCCGATCCGCTGTGAAATACACAGCGCCCGATTGCTCTACCACCGCCGCGAAGGCCACCCCGTCGGAAAACTCTCCGGCCTGTCGATTTACCGCAAATAGCGCCGAAGTCTCCGGATCATACCGAGTAATCACGAAGCGGCTGCTGTCGGCCGGCGTTCCACCCAAGACCAAACGCTGGTACGAAAACAATGACAAGCGGCGGCGTCGAGTGCCGTCATTCGTCAAACGCCATCGAACAATCTTGACCGGATCGTGGCGGGGTACAAACAGGACGACATCCTGACTCAACCCGTCGTATGCACCGCTAAACCGGCTATATCCGAATCCGTGACGCGCCTCACAATCGGCGGGGGCCGGGCAAGGCCCCGGCACGGGCGACCAGAACGAACCGGTTTCCTCGTCGCGCAGATAGAGCGCTTCACCGCACGAATCGCTGACAGGATCGTTGAACCAGGGCGTCAACCGGTGCTCGCGGCTGTTCCGATGCCAGGTATAACCCGCCCCGCGCTCGCTGACCAGGAAGCCGAAGCTTTCGTTGGCGACCACATTGATCCACGGCAGAGGCGGACCCTGCAATCCAGCGTCGGTGCCGCCCAAACGAACGATGTACTCCGTTCCGTCCGCAGAAAAACCGCCATACCCGTTGAAAAACCGCAATTCCTCCGGTCGAGACTCGGCGTTCGGAGACTCCGGCTTCAAAATTTCGCGGCGCAATTTCGGCTCTGCGCTTGAATTCATAGTGCCCGATCGAAGCGAAGGCATTCGGTCGTCCACGACCAGACGCGCGGCGGCATACAGCAAGTTCAGATCGTCCGGCGGGATATCTTCTTCGGCGCGGACGAAGATGTTCTGCTCGAGGCCATCCAGTTCACCGAAACCGAGCCCCGCGTCCGGACTCAAAATCACCAGCGCAAAACGCAGCCCTTTCGCTACCCAATAGCGCTGCGCCTTGATGAACTCGGCTACCCGAGAATCCCGGCGACCATCACGGGCCCGTACGAGAACGATCGGCCGGTAGAACGGCAACCCGTAACGATCGAGCCGGGCAAGAGAGCCGGAAGCGCTCCACAGCGCCGAGTCCGGAGCGCGAAGCTTCGGATTGCCATACAGCACCGCGCCGGCAAGGGATTGAAAAAACTCCGCCTCCGCGTCGGTCACGGCAAGTCGTTGAAGGAGCTCCCGCTCGCATTCGGCGGCGCGGGTATAAAGGCTGTTTACGGCATTCCCTGCGGGATAACGCTCGATCAGATCCAGCGCCTGCATCCTATCTTCGGCCACGCCCAGCAGGAAAACCACCTCCACCTGCGCGCCCGGACCGAGTTCCAGACGGCGGCGCAACGCGAAGACGGGATCGAGAACGTTGCCGATGCCGCCGGAGAGCGCCCCTCTGTCACGAAGCGCTCGCGGCGCCGCCGGCGTCCGATTCCGCCCAAGAAAACGCATCCGGTCGGTCTCGTATTCCAGTTCTCCCGGTCCCAGCGCCGCACTGACCAACCACGGGTAAGCCTCGTGGGCACTGCGCGGTCTCCGCCGTGCCAGCAGCGCTTCTTGCGCCGGCACGAACTCGGTTTGCACGAACAACTTGGAGAAGGCCGGGTGCGACACATCGGCGGCCGGATGATTGAGGACTACTTCGAGATAGCTCGTGACTTCGATTCGGCGAGACCGATCCGAACGGTTTCTCAGCGTCACCCGGCGCACCTCCAGATCGTCGTCCCGGCTGACGCACACATCCAGCCCAACTTCGATGCCTTGGTGTTCGCACCGAAGCATGAATCGGCCGGGCTCGTACCGAGCGGCGCGCGAATCGACCGCCTTCCCCGTCGGCTGCAAACCCGGCGACCAATAATCGCCGCTGTCCAGATCCCGGAGGTAGATGAACCACCCCTCGCCGTCTTCGATACGGTCTCCGCTCCAGCGGGACAGTGCGCAGTCGTCGCGCATCGAGAACCCGGCGCCGGCAGACGTCAGCAATACCGTATAGCGTCCATTGGACAAGAGGCGCGACGACGGAACCGAATCGTTCGAGCGGTTGAGATGGGCCGGGGTAAGATCGAAGGTCATGCAGACTCCTTGGTCAGATATCGAAATCACTCGTTTTGTAGCGTAACTGCCGCCCCATATTTCACCGTCACTTCTGCCGGGAATTCGCCGATCACTGCTTGATCGGCGGTAAACGTATCGACCGGTTTTCCATTGACGGCAACCGACTGAATGGGCCGATCGGCGGGTGCCTTGAGAATGATCTTGCCGGGAGGCAGGGCGAGATCGCCGGAGAGCATGAGCCGCAATTTATCGGGTTCTTCTTGGCGCAGGTTGTAGTTCAGGGTTCCATACCACGTGGGCAAGCGTTTCACCCCCACATCGCCGCCCCCCTCCAGCCAAGCTTTCGGGATCCCCGCCGCCAGCACCAGCGCCTGATCGCTTTCACGCTCGTAGGCATAGAAAGCCCGCACCGCACGTACGAATTCCGCGCCGATCCAGGCATGGGGCATGTCGCCGATAAACTTGGGATGCGTGGGATCGTGCCAGATGACTTCCGCCCAATGGTTCCAACCGGTGGGACGCTGATCCTTGAGCAGGTAGTTCAAGAGCTCCAGCGCCTGCTCCCGGCGTCCCATCCGAACCAGAGCTTCGACGGTACGAACCTCGTAAGGCGTGTACGCGACCCACTCCATCTTATTGTCGCGCCGCTTCTTAAAATAATCGTAGAAATCGTCGAAGGTCTTGTTCAGCGCCTCTATCGGAAGATTGGGCAGCTCGCCACCGACGGCTATGGCCATGGCCGTGGCGGTGGCATCAAAATCGCCCAGCTCGGCGGAACCGGGCATGAAGGCGATCTTGTGCTTGGTCATCGCGCGCTTGATGGATTGATACAGATCGCTGCGAAAATCGTCCCGCAGAACGCTAAAATGCGCGGCTTTGCTTTCGTCCATGACCAACGCGGCCAAATCGGCCGCATCCTTAAGGCCTCGCAAGGTCCAAAAGCCGTCCCAGTAGGAGTGTACCGGATGGGCGCTGTACCCCTCGTGACTGATGGATTCCGGCATCATGCCGAAGAACATCAATTTGTCGGACGATTTGTAATCTTCGCTCTTGCGTTGATTGCGCAACTGCTCGATGTATTGCACCGTCTTTACGATCGTCGGCCACATTTCGTATACAAAGCCGATGTCCCGCGTGTAACGGTAGTATTCGGCGACAGCGTAAATGAACTCGCCGTGACTGTCGTTCTCCGGCACGCTGTCGGGTCCCCGATGGTCGACGCAACAGGGAACCTTGCCGTTGGGAAATTGGAAACCGGCGTACCACTCGATGAAATGCCGCACTTCTTCCGTATACCCCATGCCGAGCAAGGCGGCGGACATCAAAGCCGCGTCGCGGATCCAGGAGCGGGCGTAGGAACGCGAACCGGGGTAAAGCGCGGCGCCGTCCTGGTTGATAAAGATATAGGCCAGATTGCTCCTCACCGTATCGCGGAGCTTTTGCGCCTCGGGCGGGGCGATCAGATCGGCGCGGACGACCTTGGCTCCCCAGGAGGTGACGGCGTCCCGGAAACGCGCCCGGCCGAAAGCGCTACCGTTTCCTTCCGTAACGTCGGCGGCCTCCAGGATGGCTTCCGGGCTCTGATACGGAATCGCCAGATAAAATTCCCGCGAGGCGCCAGGAGGCAGGTCCAACCGGTATTCCAAGGCGCCGGACGCATAGCCGAAAGCATCATGGGCTTCGGTCTGCTGCGGCACTTTCCCTTCCATCAAAAAATCGGTAATGGAACCTTGGTCGAATGTCGCCGCACCGAAGTGATGAGGCGGCGTCAAGGGAATAATCGAGCGATTCTCGTCGATTCGGATGATGCGCCCGTCCTGCTTGATATCGTGGATTTGCGCCACGCCGCCCATCATATTCAAAGCCTGCCACGGCGGGTTGACTTGAAACGGGCGGATCGCGAGCAAGAGGTTCAACTGCTCACGTTCGCTGCCGTTGTTCTCTACCCGATAGCGCGCATAAAGCGCCTGCCCCGGCTTGCTGGCGGCGAAAGCCGTCGTTTTCAGCTCAATCGAGTCCGAACGCCAGGTCACCGAGGGCACCGGCAGATAGCCGCGCTCGAGTTCCTGTACCGGAGAAACATCATTCCAGGTGACCAGCTTGCCGCGAGCGTACAGGAAGGGCTCGATGGAAAACGCGCTTTTGTCCACCTCCAGGGCCCCCTCCTCGTTCAGCAAGCCTTCTTTGTCGCTGCCGTTGGCGCCGATAACCGTAAAGTAACTTTGTTCTCCATAAAAATATTTCGGATAGGTGCCGCGCGGCGCGTCACGGGCAATGGTTTCGAAAAACGCGTTCGGCGAGGCGGAAAAATCGAAAGGCTTTACGGTCAGGGTACTAATGCCGTACCCCTGACCGCGGCTGCTTTTCTGCAGCTCCAAGCGCAAATAGCGGGACTCGGCGTCGGGCATATAGATGTAATCGCGGCGTCCGTTGCCCAGGCTGACCGTATATACCGGCTGCCATTGCTTGCCGTCCTGAGAAATCTGAACCTGATAAGCCGTGGCGTAATCGTCGCGGTCCCATTCGATGACTAAGCCGCCGTACTCTCGACGCTTCAGAAAATCGACCTGTAGCCATTGGCTTTCGGCCAATGCTCCGCTTCTCCACGACGTTTCGGGCTTTGCATCCAGCACCGACTCCGGGGTGTGCTCTTTGGCGGCGGTCGAAGCCGTTACTTTAGGCGTGAGATCGTAAGCGGTAATCGGCTCGCGCTTTTCAAAGTGGAAATCGTCGAGCCAAATCGATCCCTTGCCGCCGGTTCCCGATGTGATGGAGAACTCGATGAATCCTACCTGCTTGAGCGGCGTGCTCGATGGCCCCCAGGCATAATCGAACATGCGCTTTTTCACGCGGTACTGTTGCCAATCTACGGGCAACTTGAAGTCAAAGCGGCGGCGCCACCAAACATTGTCCCCGGACGGGTCGATTATCTTGAACTCGACATTGTTCGTCGGCGCCTCCGCCCGAGTGTAAAACGTAAACGCGTAGTTTTCGGGCAGCGGGATGGAGAACTTCTTGCGCACGGTGACGAAACCCGTGCCGCCCCGGAAATCGAAGTCGAGCCTCATGCCCATGCCGGTTCGGCCGGTATCCTGGGCCAATTCCACATGAGTGCCTTCCGCAGCCACGGCGGTCCAGCCGCTCAGGGTTTCGAAATCGTCCAAAACCACCGCTGCGGGATTTGCCGCCCACGCCGGACCAAGCCCCGCCAGCCACGCCAAGCTCCACAAGAGCTTGATCAGTCTTTGTCTATTCATTTCTGTCAATCGGAAAAACGAGTCTTCTTTAGGTATAGACAAGCTTTGAGACCTTCTTGATGAGAGGGTAAGCCTGATACGCTCGGCTAGGCAAGCATGGAGGTCCCCAGGATATGGCCACTTAGAAGGGCGCGCATCTCCCCAGAGATTGAAAAATAGGGTTTAATCCGCAAGTTTTGCTCCACGACTCAATACACCCAAATCCGATGCGCCTCGTCCGCCACTGGCTGCCCTCGCCTTTTCTCCGCTACTCCGCCGTTTTTCAGGTAGTTGGGGGATCTGCCGCGCTTCTTGCACCCGAGGGATCGCCGCTGCTCATCGAGGCTCTCGCAGCGAATCACGCGATCGCGGTCGGCGCAAGCTTTTGTCCCACCAGCCCCTTGCTCGGTCCGAATCTCACCCGCCTTCCCGCCGAGCGGGCGGAACGGAACGAACTCGCGCTCACTTTCGATGACGGCCCCGATGCCGAAACCACGCCCAGAGTGCTCGATCTGCTGGATCGCTACCGAGTCAAAGCCAGCTTCTTCTGCATTGCGGCGCGAGCCGAAAGGCATCCGAAATTGGTCCGCGAAATCATCTTGCGAGGCCATCGCATCGAAAATCACACGTATCGCCATGCCCATACTTTCGCCTTGAGCAGCGTCGGCGGATTCAAGAAGGAAATCCGCCGGGCACAGCACGTGTTAACCGATCTTACGGGCACTCCCCCACGTTACTTCCGGGCTCCCGGCGGCATGCGCAACCCGTGGCTGCAACCCGTCCTGAACAGTCTGGACCTGACCCTGGTGTCTTGGACGCGCCGGGGCTACGACGCCGTGTTCGGCGATCCCCGAAAGATCGTGCGGCGTTTGGCAAAAAACCTCGGCGGCGGAGACATTCTGCTGCTGCACGACGGCTCGTCCGCCCATGACCACAACGGCCGACCGGCCATACTGGAAGCCTTGCCTAGACTGCTGGATGAGGCCGCCCGACTGAGGCTTAATCCCGTACCGCTATGACCGATCTGGCACGATGGAATCGGCTTTATTTATATATAGCACTCCGGATTGAGGCTAAATTAAAACTGCATGATTGTTGCTCTGAAAGCTGTTCCTTTGGACAATCAATTGCGCAAGAGGGGGTGGAAGAGGATCGTCGGGGTATCAGGACGATTCGTTCTTAGCGTCCTCTTAGGGGTTTTTCCGCCAACCAACAATAAGGAAAAAAAAACGATGAAATTCAAATTTATACTCGTCGCTCTATTCGCCACGGCCTTAGTCTTGCTGGCCGGTTGCCGAACCTCGCCGGTATACAACGTCTACGATGCCCCGGTCATGGTGACGGGCACCAAACCTTATACGGCCGAGGACGTGGAGAAGGCCATTGTCCGGGCCGGTGCCTCGCTGGGCTGGCAAGTCAGAAAAGTGAAGCCGGGACAGCTCATCGGGACGCTGTTCATCCGCTCCCATATGGCCGAGGTGGATATCACCTACAGCAAGGACAAATACAACATCCGCTACAAGAACAGCAACAATCTGAACTACGACGGCACCAAGATTCACAGCAATTACAACGGCTGGATTCAAAACTTCGATAACGCCATCAAGCGCGAGCTGTTGAGCGTATAAAAAGGTGCTGCAAGAGCGAGCCGCGTCCGGTTCGGGGCTCAATAATCGCGAGTTTCACGCTTGACCATGATTTATCGGATCGACCGGCTGATTGAAGATACCGCCCGCCGCTACCGTGCGGCGGGCCGCTTCACCGAGGGATTCGTGCGCGGCAAGCTGCGGCACGACCCTGTTTACGCCTATCTGCTTTCCAACCCGGCTTGGCTTCCCCGAACCGGACCGGTTCTCGATCTCGGCTGCGGGCGAGGCATCCTCATGAGCTTATTGTCGGAAGCTCGAAAGCTCGCCCTGACTCCCTTTGGCGATATGTGCCTTAAAGGCATCGAACTCCGTCCGAACGATGCCGCCGCGGCCCGCTTGGCCTTGGGGGATGACGCCGAAATCATGATCGCCGATGTCCGCACCGCCCCGCTGCCCGAATGCGGAACGGTTGTTCTGCTGGACCTTCTGTTTTATCTCGGCGGCGAAGATCAAGACAGGCTGCTCAAGCGGATAGCGGAGATCTTGCCCGGCGATGGCGTGCTCGTGATGCGCGAGCCGGATGCCGGTGCGGGTTTACGCTTTCAAGCCACCCGAGCGGCCGAGCGGCTGTGCGCCTTGGCGCGGGGGCATTTTCGGCAGCGCCATCATTACCGCAGCGAAACGGAATGGCGCGGTTTGCTCGAAGCTTTCGGATTTTCCGTAGAAACGGTTTCGATGAGCGAAGGCACGCCGTTCGCCAACGTGCTCTTCATCGCTCGTCTCAGGATCGCCTCATAACGTTAGAGTAGTGTGACGCAAAGCGCTTTAACTACGAATGTGCCGTGTGAACTGCTTCTTCAAACACCAGGAAGACAAACATACATTACTGCTCGCGGATTCCGCCACCGCCCACGAGACGACCGGCGGATACGAAGAAATTCCGTGCATTGATCCGGGCAATGCCGAACGACGCAAACGCAATCACATCTACGAGTGGCTATTCGCGCAGGGAGTGCAACCGGTGAACTACGTGCTCACGGATTATGACTTTGAAAAGCTAAGCGTTATTCTGGAAGCGAAAGCCGCCGTGGCTCGCCAGCACGCTCACGCCCAGTACGAGTGTTACAACTACCCCGGAAAATATTAGTTATTTCTAATCTTATCTCTAAGACGCCGAAATTCGTTCGAATCCTGGATTCCGGACCTGACGAAGCGAGAATCTCTCAACCTATTTTGGATGGCGAGCACTCGCCAGTTTTCCGGCTGCCCGAAATCGAAACTGGAATGGGCGGGCAGGCGTTTGGCGATTTCGAGCATGGCGCGCGGATCGAACCCGGCTTCCCACAGAATATCCAGGGCGTACTGATCGGCTTCCAGTTCTTTTCTAGGGTCGATCACCTGTATCAATGTCCCGACGCTGTCTCGGCGAATGACCGACGGATCATAGCGCCCGCCCCCTAGCGTCCTGCCCCATTAATACGTAGCATAAATCTTGCTTAATTTCTGGGTGTCTTTAGATTTGAGGAGATACCCAATGAAAAACGGCCGCCCGAAAGCCGAACTGGTCATCACACCCGCTGAACGCGAACAACTGGAGGCACTGGTGCGCTCGCGCAGTCTGCCTGCGGCGCTGGTC
>NZ_DASPLO010000127.1:0-22164 GCF_035627495.1 Methylocaldum sp.
AGTGATTGGGATTCCGGCGGCTGGGCCTTGATCTCGACGTGATTCTTCAACAAGTCGTCAACCAGGTGGTCGTCGCCAGGACTGTAAGTGGTGAATTTCTCGCCGGTTCCGAGCATGCCTCGGATCATCTGACCATCGATATTCACCTGCTTTACTTGTCCCTCGTTCACCGCTGCGATGAACTGCGAATACGACATGGTCGAATCGACTGACTTTCGGGAGCCAAAATTATTGAAAACCGACATCAAAACGACGGCGATGACCACCCACAGGATTATGTTCTTCAACATGTCATTCACGGTCTTGCTTCCTCGTCGGATAAATCCGACCATTTTTAAAATAGTTTACAAATACTATCAGGATATCGCCCGGTGTAAATGCTTCAAGCAATCGGGCAAGGCCAATCCTAGAAGCCTGCATCTGCCTCCCTCTCCCCGGTTTTTCGACTACGTGCATTCAAGATGGTTCATTTTTCAACTTCAAGCCGAAAACCTGCCAGCCTCTCGCAACCATCCGTACTCTAACGATCCATGGCATAGGGCATTTTTTACGCTCCTGTAACGCCACATATCGAGTTGTCAACGCCTGGGAAGAGCCTAGGCAGGTTTAGGTTGTGTATCAACCGCAAAGAATTCCAAAAAAACCTTGAAATGCCCGGCAACCCACTAGAGCTCGCTTCCCTTCGAAGACAATCGAGAGAGACAGTTTCGATTGTCTCGGCAAGCCACTTACACCGAGCTTATACCCTCTTTTTCAATAAAATATCGGGATAAAACTTTCTCAGCAGTTATAAGGCGTTAATCGAGCCTTCCGCAAACATGGCATTTGCCGCACTTAAACAGCCACCATTGCGTTATCTCACACATCCTCATTACCTCCTCCCGTAAGCGCCACACCATTTTTTGACTGTAGACAGCTTGGCCCGATTACTGCTTAAGCTGACAACCACAAAAAACTAAAAGCAAAAAACTCAAAAAACATGAACAGACGGTACTTGAGAACAATCGCACTCCTGTGCAGCGGAGCGACCATCGGGGAAAAGGCATGGGCAGATCATGATAAGCCGATCCAGCTACCGACCATGATCATAACCGGCGAAGCCGACACACCGCCCCAGGCATTGACCGTACCGAATATTGAAACCGCACGGGAGCAGATTAACCGGGTCCCGGGCGGCGTCGACATCATCGACGCCGAAAGTTACAAAAGGGGTCGGGCCGCCAATCTTAAGGACGTCCTCGACTACTCTCCCGGCGTGTACGTGCAGCCGCGATTCGGTGCCGAGGAATCTCGCATCTCGATCCGCGGTTCCGGCATTCAACGCACCTTCCACGGCCGCGGCCTCAAACTCCTTCAGGACGGGGTTCCGCTAAACCTCGCCGATGGAAGCTTCGATATGCAGGCGGTAGAACCTCTGTCTGCCGAGTACGTGGAGGTTTACCGCGGCGCTAATGCGCTCATGTACGGCTCGACCACTCTCGGTGGAGCAATCAACTTCGTGAGTCGGACCGGATACACCGCGTCTCCCTTACAGCTACGCTTCGAATCCGGCAGCTTCGACACCTATCGCGCACAGGTGAGCTCCGGACAGGTTATCGGCGATGCCGATTACTATATCTCCGGAACCTTCTTCTCCACCAACGGTTTTCGTAACTGGAGTGAACAGGAAAACGAACGCATCTTCAGCAATTTCGGCTATCGGTTCAACGAAAACCTGGAAACTCGGTTCTATGTTACCTATGTAAACACCCAATCCAACTTACCGGGAAGTTTGACCAAAGCGCAGCTGGAAGACGATCCGACCCAAGCCAACGCAGGTAGTCTGAGAGGCCGACAGAAGCGTGACTTCCGTTTAATGCGGCTCGGCAACACCACCACATGGCGATGGGACGACAAGCAGCGTATCGACATCAGCAGCTTCTGGTCTTACAAGGATCTTTATCATCCGATTTTTCAGGTTCTGGACCAGACTTCCGACGATTATGGCGCGAATATCCGTTATACCAATGAAAACGACTTGTTCGGGCGCAAGAATATTTTCACCTTAGGTTTATATCCAACCGGCGGCAGAACGCAGGATAACCGTTTTACCAATATCCTCGGCAGCCGGGGTGCCAGAACCGGCGATAGCACACAAGATGCGATCAATATCGATTTTTACGGCGAAAATCAGCATTACGTCCTGCACCAACTGGCCTTGGTTACCGGGATTCAATTGTCGTACGCCTCGCGTGAATTCACGGATTATTTCCTGAGCAACGGGGATCAAAGCGATCATCAGGACTACTTCGGGGTCAGCCCCAAAATCGGCGCGCGCTGGGAATTTACGGGCAATAGCCAAGCTTATGTGAATTTCAGCCGCAATTTCGAGCCCCCATCATTCGGCGAGCTGGTCGCCCAACGGAATGGCGTTCCACTTCAGTTGACGGCTCAAAGGGGCAGTACAGTGGAAATCGGAACTCGTGGCAAGGAAGGCATCGTCAATTGGGATTTATCCTATTACCATGCCTGGGTTGAGAACGAACTACTTCAACTCCGCGATCCGACTGATCCTACCGTGACAGCGACCATCACTCGAAACGCCGACTCCACGACCGTGCACCAAGGTATCGAACTCGGTTTCGAAGTACGCCCCATAGACGATATTGTTCTGCGCCAAGCCTACATGTGGAACGATTTCCGATTCGACAACGATCCGACTTACGGCAACAACCGGTTACCGGGAATTCCGGAACACTACATGAGAACGGAGCTTCGCTACGAGCATCCGTCGGGATTCTACGCCGGCCCCAACGTAGAGTGGTCTGCCACCCGAATTCCGGTCGATTTGGCCAACACCTTGTCCGCCGACGCCTATGCGCTCATGGGCTTTCGCGCGGGTTATAGAACCAAAGAAGGATTTTCGGCCTACTTCGAAGCGAAGAACCTGACCGACGAAAAATATGCGGCAACTACCGGCGTGATCGCCGATGCCCGCGGACTCGATACCGCACAATTCTACCCGGGCGACGGACGGGCGTTCTTCGGCGGAGTGGAATACCGCTTTTAACGATACAAGGCGCCGGGTAGATATCCGCTAAGTATTGGGAAAACCAGGGGCGACGGAGCTTGTGATCGGACGGGTTCGACCGCGAGCCCCGTTGCCTCCCGACCAATGGGCTCATAATCGAGCAAGTTTGGGAACTGGTAGATTAGGACATCAGGAGCAGAGGAATTCGACCGCACCGCGCATGATTCTTCGATTATGCGTGGGAATAATCGTCCACACTCAGAATCACTTCACCAGCAACACGGGCACTTCACTCAGGTGGATAACCTTGGTCGCTACCGACCCCATGAGCAAAGCCGCGACCGAGCCGAGTCCGCGAGCGCTCATGACGATTTGATCGCAGCCCTTCTCTTTGGCGTACTGAACGATCACCTCGGCGGGGTTTCCGACGCCAATGTGGAAAACGTATGGAACCCTAGCACTGTCGAGAAGTTTGCGCGCCGACTCCAAGGCCTTAACTCCTTCATCATGATGGAAGCTACGGACTTTTTCGTTATCGAGGAACATCCGCACCTCCCCGTGCAACGGATACTGGACGTTAAGCAGATGGATCTCCAGAGGGTCCTTGTACCAGGCCACCTTTTTGAGCACATGATCGACCGCACGGACCGAGTTTTCGGAGCCATCGACCGGAACCAGCATTTTTAACATTCGTGTTCTCCTTGAGAAAGCAGCGTCAGCCGATTTTGCCCGATTTAGGCTGCTCGTCTTGAGAGGCAAGATCCACCACCCGGTGCGGGGCCATCGTTGCCTTCCGCTTCGCCAGCCACTTGCCGGCCACAACCACCAGCACGGCGCCGGCAATGGGGATAACTTCGCGCAGCCAGTGCCCTTCGGCTTCCGGCCACGCGGGATCGGTGACCAACATCTCGCCCGATACGAATCCGAGCAAAGCCGCCCCGAGCACGATGATCACCGGGAAGCGGTCCATAAGGCGCAGAATGATAGTGCTGCCGAAAATCACCAGCGGAATGCTGATTGCCAAGCCGAGCACCAAGAGTAGTACGTCGCCCTTGGCCGCCGCCGCGACAGCGATAACGTTGTCGAGGCTCATGACCAGGTCCGCAATCAGAATCGTCCGGATTGCAGCGATAAGATTATCGTGGTCGTCGA
Source organism: Methylocaldum sp. (assembly GCF_035627495.1). GTDB lineage: Bacteria > Pseudomonadota > Gammaproteobacteria > Methylococcales > Methylococcaceae > Methylocaldum. Next base: position 4,163 of record NZ_DASPLO010000127.1, read on the forward strand.
TGCCATCGCCGCCGTCGCTCTCGGGTAGGAGAAGCTGTAGGGCAATCCAGAAAAGCAGCAGACTGCCGACGATCTTCAGGTAAGGAAGCTTCAGCATTTCCACCGCGACTATGGTGAGGACAACCCTCATCAGGATGGCGGCAACAGAACCCCAAATCACGGCGAGTTGGCGCTGCCGCTCCGGGAGCGAGCGGGCGGCGAGAGCGATCACCACGGCATTGTCGCCCGAGAGAATGATATTGACGACAATGATCTCGCCAAGTCCGATCCAGAATTGAGGATCGACAAAAAGTTCTGACATGAGTATTGCTTCCGGCCTAGGTTTGGCCTTGATGAGGTAAGGGAATTTCGAGTGCTATTTTGCCTCCCATTTTCGCCGGGTAACGGCGAAGTAGCAAGCGATTGGGACACGTTGCGCCGGAAACGAGACTGGCTGCCGAAACCGCGCCAGCAAAACTGCCCTTTATAAAGTTGAAGTGGATCGGATATCTTCGGCAGTCTCAAAAATAGCCCAAAGACAGAATCGGCCCATCGTGCTCAATATCAACCTCAACTCACCCGCATTTTTTGCAGACCCTTATCCGCTCTACGCCAGGTTGCGTAACGACGCACCGGTTTGCCCTCTCATGCCCGGTATTTGGCTGGCGACACGCCATGAGGACGCGAACCGGATTCTGCGGGATCCCGGCTTCGGCAAAGATTTTCTGGCCGGCGTCGCCCGCCGCTACGGAACGGACACCGTAAAGGAGCCGGCCTTTCAGATGGTGAATCGTTTCATGCTGCTGATGAACCCTCCGGAGCACACTCGGCTGCGCACGCTCGTCAGCAAAGCGTTCGGCGTGAAACAGGCACCCGAACTTCGCCATCTGGCCCAACGGGAAGCCAATCGGCTGGTGGACGGCTTTATCGAGCAAGGCCGCACCGACTTGGTAAAGACTTTTGCGTATCCGCTGCCCGTTCGGGTGATCTGCGCGCTCCTCGATATTCGTCTTGAGGACAGCCTCCGGTTTCAGGAAGAAACTCAGGCACTGGTCAAGGTATTCGAATTGAGCCCGATCAGCCCAGCCGAAATCGAAGCCGCCAACCGGGCTGCGCGAGACTTCGACGACTATTTCCGCACGGTTTGCCGCAAACGTCGCAAGAATCCCGGCACTGATCTGATTTCCTTGCTTCTTCAAGCCGAGGAAGGGGAAGATCGACTGAACGAGGATGAAATTATCGCCAGCGTGGCCTTGCTGTTTCTGGTGGGACACGAGACCACGGCGAATATGCTCGGCAATGCGCTTTTGACCTTATTCCGACATCCCGATCAATTGGCTTTGCTTAAGGAAAATCTCTCATTGCTGCCCCAAGTCGTGAACGAGTGTCTCCGTTACGAAACCTCCGTCCATATCGCCGCCCGCGTGGCTATGCGGGATATCGCCATCGGCGCGGTAACCGTCAAGCAGGGCGAGACGGTCTACATCAACCTCGGTGCAGCCAATCGCGATCCGGAGGTATTTTCGAATCCCGATCGATTTCTAATCGAGCGTCCGGAATTGGCCTCAAAGACGCTGCCCTTCGGAGGCGGCATTCATTATTGCCTGGGAGCCCGGCTCGCGCGCATCGAGTTGGAAACGGCCCTCGGAATCCTGTTTCGCAGGCTGCCCCAGCTACAGCTGGAGAATATCGACAATCCGTCGTGGAAGCCGACCCTCACCATCCGCGGCTTGGATTATTTGGAGGCCTATTGGTAGAGAGAATCATCATGAGTCGGTCCGCTTGCCATTGTCCTTATACGCCTTTTCTTGCGAATCCACCCAAGCCCGGTACCACTCGTTGCGCCTCAGCACCGTCACTGTCATTCCCCAATAGCCATAAGGCATGATGGGCCCTTCGGCCAATGCACGTAGCTCAGGATAATGAACTCCGGGGCGACGATGATGGTCGGCGTGCCGCGTGAGGCCCAGAAACAGAAATAGACTGACGGCGGAGTCGTTGCGCCAGGTGGTCAGAGCCGATCGGCCGGATGTTTCGGTCAACCCGTAATGCTGGAAATAATTGACGGATTCCAGGATCCGTACGGCGTGATAGGCGCAACGCAAAAACACCGCCGCCGCCAAAAGGCCGAACAGCCAAACGTAAACCGCCAGCCAGATTGCTTCGACGGCCACACCCGAGAGAAAGGTCTGTCGATCCGCTTGCCAGGCGATCCGCCATTGCTGAACCGCCACGCGCCGGAAAAAGTCCTCAAAGCATTCACCGGCATGGGCGATGGATGGATCCAGCGCACTGCCCAGCATGGCGTGATGAGCCCTCTTGTGTGCGATCGCGAAATGGTCGTAAAACACAGTAGCAAGCAGAAGCCGCCCCAGCATCCGTTGCCAGCGCGGGCGTCTGTGGATCAGTTCGTGAGCGGGGCAAATAGCCGCACAGCAAAAATTGGCTCCAACCATGACCCGCACCGCGAACAGATTGGCAAGGCTATTCGCGATTTCGGGCGGGCCGATCCACCTCAACCGCGATACCAAAAAACCCAAAGCAAGGACGTTCAACACCTGCAATAGAACGAGTCCGTACAGGATACTGTCGAAGAACCAGCGCGGCGCGTCGGCCGGCGTCACTCGCCGTTCCGCGGGACTGAAATGATCGGCCGCGACGAGAGCGCACATCGGAAGCGTCCAGGCCAAAGCCGCCATAGCATGATGCGGGCCGGTAGCGAAAAACACCAAAATGCAGCTCGGCAGCAGAAGACTAAGGCCGAAACCGCACCACCAAGGCGGCAACAGATTCCGCAGACGGACTGATCCTGAAATTCCACCCGTCGTTTTCGTTAGAATGAACATGGGCTCTTGGAACCGGCAATGAAGAAACACGATACCCGAACATATTATGTCGGCCTTGGCGCAACCTATCACGATCCGGCGCTGTCCATTTTGAGCGATGCGGGCGAGATTTTGTTCGCCGAGGCTACCGAACGCCACCTTCAATACAAGCGCGCCCTGAATTGCGAGCCGGACAACCTATACCTTCTCCCTAAGCTCCTGAGTGAATATTGCGGCGATGCCGGCGAATTCGTCGTCGCCTGCAACTGGCGCAAATCCCGCCCGCTTTACGAAAGGTTCGCAAAGCTGCTCGGCTGGCTGTCGCCCCAAGGCATCCTGAACGGCAAGGGACGTCGGCTTACCACGTGGCTGGAAATGCATCAGATCCACCACATGCTGGCCTGCCAGCACCACGCCACGAGGCGGATCGGGATCAACCTGGCGCGTGCAGTACACCGCGGCTTTCCCGGCGTGTCCGTCCGCTTCCGCCATTACGACCATCATTTGACCCATGCCGCGCTGGCGTGTTACGGCAGTCCTTTCGATGAAGCCGGTTGCGCGGTGATCGATTCCTATGGCGAGGAAGGCTCCATGGCGTTCTTCGATTATCGCAACGGGCGCCTGGAACCGGTCTTCGAGGCGCGCGGTCCGCTCAGCCTGGGATTCTACTATATGAAGCTCACCGAGCTATGCGGTTTCGACTGGATGGGCGGCGAGGAATGGAAAGTCATGGGGCTAGCCTCCTATGGCCAGGTTGACGAGGAAGTCTTGAGCTGGCTGCAGGGCACGATGCGAATCGAGGGCTTGCGCCTGGTGCCCGACTACGCCCAATTCTTCGAGTATCTGGAACGTCTGAACAGCCGCCGGCGCCGCCCGGATCAACCGCCGGAAGCCGTCGCCAATCTGGCCCACACCGGCCAGGAGTTTTTCACGGACATCGTCAACCGGCTCATCGCCAACCTCCATCGATTCGCTCCTTTCGATAATCTGGCCTTGGCGGGAGGGTGCGCGCTCAACTCGGTCTGCAACGGCCAGCTATTAGCCAGTACGCCGTTCAAATCTCTTTACGTGCCTCCGGCTCCAGCCGATGACGGAACGGCGCTCGGCGCGGCCTTGCTGGCCTTTCACGAGGACCATCCGGGAAAGCGATTGGAGCCCCGCTGCCTTTCGCCCTATCTGGGCAGCCGTATCGAGGCCGATACCGTTGAACGCCTCGCCCGGTATGCGCAACTTCCGTTTCAACACTTACCGGACGGCGCCGTAATAGCCGCTGCCGCCAACCTGTTGGCCCAGGGAAATATTTTGGGCTGGATTCAAGGGCGCGCCGAATTCGGCCCCCGCGCCTTGGGCAACCGTTCCATCCTGGCCGACCCCCGGCCGCGGGACATGGGCGAACGCATCAACCGCGACGTGAAATTCCGCGAGCGCTTCCGCCCCTATGCCCCGGCGATTCTGCACGAGCATGGTCCCGATTTCTTCGAGGACTATCAGGAAAGCCCCTACATGGACCGCACCCTGCGCTTCAAGCCGGTCGTCCGGGACCAGGTACCCGCCGTGGTCCACGCCGACGGCACCGGTCGGCTGCAAACCGTCAAGCAAGACTGGAATCCGCGCTTTCATGCCCTGCTCGGCGAGTTTCATCGGCGAACCGGCGTACCGGTACTGCTCAACACCAGCTTCAACGTCATGGGCAAACCCATCGTGCACAGCGTGGAAGACGCCGCCAGCGTATTTCTCGGCTCCGGCCTGGACGCCCTCGTCATTGATGATTATCTGTTCACTAAACCCGGTGTTTAGCCGTGACTACCCAGCCCGATCTTCGCTCGCTTTGCCAGACTCTCCTGAATGGCTCTCCCGACCGAGAAATCCTGCGAACGGCCGAAGATTTCGTGAGAACCGCTTTGGCCGGGGCTAAAGGACAGCAAAGCCCACCGGAAACTCCGTTCGAGACGTGGATGCCCGCCACCATGCCGAGCGGCGGCGACATTACCGAGTCGCGATTGTTCTTTTTAGCCCTCGGTCCCAGCATGCTGCTCGAAGGAGCATGGTTGGCCCGTGCATCGCAGCCGGCCACAGGCCATTTGCCGGTGCACAGTCATTTATTCGCGCTTTACTGCCGGATAATCGGGCTGGAGGATGACTCACCGTCCCTCCCCCTGCACTTTCGAGCGCTCCTGACGGGTTTGGGCATAAGCCTCCCGCCGCTATCCAGCCCAAGCTTTTTTAATAACCGACGTTTCCCCGAATTCGCATTGCACATTCCTTGTATCCAGCTCGGCTTGATGCACAGACCGCGAACCTTCTTTCCCGAACTGCTGGGCTATACCCTCGCGCATTATTGGCTGGATTCCGATTGGTGGGCTTCGCTGGTGGGTCCTCCGGAAGCCGCTTGGACCTCGGCACGAGAACGATTTCTAGACGATGCCCGCCCCTTGGCCTCGGCTGCATTGGAGTCCTACGTCCGTGAACAAGGCACCTCGGAACGCCTTAGTGCCGGTTGGCACCTCTACCGCCACGCATTCGAGTCGCTTCTGCGCGATTTTGCCGCCAGCCGGAATCGGCACCAAACGGCTGCCGACGCGATGGCCGACATCGTCCGAGCCAAACGCCCGTATGCCGTTGCCTACCACCGCCGGGTGATGCTCCAAGAGCGAAGCCTCGATCAATGGCTGGCGCAGGGCGAGGACGATCCCGGACCTTTGCTCGAAGCGTTGCGCGACTCCCCCTATGTAGATATGCAGTGCCCGGTCGCCGGCCGGTTGATCCGCGCCATGGACTTCGGCGGCCCCATGTTCGGCGTGTTCAGCGCCGAGGAACGGCGGTTATGTCTTAATTGGATTGAAAATCCCGATGCAGAGGCGGAACAGGTCGACGCTACCGGCACGGCTCTCCGCTCCGCACCCGAACCCAGTACGGGGCAGAACCAAAGGAATCTAAGTCATCGGCCAGGGAAACACGCGACCGCAGATCGCACACTAAACCGCCGCCGGCTTTTCACCGCCCTACTCCACGCCGAATCCGCCACCGACTGCCCACCCGAAGCCGCGATAGCCGTGGAGCGCATCCTTCGCCGCAGCCGGTGGCTGGACTTGCTGAGACCGGCTTACCACTCTTTGCGCTCTTACGATCCGACGACTTTCAGCCAGTGGATCGAGGCTATCTACCGGCAGGAAACGGCGCGCTACCGACCTTTGAACGCCGATCCCAAGATCAGCCGGGAGTTTTGCCTTTGGGCGATTCTGCAATTGGCGCCGTCCATTCTGGTGGACGGCTGCTGGCTGGCCGGCATCCCTACGGCCTCCGAAAAACTCGACGAAGTCCAACAGCATTTATTGCATATCTATGCCGACGAGCTGGGAAACGGCAAACCGGAGCGGAATCACGCCAACGTCTATCGCCGGCTGCTGGAAAGTTTGGATTTGGCTCTTCCTGAGTTCGAAACCGAGGACTTCGCTCAGGACCGAAGATTTACCGATGCCGCCTTCGAACTGCCCGTTTACATGCTGGCCATCGGGCAACTTAAGGAGCTCTATTTTCCGGAACTGCTGGGTTTGAACCTAGGCATTGAATTGAGCGGACTCGGAGCCGGCTATATGCAGGTCGTAGATATTCTCCGCCATTACCGCATCGATCCCGCTATCATCCAACTCCATCAGACCATCGACAATCTGGCGTCGGGACATGCGTCCAGCGCAAGGGACGCCATCCTGCTTTACCTGGACCAGATACGCCAGCGGGAAGGTTTATCGGCCGTCCAAGAGCCGTGGTGCAGAATCCGGTTAGGCTACTTGTCGCTCAACATCGCGATGCAGCCGCTGGCGGTCCGATTAGTGCTGCGCTATTTCAACGACCGCTTAACGGTACTCTAAGGCATCGAGATACCCGGACCGTCGCCCCACAGCCAACCTATTTCCTTTTGCCGCACAGCATTTCAAAACGCTTAGTTTGGCTAAAACTGATCCGAAAGAAATAAGTGAGCGTACGGATGTGAGATCGCGCCATCAGAAGCTTATATAAGCTCATTGCTCAGGCAATTAGACGAAGATTCTTAGCCCATGCAATTCACTGACACTGGATTGGAAAAGCTGGAAACCCGATCATGATTTAACTGCTCGATCAATAAAAACAATAGCTGTTCGGCTTACGCCGAATTGTTTTTTTCATTTTTTTTCAACTGTCTGTAAATCTATGTCCAAGGAAGGCTCTATGTCGCAGTGCGGCGCCGGTCCGCCGGGAACGCGGAGCCTTTCCTGAGCCGAGCCGAAGGGCTTATTCCGGCCGACAAGATCGTACGCAAAGCGGTAAAGCGGATGCGCTTACCAGGCTTACGCTAAACCGGCTTTTTATCAACAAGACACGTCCAAGGAAGGCTTTATGTCGCAGATTCAGAGCAACAGTGCACCTGCCGCAGGCTTCCCGAGCGAATGCCGCATCGGTTTCGACACGATCGACGTCTTCTCGACCTGCCCTCAATCCAATACCGGTGATCCGAAAACCTACCTGCAGCAGGTAATCCAGGTGGCCCGCTGGAGCGAGAGCATAGGATGCCGCGGCATTCTGGTCTACACCGATAACTCTCTGGTGGATCCGTGGATGGTGAGCCAGGTGATTCTGGGACATACCACTTCGTTATGTCCGCTGGTGGCCGTCCAGCCGATCTACATGCACCCCTATACGGCAGCCAAGCAGGTAGCGACGCTCGGTTTTCTGTACGGGCGGCGTGTCTATCTGAACATGTTGGCCGGCGGATTCCGCACCGATCTGTTGGCCCTCGGTGATTCGACGCCCCATGACGAACGCTATGCGCGTACGGTCGAGTATACGACGATCATCCGGCAACTGCTGGAGAGCCCTGCGGGCGTGAGCTTCGAGGGAACGTATTACCGCGTCCACAATCTGAGGATGTTTCCGCCGCTGCCCCGGCCGCTGTGGCCGGGCATTCTGATATCGGGCTCGTCGGAGGCGGGCATGGCGGCGGCTCACGCCATCGGCGCGACGGCGATCAAGTACCCGCTGGCTCCGCACGAAGAGCACGGCGTAGGAAGCGATGTCGAGGTCTCCTGCGGCGTTCGAGTGGGCATCGTAGCGCGTCCCTCGACCGAACAGGCATGGCAGGTTGCCCGTGAGCGCTTTCCGGAGAGCCGCGAAGGACAGTTAACCCATCAACTCGCCACCAAGGTGTCGGACTCCGCCTGGCACGAGCAGCTTTCCGCACGTACCGGGGATGCAGCCGGCGAAAACCCGTACTGGCTAGGCCCATTCCACAACTATCAGACGTTTTGTCCTTATCTGGTGGGCAGCTACGAGCGGGTGGCCCAAGAAATAGCGAGCTACATCGGGCTCGGCTATCGCACCTTTGTCCTGGACATCCCGCCCACCGAGGAGGAACTGGAACACACGGCCATCGTTTTTCGCGAAGCCCTGAGAGTTTAAAGCCATGCCCGAACTGCTACAACATTACGTATCCCGACAGGCCGAACTGCGTCCGAACGCTATCGCCATTACCCTGGGAAGCTCATTGTTGACCTACGGCGAGCTGGACCGGGCTAGCTCGAAGCTCGCGTGGCGTTTGCGCGAGGCCGGCTGCTGCCGCGGCGACCGTGTCTGTCTTATGGTGCCCAAGTCGCCCATGGCCGTGGTGGCCATGCTGGCGGTGCTCAAGGCGGACGCGGTCTACGTGCCGATCGATCTGGGCAGCCCCGCCGCGAGGCTGGCTCGGATGATCCGGATCTCCGAACCCTGGGGCGCACTGGTCTCGGCGGAAGCGGTGAAGCTTTTGGACGAGATCCTTGAAGAGATCGGCGGCTGCCCCATGTCGATCGGCTCGATCGAGCGACGCCCTTTGGAAGGAGGGCAATTCACCAGCTGTTTCGATATGACCGAAGTGGATACCTATCCTTCCACGCCACCGGAATACGAAAATACCGCCCGTGACAACGCCCATATCCTGTTCACCTCGGGTTCGACCGGCGTTCCCAAGGGAGTGGTCATCACTCACGGTGGCGTGATCGCCTTCGTTGAATGGGCCCGTGGCTACTTCGGCATCGAAGCCGGCGATCGGATATCGGGCCATACACCCTTGCATTTCGATCTATCCACGTTCGACATCTATGGCACGCTCTCGGCGGGAGCTGAGTTGCACATGATTCCGCCGACGCTCAATGTGCTGCCGCACAAACTGGCCGAATTCATCCGCTCAGCCGAGTTGACCCAGTGGTTTTCGGTCCCGTCGGTATTGAACTTCATGGCTAAGCACGGCGTCGTGATGCCAAACGACTTTCCCATGCTCAAACGGATGTTATGGTGCGGAGAGGTATTGCCTACCCCCACTCTCATCCATTTCATGCAGCGACTGCCGCATGTCCGGTTCACCAATCTTTACGGTCCAACCGAGACCACCATCGCGAGCAGTTATTACACCATGCCCGAATGCCCTCGAGACGAGCGTGCCGCCATCCCCATCGGCACGGCCTGCGCCGGCGAGGAGTTGCTGGTGCTGGACCAAGACCTGAACGAATTGCCGCCCGGCGAAACCGGCGATTTGTACATCCGGGGAGCGGGCCTGAGTCCCGGTTACTGGAAGGACCCGGACAAGACGGCCGCGGCGTTTCTATCCCATCCTCGCGCGGTCAGACCCGAAGATCGCATCTACAAGACCGGCGATTTGGCGCGGCATGACGAGGATGGCCTGCTCTACTTTCTGGGACGAGCCGACACCCAGATCAAGAGTCGTGGCTACCGAATCGAATTAGGAGAGGTCGAGGCGGCGTTCCATGCGCTCGAATGCGTCGCGGAGTGCGCGATCGTTGCCGTGCCCACGGACAGTTTCGAGGGCAACGCCATCTGCTGCGCCTATGTTCCGCTACCGGGCCACGACGTTTCGCCGCCGCGATTGCGGCAGCAGGCATCCCGGTTCTTGCCCGGTTATGCGCTCCCCATGCGCTGGATGGCGTTTGAGCAATTGCCCAAGAATGCTAACGGTAAAACCGATCGGCCCGAACTGCGGAAGCTCTTCCAGCATGACACCGCTATGGGAACTTGACGGCAAGTGGCTGCAGACCGTTGCCGAATGGCCGGCGTCCGAAGAGAACTATCGCTGGCTGGATTTCGGTAGCGACGTGCAAATCCTGACGCCGATCATGCTGCGGGTGATGATCCAGCGGGACATCCACTGCTTGCGCCTTTTCGCGCCGGAAGGAAGCGAACGCCAATCGGCGTCGTCGGCCTCGGCAACATTACGTCCGTATTCAAGACGGCCACCCTGTGGTACGTGTTGGGCGACAAGGCTTACGCCGCCCACGGTTACACGAGCCAGGCAGTCCGGCAGTTGCTGGATCACGGCTTCGGATGCCTGGGACTGCAAGCGGTCACCGCCTGGGCGGCGTAAGCCTTGTCGATTCGAGTTCTGGAGAAGACCGGTTTTCGGCCGATCGGCCGGCAACGGCGCTGCCATCGGCTCGGCGATCGGCACGTCGATCGCCTGCTGTTTGATTTACTGACTCATGAGCACCAGAGGGAGAAAAATGCATCAAGACGCCTATCTATTGGCACAAGCGGTCACTCGCCTGTTTGCCGCTCATCTGAATATTGAAGTTCCCGAACCCGATACCGACCTGATGGACGGTGGGTTTCTGGATTCCTTGCTGCTCGTCAATCTGATCGTGGCGTTGGAGCGGGAGTTCGGTGTCTCGGTGTCGATCGATGATCTCGATCTAAACCTGGAAAATTTTCGCACCGTGAGCCAGATTGCCGCTTACATCGAACGCTACCGGAATCTCTCCGATGTTGACGCGGCTTGAGCCGGCCCGTCCGCAGACTCTGCGGCGGCAAGCGATCCGCCCGCTCACGCCCGATGACACGGCGGCCGTAGCGGGAGTGTTGGAGCAGGTATTCCGCTCCGGTCGTGCCGCACCGTCGGACGAATTGGTCGATTATGTCCGCCGCTTGTGCCTGGACTCGCCCGGCTATGACCCCGGCATTCCACCGCTGGTTTACGAGGATGCCCAGGGCCGCATTGCCGGTTTCCTGAGAGTGTTCGTGCGGCGCATGATTTTCGACGGCCGTCCGATACGGATGGCCTGCAGCGGCCCGTTCGCCACCCTGCCGGAGGTCCGCTCAAAGGGCGCGGGCGTATTTCTGTTGCGGCAGTTTCTTAGCGGTCCGCAGGATCTGTCGATCACCGATGGTGCAAATGACGAGGCACGTTATCTGTGGGAACAATTGGGAGGGCAGGTTGCGCATCTACACTGCCTCGGCTGGAGGCGGTTGCTGCGCCCGGCGGAACACGCCGGCGACTACATCGCCCAAAAAAGGCCTGCGCTCAAGCCCGTCGTCACTGCCTGCCGGCCGCTATCGGCGCTGTTCGATAGTGCAGCGCGGCGTCTTGTGAAAAAAGGCGTGCTGCGTCCTCCACCGGTGCATGAAGAATTGGAAGAGGAAGATCTCGTTCCGAAGGCCATGGCTGCGGCTTGGCCTCGGTTATCGGCACAATGGCGGCTGCGGCCCGATTACGACGAATCCTATTTGATCTGGCTGCTGGACGAGATGTCGCGCGTCACCTCGCGAGGTTCGCTCGTGGGAAGGCAAGTCCACGACCCGAGCGGCAAGATGCTGGGTTGGTATCTTTATTACCTGTCGCCATGCCGAATCGCGGCGGTGATGCAAATCGCCGCGGCCGAGAACAAGAAGGACCAGCTTCTCATGTGCCTTCTGGCCGACGCCGACCGCCGGGGCGCAACCGCTGTACAAGGCCGGCTGGAGGCCGGACTTACCGATTCTCTGTACCGTCACCGCTGCCGGACCTATTACCGGGCGCCGACGCTGGCCCTGATACACTCCCGCCAAAGCGACGCGGCCTACGCTATTCATGCGGGGCAAGCCTTTCTGACACGGGCCGACGGCGAGTGGTGGACCGGGTTTTTCGAACGGCTCTAATTTCCGGTGGATCGGCTGCACCTCCGTCGGTGGAAATTTCCACGGCCGGTGTGATTCGAGAGCTCCGTGCGGGGATGCTTGCGCCCATTTGCCATAACATCGTCTATTCCGCAATACAGCTCGGTGACAATCTGGATGTGGTCTTGTGGGCCGGTCCCCGCCAAAATGCGACATAGCCCTTGATCTGCCCGGTGGCAGGCTTGAGATCGGAAGTAATGCCAAGCGGCATCTGCGCTGTCCGTTCACCATCACATCGTACTAACTCGCCTTTCCTTTCCAGGGACATTCTGTATGTGTTGTACTGTCCTTGAAATGCTCCCAATGAACCGCTTCGGGCGGGAAATAATGGTTGTTCTCGACAATCTTGCAACGGTTGCTTTCCGCCAGCACCGCACCGTTCCAAATCGCTCTGGCCATAGCCCTATCCTCTGAAGCAGCAATTTACGTCTCGGTGTAGTAAGACTACGGTTAGCCATGAAAGGTTTGGCGTTTTAGAATGCCCCCTGCGATCCAGGGAGGTAAAACCATGATACAAGCCGACCGCTCGGCTCGTTTTGCGCATAAAGAGAATACGGCCGATAACATGCTCGAGGATTACCGGGCCATTCGCAAGGACAGCGAAACCTTGTGCGCTCCGTTGGCCGTCGAGGAGTACGTTATCCAGGCGATGCCGGACGTCAGTCCACCGAAGTGGCATCTGGCCCACACCACTTGGTTCTTCGAGAATTTCCTGCTCGTCCCGTACCTGAAATCCTACCGGGTCTTCCACGAGCGTTGCGGTTATTTGTTCAACTCGTATTACGAAACCGTCGGCACCTTTTTTCCCAGAGCGCAGCGAGGCCTTTTGGCGCGGCCGACGGTGGAGGACATCTACCGTTACCGTGCTTACGTGGACCAGGCCATGGGTGAATTGCTGGTTGACCCGCCGGCTTCGGATTGGGACGACATCGCCTTGCGCTTGGTGCTCGGCTTGAATCATGAGCAGCAGCATCAGGAACTCCTGCTCACCGACATCAAATACAACTTCGCCGTCAATCCCCTCCGCCTGGCCTACCGCCCGGTGGAGAATCCAAAGGCTCCGGAAGCGCCGGCACCGGAATGGCTGGAATATGCCGGCGGTCTTAAAGAGATCGGCCATACGGGCTCCGGTTTCGCATATGACAACGAAACGCCCCGCCACAATACCTATCTAAGGGATTACCGCCTCGCTTCGCGTCTCGTCACCAATGGCGAATACCTGGAGTTCATCGAGGCCGGAGGTTACCGCCGCCCGGATTTGTGGCTTTCCGACGGTTGGGCTGCGGTGAAGCAGCGCGGTTGGCGGGCACCGCTGTATTGGGAAGTCGTCGAAGGCGAATGGTGGCTGATGACGTTGGCGGGAATGCGGCGGCTCGACAGGAATGAACCCGTTTGCCACGTCAGCTTCTACGAAGCGGACGCCTATGCGCGCTTTCGGGGCAAGCGCCTTCCCTCGGAAGCGGAATGGGAGTGCACCGCGTCCCGCTGTGCGATCCGGGGAAATTTTCGGGAATCGGGCCGCTATCATCCCGCCGCCGTTTCCGGAATGGAAGAAAGCGGCATAGCGCAGATTTTCGGAGACGTTTGGGAATGGACCCAAAGCACCTATGCGCCCTACCCCGGATTCAAACCCTTGGCTGGCTCGCTGGGCGAATACAACGGCAAGTTCATGTGCAACCAGATGACGCTCCGCGGCGGGTCCTGCGCGACACCCCAGTCGCACATCCGCGCTACTTACCGGAATTTCTTCTATCCCCCTGACCGCTGGCAGTTTTCAGGCATACGCCTAGCGGAGGATGCCTCATGAGTGCCCGGCGCATCCGCTTTCTCGATCGGGAACCGGCACAGGAAGCTATTCTCAACGAGGTATTGAACGGTCTGCTTAGCCCAAGAAAACGGCTCCCGGCAAAACTGTTCTACGATAAACGGGGCAGCGAATTGTTCGAAACCATCTGCGAAACGCCCGAGTATTACCCGACCCGCACCGAAATCGGCATCCTCCGAAATTTCGCCGCCGAGATCGCCGAGGTCGTCGGCAGAAACTGCATCCTCATCGAGCCGGGCAGCGGTAACAGCCAAAAAGTGCAGCTCTTGCTGGAAAGCCTGCGGCCATCCGCCTACATGCCGTTGGACATATCAAAGGATCATCTGAAAGTCTCCGTTCAGGCGCTCAAGGCCGCTTATCCCTGGCTAAACGTTCATGCGATGTGCGTGGACTACACCGGCGGTCTGAAACGCTTGGAGCTTCCCCGGCTCCCGTCCGAATCGAAAAAAGTCGTATTCTTTCCCGGTTCCACCATCGGCAATTTCGAACCCGGAGACGTCTTGGTTTTTCTCCACCAAATCACCCGGCTCGTCGAGCCGGACGGTGGATTGCTGATCGGCGTCGATCTTAGGAAAGATCCGGCACTGCTCCACCGGGCCTACAACGACGCGCAGGGCTTGACTCGGGAGTTCAACCTGAACGTGCTGCGCCGTATAAATACCGAGCTGAAATCCGATTTCGATCCGGGCAACTTCTATCATTACGCCTTCTACAATGCCGGGGAAAGCCGGATCGAGATGCACCTGATCAGCCGCGGCGCACAAGAGATCCAGCTAGCCGGAGAAGTTTTGAAATTCGCCGAGGGAGAATCCATACACACGGAAAACTCCTATAAATACACTGTCAAAGAATTTCAGAGGCTTGCTCGGAATGCAGGATTCAGAGCCGCCGGGTGCTGGCGTGACGAACGCGATCTATTCAGCGTGCACTACTTCGACTTACCGGCGTAGAGCGACGGCGGGCATTTACCAAAAGCGATTTCCGTTTGCATCTCGAAAATCCAGCGATACATCCTGAACGAACGCTGCTGACGATCCGCGGCGTGACCCATAGCTATCGGGAAGGCGACCGGCTGCGCCCGGTGCTGCGGGGCATCGACGGAGAAATCGGCGAGGGCCGCTTCGTGGCCTTGCTGGGCCAGAGCGGATCGGGAAAATCGACGCTGCTGAATTTGATCGCCGGCCTGGATATGGCCGACTCCGGATCGATCATCGTCCAAACCTTTGAACTGAACCGCTTGCGCGAACCGGAGCGCACGCTGTTCCGGCGCCGGCATATCGGCTTTGTCCACCAGTTCTTCAATCTTCTGCCCACGTTGACGGTGCTGGAAAACGTCGCCCTGCCTGGCGAACTGAACGGCTTTTCCGCCGACGAATCCCGGCACCGGGCTGTAATGCTGCTCGACGAAGTCGGCTTGGGTGACCGGCATGACAGCTATCCGGATTCGCTTTCCGGCGGCGAACAGCAACGGGTCGCGCTGGCACGGGCGCTGGTGCACGATCCGTTGCTGATTCTGGCCGACGAGCCGACCGGCAACCTGGACAGCGCCACGGGCCGGCACATTCTTGATCTCCTCGATCACACCGTCAGACGGCGCGGCAAGACCTTGCTGGTCGCCACCCACAGCCGCGAAGTGGCGGAACGCGCCGATGCCGTGTGGGAACTCTGCGACGGCAAGCTCATGTTCTGATGACTCTGCTCAACAAAGCCAATCGCCGGCATTTTTACCGACATCCGCTACAGCTCGTGCTGGCGGTTTTCGGAATCGCGCTTGGGGTGGCGATGCTCGTTTCGGTCGATCTGGCCATAGAGAGCTCGCGCCGCGCCTTTCAGATGTCGATGAGCGCGCTGACGGGCAAAACCACCCACCACATCGTCGCCGGGTCCGGCTATCTCGATGAAACGCTTTATCCGCAGCTCAGGCGGGATTTAGCCGATGTTCCGATGGCGCCGGTCGTAGAAGGCTATGTCGGGGCGCGCGACCAGACCCTGCGTCTCGCCGGTTTCGATCCGTTCGCCGAGGGTCCGTTACGGCAAGGGCTTGCTCGATCCTCGTTCGTCGCGCTGATCGACCTCCTGACGGAGCCCGATACGGCGCTGATTTCCGGTATCACCGCTCAGCGGCTCGGCATCGGTCCCGGCGACAGCCTGACCGTGGACGTCGCGGGCACCCCGAAGACGATACGGATAATCGGCTATGTCGATCCCGAGGAAAAGCCCGCTCCAGCCCTGGAAGGTCTACTGCTCGCGGACATCGCCACGGCCCAGGAGATACTGGACAAGATAGGCCGGCTCGATCGCATCGACCTGGTCTTGCCCGACGATCCCGGCGAACTGGAAAATCTGCGCGGCGCGCTGCCCGAAAACGCCACTTTAATCGATGCCGCCGGACGAAACACCGCCACGGCACGAATGGCGCATGCCTTCGAAATCAATTTGAAAGCCATGAGCCTGATGGCGCTGCTGGTTGGGCTCTTCCTGATCTACAACACCATGACCTTCGCGGTGCTGCAACGCCGCCCGCTGCTCGCCAACCTCCGCATCGTCGGCGTGACCCGCAAACAGGTCATGAGCGAAATCCTGTTGGAATCCGGACTGCTCGGTCTCTTGGGCAGCCTGCTCGGATTGATGCTAGGGCTGGTCGCGGCTCGCGGTCTTCTGGATCAAATCACCCGCACCATCAACGATATGTATTTCGTCGTTACGGTAACGGAGTTTTCGGTCTCTTCCGCGGCTTTGCTGCGCAGCCTGTTGGTCGGAATCTCGGCCTCGGTATTGGCCGCTTTGCCGGCCGCTTTGGACGCGGCTTCGACCCGGCCGGTCCGCGCCCAGCGGCGCTCCGGCCTCGAACAGAGCGTGCGCCGATGGCTGCCTAAACTGACTTTGCTGGGACTGGTGTGCGCAATGCTGGGAGCTTTCCTCCTGAACTGGTCCGGTGCCGGTCTGATTCTGGCCATTGGCGGGCTATTCCTGCTGGCGGGAGGCTATGCTCTCTTCATACCCGTAGCGATGCTGGGGTTCGCCGAAATGTGTCCGCGCACCGTCTCTCCCGTCGTCCGCCTGGCCATCCGCGGCACATCCGCCGCTTTGAGCCGCACCGGTTTGGCGACTGCCGCACTGACCGTTTCCGTGGCCGTAGCAATCGGCGTCGGAATGATGGTGGAGAGCTTCCGCTTCACCATCGCCGATTGGCTGGAACAACTGCTCCAGGCCGATCTCTATGTGGCCCGTCCTGCGGAATCCGGAATCGCGAACGAGCCCTTACCCTCCGCTCTGGTGGAGGATGCCGTTCGTTTGCCCGGCGTAGCGGGTTTCAGTCTCGGACGCCGGACCTTCGCCGAATCCTCCGTAGGCCGCATCGAGCTTTTGGCTTTCCAGGCGGCGTACCCGGAAACGCCGGCATTCCGCTTCAAGTCGGCCGACGATAAGACGGTTTGGAAACGCTTTCTGGCCGAACCGGTGCTTCTAATCTCCGAGCCCTTTGCGACGCGACACAGGCTGGAGCCGGGCGATTCGTTGACGCTGAGCACACCACGCGGCCCGAGGCCATTCGTCATCGGCGGAATTTTTTTCGATTACCGCTCGGATCAGGGACTCGCAGTTCTGCGGCGGGACATTTACGCGGATCTGTGGAACGATACAGGCGTCACCTCTCTCGGCATTTATCTCGCTGGAGATGTTGCGGTAGAAGCGATGAGGCCGAAGATACAGAATCTGGTTCAACAAGCCGGCACCGCGTTGATCCGCTCGAACCGCGAAATTCGGGAAGCCTCCATGGAATTTTTCGAACGCACTTTCGCCGTCACGCATATGCTGCGGCTGCTCGCCATCGGCGTCGCGCTGATCGGCATCTTGAGCGCATTGTTGGCGATACAGCTCGAACGGACGCGGGAATTCGCCGTACTCCGGTCGCTAGGTATGACACCGCGGCAACTGAAGGTCCTAGTGCTGACGCAAACCGGATTCATGGGCTTTTGCGCCGGGGTTTTCGCCTTGCCTCTGGGATTCGTTCTGGCCCTGGCGCTGGTCAAGGTAATCAACCTTCGCTCCTTCGGCTGGAGCATGGACTTAACGGTTTCCGGCGGATGGCTTTGGCAAGCGCCGATCCTGGCGATTACGGCGGCATTGATCGCCGGGCTTTATCCGGCATGGCGAGCTGGCAAACTAACTCCGGCATTGGCGTTGAGGGAGGAGTGACGCCAATAGCGTTAAGCTAAAACCAACATGCCCAGCGCTTGACGTCGAACGTCTGGGAACGGATGGTATTGGGTACCTCGAATAACCGGTTTGAGACGGCGATATTCGACCCCGAGTGGGCCGTTGTTGAGTCGATATCAGGATACTGTTGTTATTTTGCCCCCAACCGAGGCATCGTTTCGGCCGGAGGTCGTCATCTTGTGCGAGTCCGAGCCCCTTTTTTG
>NZ_DASPLO010000128.1:0-27509 GCF_035627495.1 Methylocaldum sp.
GGCCCGATAACGATACAACACCGCTTCGACAAACAACCGGTTGTCCCGAGCGGTTACCCCCACATGCCCTTCGCGTCCGGGAAGGAGGTCTTGAATCCGTTCCCACTGATCGTCCCGTAAGCCATACCGTCGTACCATTCAGCGACCTTCTTCTGAATTCACTCTCTCAATTGAATCGCTTTTGGTCGTCTTTGGCGACCCCTTAATTGAGGACACGCCCTAAGCTCCTTAATCAAAAAGGGAAAAATAGAGGGCTCGCCTGAGTTCAGCGGCTTGACCGGATTGCTTTGAACAACGGAGGGCAAGAAGCCGTGTCATCCAATCCCTTCCCGCCTATCGAGTTCGCCACTCCATAACGACCGTTCGTCGGGTAAATCCTACCGGTTATCGGTTTCCGCCGATGCAGTCAAAAAGCGCTGCTATAACTATCGGCATGAAAACAAAACACGAAAAAGGTTTTACGTTAATCGAGCTGATGGTCACGGTAGCGGTGCTCGCTATCACGCTCGCGATCGGCGTACCCAGCTTTCGAGACACGATTCTCAATAATCGAATTACCACTCAAATTAACGAACTGGTGGCAGATTTGAGCATTGCGAGAAGTGAGGCCATCAAGCGTGGCGTTCCCGTGACGTTGTGTAGAAGGAACTCGGCCGGCAACGATTGCGACAACAGTGCGGCGTGGACAAATGGATGGGTTGTATTTTCGGATCGGGACGGCGATGGCGATTTTGAAGACGACGGTGACACCACCCTATGTGAAGCGTCGGTGGATGACTGTCTGTTGCGTGTAAAAGCACCGCTTGCGTCAGGAGGCTCGCTCACCTATAGCGGTGGAAATCGAGTTAGGTATGACACACAAGGTTTTGCTACAGGATTTAACGGCACCTTCGTTTTTTGCGACAGCCGAGGCGCAACCAAGGCCAAGGGGAGCATAGTCTCCAACACCGGAAGAGTTCAGGCGACACGGGATTCCAATAACGACGGAACGCATGAAGACGGTTCCGGAAACGCCGTGACTTGTCCTTAAGCAAAGCAAATCGATCAGAGCAGTCTTAAAAGGCACTCAAAAAATCCGTGCAATTTAAAATGAAACCTTCAGACCATCTCACTCCGTGTCCCCAAAGCATCTGCACGAGATCAAGGGGCTTCGGCTTCTCCTTGCTGGAGGTGCTGATCAGCGTTTTGGTCTTTTCCATAGGGGTCCTCGGCATTGCCGCCCTTCAGCTCAAGGCCAAGCAATCGGGTTACGAAGCCGTACAGCGCACCATCGCCAGCTCGCTGGCAGCCGAGTTGCTTGAAAGGATGAGGTTGAATTCATCAGGCACGTCTTTGATCAATTACGTCACAGCCAATGGCACGCAGACATTAAACGCAGCCAGCCCGCCTGCAGCCGCCCCGGATTGCTCGGCCGGCTGCACATCCACTCAAATTGCCGCCCTAGATTTGCGAAATTTTTGGGATGCATTGAATGGCGCCAGCGAAACGCGGAATGGCAATTCAACCGGCGGCTTGGTCAATCCGACCGCATGCATCAACGGCCCGGCCGACGGCTCGCCCGGCACCTACACGGTTACCATCGCATGGCGCGGCCAGGCCGATTTGACCAACGCGAATGCCAGCACCTGCGGCCAGGGAAGTTACGACGGACCGAGCGGCACAAACGGCTATCGCCGCATCTTATCCATCACCACCTGGATCGGACCATGAGCAGATTGATGCATACCACTTTCAGGCAATCGGGCGTCGGCTTGGTGGAGCTCATGGTGGCGCTGGTCTTGGGCTTGTTCGTCACCGCCGGCATCACCAGCATGTTCGTCCAGAACAAGGGGAGCTACAACCAGGACGAGCGGAACGCCCGCATGCAGGAGTCCGCCCGCTATGCCTTGCAGCTTCTGGCACGCGATTTGTCGATGGTGGGGTTTTGGGGAGGCGTGGTGAGTTCGGGTTCAGATATTAGTGATCCCGGTTCTACCGACTTGCCGATTACTCAAGATTGTGGCGCTTCGGGAGTTCGATGGGCCTTCAATCCGGTCCAATCCATCCAATATTTTAAGCCCGCCAACTCTAGCGCCGTACCCAGCACGGAATTCCAGTGTGTCGTTAACGGTACCGGTTACAGCTATAAAGCCAATACCAGTGTCTTGTCGGTCAAGCACGTGGCGGGTGTCTCTACCACGTTGCCCGAAAGCGGCCGCGTTTACGTCCGTACGGTAGGGGCCAGCGGAAATCTAGTCAAATCGGACGGTACTGCGACTCCATCCGGACAGCAGGATTGGCAATACGAGGTAAACATATATCACGTCGCTAACGATAGCAGCGGTATACCCTGGCTGCGCCGCAAGTATTTAACTCATAGCGGTGGCACACCTACGATGGAGGATGAGGGGCAGTTAGCCGAAGGCATCGAGCAATTCCACATCCAATTCGGCATCGATACCGATGGCGACGGGATTCCGAACCAGTATTTGTCCGATCCCACCGATACTCAACTGCAAACCGCCGTCAGCGCACGTATCTATGTGCTGGTACGCAGCTCCGATCAGGATTTCTCCTACACCGACAATAAGATTTACACGCTGGGTGACCTGTCGGTTAACGGCGGCAATGCATTCAACGACCGCTATTACCGTCGGGTTTATACAACCACCGTGCAGCTACGAAATACCCAATATCAACTCCTCCTGCAAGGAGCTACTGCCTCATGAAGCACTTCAGTGATCTTCAAACGCAGAAAGGCGCCGCCCTGGTGGTCTCGCTGCTGATTCTCCTGGTGGTAACAATGGTCGGATTGGCCGGGATGCGGACCAGCACCCAGGAGCTGCGCATGGCCAGCAACGCCGAGGATAAACAGACAGCGTCTCAGCAAGCGCAGGCCGCGATCGATTATCTGGTGAATAATCCCAGTCTGCTCCCCGTTATCGGCGGTGTCGGTTTTGCTCTCTGTACGACCAATGAAACCAAAGCCAATGGAACTGCTTGCGACACTAACGATGTAGAGCTACCTGATCCATTTTGCGACGACGCCACAACAAGCAGCGGCTGTACCACGAACCAATGGTCAGGCACCAGCAAGCTAAGGCTCACCCGCCAGAATCCGGGAACCGGCTTGCCGCCACGTCTTTTGGCTACCAGCTCGGCCATGTTCGCATCGGCCTATTACCTGGGGGAAAGCCAGTACGACGCCACAGGCGTCGGGCGCGGCGCGGACGGCTTGGGCGCCGGACTGATGCGCATCATACCCAAATGAATAAGAACTCGCGGAGTGCATCCATGAAATTCGCAACAGCCCTGGTTTCTTCTCTGATTGCCATTTTGACTCTGCAATCCGCGCATGGCGAGGACACCGATATTTATCTGAACCCTGCGAACACCGAGGGCGGAAGTCCCATGGTGATGTTCGCCCTGGATTATCGGTCGAACCTCGGATCCACCGCATGTCAGGGCAGCGAATGCGACAGTCTCCGCACGGCCGTATCGCCGAGTACGGGAACGACTTATCTGCCAGCCAGCGGCACCGTCAGTTTTTTCGAGCTGTTGCGGGCCGTATTGAGAAAAGTGACGGATGATTTGGCCCCGGAGCTCGCCAATGTGAAGCTCGGGCTCATGATCAATCACAACAACGACAATAATTGCGAAGGCCCCAGCAAAACCGGTTGTAGCAACGGCGGCTATATGCTGCTGGGATTCGATACCGGCACCAGCCGTCTGCACAACAAACTCGCCCAAATCCCGGTCCCGCAAGGCAATCTCGCCCATTCGTTCCAGGGCAAGGAGCTCTATTTCGAGCTGTTCCGTTATTTGACGGGCCAAGGTATCTACAACGGACACAATGGCTGGACCGATTACAGTACGAACAACCAGCAAAACTTGCCCGTTGATAACCCCAACATCAGTTGGGACAGCTCCATAGAAACGGGAAACCGCTACATAAGCCCTTTGGTAACTAACTGTAGCAAGGTCTTCGTCATCAACTTCATGTTTCAGGTGTCCCAACAGGAGTCCGATTCAGATACGGCGATCATGGAGACCAAGGCCAACGGCGGCATGAACCAGTTGAACATCACCGGCACCAACGACAATTTCTCGACGGTGATTCGCTTCATGCACGATGCCGATCTGGCGGATGATACCTGGGGAGAACACAATCCGGATCTGGAAGACGTCCAAAACGTCACGTCCTATTTCTTCGTCGATCCGACCAAGATCAATACCACCACCAACGGCTATGCTTCCGCGGGGGGCACGAATGCGGCGCTGCCTTTGAGCAGCAATCCCCAGGAACTCATCGATCAATTGAAGGATGTCTTCAAACAAATCTTGAGCATCAGCACGACCTTCGTGTCCGCCGCCGTTCCGGTCAACGTATTCAATCGCACCGAAACGCTCGAAAACGTGTTTTATGCCTTGTTTCAACCGGAAGCCACCCCTCGTTGGAACGGCAATCTCAAGCGCCTGAAATTGGCGGTCGATCCGACCACCAAGAATTTGCAGGTTCTGGATCAAACCGGAACCGAAGCCATCTCGGCGACTGACGGCCGCATCAAGACCGAAGCCTCGACCTTCTGGACCAATCCGGCCGGTGCCGACGTCGTGGCGGCTGATACGAGCATCGGGGAGGTTTCGGGCAAAGACGGCCGCAGCGTATCGCGCGGCGGCGCCGGACAAAAAATTCCCGGCTTTCTGAGCGGCAGTCCCGGAACCAGCAATGCGACAGGCGCCCGAAACCTTTTTACCGAGCCCGACAGCTACACGAACGGAACACCCACCGCATTCCGCGCGCTGAACGCGGATGCGACCACGGCAGGCATCTCCGTAATATGGGATAAGCTCAAGCTCAGGGGTGCGAACAAGTCGACCTCCTGTTCGCCATCCACCGATTGCTGGACCACCGCCGCCAGCTATGCGGCGGCTTCCGGGACGGACCAAACCATGGCGGTCGACCTTCTCAAATTCGCCCGTGGACTCGACCCATTCGACCAGGACGCCGACGGGAGCACCACGGACGTGCATCCGTGGGCCACGCCGAGCGGCCAGAGCCCTCAAAAACCTTGGTTAATGGCCGATCCCTTGCACTCGAAGCCGACGCCCATCAATTATGGTGCACGAACGGCGGCGGGCTATTCGAACACGGTGCAGGACGTGCGTATTCTGTTGGCGGGTAACGACGGTTATCTGCATATGTTCCGCAACTCTACCTCCGGCAGTTCGCCCGAAGTTCCCAGCGGTGTTGAGGATTGGGCTTTCCTGCCAAGATCTCTGATCGGCAACCTAAAACTCCTGGCGGAAAATGCGGATGCAACGCCGCATGTGTACGGGCTCGACGGCAAGGCTGCCGTCTACATGAAGGACACCGATGGCGATGGCACGATCGAATCGGGTGAAAAAGTCTGGGCCTACATCGGCATGCGGCGCGGCGGTAAAACCTATTACGCCCTGGACATCAGCGACCCGGACGATCCTAAAATGCTCTGGTCGATCACCAAGACCAGCGGCGGCAATTTCGACGACTTGGGATGGACCTTCTCCGATCCGGTCGTCGGCAGCTTGAATTGGGGTAGCGGCGAGAAGCCCGTGGTGATCTTCGCGGGCGGGTACGACACCAATAAAGACACCCGAAGCGGCGCCAACTCCAATAACGCCGCGACTGGAACCGACGACAGCGAAGGCAATGCAATCTATATCGTAGACGCCGAAACCGGGGCTCTAGTGTGGAAAGCGGCCAAAACCTGCGGAAGCATTCCGGCGACCCAATGCAAGGCGCACGCAGACCTTCTGGACAGCATACCGTCCAGCGTAACCGCCGTGGACACGGACAGTGACGGATTGACAGACAGAATCTTGGTCGGCGATACCGGCGGCGTGGTTTGGCGTGCGGATTTGATTCCTCCGCCTCCTCCGCCTCCTGAAGTCGATCCACCGGTTTACGAAGATAAACGAGCGCAATGGACGATAACGCCCATTCTTTCCGTGGGACGCCACGCGGGACAACCCGACCGCCGGTTCTTCCACAGGCCGGACTTCGTTCAGGCCAAAGACGGCACGGGCAACTTCGATGCCGTAATCATCGGTTCCGGCGACCGCGAACATCCGCTGGACACCAACGTGCAAAACCAGTTCTACATGTTCAAGGACCGCAATACGGAGACAGATGATCCTCCGACGACGACCAGGCAGGTGAGCAACCTCGACAACCTAACCGTGACGGCAACGGCGAGCAATGCGTGCGACTGCGGATGGTATATCGATTTGGGACTTGGCGCGGACGGCGGTGAGAAGTCTCTGGCTTCGCCATTGACGTTCTTCGGAAAAATCTTCTTCAGCACTTATGTACCTGCGGGAGATTCCGGGGATGCCGATAACGTGACGTGCGGACCGGCGGAGGGCAAAGCCTACACTTATGTCGTAAGTCTGTTCAATGCGGCTGGCGTTTACGACTTCGACACCAGCAATGATTCCGATGGTGTTGAAACGAAGGAGCGCTCTGTCGAAACCGGATCGGGCATCCCCAGCGATCCGATCTACATGTCACTGGGCGGAAAACAATTTATTACTCCGGGGAATATCCCGCCGGAAGAAGAGTTCCGAAATCCCTTGGAAAGCAGGGCGATTTGGAAAACATTCTGGTATGAGAAGGAATGAGAGATCGATTATGAAGATGCAAAGTATTCGAAAGACGCGGGGCTTTACCCTGATGGAATTGATGATCGCGGTTGCCGTAGTGGGAATATTGGCGGCGGTTGCTTTTCCCGGCTATCAAAGCCAGATGATCAAAACCCGGCGCTCGGACGGCAAAGCCGCGTTGATGAACGCCGCCGCCAAGCAGGAACAGTTTTATTTGGACAATAAAACTTATGCGAGCACCATGACGGCGCTTGGCTATTCAGCGAACCCGGCAAGCTCCGAGGAAGGGTACTACCAGATCAGCATTACGGCATCGAGCGCGACCGCTTTCACGCTCCAGGCGGCGCCTCAAGGCAGCCAGGGGAGCGATGCCGTATGCGGCAACCTGACATTGAATAATCTAGGAACCAAGACGGAAAGCGGTAGCGGCACCGTCGACGACTGCTGGTAATTTTGCCGCTGGCGACGTCCCCGTAATTCGTAGGGTGGGTTAGCCGGTGCTCCAATCGCAAACGGTTGTCCTGGGAGCGCCAGGACAACCCTTCCAATCGCAAACGGCGGTTTTAATCGCAGCCCTTCCAATCGCAAACGGTCGCTTTAATCGCGACCCTTCCGGCGTAACCCGCCATCTCCTGACAATCGGTGGGTTACGCCGGAGCACCGGCTAACCCACCCTACGATTTTAACGGTCCGAATGCCCCAGATCTCTTCCGGGCGCGATCGCATCTCTAACCCGCTGTTTAAGTTCCTTCGCCTCGGGAAAGCGCCCCTCTCCCTTTCTGGACCAAAGCGTATTCCCCGAGGCCCGCACTTCGAATACTCCGCCCGTACCGGGAATAAGCGCCACCTCGCCGATTTCCTCCTCGAACGTGGTCAGAAGCTCCTGCGCCAGCCAGGCTGCGCGCAGCAGCCAACGGCATTGAGTGCAGTATTCGATTTCGATGCGGGGTTTTGCGGTCATAGCCTTTCTCTCTTTGTAGGCCGGGATAAGCCAGTCCTGAGCCCCGTCGAAGGGGCGATAGCCGTTCCCGGCGGACGGCGCGAAATGCCGGGAACGCTTCGCTTATCCCGGCCTACTACGCTTAATCTTTTAAATTTCGATCCAGGGCCGCACAGCCTGCCAAAGCAGCTTGGCTCCCACAATGAATACCACCACGGCAAACATCCGCCTGAGCTTCCGTGTCGGCACCCGATGTGCGAGTTTAGCGCCGACGGGCGCAAACGGAATACTCGTCGTTACGATGCCGGCAAAGGCGGGCAGATAAACATAGCCTAGGCTCCAAACCGGCAAAACGGGTTTTTCCCAGCCCAGGGCGATGTATGTTAAAGAGCCGGCGACCGCTATGGGAAAACCGCAGGCGCTGGAGATGGCGACGGCGTTTCGGATCGGAAATCGGCATTTGACCAGAAAAGGAACGCTCAGCGTCCCGCCGCCTATTCCGAGGATCGAAGAGACTGCGCCGATACCCACCCCGGCGGCGGAATAAAGCCATCCGCTCAGCACACGATTTTGCGAGCTTTCGGTCTTTAAATCGATCAAAATCCGGCCCCCAACATAGAGCAGGAAAAGAGCGAAAATCAGCTTGAACCAATGCGCCGGCAACTGATCGGCGATGACCGATCCGGCTATGGAGCCGATCAGTATTCCCGGAGCCAGCCGGAATACCGTATTCCAGCGGACGGCACCGAGGCGGTGATGCGCATAAACTGCGGAGATGGACGTGACGACGATGGTTGCAAGGGAAGTCGCCACCGCCATGATCATGACGGAATCCGGCGGGAATCCCCGCTTTGAGAAAAACCAGACCAGAAACGGCACGATCACGACGCCTCCACCGATGCCGAACAAGCCGGACAGCACGCCGGCCAAGCTGCCGAAAGCCAGGTAAAGTCCCAGTTCTTCCCCCATGCTCTACTCATCCGCGTTTAAAATAGGGGCCGTATGCTAACAGGAACCAGGGCTTAAGCTAAAAACCCATGAAAACTTATCTTGTCGGCGGTGCCGTAAGGGATAGCCTGCTCGGGCGACCGGTGGAGGAGCGCGACTGGGTGGTGGTGGGCGAAACGCCGGAAAGCATGATCGTCCGAGGCTTTAAACCGGTCGGCAAGGATTTTCCCGTGTTTTTGCATCCCAAAACCCGCGAGGAATACGCGCTCGCCCGCACGGAGCGGAAAACCGCACCCGGTTACCGCGGCTTTGTCGTCCATGCCGAGCCGGACGTGACTCTGGAGCAGGATTTGCTCCGCCGCGACCTGACCATTAACGCCATGGCCCTGGACGAGGAAGGCCGGCTCATCGATCCCTATGGCGGCGCGCGGGATCTTGGCGATCGGGTCCTCCGCCATGTCTCGCCCGCATTCGGCGAAGATCCGGTACGCATCCTCCGCGTCGCCCGCTTCGCCGCCCGTTTCGCGCAGCTCGGCTTTCGGGTAGCGGCAGAAACTTTCGACCTGATGCGGGGCATGGTGGCCGCCGGTGAAGTGGATGCGCTGGTGCCGGAGCGGGTTTGGGCGGAATTGGCTCGCGCCTTGTCCGAGCCGACTCCCCGGGCTTTCTTTGAGGTGATGCGGGAGTGCGGCGCATTGACCAGGCTGTGCCCGGAAATCGACCGATTGTTCGGCGTCCCGCAACCCGCCGAGCATCACCCGGAAGTCGACACCGGCCTTCATACCTTGCTGGTTCTCGACCAGGCTGTCCGGCTGAGCCCGGATCCGGTGGTGCGCTTCGCCGCCTTGACCCACGACCTGGGTAAGGGGCTGACGCCCAAGGAATTGTGGCCAAGGCATCACGGCCACGAAAAAGCCGGGCTTGGCGCACTGGAGAGCCTTTGTCTGCGGCTGAAGGTGCCCAATGCCTACCGCAAGTTGGCGGAAAAAGTGATGCGCTATCACGGCCATTGCCACCGGGCACTCGAACTGCGCCCCGCGACCGTGGTGGATTTGTTGCAACGGCTCGACGCGCTCCGAACGAATAACGCCTTGGATGCCTTTCTTCTCGCCTGTGAGGCCGATGCCAAAGGACGCCCCGGTTTCGAGAATCGGCCTTATCCGCAAGCCGAATGGCTGCGGATGGCGCGGGAAGCGGCCTTGGCGATTCCGGTCCAACCGTTGTTGGAGAAAGGATTCAAAGGGGAAAGTCTGGGCTGCGAACTGCGCCGGACGCGGATCGACGCCGTGAAAATTTGTCGACAGCGATTTTTGGAAAGCCGAAGTTCCGGTTGAATGTAGCGCTTGCAATGAATCTAAAACCCGCCGTGATTTACCAGCCCCGCGATTTTGTAGAGACCCACGAAGGATTGATTTTCGCTGTCGTGGACAGCCTGCTCGAAGACAATCGAGTGCTCTGTTTTCTTCGTTACGTGCCGATCGAGGGAAAGCTCAGAAAATTGGGTACTGATGAAGCCAATGCTTACCTGCAAGCTCGGGCGCCCCAATATCTATTTTCATCGAAGCGGCTCGACGCAAGACTCCATGCCGTGCCGCTGAAAAACATTCGCCGGCATCACCGGCCGCAGGAACGTGTGCGCGAATTGCTGAAGTCGACACCGCGAGACGAGATCGAGCGGAAAGCGGTTCGATTGCTGCAAAAATTCGGTGCGCACGGACTGGAATTGGGCCAAGTCGGCCTAACCGGGTCTCTATTGATCGGCGCCCAAACGCCGAAATCCGATCTCGATTTCGTTATCTACGGACGCAAAGTTTTCTTCGAGGCTCGCGAGATCGTTAGGCGGTTGATCGAAACGGGAGAACTGCAAGACCTCGACGGCATGGCCTGGCGCGATGCCTACGACCGGCGTGGTTGCGCATTGACATTCGAGGAGTTTCTCTGGCATGAGCGCCGTAAGTTGAACAAGGCGCTGATCGACGGAACGAAATTCGATATCACCTTGGTGGACGAGCTGCCGTCGAGAGAATCGGGCCCGGTCCGCAAGCTTGGGCCGATCCTGGTTCGAGCGCAAATAGCGGATGCGACTTACGCGTTCGATTATCCGGCCGTGTACCGATTGCTGCATCCCGAGATCACGGAAGCCGTCAGTTTTACCCACACCTATGTGGGCCAGGCCTTGGCCGGAGAGGTCGTGGAGATTTCAGGTCTGCTGGAAGAGTCGCTAACCGGGCAGCGACGCATCGTCGTGGGCTCCAGCCGCGAAGCCTCGGGGGAATACATCAAGGTGGTGGTCGGGCGGTGAACGATCTTGAACCCGCATAGGCAAGGTCGATGTCGTTTGTTACATTTCGGCCCTTGCAACCCTCAAAACAACATTAAAGAGGAGAAAAATATGATCGGCGGCATTATTTCGGTACTCATCTGCGTGTGGTTTTATCGCACGGCGACTCGGCTCAACCTCAACGTGCTGCAATGGATCGTCGGCGCGCTGATCGTCTACTACGGGATCAAGGCGATCTGGACCTACGCCATCTTGAAGCCCTTGCTGGGCGGGTCATTCACGTATTACAGCATGACCGCCGGCATCATGATCGAGCTGTCGGGCGCCCTGCTCGGTGCTTTTGGCGCCGCGCTGTTCCGTAACCGGATCATGCTCAAGCAGACCTCATGACTTTTGCTCCTGACCTCTCGCCGGAGCTATCCCAAGAGCGTTTGACACTCCCCAGCTTCCGTGCGGTCATCTTCGACATGGACGGTTTGGCTTTGGACACCGAATCGACCTATTGCCACGCCTGGCGGTCGGCCGCGGCCGACCTAGGTTTCGAGTTAAGCGAGGAATTCTGCCGGGGATTGTTCGGCCACCATGCCGACGACGTGGAGCGGGCATTGAGGGCTGCGCTCGGCGATGCCTTCGACCGCGGATTGTTCCATCAGTCCGCCGAGCGACACTGGAGGAGCTATCTCGACGATCACGGCATCGGGCCGATGGCGGGTTTGAAAGAGCTGCTCATCATCCTGCAACATCGAGCGATCTCCTACGCACTTGCCACCAATAGCGACGGCCCTTACGCCAGGGAGTGCTTGCACCGATCCGGCATAGAGGAATCTTTTCCGATTGTTGTGACCCGCAATCAGGTCGAACGGGGAAAGCCGGCACCCGACCTCTTTCTTGAGGCGGCGAAACGTTTGAATGTTCCGCCAGGCCTATGCGTCGTGCTGGAGGACTCGGGAACCGGCCTTGAAGCGGCGCGTGCCGCGGGGACCATTCCGGTGCTGATTCAACGGCGCGAAGAGATGCGCAATAGGCTGGCGGAACTGGCGGTGCTCAGCTTTCCGGCCTTGCAGGATTTTGCTGACCTGCTTGAAACAGTCCGATGATGCGGGATGTCGGTGCCGTTCCCCAACCAAGAGCCTTTTCCGATCAGGCGGCGCGGATCGGAAAAGGCTCTTGGCTTTTATGTTTGAGTTTGCGGGTGTAAGTGCGGCCGTCACGGAACGTCGCGGCGCGGTTGAACTTCCCGGCATGTTTGGCGACGGGATTGGTTAGCGGGATCGCGGGTCGTTTGGTTTTCTTGGTCATGGTTTTGCTCTCGTTCAAATCGTCTTGCTTTCGCCGGATACCGGCTCGCAGCTCAGACCGTTTCAAGAAGGATCGGTTCCCGAGCTCGTTTCAGGAAAAGTTGTAGTGCTTTCGCACGGTTTCGAGGATTTTCCAGGTGCACTGCAGCCCGGTCCGGAACGTCACCAGATCGCCTTTGGCGAATTCCACCGGCTCGCCGCCTTCGGGCGTCACGATCACGCGCCCTTCCAGGAGATAGCAGGTTTCGGTCTCGTCATAAGTCCATGGGAATTCGGACGGTTCCTTGCCCCACACGGGCCATTGCCGCACGCCAAGCGACTTCAGCCGGTCTTCTCCGACTTGCCGTTCGATACGGATATCGGTCATATCGTTCTCTCCTATTCGTTTAAGGGTTGATAGTGGATCCAAGGCAGCCTCTATCTCTCCGCCATAGTGCAAAGCCAGCCAGACGGTAATCGTATCCTCGGGCGTCCAGTTTACGCGATGGCGGCAATGGGCCGGAAGCAAGAGGGCGTCGCCGGGGTGCAAAACCGCTTCGTTGGACTGCCCCTCGATCGAGAGGCGCGCCTGACCCAGAAGCAGCAGCACCCATTCGTTCCGGTCTTGATCGTACCATTGTCCTTCCGGTGTGACATGGCCTCGGGAAAGAATACGCTCCAGCCGGAAAGCCGGTGTTTCCAGCAGGACTTCGAATTTTTCCTCGGGCAAATTCTCAGGCAGATCGGCCAGCAACGCGCTCATCGATGCTTCAGACAATTTGAGCATTCCGGAATGGTCCTCGGCAGCCAGCGACGACTGGTTATTCTAATGGAACATTTTTGTCCACAAAATCTGTGGATAAAGTTCTGCAAAAACGGAGAACAATCTCTTCCAGGCCGCGCGACATGCAGGCTGCACGTGATTGATCAGGATTTCCGCACGGGTTGGTCGAAACGGTTATTTTCCGTTTCTTCACGCACGCTGTGCGGTTTGATAGAGTGCCGGAAAAATCGAACGGGAGGAAACTATGATTGCGGCATTGTCGATGGTTGTCATCTTGGCGATCGCGGTTTGGTTCTATCAAACCGCTCAGCGGTTGAGTCTGCCCGCATTGGCTTGGGCCATCGGCGGGGTCATCGTTTATTACGGGGGTTTCCTGTTTTGGATGCAGGTGGTGCTGCGTTCGCTGCTGGGCGAGTCTTTCCATACTCATGGCTTTTGGCTGGGAATCGGCATGGATGTCACGGCAATTCTGGCCGGGGCGATCTGCGCCGCCCTGTTCCGTTATTGGGTCATGATGAAAAAGGGCCGGAAGCCTTTCGAAACGTCTTTCTAGTCTTGTAGGATCGGTGAGTACCCGTAACGCATCAATCGCGAACGATGCGGTTTCTTCGTCACCGCATCCTACGATTTATCACCGCGATTCTGCATGACTATTTACTAAGATGCGCGACAGGCCGGATTGTTTGCCCGGCCTGTCCGGCAGCGCCGATCAGAACAGCGCGGCATTGAGCCAGAAGTGAGCGACGATGCTGCCCGCATAGCCGAGCGCAATCGCCGGCATCCATTTCAGATGACTGAGGAACGTGTAGGCGCCCCGCGTCTGGCCCATGAGCGCGACGCCCGCCGCCGAGCCGACCGACAGCAAGCTGCCGCCGACCCCGGCGGTCAAAGTCACCAAAAGCCACTGTCCCGTGGAGATATCCGGATTCATGGACAAGATGGCGAACATGACCGGAATGTTGTCCACGAAAGCGGAGGCGATGCCTACCAGAATGTTGGCCGGCGTCGCTCCCAGTTCCCCATAGAGATATTGCGAGGCGTGGCCCAGATAGCCCAGAAAATCGAGCCCACCCACGCACAGCACCACGCCGTAGAAAAACAGCAGCGTGTCCCACTCCAGCTGCGCCAGTTTCTGGAAGATATCGAACCGCTCCTCGCCCGGGCGCGCTTCTTCCTCTTCGTGCCGATCCATCAGTTCGGAAGGTACCTCGGCTTCTTCGCGATGGGTTATGTGCAGGTAATAGCCGAAGAACTGGATGTAAGTCAGACCGGCCATCATTCCCACCGCGGCCGGCAAATGCAGGATATTCGAGAACACCACGGCAGTCGCGATGGTCAGGAGGAACAAGGCGACGATCCGCTTGGCGCCGCGCTTCATTTTGGTGACATCCTTGATTTCGGCCGGGCGTGAATCCGGTATCGCAAAATGCATGATGGCGGCCGGCAGCACGAAATTGATGACCGAAGGAACGAACAGGACGAAGAAGCCCCAGAACGTGATCTTATGCTGCTGCCAGACCATCAGCGTCGTGATGTCACCGAAGGGGCAGAAAGCGCCGCCGGCGTTCACGGCCACCACGGTGTTGACGCAGGATAGCGCGACGAAGCGGGGGCTGTCCTTGCCGACGGCCATCACGACGGCGGTCATCAGCATCGCCGTGGTCATATTGTTGGAGATGGACGAGATGAAAAAAGCCAGAATGCCCGTTATCCAAAACAGCGAGCGATACCCGAGACCCTTGCTGATCAGCCAAGCCCTGACCGCCTCAAATACCTGCCGTTCTTCTAGCGCGTTGACGTAGGTGATCGATACGATCAGGAACAGGAGCAGCTCGCCGTAATCCAGTACCAAGGTCCGCACCGCGTCTTCGGCCAACTGCGGTTGGCCGTGTCTGTTGTAGACGACGGCAATCGCGGCCCAGATGATCGCCGCGGCCAGCATCACGGGCTTGGATTTCCTGAGTTCGGTGACTTCTTCCAAAACGACGAAGATATAAGCCAGCACAAAAGCGGCTATCGACAAATAGCCGACGAAATGCCCGGTCAGATCCAAAGCTTGGCCTTCCACCGGGGCGGCCAGAGTAGCGAGCGGAAAGACCGCCAACAAACATGCCAATAAAAGCTTGAAATTCAAAATCATTCGATGGCCTCTCCTTCCGATTCGAGAAACGCGTCGCGCCTGGGGGGCAGTGCTACGTCACATAAATCTTACTGTTTCAGTAGAGAATGGTAGCATTCGCTTTTATCGAGTCGGAACGCGTGTTTCATGCCTGCACCGCCCAAAAACCCGAAAAATTAGTTAAATTCGAGCAAGATTCATAATGAATTTAGTGAAAATCCTAGTTGCCGGCCTGTTGCTGCTTCTATCCACCACGGTATTAGCCCAGGAAGGGGGAACTGCCGCAGCCAGCAGACTGGATCTGACGCATCATGTCGTCGGTTATCTGGCCGTCATCATTTTCTTCCTGGCTTATGCCCTCGCCATGGTCGAGGAAATCACCGACCTCAGAAAATCCAAGCCGATGGTATTGGCCGCCAGCCTGATTTGGGTGTTGGTGGCGATCATGTACGTCCGGCGCGATCTGGGCGATGTGGCGGAGCAAGCTTTTCGGGCGAGCCTGGAAGGGTACGCGGAATTGTTCCTGTTCCTCCTGGTCTCCATGACCTACCTCAATGCCATGGAAGACCGTGGAATCTTCGAGAATCTCCGCGTCCGGTTGCTCAGCAAAGGATTCAGTTACCGGCAACTGTTCTGGATCACCGGGTGCCTATCGTTCGTACTCTCGTCCATCTGCAACAATCTCACGACGGCATTGCTGATGGGCGCCGTGATCATGGCCATGGGAAAGGACAATCGCCGCTTCATTTCGCTCGCCTGCATCAATGTGGTGGTCGCCACCAATGCCGGTGGCTCGTTCAGCCCCTTCGGCGATATCACTACCCTATTGGTTTGGCAGAGCGGCGTCGTGCCGTTCGTCGATTTCTATTCCTTATTGATCCCGTCCATCGTGAATTTCGCCCTGCCGGCGGCGATCATGCACTTCGTAATACCGAAGGAAAAACCCGCGCCGGCCGTCGAGGTGCAAGCGATGAAAAGAGGCGCGATTCCGGTGATCGTGATGTTTTTGTTAACCATCGCCACCGCCATCTGCTTCGAAAACCTGCTCAGTCTGCCGCCCGCGGCCGGGATGCTGGCGGGGCTGACCTATTTGAAGTTCTTCAGCTATTACCTGCAGAAGACCGGGACATCCCGCGGCAGCCGGGAAGAGCTCAAGGATACCGATGAGATGGAAATTCCCTATAACCTTGACGAGAGCCACGCGTTCGACGTGTTTCACAACGTCTCGCGGCTGGAATGGGACACGATGCTGTTTTTTTACGGGGTCATGGTCAGTGTCGGCGGGCTGAGCTTCATCGGCTATCTGGACTATGCCTCGGAATTTCTTTACACGGATCTGGACCCTACCATCGCCAACGTGCTGGTGGGCATCGTTTCCGCTTTCATCGACAACGGCACCATCATGTACGCCGTGCTGACCATGGCGCCCGACATTTCTCAGGGACAGTGGCTTCTGGTGACCCTCACCGCCGGGGTCGGCGGCAGCTTGCTCGCCATCGGCTCGGCGGCGGGTGTGGGCCTTTTGGGACAGGCGAAAGGCGTCTATACCTTCGGCGCTCATCTCAAATGGATGCCGGTGATCGCCCTCGGATACGCCGGCAGTATTTTCGTGCACTTTCTGATCAACGGCCGGTATTTCTAAGGGGGAAGTCACCGCGTCTTGTAGTCTGTAGGCCGGAATAAGCCTGTCCTGAACCCGGTCGAAGGGGGTCAGCGTTTCCGGCGCTCGCGTTGGAAGACCGCCGATTCAGTTACCAAGATGCGGGCAACTTCCGGTGGATGTGTATGGAGCTGCGCTCGATCGAGAGATAGGCGCCGCGCTCCAAATCCTTCATGAGCCGGCTGACCATCTCCCGGGAGCAGCCGATGATGTTGGCCAGGTCTTGATGGGTCGGTTTTTCCTGGATGATCCATCCTTTCTCGTTTTCGACGGCCATGTCGTGCAGGGCTTTGGCCAATCGCCCGTAGACGTCCGACAGCGCGAGTCCCCGGACGTTTTCCGTCAAATTGCGAATCCGCTGAGTCAGGCTTCGGATGATGCTGAACGCGGCGTCCGGATGATTTCTTAGCCAGGATTTCAACACATGGCGCGGAACCAGGCTACATACCGTAGGTTCCAGGGCCGATATCGAGGCCGAACGAGGTTCGCCATCCAGCAAAGACAGCTCCCCGAAAAAAGAGCCCGGGCCCTGGCTCGAAAGAATCACCATTCGCCCGTTTGCGCTGCTTAGATAGGCTTGTACTTTGCCGGAAAGGATAATGAACAGCGCTCCGCCTTCGTCGCCCTCACGAATAATGACCGAATTTTTGGGATAGCTTTTTATCGTCGCGCAGGACGCCAGCTCCGCAAGAGCGGTTTCGGCTACTTCGGAAAAATACGGGATATTTTTTAATCCCTGGAGTGTTTCATCCGACACTAGGCAATCGCGTTCAGTTGAAGGAAACGAGGACTATGGATATCTCCCGTCATTCTCGAATTCCGAAACGCGAGGTGCACGACGGGCGGCGATTCTAAATGTTAGTTCATTTCGATCCGTCAACCGTAAAAAAATGGGACCGGCGCTGAATTTCGGTCCCGAAGAGTCGCCAGGGAGGCGTAACCGTATTATCTGAGGCGGCGCGCGGCTGAATCGCCCGTCCGTTTGGGGCTCCGCGCCACGGTCTTAAGCGGATCCATTCATTTTCTATCCCGATTTTCCGGAAGTGTGGCCTTCGCCGGATTATCGATTCCGGTGGCGTTCACGATCATTTCGAAGGCTAGGCGTTCCTTCGCCCGCGCCGACGTTCCGAAA
Organism: Methylocaldum sp.; assembly: GCF_035627495.1. GTDB lineage: Bacteria > Pseudomonadota > Gammaproteobacteria > Methylococcales > Methylococcaceae > Methylocaldum. Next base: position 17,766 of record NZ_DASPLO010000128.1, read on the forward strand.
CCATCCTGTGGCAAAAAGACGAACAGCACCAAGGCTAATATGAGGGCAAAGGTCGTGATTATTACCGAGAGGCCGACATATAGAAGCTTAATGGAATACCCGGCAAGGTCTCTCTGAACCGTGTACGGCATATGCCTACTCGCTTGCCTTGACCGATTGGGCGCCGATTGCGCCGGGCATTCTCAAAGCGCTCGTCCGAAGACGCGAAACGGGATCGTACATAGTGCCTCCTCCGGAACTTGTGGGAACGAGGGTCAACTTACGCGCCGGAAGGGTGAAATTCAGTGAAATATTCCCCTTTTTGATGTGACAAGCTCACAAAATGAGGGGGGAAAGCTTACATATCCGCAAGCTTTCCGGGGAGTTGCTTTGGACGAGATTTGAGGAGAGCTCAGAGTTCGGGCGGTAAAAGGCGGTGTGGGAGGTTTGCGGCTCGGAAAGAGACGCCACTACCTTGGAGGAAGGCGGAGGGTGCGCGTGGCGCACCCTCCCGGTCAGTTCAGCACGGTTTGCAGCTTCCGGATCCCCAATAAAATCGGTACCCCGGCGGACAGGAAACGCCGCAGATCGATGCGACATAGAGAGTAGCCCCGCCAACAAAGACAGCCCCTATCAGCGGCTTTCTATACCGTTTCAGGAATTCCAAAGCCGCATTGCTTTTGGGCTGTTGTGATGTCTGATCGCTCATACGTCCCTCCTGGTTTGGCGTGCATTTCGGGACATCGCGATGACGTCCTCAGAATGCCAGCGTGAGTTGAAAAAACATCGTCCTTTCCGGAATAAACAAAGGCATTTCCTCCACACGCCTCGTTCGAAGACCGAAGGCGTTCTGCCCCAGGAAATCGAATTTTTGATCCAGCAGGTTTTTCACGACGAATCCTGCCGTGCCATAACGATAGGGTAGACGATATTTCAGGGAAAAATCGACAAGCGCGAACTGGTTGTCGTCGTGATTCTTCAAAGTCTCCTCTTCGCCCTCGAAGGCTTCCTGGTTGACATAGGTAACCGTGACCGTGGTCGATAAGCCTGAGGGATGAAAATAGCTCAGGCTCAGCGGGGCAATATGGTTTTGATAGAGAGTTAAATTCCCCGCTGAAAAAATATCGTACTGATACTCCAGGCTTGCGGCGAAATTATCGTTGATTGCCCAATAGCCGTAGGCGCGGTACAGCATTTCCTCCCGTTTCGACATAAAGCTCGGCGCATCCAGAGCCACGCCCAGGGGCAGAGGGACGATTACGTCGCGCAACGAGGCCTCCACGCCGACCATGAGATCGGACGAAAACTTGTGATCCAGGCCGACGCCGTAACGCCTCGCATCCGTGGCCGGGTAGTTGTCGAAGAACTGGTTGAACCCGGCGATCTGAGTCGGCTCGATGGTCACGTCTTCCTCGATGCCTCGATCGAAGGTGCGGAATGCGGCGAGGCGCAAGACCGTGTCGGGCGTGAACTCCCACATCAGCCCGAGTTTCGGGTTGACCTGGTCGTAATCCCCGACCCATTGGTTCCGGGACGAATCGTAGCTGACTCCCAGCGTCCAGGTCATGGCGCTCGGATAGCGGATATGGGAATAGAGATAGGCGTTGCTGTGCCGGATGTCGTAGGCGATTTTCTCGGCGAAAAAGCCGAAGTCATCGGACACAGCGGCGGAAATGTCGCGGCTGCCGCCGCCCAGGATCAGATCGAACGGGTCGCGCCGGTAGATGTACTGGGCTTCGCCCATGAAGCCGCGCTGGCTGACGGTCGTCGAGATATCTATCGGCATCCCGAAAAATGAATCCTGCTGGCTATTACTCCGCAAAGTATCCAGATACATGGCCGAAAAAATCAGGTCGGAGTTCGCGGTGGGCGAATAACGGAGGCCGGTCCGCACGCTATCGGTTTTCAGTTCGCGCTTGAAGGTGTCGTCGAAATCCTCCAGATCGCCGTTGTAGAACAGATCGCCGTGCTCCAGATGCCGGTGGCGGTATTCAGCCTGGATGCTGAGGCCGGGGTTGATCATCCCTTGGGCGAAGACGTTGTAGATGTCCTGGCGCAAATCGTTGTTCTTGCGGAAGCCGTTGGTCTCGTAATGGAATTGGCCCAGGCTGTAGGAGAAGTTGTCCCACAGTCCGGAGTGCACCAGTTCTTCCCCGTGGGTGTCGTTGCTTCCGGTGATGCCGGAGGCCTGGAAGTTGAAACGATCCCGCGTGAACATGGGATTGAACTCGTTGAACGAGAGCCGCGAAGGCCCCGCGCCGTCCGGGATCAGCAGCCGGCTCTCGGCCAGATGGGGCTGCACCGGGGTGGTGTTGATCGGTTGCAGCAACTGGGACTGCAACAACTCGCTGGCGCGGGCGATTTCGTGCCGCGGCAGGGCGGAATAGGAGTCGGCCAGGAGCCGGTGCGCCGAATAATTGGCCGGCTCGATGCCGAGCGAGCGCCAGCCCTCCACGACGGCCCGCTGGCCGAAGCCGAGATCGGTGTAGATGCGTCCCAGGGCGGCGCTGCGGGCGGCCAGATCGTCGTCCAAGGCGAGCTTGGAGCGGTAGACCGCCCGATTGCCGTTCAGCTCGATCGCTTGTTGCAGATCCTTGAACGCCTCAACCGGCCGGTTTTCGGTCTGCTTTTTGATGGCGTCGTAGAACCAGGGCGTTGGATCGTGTGGATCGAAGATCTTGGCGAGATCGAACTGCTTTTCGGCGACCGTGTTGCGCTTTTGCTCGTAGTAAGCCTTGCCGAGATAGCTGCGGATCAGGGCATCGCTGGGGTCCAGGCTGGCGGCTGTCTCGATGGCCGCCGTGCCCTCCTGCAATTCGCCCCGCCTGACCAGAGCCAGTCCCAAGCCGAAGCGGGCCAGGGGATTGGCCGAATCCAGTTCGGATGCCCTACGGAAACTCGCCACCGCCTCGGGGGTATCCCCATCCATGAGTTCGACGAAGCCCAGCACGATATGGGCACGGGGATGGCGCGGGTTGATTTGAACGGCGCGATCGGCCGTTTTCCGCGCCTCCGACCACCGGTCCAAGGCGGCCAGCAGTTCGGCGCGGCGTGCATGAATCAAGGCGTCGTCATTATTGAGCTGAACGGCGCGGTCGATGCTTTTAAGCGCTCCGTCGATATCGAAATCGGCTTGGCGAGCATAGGATTGTGCCATCCAGCCCAAAGACGAGTTCGGGTCGTTCCGAACCGCCGCATTCGCCAATTCGAGAGCTTCGGCCTTTTGGTTACGAGCCAAAGCGATGACGGAGCGCAGCGCATCGATAGGCGCGGGCTTTGTTGCTCCCCTGGAATATGCGGTCAGAAGCGGTTCCGCTTCATCGGCCCGCCCCACGCTCAGCAGCAAGCCGGCATGCAGGGCGGCGAAATCGGCGTCGCGGCTTGCTTGCGATACGCGGTCCAGCGCGTCCAAGGCTCCGACGATGTCCCCGGCGGTGTAAAGGCGAATTCCCTCGGCGACGTGTTCGTCGCGGACTTGCGCTCGAAGAGCCGTGTAATCCACGAGTGGCGGGAAATAGAGTGCCCACTGGACGGCGTTTTCCGGATGCATCTCCAATTCGAGGCGCGGCGCCTGATTCTCTAAAGCAACGGCGGTTTGACCGTCTTTAAGCAAAACTCGTCCCTCGGCATTCGAGGTTTCGACCTCGCCTTCAAAGACCGTGACCTGTCCGCCCTGCGGTCCGGCCTTGATGAGGAACTCGGTTCCCTTGATCGCGGCATTAACGAAAGGCGTCCGGATGTCGAGCGGTTTGGGCGTTCGGCTCCTGGCGAACAACGCGCCGCGGAGCAGCTCGATCCAGGACGGCTCTTCCGCTTTCACCTCGGAAAAAACGACTATGGTGTCCTGGTCGAGGGACAGATAGGTTTGGTTCGGCAATTGCAGCGAGGCGCGGCTGCGGATCAGGGTGCGGATCTTGTCGCCGGGGCAGAAGAGCTGTTGGCTCTCAACCGGCGACCAGGACGGGTTTCCGGATGACTGTATGTCAACTTGACCTTGAGCCGAAACCAGGCGGGCGGTCCAGTTATCGCACGCGCCGACAGCTTCGGGACAGCCTGCGATAAGCGCGGCAACGATTGTCAGAAAAAATCCAGCGGGGTTTTGCATCGATCTGGTGAGCTATTTTCGTGTTGTTATTTGGTCAGCGGATGGGCCGCGTCCGATTTTTCGATACGAATGCCAGGAGGCTGGGTGCCTGCAGGGTGTGGCATCCCGAGGCGTGCCTCACACGTTTTGAGATAAAACCGGGCCGGTCCGTCGTCGGGCAATTGTAAGACAAGCTGAGCAAAGGCGGCATGGGCCTCGGGCCACCGCTCGGCTTCAAAGTGGGCCAAGGCAGTCTGAAACCGGGAATTAAATTCTTGCAAATGGGGCGCGCGCCAACCCGACCGGGAAATCAATTCGGCTACCGATACCGGCTTCATTTTCCCCGCCAGGAGAAATTGTCCCAAGCGTCTGGCGCGGTCCTCGGCAACGCCGGCAAGCACCGCTTCCGACACCAGGATTTCGGTGCCCAGTATCTTGTTCAAGGCTTCCAAGCGTGCGGCGATGTTGACCGTATCGCCGATCGCCCGAATCTCGCCGCGACTGTCGGTGCCGACGTAACCGATGCGGAGATCGCCGCAGTGAATTCCGATCCGGACCGGAAAATCGAGCCCATGATATCGTTCGAACCGGCGGACCGCCTGCTGGATTTCCAAGGCGGCCTGCAGTACGTTGCGTCTCGTTTCCGAGTCGTCTCCTTCGGCGGTCCAAATCGCCAGCATGGCATCCCCGATCACGTCGGAAATCCATCCCCCATGCCGCGATACGGGCTGAAAGAGGATGCGGTAGTAATCGTTCATCAGATCGGCGAGAGCCATCGGCTCCATGGTCTCGGCCAAGGACGAATAACGCCCCGCGTCGGTGGCGAGGCAAATGCCGCGGGCCAAACGTCCGTACGACGGCAACGCCTTTATGTCTTCATCGCGGGTCAGTTGACTGAACACGTCTACGGGAATGAAACGCTCGATCACCGACTGCATTTTTTCTTCGCGCCGGACGCGCCGCAGATAGCTGAGAAGCAAACAACCCATCGAAGCTGCCGGTGCTTGCCAAATCAGCGGGATGAGGAGCGGCAGCCACAACCCGTTGGCACGAAACAGCGCCCATGCCGTTAATAAATACCCCCCGCTCAACGCCGCGATAAGGGTCAGAGCCCTTTGAACGGAAAGCAGTTGAGCGCATGAACCGAGCGCAAGTCCCCAAAGGACTAGCCAAATAAGCTCCTTCAACGGCGTAAGCGCCGGCAGTACCGATTTGCCTTCGAGCAGGTTGGCCAATGCGGTCGCCGCCAATTCCACGGAGCTGATCGTGGAATAGGGTGAATGAAAGAGACCTTCGGTATTTTCGGGTTGAAAATCCTCAAGGTATCCGACCAAAACGATCTTGCCCTTGAGCAGTCGCTTTAGTTCTGCGGGTGGTGAGGCAACAAGCTGATAATAAGGAATCGTCGGAAACGTGCGGGCGGGACCGTAATGATTGAAGTAACGCGCTCCGGTATTTTCATGAGCGCGCAACAAAGAGCGCAGCACTTGGCGAATTTTTTCGGGTATCGATCTTTGCTGTAAATCTTTTTCGAGGATCGGAAGCAGATCGGCCCGAGATTGGAGGAGAGCGGTCAGATCCTTCTGCAAGGCATCGAACTGCTCTCGTTCCATCGGCTGACGTTTGAGAAAGCCCGCAGCGTCGGGTGCGGCGCTCATGAAGGCACCGACAAGATCATCGTGGGCCGTACGCCAGGCGTAGGCCAACAGCAGTCGTGTGGGCAGCGTGGCCTGATTTTCCTCTCCGAAGAAGACGAGAAATCGGTTTATCCCGTTGTCGTCCTTCGGCAGCAGGAACGGCGCGGTTGCCAGGGCCGCACCGGCCAACGTATCGGTGGGATGTATCACCGATTCCAGGTAAACGCCCGCATAAACCTGCCGGGGTTTGACGTAATCGGTCAAAACGACGCTTCTCATGCGGCGCATCGCATCCGCCATCACCCGGTCATCGTCGAGGTCGGACGCCGGACTGAAGAAAAAGACATTGAACGCGAGCAGTTCGACTTCGGATGCTTGTACATTGCGAATGACATCCGCGTTGAGTCGGCGAGGCCATGACTGGGGTTCGTTCGGCGTCTGCAGGCGCAATGCGGAATCGTGATCGATCCCCACGATCACAATATCTTCGGGGGGCCTTTCCGCGCCTCTCAAGCGGTAAAGCAGGCCGAGATCGAATTCTTCTTCGAGCTGCGTCAAGACGGGCAGGAGGCTGAGTATCAAACCGCTGAGCGCAATCAGAAGCGGCGCTCGACAGAGTCGAAAAACCGCAGGCACCAAGCGGCTTCGGACGCTCATAATCTAATTCGGGCGCCGGAGTTCGCGAGTTGAAGAGCAGGACGGTTACTGGCTGATATCACTACAATCAAATCCCGAAGAGAATCCCGATCGCAAGAATCCGTCGCCATATCGGTCGTCACAGAATTTGTCATCCCGGGCTCTTGGAGCTGTCCATGATAGCCTAAGGTCCCGCCGGCTCTTGTTCTCGGAGCCTAATACATTATACGAAGTGGAATTGGTAAATACGTCACGGAATAATTGTTTGCTTCGTCCTAAGCTAATCGCGCGTAGGAGACGTTCGAGAGATTCGGCCGATGAAGACAAATTCCCATCAAAATGAATCGGACCTGGAGATTCATACATTTCGCTTGCGTTTCGAAGGCGCCGCCAATATAGCCCTCGATACAAGCGGATATTGGTGCGGCGCGGATGGGCGCCTGATCGAGGGCGGCGATACTCTCAACGGGAAACTGCTGCTGGCCTTGACGGCATCGGAACTTGAACGCGGGCGTTTGCTGATCGTCCCCGTCCCTACCGATGCGTTTCACGCCCGCCAGGTTACGGCGGAAGATCTGCTCTCGTATAACGCATTCGAGCCGCAGACAACGCTCAATCCCGAGGTGCGGCACCATATCCTTCCCGAAATTCCGGAATCGTTATGGCGGTTCTGGTCGGTATACCGGGGACTTGTCGTCAGTCGCCCGAAACCGGCGTGGGTTGCCATGCGGAGCTGGTAGGGTCGGTGAGTATGAGGCTCCGAATTTCAAAGCACCATTATCAGTTGATTTCCGAAAACTTCGACCTCGTGATGGGTCAAGTCTACGATTTGATGGGCGCACTCCTGCGTTTGGGCGGGGTCGTCGAAAAAGCCCATCACGACGCCCGCGACGGCATAGACATGGCCGTTGAAAGTACGAATGACGCGTTCGACTACAGTATCCATTGAAGTCCTCCTTGGAAGTCGGCGTACTTCAGCAATTTCTGCGGATAAGTTCGTTCAAGCAGTAAAGTTCGGAACGTTTAAATCGCTGCATAGCTAGCAATTCCCCTGCCTTGCCAAATGCCCTGTCATGCTTTAGCTTAGCCCCATGTCCGTAAGGCTGGGGGTGCCCTGCTGCGGTTCTTGATGAGATTGGTCACTCGTAAACCGATCCATCAAGCGTCTCCAAGAGATGGACGTCTGCAGGGCTGAGAAACACCCTTCGAACCTGATCCGGTTAACACCGGCGTAGGAAAGCCTGTCCTGAGCTTGGCGAAGGACCCGTCTTGCCTGCGCCCCCTTTTTCCGTTTTTTACCCAGGAGAAAGCGATGAGCGCATTTCCCGAAGAATTCTTGCACGATGCCGTAACCGCCAAACGAGCCTCCATTCAACCGTTCGCCTCGTCGGAAAAGATCTATATCCAAGGCAACCGTCCCGATGTCCGCGTGCCCATGCGTCAGGTCGTCCAGTCCGATACCCCGGCCAGTTTCGGCGCCGAAAAAAATCCACCGGTTTATGTCTATGACACCTCGGGGCCTTATACCGATCCGCAAGTAAGTATTAATCTGCGTCTGGGCTTGTCCCCTTTGCGCGATGCGTGGATTAAAGAGCGCGGCGATACCGATGAACTTTCCGGGCCGAGTTCCGAGTATGGGCGCAAGCGCCAGGCCGATGTCGCTCTCGCCCATCTCCGCTTCGAGCACATCCGCCGGCCGCGCCGCGCCAAATCCGGGGCGAACGTCACCCAGATGCATTACGCCAGAAAAGGCATAATCACTCCGGAAATGGAGTTCATCGCCATCCGCGAAAATCAGCGACTGGAAGCCATCAGCGAGATGTACAAATTCCAGCATCCGGGCGAATCCTATGGCGCCTCCATACCCAAGATCATCACCCCGGAATTCGTCCGGGACGAAGTCGCTCGCGGCCGCGCCATCATCCCGGCCAACATCAATCATCCGGAATCCGAGCCAATGATCATCGGCCGCAATTTCCTGGTGAAGATCAACTGCAACCTGGGCAACTCGGCCGTCACGTCGTCCATCGAGGAAGAGGTGGAAAAGATGCTGTGGTCGATCCGCTGGGGCGGGGACACGGTCATGGATCTATCCACCGGCAAGAACATCCACGAGACGCGCGAGTGGATCATCCGCAATTCGCCGGTGCCCATCGGCACGGTACCCATTTATCAAGCTCTGGAAAAAGTGGACGGCAAGGCCGAGGAGCTGACCTGGGACATTTTCCGCGACACTCTTGTAGAGCAGGCCGAACAAGGTGTGGATTACTTCACCATTCATGCCGGCGTGCGCCTGGCCTATATCCCGCTGACGGCGAAGCGCGTGACGGGCATCGTGTCACGCGGCGGTTCTATCCTGGCCAAGTGGTGTCTGGCCCACCACCGCGAAAATTTCCTCTACACGCACTTCGAGGAAATCTGTGAAATCATGAAAGCCTACGACGTGAGCTTCAGCCTGGGCGACGGTCTGCGGCCGGGTTCCATCGCCGACGCCAACGACGAGGCCCAGTTCGCCGAACTCAAGACTTTGGGCGAGCTGACCGAAATCGCTTGGAAACACGATGTCCAGACCATGATCGAAGGCCCCGGCCACGTACCGATGCATATGATCAAGGAGAACGTGGAGAAGCAGTTGGAGCTTTGCCGGGAAGCGCCCTTCTACACTTTGGGACCGCTTACCACCGACATCGCACCGGGTTACGATCACATCACCTCGGCCATCGGCGCGGCGATGATCGGCTGGTTCGGAACCGCCATGCTCTGCTACGTCACGCCCAAGGAGCATTTGGGATTGCCCAACAAGCAGGACGTTCGCGACGGCATCATCGCCTACAAGATTGCCGCCCATGCCGCCGATCTGGCCAAGGGCCATCCGGGCGCTCAGGTTCGCGACAACGCCTTGTCCAAGGCACGCTTCGAGTTCCGCTGGGCTGATCAATTCAACCTCAGCCTCGATCCGGAAAAGGCTGTGGAGTTCCACGACGAAACCCTGCCCCAGGAGGGCGCCAAGCTCGCCCATTTTTGCTCCATGTGCGGTCCGCATTTCTGCTCGATGAGAATCACCCAGGATGTGCGCGATTACGCCCAAACCCACGGCCTCAAGGAAACCGAGGCATTGGAGGCGGGTATGGAGCAAAAGGCGGAGGAGTTCGTTAACAGCGGGGCGGAGATTTATCGGAAGGCGTAATGTCCACCGATTAGCCGCGAAGCCGTGCCGAGCGGAAAAATATTACGGAGGGAGCCGGATTGGATTGACGGCGGATGCGCCTAGGTTCTGTTGACATTTCAACGCAACCAGATGAGTGCTGAGACGAAGCGAAGAAAGCCCATGAAGTTACGCTGCAATTTTTCGAAGCGGGCAAAGATTCTTCGGAAGTGTTTGATTTTGCCAAAGAAGCATTTGATCAA
>NZ_DASPLO010000129.1:0-38259 GCF_035627495.1 Methylocaldum sp.
GGGCTTTTTATGCCTGGCTGATGTCCGCGCTCAGAGAATCCATAAGGATATCACTACCATTGATCGGCCCGGTTATGGGAGAAAGCTCAACCTAACCAGCTTACAATTTCAAAGAAAAATCGAATTCTTCAAGACCGACTAGATATGAAAATGCTCTAGCGCTTTGATGGTTGAGCTGTTCCCCACGCCTGTGGGGATGAACCGCGCCGACGCTGACGGTCTGCCCCGGCGTGATCCTGTTCCCCACGCCTGTGGGGATGAACCGACGCCGGCCGAGTAACGCGACGCGGAGGCGAGCCTGTTCCCCACGCCTGTGGGGATGAACCGGCTAGTGTTCCCGGCATAGGTATGCGTGTGGGCTGTTCCCCACGCCTGTGGGGATGAACCGCGCTTCGGTGTCGGCTTGTCCCGTGGACAGCGCTGTTCCCCACGCCTGTGGGGATGAACCGGATTTCGACGCCGCGTCCGCCGTTCCCTCAGTCTGTTCCCCACGCCTGTGGGGATGAACCGGGTGGTCATTTCAGTGGCACCGCAAGCACACTTCCCTGTGGCCTCAGCCAGCCCGCCCATCCAGGGCGGGCGTTCGCGGCTCCTAAGCCCGCCGCTCACCCCCACGCCCGTGGGGATGAACCGTCCGAGCTGACTGCGCCCGATATCTGCACGCCAGGTTTGAGATAGTCCAGTCCGCCAGTCGCCGAAGCAGCCTGCGGGGACAGCGTCACCATGCAAGACATACCAACCCGAATCGTCGCCGCGCTTGCCGTTGCCGTCGAAACGCCGCAGTTTGCCGTCTGGCTCGATCATGTCTGGAGGTTCCAGTCCGGATCCATGACGCCGGCAAAGCGTTCAACCGGAGGAGGCGTCAGGCTCCTGGTTTCCTGAAGACCGCTTTGGAGGGACATAAAAAACAGGCCCATGAAACATCATGAGCCTGTTTGACCATCAGCCAGCCGGCCAAGTTGGCGTCTTAACCGACTGGCATTGGGTATCAAACCGGCCTTTTGCGGCCGTTGTTTTTCCCATCGTATGGCAGCATGAGGTCGTGCCAGAGCCTATGCGCGGTGGGCAATAATGAGATATAGGCCGGTGACGTTAGGCGTGCCTCAATTCTCCGGTCCTCATCCACGCCCGCGCACGGAAGGCCAGCGTGAGCAAGAGAACACCCGTGACGACCGCGTAAAAGCTGATCAGCCAGACCAGGGCTAGCGCTCCCGCGCCGGGAAACAGGAAAACAAGGATGCCAAAGAGGATGGAGACGACTCCAGCGAGGATCAGCAGCCACTCGCCTTCCATGACCTTGCGCAACCGGATGGCGGAGGCGATGTCGAGCACACCCGTCGCCAGCGCGTTCGCGCCCATCAGTAGGACAAAAATCAGCGCCGTCAGGTCCGGATGGAAGACAGCGATCACTCCGGCGCCTAGGCTGACCAGGCCCAGCAGGAGAATCAGCCACCAGTTTTCGTTCCTTGCCCGGTTTTTCACGGCGGCGGCGACCTCTGATGCACCGCTGATCAGCGCATAGGCCGCAAACAGGACGACCAGCCACAGCAGCGTGAGGCCGGGCCAGATAAGGGCAAGTATGCCGAAGAGGATGGCAATGGCCCCGCGTACGGCGAGCATCCACCAAGCTTGCTCAAGTAATTCTTTCATGAGAGTCCCTCACTCGGACTGCCGGTTTCAAACATCTCTCGCATAGCCGCGGATGTCGGCAATCCAGCGTCATCCGCGGCTGAAACACCGATTCTGCGATAGTTTAGGGGCTACTGGACGTACTTGAATTCGGGCAACTGCTTCAGCGCCTCCTTGCTGGCTCCAGGCAGAACGATCCTTGATGCCTTGTCACCGGTAGAGCGAAACTGATCTACCGGGACGGCGACATGGCGTTTTCCCATCCCCAAGAATCCGCCGACATCCACGATAGCGACCGATAACGATCCATCGGGAGCCACGATGAAATCGTCGATCTCACCGATTTTCTGATCATTCTCGTTGTAGATATTCGCGTTGATCAGCTTCGAGGCTCGCCAGCCCTTGGCGATGACTTCATGCTGGATAACGGTAACGCCGAGCGTAGATTGGCCCGCGATCGGCGCCGCCTCCTCCTGTGCCTGCGCGGTGGCATCGCCCATCAAGGCCAGGCTGCAAAGTGTGGATAGGATGAGCGTTTTTCCAAGTTTGAGTTCCATAACTTCACTCCTGATAGCTACGGGTTGTTGAAAGTACTCGCCGAGACGTTCGACAGCGGGTCACGGCAAGCACTGGGGGCGCCGTCGTGCCCGATCTACGGACTGACGGTAATCCGATACTGCAAATTTACAACGAGTGGTGGGAAGTGCGGCTATTCCTACGTTCAGTCCATCTTGATGGTCTAACGCTGGACGCCCGCGGCTTTCGGCCGCCGAACATTGCCCCGCCTTGGCTAGCCACGACCAAAGAAGAAAGGCTGCATCCAGTTGCGCCGAAGCTCATCGAACCATTGATCGAATTCGTCAAAGGGACTGAGAAATGATCCCCGTTGGGGATGGGTGACCTCCTGGCCGGCGATTCCCTTCGTTTCGGTGATATCTTGCGTCGCCATGGCATTTCCTCCTGATTCCATTGCAAAACAATGCCTAAGGTTAATTGAGTGACTTCAATTCGGTTTGAAAGTTCTATCGCGATCAAGCCGACTCAGACGTGCATTGTTTGTCTGTGGGCAAGCAAAGACAAAAGCTTTTCACTCACCCTCTAAGGCATCTCGACGGATTCCCCCAACACATCCCTCATGTACAGCATCTGCACCAGCACCATGATGATGACCACCAGGGGCGGCGCGAGCAGGAGGCCGAGAATGCCGAGACCCGTCCCCATGATGAGCTGAGCGGCCAGCAGGAGGGCCGGCGGCAAGGAAACGACCTTCTGCTGGATGAAGGGCGTGATCAGATAGCCTTCCAATCCCTGGATCACGAAATAGAGAATGGCCACGTAGAGCACCGTCGGACCGCCTTGGGAGAGGCCAACCATCATCGCCGGCACAGCCGCAATGAGCGGCCCGATATTGGGCACGAAATCCAGGGCAGCGGCGACGAGACCCAGAATAAAGGCGAACGGCACCCCCAGCACCGCCAGCCCGATGCCCGTTATAATTCCCACTACGAGCATGGCGGCGATCCGGCCGATCAGCCACCAGCGGAGAGCATGGCCTATCCGGTTCAACGCCTCCCAAACACGCCCTCGGCGCTCTTTAGGAAACAGGCGTGCCACGCCGTCGATGTAGGTTTTGGGATCGGCGGCGAAATAAAGTCCCAGCACGATCACGACGAAAAGGCTGCCCAAGGCACCGAATGCGGTCGAAAAAATCCCGGCGATTCTCGATAACTGCTGAGGATTGGTCAGGGTGCCCCCCGCCCTGGATAGCCTGTCTATCAGAGCGGGTCCCCACGGATATTGCTCGAGAGTGCCCCGCAGCCGGTCGAGCGCCGTCGGCAACTGCCGGAACAACTGGTAAAAACCGTCGGCGATGGCGGGGCCGTATAGCGCCAAAATCAGCACGAGCGCGCCCAGCAGCGTCAGAACCACCACCGCCAGCGACCAGCCCACGGACAACGGCGTATGCCGACTGATGAACTCGGCGAGCGTGCGGAGAAACAGAGCCAGGAGGAGGCTCGCGAAAATCAGCAGAAGGATCTGCGCCACTTGCCACACCGCCAGAAGCAGCGCAATAACCGCGGCAGCCACAGCCGCGACGATCAACGTCCGCTTTGTCAGCAGTCCGCTGGTGCTCCGTGTCTCGGCGGTTTCACGATCCATCATCGCGTCCTTCCCGGCGTCCTGGCCTTGTCAAAGAACCTGATCGAGCCGTCTCCCGTCAAAGCCGCAGACCTCTCAACTCCGGCACCCGGTTCTATCCCGAGCAGCCGAGCGGCCAACAGCGCCTTACGGATTCCCCACCGGTTCGGTCGAATGAAAGGCCTTTTTTTACGGGGACTTAGTTATAAGGACCAACCGGAAAGCGGATTTATCCCGGCCCGTCCTGCCGGGGAGTCTACGGAATTGTCCAAACAACGATAGCCAAGAGAGGCGCAAGAATTCGCCATGCATATGAATCATCGGTTCTCCACCGTGCTCAGGCCGCTGCTCGGCGCCGCCGGGTCGGCCGTTGCCCGCGAGTTTCGAACCCTTGTGCTGATGCTGCTGGCTGCCGGGGGACTCTGGGGGTTCATCGAACTCGCCGACGAGGTCACCGAAGGCCAGACACATGCCATCGACACCACTATCCTGCTGGCCTTGCGGAATCCCGCGGACCCGGCCGATCCCCTCGGCCCGAGATGGCTGGAGGAGCTGTTCCGGGACTTCACCGCCTTGGGCGGCGTCGGCGTGATCGTATTCATCACCCTCGGAGTCGCGGGCTACCTCGCCCTCCTGCGGAAGCGCGGGGCTTTGCTCCTTTTGGCCATTGCCGTCTCTGGCAGTCTGCTCATCAACACGGCGCTGAAGCTCGGCTTCGACCGCCCCCGCCCCGACCTCGTGCCCCATGGCGCATACGTCTACACCGCCAGCTTTCCCAGCGGCCATGCGATGCTAGCCACCGCGACCTATCTGACGCTAGGCGCCTTGCTCGCCAGAGTACTGCCCGATCGGCGCACCAAGTTTTTCGTGCTGACGATGGCCATCGTGCTCAGCCTGCTGGTCGGCTTCAGCCGGGTATACCTGGGTGTGCATTGGCCGTCCGACGTGGCTGCCGGCTGGATGGCCGGCGCCGCCTGGGCACTGCTCTGGTGGCTATTGGCCCGCTGGCTGCAAAGGGAGCGGGTCGTGGAGGAGACGGAGAACGAAAGCTGAACGCTCGCCCCGGAAACTTTCCTCCCTCGCCCCTTACCTAAAAGAGGAGCCTTGGGTAGTGTGCCGGGCCGGTTGCTTCGAGTTTGGAGGATTTATGCTGAGAAGCGTCAAGGAGATTGTGGGATACGTGCTGGCGGCGAGCGACGGCGAAATCGGCCGCTGCGACGATTTTCTGTTCGACGATCGCGATTGGGGGGTTCGCTTCATGGTGGCCAAGACCTCCAAATGGCTACCCGGACGCAAGGTGGTCGTTTCTCCCGCTTTTCTCGACGAACCCGACTGGGCTAGCCGCCGTCTGCCCGTGCACTTGACCAAACAGCAAATCGAAGACTCTCCGCCACTGGATGAGCACGCCCCGGTTTCCCGGGCGTATGAGATCGAGTATCGGCGTCATTACTCCCTGCCACCCTACGGCGTCGGACCCGGCGGCTTCGGCGCTTACCCCTGGCCCGCCGAGGTCGTCAACCCGGTGCCGGAACCGTTGGTCGGCGCCGAAGCCGAAATTCAGGAAAAAAAAGAAGAGCATTTGCGTTCGGTCGAGGAAGTGATCGGTTACATCGTCGCCGCCACCGACCGGGACATCGGTCAGGTGAATGACTTCATCGTGGACGATCAGGCATGGGCGCTACGCTATCTGGTGGTCGACACGGGCAATTGGCTGCCGGGGCGCAAGGTTCTGGTGGCGACGCCGTGGCTCGGCTTGATCGACTGGGCCGAACAGCGTCTGCATGTCGAACTCGATGCCGAAAGCATCCGTAACGGGCCCGAATTCGATCCGACGGAACCGGTCAACCGCCGCTACGAAATCGAGATCCACGACTATTATGGCCGTCCGTATTATTGGTAGTAGCTAGACGGACGAAAACGCCGCATGTGGGACAGATGTAGGCCGGGATAAGCCTGTCCTGAGCCCTGTCGAAGGGGCGGCAGCCGTTCCCGGCGCGCGACGGATGAAAACGCCGGATACGCGGAGCCTGTCCTGAGCGAAGTCGAAGGGCTTAATCCGGCCTACAACTATTTGTAGGGTGGGTTAGCGTAGCGTAACCCACCGAGCAGCCTTGAATCGGTGGGTTACGCTACGCTAACCCACCCTACGATCAAGGCACAACAGGTTTCAGTTCTCCTCACCTTGTTCCCCTTTTTCCGATCCGGTCCGCTCACTGGCGATGACGGTGTAAAAGGCCGGTACCACGAATAGCGTGAACACCGTGCCGATGGCCATGCCCGCACCCAGCACGAAGCCGATGGCGAAACGGCTTTCGGCGCCGGGTCCCGAAGCGAACCAGAGCGGAATCATGCCGACCAGGGTTGCGATCGTGGTCATCAGGATCGGGCGGAGCCGGATCGCCGCCGCGGTCTCCATCGCCTTGCGCCGGTTCAGCCCCTCGCGTCGCTGGACCTCGTTGGCGAATTCCACCAACAGAATCCCGTGCCGGATGATGGAGCCGATCAGCGTCAACAGCCCCACCTGGGTGTAGATATTGACGGTGACGACCCCCAGCGCCATGAACAGCAGGGCGCCGGCCAGGGACATGGGCACGCTCACCAGCATGATGGCGGGATCGCGGAAGCTTTCGAACTGCGCGGCCAGCACTAGATAAATCAGGATCACCGCCAGGAAGAAGGCGGTTACCAGCTCCGCGCTCTCCTGCACGTACTGGCGCGACTGCCCCTTCCAGTCGGTAACGTATTCGCCGGGCAAGGCCTCGGTCACCGTCGTCCGCAGAAATTCCACCGCCTCGCCGAGCGTGACCCCCGGCGCCGGAACCCCGGACAGCGTCGCCGCGTTGAGCTGGTTGAACCGGGCCAGTTCCCGCGGCTGGACCGTTTGCGTCAGACGGACGATGGTCGAGGCAGGAATCAGGGCGCCATTCCGGGCGCGGAGATAATAGTTCTCGAGCTGTTCGGGGCGGAGCCGGTAGGCGCGTTCCACCTGCGGAATGACCCGGTAGCTGCGACCGCGAATGCTGAAATAATTGACATAGCCTTCGCTCAGCAGCGTGGCGAGATCGCCGCCTAGCTGCTGCATGTCGATGCCGAGATCGGCGGCTTTGGCACGGTCGATCTCCACCTGCACCTGGAGCCGGTCGTAATGGAGATCGGTTTCGATGAAGGCGAATTTGCCGCTTTGCCGCGCCCGGTCCAGCACCCGCTGCACCGCCTCGTAGAGCGCTTCCGTCTCCTCGGTGGAGCCGATGACCCACTGTACCGGGGTTCCGCCGCCGGCGCCCGGCAGCGCCGGCGGCGGGAACACCGCGCTCTGGAGGCCGGCGACGCCATCCACTCGATTCTGCAATTCGGGCATGATGTCGAATTGCGTTTGCTCCCGTTCCTCCCAGTCTTTCATGGACATGCCGGCAAAGGCCTGGTAGGTCCTGCCCACATTGCCGCCGCCCGGCGCCACACCGTTGATGACGAACGAATGGTCGGTGGAGTCGAAATTCTCGATGACCTCGCCGACCAGCCGGGTCCAGCGTTCGAGGTGGTTGATGGAGATGTTCGGATCGGCGGTGGCCTGCACGATGAGAAAGCCCTGGTCCTCGGTGGGCGCCAGCTCGTCTTCGGCGGCGGTATAGAGGAAATAGCAGGCGACGAGCACGACTCCCCCGAACAGCAGCACCAGCCAGCGCAGCTCCAGAGTGTAATGAAGAAGGCGTCCGTACCGATCCGCCACCCATCCGAATCCAGCGTCCACCCAACGGCTGAGCCCGCGTTTCTCGGTTTCCCGCCGCAACAGCTTGGAGCAGAGCATGAACGACAAGGTCAGGCCGACGACGCCCGATATCAACGTCGCCCCCACCACGGTGAACGCGAATTCGGTGAAAAGGTTCCCGGTGAGTCCGGTCATGAAGCCAATGGGCGCGTATACCGCCACCACCACGATGTTCATCGCGACGATGGGCGCCGCCAGTTCGCGCCCGCTCTCGAGTGCGGCTTCGAGCCGGCTCTTCCCCTCCTCCATGTGGCGGTGGACGTTCTCCACGACGACGATGCCGTCGTCCACCACCAGGCCGATAGCGAGGATCAGCGCCAACAGGGTCAAGAGGTTGATGCTGAAACCCATGATCAGAATCAAAAACAACGATCCCACCAGCGAAAGCGGCATGGCCACGGCGGGCACCAGGGCGGCACGGACCGATCCCAGGAACAGGTAAATGACCCCCGTCACGATGGCCAGCGCCTCGACCAGGGAAACCAGCACCTCCCGCATCGAGTCGCGGATGAAATCGGTGCTGTCGTAGACCACGACGCCGCGGATGCCCTCGGGCAATTGCCGCTGGATATCGGGGAAGACTTCCCGCACGCGCGCCGCCGTGTCCAGGGTATTGGCCGTGGGCGCCGCTTCCACGGCAATGAACACCCCCGGAACCCCGTCGAAATACACCGAGGTTTCGTACGATTCCGCGCCCAAGGACACGTCCGCCACATCCCGCAGCCGGATCAGCGCGCCGTCCTCCTCCCGCACCACCAGCCGCTCGAACTCCTCCACCGAGTGGAGGTTGGTATCCGCATCCAGAGAGATCGAGAGGGTCGGTCCCTTGGTATCCCCCACCGCCGCCAGGAAATTGTTGGCCTCGAGCGCCGCGCGGATGTCCGTCGGCGTGACCCGGAACGCCGCCATGCGCTTCGGGTCCAGCCAGATGCGCATGGCGATCGTCTGCCCGCCCAGCACCGGCGCCTCCTGAACGCCAATAAGGGTTTCCAGGCGCGGCCGAACCGCACGGTTGAGATAATCGGTCACCTGGTTGCGTTCCAACCGGTCACTGTAGAAGGCGATGTACATGGCGGCGGTCGGCTCGCCCACGGTGACGGTGACGATGGGGTCCTCGCTGCCCGGCGGCAACTGGTTCCGCACCTGGTTGATCTTGGTGATGATCTGCGCGACCGCGGCGTTGGGATCGTAATTGAGCAAAAGCCGCGCCCGAATGCTGCTGGTACCCTGGACGCTGGTGGATTCGAGGTAGTCGATGCCCTCGGCGGTCGCGATGGCCTGTTCCAGGGGCGTGGTGATGAACCCCCTGACGAGTTCCGCGTTGGCACCGAAATAAGGGGTCGAAATGGTGATGACCGAGGAGAAGGTTTCCGGGTACTCGCGGACATTGAGGGACTGGATCGACCGCAATCCCAGCATCAGGATCACCAGGCTGATCACCGAGGCCAGCACCGGCCGCTTGATGAAAAGGTCGGTAAAGCCACCCATCACGGCCCCTTCGGAATGGGTTCGACCTCCGGCAGCACGTCCTGGTCCGAGATGACCACCCGAGCCCCGTCGCCGAGCTTGAGCTGACCCGACGTGACCACCCGGTCACCGGGCTCGACGCCCTTCAGGATTTCCACCCAGAGACCCCGGCGCTCGCCGGCGGTGACGAAGGCCCGCTCGACCCGGTAGACGCGCCCCGCCGGGACTTCGGCAGAAGATGCCTCCGGATTTTTATTTCCATCGAAACCACCCGGCGGCGCAGGAACCGTCTGGCCATCCGGTTTCGGACCGGCTTCTTCCGCCGGAAGCTCGTCCCCGATCAAAAACACCGCATTGCCGTACGGGCTGTAGCTGATCGCCGTGGCGGGAACGGCCACCACCCTGCGCTCGTCGGGGAGCGTCACGACCACGTCGGCGAACATGCCCGGCCGGAGCAGTCTTTCGCGGTTGGGCAGGCTGCCGCGCACGCTGAAATTGCGGGTCTCCCGGTCGATCTCCGGGCTGACCGCGCTGACTTCGCCTTCGAAGACCCGCTCGGGATAGGCGTCGACCCGCACCCGGATAGGCAGTCCCGGCCCGACCTCGGCGTAATGGCGGCCGGGCAAGGTGAAATCCACGTAGATGGGCGCAATGGACCGCAAATCGATGACGGCCTGACCGGGTTCGAGGTATTGCCCCAGATTCACGTAGCGGAGCCCGAGAACCCCGGCGAAGGGCGCCTCGACCCGTTTCTTGCCGATCAGCACCCGCTGCTCCCGAACCTGGGCCTCCAGAGTTTCCACCTCGGTGGCCGCCTGTTCCAGTTCGGCCTGCGATACGAAACGCCGCTGCACCAGTTCCCGGGCCCGCGCCAAATCGCGGCGCGCCTGTTGAGCCTCCGCTTCCAGGCGCTCCAGCCGCGCCCGATCGACATCGGTATTGAATTGCACCAGGGCCGCGCCCTGCTCCACTTCGGCGCCCGATTCGAATCCGATGGCTTCCACCATGCCCGCCACCTCCGTGGTCACCTGCACCCCGTGCACGGCAACGAGGCTGCCGATGGTGTCCAACTCGGTTCGCCAGATCTCCGCCTCGGCACGGGCCGCCGCCACGGTAACGGGAGGAATCTGTGACGGCTCCGGTGGTTTCCGTTCATCGACGATCCGCGCCCAGAGCCAGTAACCGGCCACCACCAGGACGGCCAAAACGGCGAGACCAGCCAAGATCCTCCGCCGTCGGAACCGCCCACCGAACACGCTCTCCGTTTCCCGCGCTGAACTCCGCGCCATTCGACTTTGCCGACAACCGGAAATCCGAGCCCGACCACCGGGTCAGGGCCGGCCGCTTATCCGCGGCGCGTCGATATTTTCGAACGATCTCCTCCAAGGCGCGCTCCTGAAATCCGGAATCCTCTCGCCGGGCCGCGGCACCGTGCTCGCCACGGATTTCGATAAGAAACGCTTCCACGCTTGCACGCGAACCTCCTCTTAGTGTTCCGCGAAAATAGTACTTTCAGGCAATCCCGTTCCTTACGCCGGCACCTATATCGTCTGTGACCCGAACAGCCAAGAAATGATCCTTCCAAGGGAGTTCCCGAAAGAACTCTGAAGGCTGCCCGTTTCTTGCCACGGTCTTGCTCAATCGTTCCGCCATTGCTGCGGGCGGAACGATTAAACGGGTTTCGAGTCGTTTTTATTTACGAGGAGACGGATAAACATGCGTCTTTGTTCGGCATAGTGCACCGACGCAGGAGGCGTCCCATGAAGTCCAGGAATTCCGTTTTGGCGATCGCTATTGGCACCATGTTATTCGCCGCGGGATCACCGCTCCGCCCCCGGCCCAAGCGAACGATACAGCGCTGGCCCAGTCGGAAAAGTCGAAAGACAGAGCTCAAGCGGGAGATCGAAAGCCGGAGGATCAGGGCCAGAAGCAAACCGGCACCAAAGCCAAAAACGAAGGGCAGGGCAAAGTGCCCGTCCTGGTGCTGATCCCCGTGGCACAGCATGTCGACACGATGGATGGCGGTTGCTGGGCCCGGTTCTTCGACGGCGAAAACTTCGAGGGCGATCAACTGACTCTAGTCGGCCCCGCCGACCTGCCCAACATGAATTTCAATCGTCGCTACTATTGGGGCGGTCTCGACAGCGTAATCGTCGGCCCCAAGGCCAGGGTAGCGATCTACGACGCCGAGGACTACCGGAACCGCACCGCAACCCTCAATCCGGGCGATCGCATCAAAAACCTCGACGACCGGAAACTGGGGCTGTTCGAGGATATTGAGTCCGTGAAGATTACCTGCACTCAATAACCGCTCCATAGTTGGGAGCGGGTCTGAGCCTGCTGCCAATATTTTTGGGATATGGCGAGGCGCACCGGATCAGCGGTACGGCAGACAAATCACCCGCAGTGATTTGATATCTTTAAAAAGCCCCAACCTGCTCCGTCCCCGGCTTTTCTCTAAGTCGGGGATATGTTGTCCCGGTTCGAGAACCAAACTGCGCCGTTCGAAGTCCTTGCCAGCGAAGACGGTTACCCGGGCGCGCGGTCCAACCTTGGCGCTTTCCAGACCGGTCCAGCGGGCGCCGAACGGACCCTCCATGCTGCGCATGTCGACCGGGCCGATGATGTTCAGTTGGGTTCCCGTGAAATCGTCGCCCGTGTAGAACTGCACCCAACAGCCATCGGTGACCCGCTCGGCGCTGAATGTCCCGGGCACGATCAACACCGTCGGCAGAGCGCTGGACTCTCCGGCAAACGGTGGCCGGGCGCCCGTGCCGGGCACGGCGGGAGGCACAGCTTCACTGGCCGTCGCGCTCAAAGCCGCCACGGTAAACAAGCCCCCCGCTACGGCTCCAAGCCAAAGGTGCTTCCAAGCCCGCACGCGCATCACCGATCAGAAAATCAGCATCAGAAGCCCAATCAAGACTAACAGGCCGATCAAGAAGATGATGCCGATCGCACTGCCCAGAAACCGTAAAATGCCGCCCATAGCCACGCCTCCAATGTGGTTGTGAAACCGAGTGTCGTCCATGAAAATTAAGACATTCGATCCGATGTTTCGTCACCGCATCGTTTGTTTTGCTTAAACGGACGGGCGGCCGAATTGCCGGCCGCGGAGCCCCGGTCCATCAACTCGAAAACCGTGGAGGCCGAAATGACGAAGCGCAAAAACGGGAAACATCCCCAGAACCCGTTCCATGCGGGGTTGGGATCGGCATATCGGAGATCCGCTCTAAGAAGCTGTGTTCAAACTACTACGCACCGCCATACCCGCGTTGCTCAAGGGTTCGAAATACCGATGAAAAACGTCCCTGTGGTTCGCTCCTTGTTCTGAAGATGCTCGTGACGCTTGAAGACAGCTTCTAGTGCGGCTTTTGTTTAGGCAAAGCGATGTTAGATATTTAGAAGCACGACCCAAGGTGCCGCTAATCGCGGCGATTGTTTTGGAGCGGGGAGCCGCCCCGCACGCGGGGTACTTTCTTTTGCTTGGCCAAAAGAAAGTACCCAAAGAAAAGGCCACCCGAAGAGCGCCCTGATCCTGCGCGTCACCGCCTGGGACCGGGCTGACAAAAGGCACGGTCCCTGTGCCTTTGTCGCCGCGCGGCATCGTGCCGCGCCCCTTCGGGCTAATCCGGTCCCAGGCGGCGATGCTCGGAGGCGCTCTAACGGGGCTAAGACGGGTAGCGCCCGCTGTTTCTGACGCTATACCAGATCAGAAAATGGTCTAACGCACAGTAAATGGAATCCGGATCTCGCCGAAAATCCTGCGGGTTTCGGCGTTCACCAGATCGGTACGGAAGGTGACCTTCGGCACATCCCGCACCTTTTCGAAATAAAGCCACCCGTCGAGCCGGCCATTCGGCTCCAGTACGCCTTCGGGCAAGGCGCGATCGATCATGCGCCCGGTCGGCAGGGCACCTTCTTTCCAATAGTCGCCATAGGTGTCGTAGTAAGAAGAATCGTACTCGAACGGGCCGGGATAGGGCTGCAGCCCCGGATACATCGAATGATACCGGGGCGCCACGTAGAAGTTCGTATAGCCGAAGGCGGGATCGGCGATGGGCGGGTACGGGGCCGGCACGGCGGGGACGTTCACCTGGCTTTCCTTCCGGTAAAAGGGCAGCGCGGCGAAGCGCTCCCCCGAAGGACTCACCAGGGCGAACTCCGCGTAGCGGATGCGCAGAGGCTGTGCGCTTCGGTTGTCGATGGACACCCGCACCGGGGTCAACTCGCGATGGATGGTATCCGAGCCGGGCCACGCTTCGGCTCCGGCTGCGATACGGACGCCGCCGGCTTCGGCGCGGGCGGCGCCCGGCTCCCCCGGTACGCGCTCCGCCGCGGGCGCCGGGGTAAGCCTCGGTACGGGTACGGGCTGGCATCCCGCCGACATCATGATCAGAACGGCGCCAAGGGCGCGAAGTCCGCCAAACCGTTCCATGAGTATCCTCCCGCGGTGAGCTTCTCGAATTAGGACGTCAGTTTTTTAGGTCGACCAGTGCCGGGAAAGTTCGCGGGGCGGATTGTCCCCGCCTGCCCTGGCGTCCTCGGCCATCGAATCGGAGCGCCGCCCGCTTCAGATAACCGGGGTCCAATACGGGATTACTTCAGGCTGTAGAGATACGCGGCCATGTCCCATGCGTCCCGCTCGGTCACCCCCAAGTTGGGCATGGCCGTGCCGGGCGATATACGCTGCGGGTCCCGCAGCCACAGGACCAGGTCGTCCGGCGTATTGGGCAGGATGCCGGCGATGTAGATCCGATTGGCCCAGCCGGTCAGGGGCGGACCCGCCAGGCCTTTGGCACCGACGATACCGGGAATGATGTGGCAGGTCGTGCAGGCATATTGCTGCAAGGCGATCCGGCCCCGGGCCGGGTCGCCCCCCGTGCCCTGCGCGGGTTCGTCGGAGCGACCGCAGGCGCTCAGCAGCGTCAATGCCGCGAAGAGCCCGCGCAACGCCTTGATTTTTTTTATCGTTCGCCGGCCTTTCGCTCCCATTCTCCATACTCCTTCGGGGAAAATTCCGGCAACAGCTCCACGAAGGCCACCACGGCCCATAAATCCCGCTCGTTGAGGCGGTACTGCCAGGCGGGCATGCCGGTCATGCGGATTCCGTTCGCAACCACCCAGTAGATGTATTCGGCCGATTTTTCACGCGCCGTTTGAGCCAGGTTGTTGGGCAGCGGCAGCATGCCCTTGCCGATATCGTCGGGCGGCACGCCGGGCGCGCCATGGCACTGCACGCACTTGTCCCGGTAGATGTGGAAGCCGCGTTCGGCCAAGAGCGGATCTTCCAAGGGCGGCGCAACGATGCCGCCGATGCGGACCTCGACCGACCGGTCCAGCGCAAAATCCAGGATTTCGTAAACCGGCCGGGTGTGCTGATAGATGGCGGCGACGTTGTATACACCGCCGAGCACGACGACGGCCGCGCCCAATATCCCCAGCCCACCCAAGAGGACGACAGTGATGGCGGCATGGATCAGAAACTTTCGGGACAGTGCCATGGTCTTCTGTGAGTACGCTCCAAAATTCGAGGGAACGGCTTCCGCCGTTTGGCTCAACGATCCGGCCAAGGGAGTGACCGATGATCATCCGGGACGAAACGCCTTCCGACGCTACAGAATTTTCGACTCTCCGCCTCGCGGTTAGTGCCGGTCTTCGGCGCGTCCGCGCGGACGACCTGTGTATCGACGCGCCATGATCGCCCGTTTTCGTTCGGCCTCGGTACTGGCAACACTGCCGGCGTCCGCGGGCGCCGGCCTGCAGTCAGCCCTCGACCCTCATTCGCCTGTCGCATCCGAGATCACCGCTATTACCTGGCTGCTGTTCGGCGGAGCCACGGCAATTTTCGTTTTGGTCATGGCGCTGACCGCTTATTCCATGTCCGCGCCGGAACGCGCCGGCCGCGTGCTGGGGCACCGCCGTGCGATCATCATCGGCGGCTTGGCCTTTCCGGTGGCTCTGCTGTCGGCGCTTTTGATCCATACCCTGAAGGTCGCGGGCGATATCGCAGCGCCACCGGAACCGCCGGCGCTGCGCGTCGAGGTGGTCGGCGAGCAATTCTGGTGGCGGGTTAATTACCTGACCGATGCGGGCTATGTCGACGTCGCCACCGCCAACGAGATTCACCTTCCGGCCGGCCGGCCGGTGGAATTCAGGCTCCGCACCGTCGATGTCATCCACAGCTTCTGGATGCCCAACCTAGCCGGGAAGATCGACATGATTCCCGGCCATGTCACGACGCTGAGCATCCGCCCCGACCGGCCGGGCGTGTGGCGCGGGCAGTGCGCCGAATACTGCGGGGCTCAGCACGCGAACATGGCGTTCCTGGTGGTGGTCGAGACGCCGGAGGATTTCGACGCCTGGCTCGCCGCCCAGCGCTTGCCCGCGCGTCCGCCAGCGGCTTATTTGGAGCGCCTGCGATGAATGCCGTTCCGGGGTTACTCTGATGCCGTTGGATTTTAAAGCCGCACCGCTCTGGGTCGGCATCGCCGTGTTCGCTGTTTCGGCCGGTGTCGTCTGGGTCTCCGGCACTCGGTTGTCGGGTCATGCCGATACGATCGCGGAACGTACCGGCATTGGCCACGCGTTTACCGGCCTGGTTCTGCTGGGCGTGGTCACGTCTTTGCCGGAAGCGGCGGTTACCGTGGTCGCTTCGGCAGCCGGCAATTTGGAGCTGGCGGTAAACAATCTGCTCGGCGGGATCGCTTTCGGATTCGCAATCCTGGCGGTAGCCGATGCGGCTATCGGGCGGGACGCGCTGACCTCCGTGGTCCCGGACCCCGTGGTTATGTTACAGGGCAGCCTGTCCATCCTTTTGCTCGCACTGATCGCCGCCGGCATTACGGTAGGCGATATAGCCCTGTTCGGCGTCGGCGGCTGGTGCTGGAGCGTTCTCGTCCTGTACCTGCTGGCGGTGTGGATGACCCATAGATCCCAGGGGCGCTTTCAATGGCATCCGAAAGGCATGGATGGACTGCAGTCCGGCCACCGTACGCCGAAAGCGGATAACGGCAAAAGCACGGACACCCCGCTCGCCGGAGTCGCGGCCCGAACGGTTGCGGCTGGCCTAGCGATTCTGATCGCCGGTTTTTTTCTTTCGGAATCCGGCGATGCCATCGCCACGAAGACGGCCCTGGGGTCGAGTTTCGTCGGCGTTCTGCTGGTGGCAATAGCGACCTCGTTGCCGGAAGTCAGCACCGTATTGGCGGCGGTGCGTCTGCACCGTTACGAGATGGCCGTGTCGGATATCTTCGGCACCAATCTTTTCAGCGTGGCGCTGGTGTTCCTGGCGGACGCCATCCACCGTGGCGGGCCGGCGCTGAACGAGGTCGGGCGGTTCGCCGCCGTCGCAACATTGTTGGGGATCGTGGTGACTACGCTGTACATAGCCGGGCTGGTCGAGCGCCGGGATCGAACCATCTTCCGCATGGGCTACGATTCCCTGGCCGTGCTCGCGACCTACCTCGGCGGGGTATTCCTGCTGTATCGACTGCGCTGAGGAGCAATGAATGGACCAAAACCAGGATTATCCAAACTCCTTGCCCCGCCCGGACTACGAGCTTCCCTTGCTCAAAAAAATCTGGCGGCCGCCCTCGGGCTTGAGCTTCATCACCGTCGTCAATAACGAGTACATCGGCATCTTCTACGTCGGCACGGCCTTTCTGTTCTTTTTGCTGGCCGGCGTGCTGGCGCTCCTGATGCGCACCCAGCTTGCGGTGCCGGAAAATAATCTTCTAGGGCAAGACCTCTATAACCAGATCTTCACGATGCACGGCACCATCATGATGTTCCTGTTCGCCATACCGGCGGTGGAGGCGCTGGGCGTGCTCATCCTGCCGAACATACAGGCGGCGCGGGATCTGCCGTTTCCGCGGCTGTCGGCCTATGCCTTTTGGGCCTATTTCGCGGGCGGACTGGCGTTCTTCTGCAGTCTCTTCTTCGACCTGGCGCCCAAGGGCGGTTGGTTCATGTATCCGCCTCTGACCAGTTATGGGTTCTCGCCCGGCGACAACTCCGATTTCTGGCTCCTCGGCATCGGCTTCATCGAAATCACGGCCATCGCTGCGGCCATCGAGATCGTGGTGGGGGTGCTGCTCAACCGCGCGCCCGGCATGAGCCTCGATAAGATGCCGATCTATTGCTGGGCCATGCTGGTGTTCGCCGGGATGATCATGGTCGCCTTCCCGGCGGTGATCCTCTGTACCGCACTCCTGGAGCTGGAGCGCAGCTTCGAGTGGCCATTCTTCGTGGCGGAGAAGGGCGGCGATCCTCTGCTCTGGCAGCATCTCTTCTGGTTTTTCGGTCACCCGGATGTCTACATCATCTTCCTGCCGGCCGCGGGAATCGTGTCGATGATCATACCCACCATGGTGCGCAAGCACTTGGTGGGCTACCGATTGGTGGTGCTGGCCCTGGTAGGCACGGGTTTCCTCAGTTTCGCCCTGTGGGTGCACCACATGTTCGCCGTGGGGCTACCGCAGATCTCCATGAGCTATTTCTCGGCGGCCAGTATGGCGGTGTCGGTTCCGAGCGGCATCCAGGTGTTCGCCTGGATCGCCACCATTGCCGCTGGACGCTTGAAGCTCACGGTGCCGGCTCTATTTACTCTGGGCTTTCTATTCATTTTCGTGCTGGGCGGGCTCACCGGCGTGATGGTGGCGGTGGTGCCTTTCGATTGGCAGGTGCACGACACCTATTTTGTGGTGGCGCATCTGCATTATGTGCTGTTCGGCGGCATGGTGTTCCCGCTGTTCGCGGTGTTCTATTACTGGGCGCCTTACGCGAGCACGAGGCCTTTATCGGAGCGGCTGGGCCGCTGGGTGTGCGGATTGATGTTCATCGGCTTCAACACGGCGTTCTTCCCGATGCACGTCACCGGACTACTGGGCATGCCGCGGCGGGTCTATACCTATTCGACAGAAGTCGGTTGGGACACCCTCAACCTAATCTCGACCCTCGGCGCTTTTCTCATCGGTGCGGGCGTTTTGGTGTTCCTGGTCGATCTCATCCGCAACTTCCGACCGTTCCGTTCGGAAAAGGCGGGCAACGTCTGGGATGCCGGCACCCTCGAATGGCTGCCCGGCGGCGATTACGCCATGCGCAGCATTCCCATCGTCGAAAGCCGCGAGCCGCTTTGGGATCAGCCGAATCTGGCGGAGGACGTCGAGGCTGGCCGCTATTACCTGCCGGGCGCGCCTACCGGCGCGCGCGAGACCATCGTCACCAGTCCCATCGACGCCCGGCCCCTGTACATCTTGCAGATGCCGGCAGGAAGCTGGTTCCCGGTGCTGGCGGCCTTCGGCACGGCGGCGTTCTTCCTGCTCCTGACGGTGAAACTGGTGGTTCCTGCACTGTTCTTCGGTGTGTTCGCCGTCGCCATGATTATCCGGTGGGTATGGGAAACCGACCCCGGACCCAGTCATCCTCCCGTGGACATCGGCGGCGGCATCAAGCTGCCGGTCTACGTGACCGGCTCCATGTCGCATTCCCGGTGGGCCATGGTCGTGCTGATGATAGTCTCGGCCTCTCTCTTCGCCTGCCTGATCTTCTCGTATTATTTTCTGTGGACCGTGGCGCCGGGATTCTGGCCCAAGGGCGGAGAATCGCTGCCGGAAGTGGCTTATCCGCTCGCGACGGCAAGCCTTTCAGCATTCAGCAGTGCGGCCATCGCTTACGCCAGCCGCGCATTGAAATCGAACAGGTTCTGGACGGTGCGCCTGGCCCTGCTTTTAGCCGTCCCCCTGCTCGTCGGTGCCTTGGTGGCCGAGTTGTGGGGCCAATGGCAGATAGGCCTGCGGCCGACCGATTCCGGCTATGCCGCGATCGTTTATACCGTCATCTCGATTCAGGGATTTTTCGTTACCGTGGTGGTCATCATGGGCCTCTATACCTTCGCCCGCTCGGTGTGCGGACTCATAAACCGCGAACGCCGAGCCACTTTCGACAACACCATGCTGTTCTGGCATTACACAGTGGTCCAGGGCCTGATTGCATTAGCCGTGGTCCATCTGTCTCCGCGCTTCCTCGGGTGAACCGCCATGGCTGCCGCACTCCACTTCGTCACAAACACGCTTCGGATGCTCTCGGGCGTCTTGATCTGGGGTGCCCATTTCGGGGTTGTCTACATCTTCACCGCTCTGGCGTGTGCGCGGCGATTCCAGGATCTAAGCTGGTTGGGGATTGATATCGTGTCGTGGACGGTCGCCATCGCTACGGTGATGGCGATAGCGGGGATCTTGGTCATACTTCTCCCCGCCTGGCGGAATCTTTACCACCGTAGCCCGCAGCCTGCGACACCCGCTTTCATCGACTGGATGACCGTTGCCTTCGGGGGGCTGGCACTGCTGGCGATCGTATTGGAAGCGCTTCCGGTGATGCTAGTGCCGATATGTTAGGCGTGATGTAGTTGCCCTTGATGGCAAAATCCCGGAGATTGTGTACTTCACTTGACCGGCCCTGAGGCTGCAGCCGAAACCGCAGGTACTCACTCAAGCCCGTTAATGTCCTGTCCAACAATGCAGGACTACGGCTTGTTTCCGGACGTGGAATCTGCCAGATGTGACCGGACGACCGATCTGTTACAAGAGCTTTAGGGTGAGAAAGTTTAAACCGAGAAGGACGAGCCACAACCGCATGTGGTGGCCGCATTGGGATTACGGATGACGAATTGTGATCCGGATAAGTCCTCGGTATAGTCGATTTCGGCACCCGTCAAATATTGGATGCTCATGGAATCTATCAAGACTGTGACACCATTTTTTACAACTTGGGTGTCGTCCTCATTGACCATGTCGTCAAAGGTGAAACCATATTGGAAACCTGAGCAGCCGCCGCCGGTAATGTAAACCCGCAGCTTCAGATCACCGTTACCTTCATCGGCTATAAGTTCGCTCACCTTGGCCGCGGCACTGTCGGTAAATTTAATGGATTCTTCGCTCATACAAATCGTAACCTCGATACGCCTATCGAATCTAAAGTCATTATGATTTTTCCGAGAATTTTGGTCAAGAATAAGCGCTATCTCACAGTCCAATAATTCATGAAAAAAGCCATTCTTCTTTCCGGTCTGTGTCTGTGCTTGTTAGCGCCGTCAGCCTGGGCGCTACGTTGCGGCTCGCGGCTGGTAACCCTTGGCGATTACAAGCTCCAGGTGCTCAGCAAGTGCGGGGAGCCCATATTCACGGACTCCCGCATCGAGTTCAGGGTTGTGCGATTGTACGGCTCGGGCTTAGAGTTCGAGCGGTACGTGCCAGTCACGATCGACGAATGGACGTACAACTTCGGTCCAAATCGATTCGTCCAGCTGCTTCGATTCGAGAATGGCAGGCTCGTGGATGTGGAATCCCTAGGTTACGGCGAGTAACCGGCAAGTGGGAAATAGCTCTTATCGCAAGGCCACGAATTAGCCGTCTCCCGGTTGGATAACCTCAAGCTTAACCTGGGCGAGCCCCGCTCTTATAAATCCGAGCTCACTGGCTGCGCGCCGCGAAAGATCAAGTAGCCGCCTATTCGCGGGATCGCCACGATCGTTGACGCGCACTTCTATGCTGCGGTTATTGCTGAGATTGGTCACCCGGAGCCGGGTACCGAATGGCAGCGACCGATGCATTGCGGTGAAACCGTTCTTGTTGTAACGCTCGCCGCTGGCTGTTCGCCGGCCCTGAAAACGATCGCTGTAGTACGATGCAGTGCCCTTTTGAGAGCTTGCTGGGTTTTTTGGACTTGCCGTTCTGGCATGACCAACAGTACAGGAAGACGCCAAGTAGATCGACAGAAGGGAGTTAGCAATCAGTCGAAGCTTCCGCATCCTTCACCTCCGTATTGGTTATTAGGAACGATGCGGTTTCATAATAAATGAAACTTCTAAAAAGACAAAGTTTCCATTGAAATGGTTATATCATTCTGCAACGTTTCTGTGATGTCGTTCACGTCTTGGTGTAAATCCAGTCACACGATTAATCCGAAGAGCGATGCGGAAGCGACTGAGTGGGGAGTTATAGCCCGTCGCCAATTGCGTCGCTAGGTATCACTCGGCGACTCGATCACTTCGAATCGAAGACTCCATTCCTTATCCAACACTTTAAGAACACTGCGCGCATAGCCGTAGAACGATTTCGTTCGTATGACTTCGGCCAACTGCTGCCCCACGGCGGTGAATCGCCGATAACTGGCGCCGGACTCGGCCGATACATGCTCCATGGAGCCGGCCTTTTCCGTACGGATTTCGTAAAGCTTTCCGGAATAACGAAGACGCAAGCCTTTCGAGCACGACGATGGCCTGAGCTGACTGGTTTCAGCCGAAAGCAAGCCGATATTGACGAAATGATGGGTAAGGTCTCGATCTCTACCGTAAGTCCACATCTCCCGACGCAGGACGTCGTCGTCGAACATAAACCGCCAACCGCTTTCAAATGCGAAGGCGAAGGCACACCATTCGATAAAGCCTTCCAACTCCCACCGATCCATCAGGCTCAGGGTCGATAAGCTGCGTTTGGAGAAGCCGCCGGGTGAAGCTAATTCTCCGGCAAGAAGTCGCGCCCAGATGCGATGCTCCAAATCATCTCCGGAGTTCTTGGCCGACTCGAAAAAATGGATCAACCACCCTTTATCTACCGGATCTTCGGATACCGAAGGATCGATCTCCTGCCCCGCTAACCGAAGGATCTGCTCGATGTTGGCCTGCCTGAGACTCTCGAGGTGCTCCACGCGAGCCCGTGATCTATGCTGAATGGAATCCGCTTCCCCGACGGATTTTTCACTGGCGATGGCCGCCGTTTCCGAGCCTGTCACCGAACGCATGGATTCGACTAGCTTCGCCAATGCAAGCGTCCGGTCTGGGCCGTCGGGCATAAGATTATTTTGAGAATCTTCCATCTTTCGCTCAGCCTATTACTTCAATTCCGCCCATATATGGCAGTAAAACCTCGGGAACTCTGATCCGTCCTTTTTCGTCCTGACAGTTCTCCATCACGGCAATGAGGGTGCGGCCGACGGCAAGCGCCGAACCATTCAGGGTGTGAACCAACTCGGGCTTGCCCGTTTCCGCATTCCTCCAGCGGGCTTTCAAGCGGCGCGCCTGAAAGTCTCGGAAGTTGCTGCACGACGAAATTTCGCGGTAGGCATTTTGTCCCGGTAGCCAAACCTCGAGATCATAGGTTTTGGCCGAAGAAAAGCCCGTATCGCCGGCGCATAAAACGATTCTTCGAAACGGCAGCCTCAAGCGCTTGAGGATTTCCTCCGCATGGGTGGTCAGCTCTTCGTGAGCACGTGCCGAGTCATCAGACCTCGTAATCTGGACCAGTTCGACTTTTTCAAATTGATGCTGGCGAATCATGCCACGCACGTCCTTACCGTAAGAGCCGGCTTCGCTCCGAAAACACGGGGTGTGACAGACGAACTTCAAGGGAAGCGTTTCCGCATCGAGGATTTCATCGCGAACCAGATTGGTAACCGGCACCTCCGCTGTCGGAATCAGATAGAACGGCGGTTCACGGTTGATCTTGAACAGATCCTCCTCGAATTTCGGAAGCTGCCCCGTACCGCGCAAGCTTTCCGCATTCACCATGAACGGCACGTAGGTTTCCGCGTAACCATGCTCCTGCGTATGCGTATCGAGCATGAACTGGGTCAGGGCACGCTGCAAACGGGCCAGAGGGCCTTTGAGGGTCACGAACCGGGAGCCCGTGATTTTGACCGCCGCTTCGAAATCAAGACCGCCCAGCCGTGTTCCCAAATCGACATGGTCGCTCGGTCCGAATGAGAACTGCGGCGGCTCGCCCCAGCGATGAATCTCCACGTTGTCCGCATCGCTCCGGCCATCCGGAACATCCGCGTCCAAGACGTTCGGTATGCCAAGCAGCAATTCTTCCAACTTCGCTTGAATTCCTTCCAATTCGCCTTCCATCCGTTTAAGGTCGTCGCCCAGATGCTGCATCTCCGCAAGCAAAGGCTGGATATCCTCTCCTTTTGCTTTCGCTTGGCCGACGAGCTTGGAGCGGGTATTACGTTCGTTCTGCAATTCCTGCGTCCGGCTCTGTATCTCCTTGCGCTTGTTTTCCAATTCGCGGAACGCTTCGGTGTCCAGCTCGAAGGAACGCCGCGCCAATTGCGCTTCGACCTCATCCAATTGAGTGCGGAAAAGACGTGGATCTAACATCGGTTATCCTGAGTGAGATTTGCGTAAGTCATGATTAAAAACCACCTACGGCGCGCCGAACGCACGGGAGATTCGCGCGGGTTCACGGGAGCCATGATGCGTAACGAGGATAGGGTTTGAACAGGCCCGAGCCTTCAGCCTTCTGTGACCCAGCCCGTGGCGGGCCAGCACACCACGTGGACCAAGCCGAAACACTCAATCACTTTCTTGATGACCTGCTGGGCGCGCTCCGGCTCTTCGAAAAATTCCACCACCAGCGGTAAATCCAGGGACAGGTCAACCAGCGACGCGGGGTGTAACTGACCGCTGTCGCCAAAGCCCAGTACACCCCGCAGTACGGTCAGACCGGAGATGTTCTGCTCTTCATGTAGAAAGCGAATGAGTTTGTTGAGGATATGCTCCCCTTCCCGAATATAAATACGTACAACAGTCAATTGACGACTTTTCACATCTGCCTCCCTGCGAGCATACCTACCCAAACCGACAACGCAGCTCCAACGGCATTCACCGCGAACAACCCCAGCAAGCCGTTGAACTCAATACGTGTTTTTGAAAAATCAGGAATTAGCGCCACTGTGGACAGGATAGTCATTAACCCCAATAACATAACCAAAATGACTGTACGTACGGGTACGGTGAATGCCAAGCGATTAAAAGCAAGCTCGGCGAAGAATCCCAGAATCAACCCCAAGGCTACCGCAACCAACAATCTCACGTAGGGAAAACCGTATCCCAGCCAGGGATAGAGCTCACCGGTGAAAAGCCGGCGGCCAAGGAGCAGTCCGCCCCAAACCGCTACCAAACAAAGAATCACGCTGAGTGCCGCATTCACCCCGGCTTTCCCTAAGCTTCCCTCCTCAATGAGATAAAACGTTTCGATCGCGAAGGTCGAAAACGTCGTGTAAGCGCCCAAAAAGCCGATGAGCACGGCGGCACGGTACTCCGCGGCCAACGGAAAACGCTGCAGCATCAACTCCGTCAAGAGTCCCATAAGAAAGGACCCTGATACGTTCACAAACAGGGTTCCATGCGGAAAGCCCCTTCCCAAGAAGCCATAGACGCCGGCAGCGATCCAATAGCGCATCAGGGCGCCCGCTGATCCCCCCAAGGCTATGGCTAACAACTGTCTCACGGGAAGTAAAGGAATAGTGGCGTCGATCCGGGCCCGCAAGCGGGCGAAACACAGGGCTTACCGAGCATCCGCCAGAACCTTCATGGCATGGCGATCCGGATTCCGCACAATACCCCGCTCCGTGACGATGCAATCTATCAATGCGGCCGGAGTCACGTCGAACACGGGATTCCAGGCCGTTATGACACTGCCTGATCTTGCGAAATATTCGTTTAGCAACTCGTTCTGGTCTCGTTCCTCAACCTTGATATCTTCTCCCGTCTCTGTCCGCCAATCGATCGTCGAGGTTGGCGCAACAACCATGAATTTCACCCCGTGATGGCGAGCGGCAACCGCCAAGGCATAGGTGCCGATCTTGTTGGCAGTATCGCCGTTTGCGGCAATTCGATCGGCGCCGACGGCAATCCACTGAACTGCGCCCGTTTTCATCAAATAAGCCGCAGCGGAATCGGCGATCAACGTAGCGGGTATACCGTCCTGGGCCAACTCCCAAACGGTGAGCCGAGCGCCCTGCAGCCACGGCCGGGTCTCGGTCGCGAAAATTTTCACAACACCCTGCCGGTAAGCGCTTCGAACCACGCCAAGCGCCGTACCATAGCCGCCTGTCGCAAGAGAGCCCGTGTTGCAGTGGGTCAAAACGCCGCTGGCTCCCACGAGCAGAGAGGCCCCCAAGTCCCCCATCACCCGGTTGGCCGCTATATCTTCGTCGTGGATGGAAAACGCGGCTTTCAACAGATGTGGCTCAGGATCGCCGTTAACCTTTTCGATTTCCGAGCGCATACGGTCAAGCGCCCAAAATAGATTAACCGCGGTGGGACGCGAACTGGCAAGCTTAGCCAAATCCGCCTCGATCGCTTCTTTCCAAGTATCCGGATTTTCCCGATACCGTTGACGTGCCGCCAACACGGCGCCATAGGCGGCGGCGATGCCGATAGCGGGGGCTCCGCGCACGCGCATTGAGCTAATCGCCTCGGCCACACCCTTCGCGTTATCGAATGTCTCATATTCGACAACGCTTGGCAGTTTGCGCTGATCCAGCAAGCGGAGCCCTCGTTCGCTCCATTGCAAGGCACGGACTGTATCGTTAAACGTAATGGATGCCGACGATGAAGACATTTTGATTGAATGAAAACGAGCGATTGTCAAAAGACGTCCGCTCACGGGAGTTCTTGGGCTAGCCTGATCCGGCTAAACATGAATCTATTTTAAAATGGTCCAGCCGGCAAACAAAGAATCCGCACCTATTCATCGAAACTTTTGGCAATAAGCCCTAAAAACATTTACGACGTGCGGCGCTCTCCAAGTCAACACGGGTGCGCGTTTTTGCCGCATCATCAAAAGGCTATTCTCAGTTGCAAGATTGTCATACTCACATTAGCCTGATTTTGTCAAGACAAACACCTAAAAGGTCCGATTATGGCACTCGAAATCTACCTCTGGTGTTGGATGCACCTGGAACCACGGTATGCAGTGAAGAGAGGTGCAAAACTTCTGGGCTTGGCGGTACTGGCGCTGGCTCCGTTGATTTATGTCAATGTTGATATGACCAGGCACGGATTCAAGCCGTCTACTCCTAGCCTAACAATCCAGGCTAGTCAGCACGACTTAAATCGTTAAGTCCGGTTCGCCCGCGCACGCTGCCGCACGGCCTCGAAAAGCAATACACCTGTTGCAACCGACAGGTTTAAGCTTTCGATTTGACCGAACATAGGAATTTTGACCAAAAAGTCGCAGGACTCGCGCGTTAAGCGACGCAGGCCTTTTCCTTCGGCTCCAATCACCAAAGCCAATGGAATGGCCAAGTCAATCTCGTACAGGGATTGCTCAGCCTCGCCCGCAGCGCCAACGATCCACAACCCCGCCTCCTTCAACCAACCGAGAACTCGATTCAAGTTGGTTACCCGATAAACCGGCACGGTTTCAGCGGCGCCGGAGGCGACTTTGGCCACTGTCGGCGTTAAGCCCACCGACTGGTCTTTCGTGATAATGATGCCCTGCACTCCGGCGGCATCCGCAGTACGTAGACAGGCCCCGAGGTTATGGGGATCCTGCACGTGATCCAAAACGAGAAAAAATGGTCGATTTGGAAGCTCCGCCAAGACGTCCTGAAGCTCCGATTCTCCGAGTTCGCCGCTCAGCTTCAGCTCGATAACAATGCCTTGATGGTTTCGGCTTTCGGCCAGGGAATCGAGCTGGTTTCTTCCGGCCGGCTGAACCGGAATTCCAAGGGACGCTAGTTTCTGTGCAATCGCCGCAATACGGCCGTCTTCCCGCCGATGGTCGATCCAGACGCTGATGATTTTGTCCGGGGCGTTTTCAAGAGCGGCTTCCGCTGCATGAAGACCTGCAATGCGACGCCGATTCTTCATGATCTGCGTTTTTTCTTCCGCGGTCGGCGCGCTGGAGACTCGGAGCGTTTTACCAGTTCAAGATCGATTTTGCGCTCATCCAAATCTACGCGGGCAACGATCACGCGAACGCTGTCGCCAAGCCGATAAGTCACGCCGCTACGCTGCCCTTCCAACCGATAACCGATCGGATCGTAATGGAAGTAGTCTTTATCCAAAGTCGAAACGTGAACCAATCCTTCGACGAAAATGTCTTTCAGCTCCACGAAAAAACCGAACGGTGTAACGGCGGAAATGACCCCTGAGAAGTCTTCTCCCAACTTATCGAGCATGTACTCGCATTTAAGCCAGGCAACCACATCGCGGGTCGCCTCGTCGGCGCGTCGCTCGGTATACGAGCAATGCTCGCCCATCAGCACCATGTCATTATGGGAATAGCCGAACTCTTCTTTATTTTTGTTTTCGAGCGAGTAACGAATAGCGCGATGTACCAGCAGATCCGGATAGCGCCGGATGGGTGACGTAAAATGGGTATAGGCATCCAATCCCAATCCGAAGTGGCCTTTTTTCTCCGGACTATAAACGGCTTGAGCCAGCGAGCGTAACAGTACGGTCTGGATCAGGTGCTCATCAGGCCTGCCGGTGATGTTATCCAACACCTCAAAATAATCCTTCGGCCCCGGATCGTCGCCGCCTCCCAGTCCTAAGCCGACTTTTCCGAGAAAGGCACGCAGATCAGCCAATCTTTCGGCGGTTGGCCCCTCATGGACACGAACGACATGGGGAAGTTTTTGCCGGGCAAGGTAGCGCGCTGCGGCAATATTGGCGGTGATCATGCACTCCTCGATCAGGCGATGTGCGTCGTTACGCTCCCGCGGCACGATTTGCGCGATTTTCTTGCCCTCTCCGAATACGATGTAGGACTCCTGGGTATCGAAATCCATCGCCCCTCGATCCTCTCTCGCCCGCCGCAGTACTTTGTAGAGCGCATGCAATTCTTCCAAATGAGGAACCAGGGTACGATACTTTTTCCGCAGGGCCTTATCGCCATCAACGAGGATGCGGGCGACTTCGGTGTAAGTGAGTCGCGCGTGAGAGTACATCAGCCCCGAGTAGAACTTCGAGCGGACAATCGCACCGTCAGTGTTGATATACATTTCGCAGACCATGCACAACCGGTCTTGCTCGGGGTTGAGCGAGCACAAACCGTTGGAAAGCACCTCCGGCAGCATGGGAATGACCCGATCGGGAAAGTACACCGAGTTGCCCCGGGTTTTGGCTTCGTCGTCGAGAGCGGTTCCTGGCCGAACATAATGGGAAACGTCGGCGATCGCAACATACAGCTTCCACCCCTTCGGGGTTCTTTCGCAGTATACGGCGTCGTCGAAATCGCGGGCGTCCTCTCCGTCAATGGTCACTAGAGGCAGATGGCGTAAATCGACTCTATCGGCCTTGGCCTGCTCCGGGACTTCCGCGCTTAGACCCGCAACCTCGTTCAACACGGCGTCCGGCCACTCCGAAGGCAGATCAAAACTGCGAATCGCCACTTCGATTTCCATCCCGGGAGCCATATGATCGCCCAGAACCTCCTTGATTCCGCCGATGGGATCACGTTGTCGAGTGGGTTGCTCAATGATCTCCGCAACCACGATCTGCCCCGCAAGTGCTCCGTTCCGGTATTCCTCGGGAACAAGGACGTCGTGAGCTATATGCTTATTGTCAGGGACGACGAATGCTATTCCCTGTTCCAGGTACAGTCGGCCTACGACGTTATGGGTATTCCGTTCCAATACCTCTACAACGCCGGCTTCTCGCCGCCCGCGGCGGTCGACTCCGCGGATGCAAACCACCACCCGGTCATCGTGCATGAGCGCGCGCATTTCCTTAGGCGAGAGAAAAAGATCATCGCCGCCTTCGTCGGGCCGAAGAAAACCGAATCCATCGGGATGGCCGATTACCCGTCCGACGATGAGATCTTTATGATTTACAATGCAATAGTAGTTGCGGCGGTTTCTCAGTATCTGCCCGTCCCGTTCCATGGCATTGAGGCGACGACGTAGCGATTCGATATCCTCGCCTTCTTGTACGCCTAATATCCCGGCAACGTCCTCAACTCTTAAAGGGACGCCTTGTTCTTTCATCACCTGCAGGATCAATTCCCGGCTGGGGATGGGGCGCTCATATTTTCCCGCCTCCCGCTCCGCAAACGGATCCTTAAACCTAAACCCTCTGGCCGTCTTAGGGGCGGACTTGGTCATGGATAATTTTCCTATCTCTCTTGCTGTTTAATTTGCTTCAGACGAGCCTCGGCCCGACAACCGCTCAGGAAGCCGGCAATTCGCTTCAAGGCCTTCGGTATTGACAATTCGACCGACAAGTAACAAAATTCGCGCCTCAGTTGAGTTGCTCAATGTAACTCACCGCTGCCGAGGTGGTGAAATTGGTAGACACGCATGATTCAGGTTCATGTGGGGAGACCCGTGGAGGTTCAAGTCCTCTCCTCGGCACCATCCTTTCTCATATCCCTTAATCAAAGGGATTCTTCAGAAGAATCGTCTCACTGCGGTCAGGACCGGTCGAAAGAATATCCACCCGTACATCGACCAGTTCCGCAATCCGTTCGATATAAGCCCTAGCATTCGTGGGAAGATCTTCATACGAGGTGATGCCGGCGGTCGATTCTTGCCATCCTGAAAGCTCCTCGATCACGGGCTCGCACTGCGCATAACTATCTGCACCAATAGGTACGGTGCGAATCTCCTCTCCTTTGTATCGGTAGGCCGTGCAAATTCCGATCTTTTCCAGCCCGTCCAAAACATCCAACTTCGTCAAGCATAATCCACTTAGGCTGTTGAGCCTCGCCGAGCGCTTCAT
Organism: Methylocaldum sp.; assembly: GCF_035627495.1. Lineage (GTDB taxonomy): Bacteria > Pseudomonadota > Gammaproteobacteria > Methylococcales > Methylococcaceae > Methylocaldum. The sequence goes on from NZ_DASPLO010000129.1 coordinate 29,514, forward strand.
CAAAACGGCATCAAACCAGCCGCACCGGCGTGCTCGCCCGGTAGTGGCGCCGAATTCCGCACCTTTCGCGGACAGATGCTTGCCGACCTCATTCGAAAGTTCCGTCGGAAACGGTCCGTTCCCTACGCGGGTCGAGTAAGCTTTCGTGATGCCCAGCACATAGTCGAAATCCAACAAACCCATGCCGCTGCCGGATGCTGCGCCCCCGGCCGTTGTATTAGAAGATGTCACATAGGGGTAAGTGCCGTGATCGATATCCAGCATCGCTCCTTGCGCCCCCTCGAAGAGAACATTCCTACCGTCATCGCGGTAACCGTGCAGGATACCCGCCACATCGCCTAGCATAGGTTTAATCTGCTCGCCCAACGCCATCGTTTCGTCCAGCACTTGCTGGTAATCGAGTTGTGACTGCTGGTAATACCTGCCGAGCACGAAATTGTGGTAATCCAAGAGCTCTCGCAACCTTTCGGCAAAGACGGCTGGATACAGAAGATCACCGGCTCGGAGCCCTCGCCGCGATACCTTATCTTCATAAGCCGGGCCGATACCTCTTCCCGTCGTACCTATGGCCTTATCGCCGCGGAACTTTTCACGCGCTACGTCCAGTGCTATATGAATGGGCAGTATCAAGGCACATGCTTCACTAATCGTGAGCCGATCCCGAACCGGAACACCAGCCTTCTCTAATAAAGAGATTTCCTCCAGCAGCGCGTGAGGCGACAACACTACACCGTTGCCTATCAAACATTTGACTGGTTCCCGCAAAACCCCGGAAGGTATTAAATGCAACACCGTCTTGTGGCCGTCGATTACTAAGGTATGTCCCGCATTGTGACCACCTTGAAAACGTACGACTGCATCTGCGCGTTCGGTCAACAAATCGACAAGTTTACCTTTACCTTCATCTCCCCATTGGGTACCGATGACTATGACGTTTTTACCCATTCTTGATTCCAGCTTGATGTTTTTACTTTCGAGGTAATTGTGGCTCAATCACCAACGGGGAAGACTTCCCAAATTAGCCCCGGCTTTCGGAGGTAGTGTGAACATGCCATTGCTTGAGCATCGCCTATTTGTCCAGACAACTCTTGAATGACCGTTTGCCCTGCGCCACGCAAGTTACGCACCTTTTCATGCAAATCGGGATCGTCTACGGCAGGCGCAAAAATGCGCAAACTACTCGACAGATCGTCTCCCGCTACGGCCAATCGTGCCAAGACCTTCAAATCGGCACTGAAACCAGTAGCTGGACGAGCACGCCCGAAATTTTTACCGATTTCATCATAACGTCCGCCGCGCGCGATTTCCCTGCCATAACCCGGCACGAAAGCGGCGAATACGACACCAGATTTGTAGTGATAACCACGCAATTCCGCAAGATCGAAGTTGATACGCAAAGCCGGAAAAAAACCCCTCAAGCTTCGGGAAATTGACTCTAAATCCACCAAAGCCCGATGTACCGGCTCACCGGCTGATATCAACCGCTTTCCAGCTTCCTCTATGACACCCTCATGACCATTTAGATCGACAAGCGCCTTCAACATTTCTGCGGAGGAGCGATTAACCGTTAGCGTATCCAACAAATCAACCAAGCCCGGATGATCTTTTCGCTGGAGAATTTCAAATAGCTCTGCCTCCTGCTGCGTATTCAAACCGGCTTGGCGTGCTAACTCCCGGTAGATGCCAACATGCCCCAGATCCAGATGCACGTCCTCGATGCCCGCCATGGCAAGCATCTCCAACATGAGGCGGATAATTTCCAAATCACTGGCATTGCCCGAGTGGCCGTATAACTCAGCCCCAACCTGCAACGGACTCCGGGACTTCTCGAGATGATCCGATTGCGTGTGCAGCACAGTCCCGATGTAGCATAGCCGTGTCGGTGCATCGCTACCGAGATTCCGCGCATCGATACGTGCAACCTGCGGTGTCATATCGGCCCGTATTCCCATCAACCGACCGCTGATCTGATCGATGATCTTGAATGTCTGCAAATCAAGATCGTTGCCAGAACCGATCAAAAGAGACTCTATGAATTCGATCAGAGGTGGCATTACCAGCCTGTAGCCCCAACCGGCAAACAAGTCGATTATTTTTCGGCGCAGATGCTCCAAACGCGCGGCTTCTTCGGGAAAAACCTCATCAATGCCCTCGGGCAACAACCAATTATCTTCGGTTAACATCAAATCGAATTCAGTAAGTTCAGTAAACGTAAATGGGTCTGAATGGATTATGCGATGAGTTGTATTATCGCGAGATTTATACCGGCACCATGGTTGTGCCGTGCAAGAATGCTTGCTAGTAGCAAAGCCGCCCGCCCTCCTTCGTCCCTTTGACGGGACGAAGGAGAGACAGAAAACGATATGTGCGGGGGTGCAACGATCTCGTTATTTTGGCTTTTTGAAGTATTGGAAAAATTCCGAATCAGGCTCCAACACGATCATGTCGTTCTCATTCTTGAATACCTGCCTATAAGCGTACAAGCTTCGATAAAACTCAAAGAATTCTGGGTTTTTGCCATACTCTTGAGCATAAACCTCTGATGCTGTGGCGTCGCCCTCACCGCGTCTGATTTCAGCCTCCCGATAGGCATCGGCAAGTATCACTTCCCGCTGACGGTCGGCTTCCGCACGAATACGCTCGGCCGCCTCTGCACCGCGAGAGCGAAAATCTCTCGCGACCCGGGCCCGCTCGGCTTCCATCCGCCGGTATACCGATGAACTTACCTCTTCCGGCAAATCGATTCCCTTCACACGAATATCGATAACCTCGACTCCCAAATCATCTACTACCGGGTTAACCGTCTTGATCAATAGATCCCGGATTTGGGTCCGCTCCAAGGAAACCACCTCCCGAATCGTTCGCTTGCTGAATTCGTTCCGCAACGCGTCTTTCGTTATCTGATCGAGGCGAATATTCGCCGCTGCTTTATCGCCACCCACTGCCTTGTAGTATTTTGTGGCGTCTTCAATCCGCCATTTCACGAACCAATTAACGATAACGTTTTTCTTTTCCGAGGTAAGAAAACGCTCGGGCTTGGACTCCAATGTGAGAATCCGATCGTCGTACTTCTTCACTTCTTGATACGGAAGCTTAAAATGCAATCCGGATTCAAAGTCGGTTTGAACAATTTTCTTAAACTCCAGCAATAAGGCTTTTTCCGTCTCCGAAACGGTGAATATGGAGGTAGCCCCCAAGACCAGTAAGACGAAAATGAGAGAAAGAATTAGGGTGTTTTTACTAATCATTATTGCCCCCTTCCTTCACGACCTCGAGTCGTCGTAGAGCGGATATTCCTAGTAGTCCCGCCGTCCGATATCTCCGGAGTGGTAATCATGGTACTTTCGGTGTCTTTGGGCGGGGCTAAAGACGATGCAGGCTTTTGAAGTTTGTCTATGGGCAAATACAGCAAGTTGTTGCTGTTCTTGACGTCGACCAACAATGTACTCGTCTGTCCTAGAACTTCCTCCATGGTGTCGAGATACAGGCGCTCTCGGGTAACCTCCGGGGCTTTTTCGTACTCCGCCAGCAACTGTTTGAATCTACCCGTATCACCTTCGGCTCTAGCAATAACCCGTTGTTTGTGTGCTTCCGACTCCTCCAGGAGACGCGCCGCGGCGCCACGCGCCTTGGGGACGACCTCGTTCGCGTAAGCTTCGGCTTCGTTCTTCAGACGTTGCTCGTCTTCTCTCGCTTTAATGGCATCCATAAACGCAGCCTGAACCTCTTCAGGAGCCTGAGCATCCACCAAGCTCACGTTACTCACTCTAATTCCGGTTTGATACTGATCCAGTGTTTGCTGAATTTCGCTTTTGATTTCTTCCGCGACCCGCCCCCGGCCTTCGGTCAAAACAAAATCCATCGTGCTCTTCCCGATTACCGCACGTTGCGCACTTTCGATCACCTGTTTCAAGGTTTCATCCGGATCGGCAACGTTAAAAAGATAATCTTTCGCGTCCTTGATCTGATACTGAACAGCCAATCGAATATCGATGATATTTTCATCCTGGGTAAGCATGAGAGCTTCCTTGGGCACCGAACCGAGCGATTGCTGACGACCGCCGGAGCGATAGCCTACTTCCAGAAAACGTTGCTGCTCCATATTGACCACCTGAACCCGCTCTATCGGCGCGGGTATGTGCCAATGCAGCCCGGGCATGGTGGTATCGACATATTTGCCGAATCGCGTCACAACGCCGCGACTCCCTTCATCCACGAGATAGATGCTGGTCAACCCCCATACGGCCAAAGCAACCACGAGAAATAAACCGATCGTCCTCATAGGCGCATTTGCGCCACCGCCGAAAAATCTGCCCATCTTTTCGTGCAATCCACGCATAACCTCCTCCAAATCGGGAGGCGTCTCCTGCTGATCGCGACCGCTCCAAGGATCTTTTTTATTACCGCCCGGTTCATTCCAGGACATTGGATGACTCCTATAGTACAGATCTTGACGCTCTTCTAGAGCAACGACTAGGCTGCAATTACAGCCCGAATACGAGAATTATCTAGGAAAATGGTTGGATATACAAAACAAGCATTTGCGAAGAAGCCACGGAACGCTTCTCGAAGGTCCACAGTATCAATAGAACGGCCGGAGTCACTTAATCGACTGAAAATGGACTCGTGCGCTTTTAGTCTATGGACCATCTTCTACTGCTGCATGCCAGAAGAACCCCTATGCTTTGGAATAGTTACAGGCATGAATTTTTCAAGCGATTATTGAAGCCTTGAGCTCGTCGATCTCATGCAGCAATCTCACATCCCTTTTGAGAAGCTCGACCTCCATGTCCCAACCCCCAGTTCCGTCGGTTTCCTCTCTCAAGACCCGCGCAGCGCCATATAACTTTGCCCTCAGTCCCGCATTTGCTGGAGCCAGATGAACTCTCCGGTGGATCACTTCGCCGCGAAAAAGATCCTCTAAAGCTTGCTGGAGCAACGGCAAACCCGCACCTGTCTTTGCGGACAACCAGACTTTCCTGACCTCGCCATCTTCATTTTTCTCAATGTGCGGCTCAATATTCGCAAGTCGATCGATCTTATTGAAGACCTGAATCTGGCTTACTCGGTCAGCCCCAATATCGCTCAGGACTTGGTTGACTTCGAATACGGTTTCATCGGCACGCTCATCACTTGCATCGATCACGTGAAGTAACAAATCCGCCTCGGCGGCCTCCTTCAAGGTGGAACGGAATGCGGCAACTAATTCATGGGGCAGATGCCGAATAAACCCTACCGTGTCGGCGAGAATAACCGTCAAATTCGGTGTCAATTGCAGGCGACGCAACGTGGGGTCAAGCGTGGCAAACAACTGATTCGCCGCATAAACTCCAGCCCCCGTCAACACGTTGAAAAGAGTCGACTTGCCGGCGTTCGTATATCCCACCAAACTGATAACTGGCAACTCGGCCCGCCGTCTCGCGGTTCTCCCCTGATTACGCTGCTGTTCGACTTTTTCCAAACGTTTTTGAATCTGCCGTATTCGGCTCGCGATAAGGCGCTTATCTGTCTCAAGCTGCGTCTCACCGGGACCGCGGAGACCTATACCCCCTTTTTGACGTTCCAAGTGAGTCCAGCCACGCACCAAACGGGTAGATAGATGCCGCAATTGAGCTAGCTCGACCTGCAGCTTGCCTTCAAAAGACTGGGCTCGCTGGGCAAAAATATCTAAAATTAAGCCGTTACGATCAATGACCCTGACCGAGAGTTCTTTCTCTAGATTACGCTCTTGACTCGGGGTTAGAGGATGATTGAAAAGGACTAGCTCTACCTCGTTCTCCCGGACAAGCCGGGCCAACTCATCAAGCTTTCCTTTACCGATGTAATAACGCGGATCAGGCACGTGTCTTTTGCCTGTCACAGCAGCTACAGGCTGCGCACCTGCGGATAACGCAAGTTCCTGAAGTTCTACAAGAGCTTCGGTATCGTCCTGAGCAGTCAAGTGAACAAGTACAGCACGCTCACCGGACTTCGGCCTTTCAAACAACTAAACCCTTCTCCCCGGCCAATCTCGACATAACCATCTTACGGTTTAGGCGGAGCCCTCGATTACCCTTCGTCTTCTAGTCCTTCCGTCGCATGTGGCAGGCGAACCTGGCGCGCCGGAACAATCGTAGAAATAGCATGCTTGTAAACCATCTGGCTTACAGTGTTCTTGAGTATGATCACGTACTGATCGAAAGAATCGACTTTACCTTGCAACTTGATCCCGTTTACGAGATAGATTGAAACGGGAACATGTTCTTTTCTAAGCGCATTTAGGAATGGATCTTGTAAATTTTGCCCTTTTGACATCCTCTTTCTCCTTATTGTTATAAGACCGACGCTCGGCCTGTATTAAAACAAATCTCTAATTGTTTAGCCAGGCGGAATATCCCGACATCAGCTTGGTAGTAATAAAGCATAACAACCAACTTAGACAGCCGCTTATTCTCACTTCGCGATTAATTCGATTTTGTAACCATCCGGATCCGCCACGAAAGCAATGACCGTGCTACCGTGTCTCATGGGACCGGCTTCGCGCAAAATTTTGCCACCCGCCTGCCTGATACGGTCGACAGCGTGGTAGATATCATCGACCGCAATCGCAATATGGCCAAAGGCATCGCCCAGGTCATAGCGCTCAACTCCCCAGTTATAAGTCAATTCAATCACCGAATTGCGAAGTTCGTCGCCGTAGCCGACAAAGGCTAGGGTAAATTTTCCGTCAGGATAATCTTCCTTTCTTAACAATTTCATTCCGAGAATTTCCGTATAAAAGCGGATCGATCGGTCTAGCTCTCCGACCCTGATCATTGTGTGCAAAATACGCATCGGCTGATATCCCCGGCTCATTCTGTCCAAATCAAGTTCTCAAGACTCTAACGACTCGCCTCGAAAGCTTCACAAAATCAGCGCCGACGAGACTGCATTCGCCAGACGATCTGCCATAGCGCGAACGATACGAGCATCTTGGCCTTCTACCATAATTCTTATCAAAGGCTCGGTTCCCGAAGGCCGAAGGAGAATACGCCCTTTGCTGCCGAGTTCACGCTGAATTTCGTCTTTCAAGTTCTGAACCAACCCAAGCTCATCCAAATTGATTTTCTCCCGCACCTTTACATTCAGCAGGCACTGAGGGTATTTAGCCATGCCGCTTTTCAATTCGTTGAGCGATTTTCCCGACTCGTGCATCGCTGCCATGATTTGTAGCGCGGAAATAATACCGTCGCCCGTCGTGATCCTATCACGACATATGATGTGTCCTGAGCTTTCACCACCGAGCACGCTATCGTGCTGAAGCATCATTTCCATCACGTAACGATCACCTACGGCAGCGCGTTTAAGCTCCAATCCTAGTGCCTCCAACGCATGCTCCAACCCCAGGTTACTCATCAAGGTACCGACTACCGGACCTTTTAATCCGCCGCTCTCCAGGCGCGACTTAGCGATGATGTAAACAAGCTCATCGCCATCGACAATCTCTCCTTTATGATCAACCATGATCAGCCGATCACCGTCTCCATCTAAGGCGATTCCAAAATCCGCCCGCTCTTCCAACACCGTCCGACTGAGCTGCTCGGGTTTGGTAGCTCCGACGCCGTCATTTATATTTAAACCGTTGGGCTGAGCGCCGATAGCCACAACTGTCGCACCAACCTCCTCAAATACATGGGGCGCAATGTGATAAGTCGAACCATGAGCGCAATCGACAACGATCTTGGTTCCGTTAAATTCGATGCGAGAAGGAATGGTGCTTTTGCAAAATTCGATATAACGCCCCACGGCATCACCGATGCGAGAGGCCTTGCCAATGCTCGATGACTCCACCGTCGTCATCGGCTTGTCTATTTGATCCTCGATCTGAAGTTCGATTTCGTCCGGAAGTTTCATCCCATCGGGCCCAAAGAACTTGATTCCATTATCGTAGTGCGGATTATGCGAGGCACTGATGACTATCCCCGCCTGAGCCCGAAACGTCCGAGTGAGGTAAGCAATAGCCGGGGTCGGCATTGGACCAAGCAATTGAGTATTAACCCCAGCCGCCGCAAGACCCGCCTCCAGAGCAGATTCAAACATGTAGCCGGAAATTCTTGTGTCCTTTCCGATCAGAACGTTGGAGTGATGGCGATCTAGTGAAAATATGCGGCCCGCCGCCCAGCCCAACTTCAGCACAAAGTCCGGCGTAATAGGATATTCCCCTACTTTGCCGCGAATTCCGTCTGTACCAAAGTATGCTTTTTTCATTTGCTGTCCTTTAATCTAAAGAATCTAATTATTTTGACGCTCTTCCGTAAGCGATAGCTGATCTGTCGGAATCTTTGGGACACACTAATACGACCTGCTTTCGTGAAGCATGGAGATTACGCAATCAGTCCCGCCGCCCCCATTAGCGTTCCAACCGCGAAAACCCCGACCAATGGCTTGCTGCCCGCCAATGGTCCAACAACTAAACATAAAGCTCATTTTGGCTAGTTTAGGCGATCCTTACAAAAACAAAACCCCCGCACCCGAAACGGTGCAGGGGTCTGTTACGAACCCAAAAACAGGATCAGTGCTGTTCAGCTGCCTTACCGATACCACCGGTTCCTTTCGCTTTGGGAGTCTCCTTCGACCCTAGGCCCGTAGCACCGCCACTCGGAGGCGCTTCACCCCAGCTTTGCGGTGGACGCGGAACCTTACCATCCATGATGTCGTCAATTTGGAAACGATCAATAGTCTCGTACTTGATCAAGGCTTCTGCCATAAGATGCAATTTTTCCATATT
>NZ_DASPLO010000130.1:0-41974 GCF_035627495.1 Methylocaldum sp.
GGACTCGCACAAGATGACGACCTCCGGCCGAAACGATGCCTCGGTTGGGGGCAAAATAACAACAGTATCCTGATATCGACTCAACAACGGCCCACTCGGGGTCGAATATCGCCGTCTCAAACCGGTTTTTCGAGGTACCCTCCAGTATTGGTCGCGTTGGCGGGCCGGGAACTGACGGGGCCGCTGCTACACAATCCTCATCGAGTTCACCGGGCGTCGGGCTCGGTCACAACTTTCCTATTAAATCATTGATATATCTGAATAATGCCTTGGGCAAGCCGCTTTCGTTGGTGCTTGTTCCGGCTATGTCGTTGCCGCAAAAAAATAATGAAGAATCTTGCTTGACTTGGCTGCAGATGATTTCTATATTCCATTCAGGTGGTAATAAGTGGAAAAAAATGGAGCCTAATGGAAGTCGGGGGATTTCTTGTTTCGAGGCGTTAATTCGATCAATCTCGACGAGAAAGGTCGTCTAGCCATGCCTACCCGCTATAGGGCTGAGTTGCATGAGAATTGTGACGGGCAGCTAGTGGTTACGGTTGGTCTGGATAAATGCCTCTTGCTTTACCCGCTTCCCGAGTTCGAGGAGATCGAGCGCAAACTTGTGAAGCTTCCCTCCCTAAATAAGCAGGCAAAACGTTTGCAGCGCCTGCTGATCGGTCATGCGACCGAGTGCGAGATGGATGGTCAGGGACGGTTCCTGATTTCTGAGCCTTTGAGGAAGTTCGCCGGGTTGGAAAAACGCGTGGCACTAATCGGTCAAGGCAACAAATTCGAGATTTGGGACGAGGATTCCTGGAATGCCAATCGCGATGAGTGGATCGAAGAGGAGAGCCTGGAGAGCCTAGAGGATCTATCACCCGAGTTGGGATCGTTGGCGCTGTGAGTCTAGAAGATCGGGCGCACCAGCCGGTCATGTTGCCCGAGGTGTTGGACAGTCTGGCGCTGAAGCCCGACGGGTTATACATCGACTGCACGTTCGGTCGCGGAGGGCATGCCCTCGCGATTCTCGAACGCTTAAGTGGAGAGGGACGGCTGCTGGCTTTGGACAAAGATCCCGATGCGGTGGCTTCCGAAGAGGCAAAGTGGCTCATGGCGGATCCGCGGTTTGTGCTCGAGCACGGCAGCTATGCAAGTCTGCGCGAGTACGCGGAACGCCGCGCGTGGCTAGGCTGTGTCTCCGGAGTGTTGATGGATTTGGGCGTGTCTTCGCCGCAACTGGATCAGGCGGACCGCGGGTTCAGTTTTATGCGCGACGGTCCTTTGGACATGCGCATGGATACCAGCCGAGGAATGACGGCGGCCGAATGGCTCGCGGGTGCATCCGAAAGCGAGTTGATCAGCGTGCTTCGGGATTACGGCGAAGAGCGTTATGCCCGCCGCATTGCCCGGGCGATCCTTGAGGGGCGATCGAAAAGCGCAATTGCATCCACGGGCGCGCTGGTCGAGATCGTCGAGAAGGCTGTCCCTACGCGAGAAAGAGGTAAGCATCCGGCAACCCGAAGCTTTCAGGCCATCCGTATTTTTATTAATCGAGAACTAGATGAGCTCGAACAGGGATTGCGGCAGGCTGTGGATGTGTTGCGGCCCGGCGGGCGATTGGTGGTCATAGCCTTTCACTCCTTGGAGGATCGGATCGTGAAGCGATTTATGCGTGACGAGGAGCGCGGAGAGGCGGTGCTCTCGCATTTTTCCTTGCACCCAGCCGAACCAGGACGACTGAGACGTATCGGTAAAGCCCGAATGCCGGAAGCGGACGAGGTTAGGAACAATCCGCGCGCCCGAAGTGCGGTATTGCGCGTGGCGGAGCGTCTCTAGCCATGAGATTTCTGTTGGTGTTGCTTGCGGTGGCGATGGCCTCTGCCTTGTGCGTTGTGTATACCAAGTATCGCTCAAGGATGTTGTTCGCCGAGGTTCAGCGGCTCGAACAGGCGCTGGATGCCTATGACGAAGAATGGGGACAGTTGCAGCTCGAGCAAAATACCTGGGCCGAGCATAGCCGTATCGAGAGGTTGGCGCACGGCCGCTTGGGTATGCTATTGCCAGCTAGAGAATCGATCATTTATATCAAACCTTAGAAGTCGCGCCGAAAAATGTTGATCATACAAAACAGGCCGGTACATGAGGCGGATTACAGCGGTCGCTGGCATTTCCTGTTGATTGTCATGTTGATCGCCATGACGGTTTTGATCGGGCGCGCCGTTTACCTGCAAGTATTAGATCGGCAGTTTCTGAAGCGGCAGGGGGATCTTCGTCACGTCGGCATACTGCCGGTGCCGGCACACCGCGGACGGATTTTCGACCGTAACGGAGAATTGCTGGCGATTAGCACGCCCGTCAAGTCGATTTGGGTCAATCCCAAAGAGTTCCGCGAGGCGCAGATTCCGGCGGATAAGCTTAAGGCTTTGGCCGATTTTCTGGGGTTATCATCCAAAGAACTCGAAAAGTACGTTGGAAGCGACGAAAATCGCAGCTTTGCCTACCTGAAACGAAGGATAAATCCCGAGCTGGCGGATCAGGTTACGGCTCTGGGTATTGCGGGTGTTTATTCGGAGCGCGAATATCGCCGATACTATCCCTCGGGCGAAGTGGCCGCCCATCTGGTCGGTTTCACCAACATTGATGACAAGGGCCAAGAGGCGATGGAATTGGCCTATGACGATTGGCTGAAGGGCGTGGAAGGGGCCAAACGGATTATTCGCGACGGCAAGCGGCGAGTCATCGAAGACCTGGAAAACATCAGGTCGCCGGTGCCCGGCAAGGACCTCGTCTTGAGCATCGACCAGAGTCTGCAATATTTGGCCTATCGAGAACTCAAAAAAGCCGTCCTTCAGCATCAGGCCCGTTCCGGATCCTTGGCGCTGTTGGATACGCAAACGGGCGAAGTACTGGCGATGGTCAATCAACCATCCTACAACCCCAACAGCCGTATCCAGATGAAGAGCAGCGCATCGCGCAATCGGGCGATCACCGATGTTTACGAGCCGGGCTCGACGATGAAGCCGTTCGCCGTAGCCTTGGCGCTGGAACTCGGGCTTTACCGCGCCGACACCATGATTGATACCACGCCGGGTACGATGCGTGTGGGGCACAATCTTGTCAAAGATATCCATAACTATGGCGTCCTCGACGTGGCGCACGTTCTCCAGAAATCGAGCAATGTGGGCGTCACCAAAATCGCGCTGAGCATGCCTTCGAAAAAGTTCTGGGCGTTCTATAACAATCTAGGCTTCGGTCAGCCTTTGGAAACCGGCTTTCCGGGCGAAGCCAACGGGCGTTTGTCGGATTACCAAAGCTGGAATCCGTTCGAACAGGCGACCCTCTCTTTTGGCTATGGAATGTCCGCCTCGACGCTACAGCTTGGAAGGGCTTACCTGTCTTTGGCCAATGACGGGGTAATGCCGATGATCAGTCTGATCAAACGGGACAAAGCGTCCGAATCGCATCGCATCATGTCCACCAAGACCGCCGTCAGCGTGCGCACGATGCTGGAGGAAGTGGTTACCCGTGAAGGTACCGCGCTGAAGGCCGCCATTCCCGGCTTCCGAGTGGCCGGTAAAACGGGTACGGTGAAGAAAAGCGGGGTCGGCGGTTATTCGTCCTCGCTTTATATGTCGGTATTCGCAGGAATGGCGCCTGCCAGCAAGCCGCGCTTGGTCATGGTAGTAATGGTTGATGAACCGTCGGCCGGAGAGTATTACGGTGGTGCGGTGGCCGCGCCGGTGTTCTCGAGTGTGATGGAGGGTGCTTTGCGGTTGCTGAACATCGCCCCGGACCAGGAAGAGAATATGCCGCTGCTCGCCTCGCAGCAGGACGACCCGGCATGATGACGGCTGAAGCGCGGCCTCACGGATGCAGGCTGGATGCCTTGTTGTCCGGTTTTATCGACGCACCGGTTCCGCGCTTGATTGATGTCACCGGTCTTTGCCATGACAGCCGGTGTATTCGTCCCGGCGATCTTTTCGTGGCTTTGGCCGGGCATCGTTCGCACGGAATGCGCCACGCCGAACAGGCGGTTCGGCATGGTTGTTCGGCCATTATTTATGATCCTGCGGGCGGCGGAAGTCTCTTGGCTCAGGGTGTCGCCGGAATACACTGCATGCCGGTCGATTCGCTCGATCAGAAACTCGGATTCATCGCCGATCGCTTTTTCGGCGAGCCTTCCGCATCCTTGAATGCAATCGGTATTACCGGTACTAACGGAAAGACCTCATGTAGTCATTTTTTGGCGTATGCGCTTTCAGCTAAGGCACCGGCCGCTGTCGTAGGAACCCTGGGCTGGGGGAGACCTGGCGCACTCGATATGACAAACCACACCACGCCGGACGCCATCGAAGTTCACGATCTCCTGGCCCGCTTGTGCGATCAAGGTATAGAAACCGTGGCCATGGAGGCTTCGTCCCACGGTCAGGTGCAAGGCCGTCTCAACGGCGTGCGTTTCGAGGGGGCGTTATACACCAATTTCAGCCGCGATCATTTGGATTACCACGGCACAATGGAGGCTTACCTGGAGGCAAAGCTGCGCCTTTTGGGGTGGCCGGGACTCGAATTCGTGGTCTTCAACGCCGATGATCCGATTGCCGATGCTATTTCGAGCCGGACGCCGTCTCATGTGAGGCGGACCGCCTTTAGTTTGCGCGGCCAAAAAATCGATTCCGCATCCGTGGTCTCCGTGGCCTCCGTGCATCACGATTCGCAGGGGATCGCTTTTCAGGCCCGGTATCGGCAACAGCTTGCCGACGTGTTTGCACCGGTATATGGCGATTTCAACGTCGAAAATCTGGCCGCTTCATTGGCCGTTTTGCTCGAACTGGGTCACGAGTTGCCGGAGGCGGCTGAGTTGCTCAAGAATGTTCGTCCCGTGCCTGGGCGCATGGAGTTGTTTTCGGGGCAAGGGCGGACTGCCGTCGTGGACTACGCCCATACTCCGGATGCCTTGGCTAGCGTGCTGCGCAGTCTGCGCCGGCATTGCGAAGGCAAGTTATGGGTGGTGTTTGGGTGCGGTGGCGACCGCGACCGGGGCAAACGTCCGCAGATGGGTGCCATTGCCGAGACGCTGGCTGACGGCGTCGTGCTGACCGACGACAATCCCCGCTCCGAGGACGGCGACGAAATAATCCGGGATATTCTGTCCGGCTGCCGTCGCGACGATATCGTTACGATCAGAGACCGCCACGACGCCATCGCCTGGGCGCTGGAGCGGACGGGCGTAGGCGACGTTGTTCTGGTGGCTGGAAAAGGGCATGAAAACACCCAGGAAATTCAGGGCCAGAAATATCCTTTCAGTGATCGTGACGTTGTTATGGAAACCATTTCCGTACTAGGACTGCCAAGATGACGGTGCGTCTTTCCGAATTCAGCGGAATTGTCGGCGGCGAATGCCGGGGCGCCGACGTGTCGTTTGAAAACTTGGGTATCGATACCCGCTCTTTGAAATCGGGTGACCTTTATCTGGCGATCCGCGGCACACACTTCGACGGTAACGATTTCGTCGCTCAAGCCAAAGCCGCCGGTGCTTGTGCGTCGGTGGTCGAACGCTGGGCCGATTGCGACTTGCCTCAGGTGCGGGTCGACGACGGACGAGCGGCGCTCGGGCGCTTTTCGGCGGCTTGGCGCGACCGTTGGACCGGCCGTTTGGTAGGCATCACGGGCAGCAACGGAAAAACCACCGTCAAAGAACTGATCGCCGCCGTTCTGGGCGTTGCTGCGCCGGTACTCAAGACGCAGGGCAATTTAAACAACGATATCGGTGTTCCGTTGACGTTATTGCAGTTAAGGGCCGAACACCGATTTGCGGCAATCGAAATGGGGGCCAATCACGCGGGCGAGATTGCTTACGCCAGCGGGTTGGCGAGACCTGATGTTGCCGTAATCTCTAACGCCGGCGCAGCGCATCTGGAAGGCTTCGGCTCGCTCGAAGGCGTGGTTGCGGCCAAAGGGGAATTGATCACTTCGCTCGGTCCGGAAGGTACGGCAGTCCTCAATGCCGACGACCGTTTCTTCGGTCGCTGGTGCGAAATGGCCCGTGGCCGTGCGATCATCAGTTTCGGTTTCGGCCCTGATGCAGTCGTGCGCGCCGATGCGGATTCCATGCGGATGGGTCTAAGCGAAGGAAAATTCTGCACTTCCTTTGATCTTCTATACCGAGGTGGCCGCTATCCGTTAGCTCTGGCCTTAGCCGGAGGCCATAACGTAACTAACGCTTTGGCCGCGGCAGCGACGGCTTTCGGGCTGGGTTTCGATATCGACCAGATCCAAACGGGGCTCTCCCGAGCCATGCCGGTGCCGGGACGTCTGGAGCCGGTA
Organism: Methylocaldum sp.; assembly: GCF_035627495.1. Lineage (GTDB taxonomy): Bacteria > Pseudomonadota > Gammaproteobacteria > Methylococcales > Methylococcaceae > Methylocaldum. The sequence continues at coordinate 6,307 of NZ_DASPLO010000130.1, forward strand.
AACGGCATCCACGGAACCCTGCTGATTAACGATGCTTACAACGCCAATCCCAATTCCTTCCGGGCGGCATTGGATGTGCTGTTGGGGCTTTCGGGCGAGCCCTGGGTCGCCTTGGGCGCATTCGGCGAATTGGGCGAGATGAGCGGCGAATTGCATGCCGAGATCGGACATCAAGCCAAGGCGATGGGCGTGGCGAGGCTGTTTGCAGTCGGACCGAATGCGGACCGGGCGGCGGGGGCATTCGGCGAGGGCGCCTTGTACTGCCGGGATCAGGACGAGTTGATTGAACGACTACAACAGCAGATTGACGAGAACGTTGTGTTATTGATTAAAGGTTCACGCAGCCAGCGTATGGAGCGGGTGGTGGAAGCGTTGCGGGAGCGGAGCGATCCATGCTGCTAATACTCGCGGAGGCTCTCGAGAAGTACTTTGACGTTTTTCGCGTCTTCCAATATTTGACGTTGCGAGCCATTCTCGGCGTGCTAACCGCCCTGATTATTTCGTTCATCGTCGGTCCGAAGATGATCCGGCACCTCAGCAAATACAAAATCGGGCAGAGTATCCGGAGCGACGGGCCCCAGAGCCATTTTTCCAAGGCCGGAACCCCGACTATGGGGGGAGCGCTGATCTTAGTGTCGGTAGCGATCAGCACTTTGCTTTGGGCTGACCTCAGTAATCGCTATGTGTGGGTCATTTTACTGGTTACGCTGGCGTTCGGTCTGATCGGCTTCGTTGACGATTATAAAAAGCTGGTCTTGCGCAACAGCAAAGGCTTGGCCGCACGACACAAGTATTTTTGGCAGTCCGTGTTCGGTCTGGCAGCCGCCCTTTTTCTCTATAGCACTGCCACGGTTACCACCGAGACTCAGTTTATCGTGCCCTTCTTCAAGCAGATTGTGCTGAACATGGGCATTGCGTATCCGTTGCTGGCTTATTTTGTGATTGTGGGTTCCAGCAATGCGGTGAATCTTACCGACGGTCTTGACGGTCTCGCCATTATGCCCACCGTGCTGGTGGGTGGCGCTTTGGGTATCTTCGCCTATGCCTCGGGTAACATGAATTTCGCGGAATACTTGGGTATTCCTTTTATACCGAAGGCAGGTGAGTTGGTGGTTTTCTGCGGGGCCTTGGTCGGTGCGGGACTCGGATTCCTCTGGTTCAACGCTTACCCGGCCCAAGTCTTCATGGGCGACGTCGGCGCGTTGGCTTTGGGCGCCGCTCTCGGAACGCTGGCCGTTCTGGTCCGGCAAGAGATTGTACTGATGATCATGGGCGGCGTGTTCGTCATGGAAACCGTATCGGTGATGCTTCAGGTTATCTCGTTCAAGCTCACCGGCCGTCGTATTTTTCGCATGGCACCTATTCATCACCATTTCGAGCTTAAGGGATGGCCGGAGCCGCGCGTGATTGTCCGTTTCTGGATAATTACGGTGATTCTGGTCTTGATTGGACTCGCGACTTTGAAGTTGAGGTGAAATATGGCGGCAAACGCAGAAGTTCATCTTGATGCCGTAAATCCGTTGGACAAGCTCGGATTGGATCGGCGTTCCGCACGAGTGCTGATTTTCGGACTGGGCAAAACGGGCCTTTCAGTAGCGCGCTTTTTGGTAAAACAAGGTATCGAGTTTGCCGTGACCGATACTCGGGAATGGCCTCCGTATCTCGCGGAATTACGGGAGACTTGCCCTGACGCCGGAGTTTTTCTGGGAGGTCTTCACAGTGCGGCATTCTCGGCCGCCACCCATTTGATCGTCAGCCCTGGCGTATCGTTGGATCAGCCGAAAATCAGAGAGGCCCGGCGCCGCGGGATACCGGTGTTCGGCGATCTCGATCTTTTCGCATGCATGGCGAATGCGCCTATCCTGGCCATCACCGGCGCAAACGGCAAAAGTACCGTCACAACGCTAGTAGGCCTGATGGCGGAAGCGGACGGCAGAAATGTGCGAGTCGGGGGGAATCTAGGCACGCCTATGCTGGAGCTCCTGGATGATCAAGCAGAGCTTTATGTCCTGGAGCTGTCCAGCTTCCAGTTGGAACGCTCGTCGCTTTTGAAGCCGGCCGCAGCGACCGTTCTCAATATCAGCCCGGATCACATGGATCGCTATCCGGACATCAAGGCTTATGCCGATGCAAAACGGCTGATTTTCCGGGGACAGGGCGTGATGGTGCTCAATCGGGACGACCCGATGGTTGCGGCAATGGCGGAACCGGATAGACGTCGTGTATGGTTCGGCTTGAAGGACTCGGGGGTCGACTACGGCGTTTCCGTCATCGACGGAGCGGAATGGTTGACGAGCCTCGGCGAACCTCTCATGCAGACCGAAAAAATCGCTATCCAAGGGCGCCACAATGTATCGAACGCCCTCGCGGCCGTTGCTCTTGGGGAAGCAATCGGGTTGTCGCGGGCAGCGATGACCGGTACGCTCGAGCGGTTCGAGGGGCTGGCGCATCGTATGCAAAAGGTGGCGGAAATTGAAGGCGTCACCTGGATTAACGACTCCAAAGCCACCAATGTGGGCGCCTGCATGGCGGCGTTGTCCGGATTGCATAGCAAGGCCGTGCTCATAGCGGGGGGTGACGGTAAGGATGCGGAGTTTTCCATACTCAGACCCGTAGTCGCCGAAAAGGTCCGAGCGGCGGTGCTCATGGGCAAAGATGCCCCGCTGCTGGAGCAAGCCTTGAAGGATGTAGTACCGACTGTGCGGGTCGAAAATATGCGCCAAGCGGTGCAAGCCGCGCGTTCTCTGGCGCGCAGCGGGGACTCCGTTCTGCTGGCTCCGGCATGCGCCAGTCTCGATCAGTACAAGGACTATCAGGAAAGGGGGCGGGTGTTTACGGAAGCAGTAAAGGACATCTCGCTATGAGAGCGAAAGTGACGGTCCGCGGGCGAGGTCTGGTATTGCATTGGGCGGACCGACGTTTTTATTTGGACACGATTTTATTGATTGCGTCCTTGGGGCTCTTGCTCCTCGGTTTCGTTATGGTCGCTTCGGCCTCTCTACACCTCGGGGAGAAAATCGCCGAGGACAGCTTTTATTTTCCTAAGCACCAATTGGCACATATTGCTGTGGGCCTTTTGGCCGGTTGCTTCGTCGCTTCGGTCAAGTTAGAGTCATGGCAGAAATCGTCGCTAACCTTGTTTCTGTTCGGGCTGGTTCTGCTGGTTCTGGTTTTGATACCGGGGGTTGGGAAGGTCGTGAACGGGAGTTCACGATGGATCAACCTCTTCGGCTTACGCGTTCAGGTCTCCGAAGTATTCAAGCTGATCGCCGTCATTTACATGGCCAGCTACATCTACCGCCACCTCCGCACGGTGCGCGACTCGGTCCAGGGCATGATCCGGCCCCTAGCGCTGCTGTCCGTCGGAGCAGTGCTGCTGCTGATGGAACCCGATTTCGGCGCGACCGCAGTAATCATGGCGACCGCGCTGGGTATGTTGTTTCTGGGCGGTGCGCGGCTGTGGCAATTCGGGGTTCTGCTCGGCGTAATGAGTTTTGCCGGGGTTGGGCTGATTTATAGCGCCGAATATCGTTTAAAGCGCGTTCTCAGTTTCACCAATCCTTGGGAGCACCCGCTCGATACCGGTTTTCAGCTTACCCAGGCATTGATTGCCTTTGGCCGCGGTGAGTGGACCGGGGTGGGGTTGGGTTCGAGCGTGCAAAAGCTGTTTTATCTGCCGGAGGCGCATACCGACTTTCTATTCTCCATCATCGGCGAGGAGTTGGGTTTGGCCGGTACCGCCACTGTCATCTTTCTCTTTATGATGATCGTTTGGCGTGCGTTCGTGATCGGTCAACTGGCGGAACGGGCCGAAAACCGCTTCGGCGCATTTATCGCTTACGGCATCGGTATTTGGTTCGGTTTGCAATCTTTTATCAATATGGGTGTGAACATGGGCATGTTGCCCACGAAGGGATTGACTTTGCCACTGATGAGTTACGGCGGCGGAAGCATGATGGTGATGTGTGCGGCATTGGGCCTGTTATTTCGGGTTCGGAGCGAAGCCATTGAAACTTACGCCGCAGCGCCCAGGGTTAGGGCCAAATGGGCACACGTGTGATGATCATGGCCGGCGGTACCGGCGGCCATGTGTACCCTGCCTTGGCGGTCGCACGGGAGCTCTTGTCTCAAGGACACCAGGTGGTCTGGATGGGAACGCAGTCCGGCTTGGAGGCGCGAGTCGTGCCGGCGGCCGATATCGCGGTGGAATGGCTGTCGGTATCCGGACTACGCGGCAAGAGCTGGCGAGCCAAGCTGGGCTTTCCGTTCATGTTAGCGAAAGCTTGCCTGCAAGCGTTATTCATTCTGCGCCGCGTCAAACCACACGTGGTCCTCGGAATGGGAGGATTTGTCTCGGGTCCGGGTGGCCTAATGGCACGCCTGTTGGATATTCCCCTAGTCCTTCATGAACAAAACCGTATCCCCGGAACAACCAACCGCTGGCTCGCTCGGCGAGCGCAAGCGGTTTTGGAAGCTTTTCCCGGCAGTTTTGCGCCCGATATAGGGGCGCGCTGTACGGGTAACCCGGTACGCGAAGAAATTGTTTCTCTAAAACGAGAGATTGGGGCCGGATGGGACAAGCCCCTTAAAATATTGGTTCTGGGCGGAAGTCAAGGCGCCATGGCCTTGAATCAGACGGTACCCGAGGCTCTGGCCAGGGTTGAAATGCCCATACGCGTTTTTCATCAAAGCGGAGAGTCGATGCGGGCGGAAACAGCGGTCCGCTATGCGCAGTTGAGAATGTCGGCTCGGGTTGAGGCGTTCGTTCAGGATATGGCCGAAGCATACGCCTGGGCTGATCTGGTGGTATGCCGCTCGGGAGCCATGACGGTCAGCGAACTGGCAGCGGCGGGATTGCCCGCGATTTTGGTGCCGTATCCGTACGCCATAGACGATCATCAGAGCCACAATGCCCGTTATCTGGTTGATAACGGCGCGGCCATGATGATTCCTCAGAGCGAACTGTCCCCGGAGCGTCTTGCCGACGAAATTACCTCGCTGATGCAGCAACCGGCCCGGTTGAAGGCCATGGCTGAGCGAGCTTCGGCCCTGGCGAAGCCGGATGCGTCCGAGGCCGTTGCCGAGATCTGCCTGAATGAGGCGAATACGTGAAGCTGCCCGAACAAATCGCGGGACAATACGGTATGAATCGCATTCGGCGGATTCACCTCGTCGGAATAGGCGGCACCGGGATGTGCGGCATCGCAGAGGTTCTTCTGAACCTGGGTTATCAAGTCTCGGGTTCGGATCTCAACGAAAATGCCAATACACGCCGTCTGGCGGAGCTCGGCGCGGAAATATTTTTCGGCCATGCGCCCGAGCATATCGCGCAGTCCGAAGTTGTGGTCATCTCCAGTGCGGTGAATCGTTCCAATGTCGAGGTCGATGCCGCGCGTCTCCAGAAAATTCCGGTTATCTCGCGCGCGGAAATGCTCGCGGAGTTGATGCGTTTCCGTTACGGCATCGCCGTTGCCGGCACCCACGGCAAAACCACGACTACCAGCCTAACGTCCAGCGTACTTGCCGAGGCGGGACTTGATCCCACATTCGTCATCGGCGGACGCCTCAACAGCGTAGGCACCAATGCTCAACTGGGCAAAGGCTCGTATCTGGTTGCCGAGGCAGATGAAAGCGATGCATCGTTTTTATATTTGCAGCCGATGATTGCCGTGGTCACCAATATCGATCGGGACCACATGGAGACCTACAACGGTGATTTCGGCAGACTGAAGAAGGCTTTCGTTGAGTTTTTGCACCACGTGCCATTCTATGGTCTGGCCGTGCTGTGCCAGGACGACCCAGGAATCAGGGATATTCTGTCGGAGATCAGCAAGCCGATGAAAACTTACGGTTTCGGCCCGGAGGCAGATATCCGCGCGGTGGATATACGGCAAGACGGATTGCGTTCACACTTTACGGTGCTGCGCTCCGGTCACGATGAACCGCTCGATGTGAGCCTAAATCTTCCGGGTCGCCACAACATCTTGAATTCTCTAGCCGTAATTGCGGTGGCGGGAGAGTTGGGCATTTCCGACGACATCATACAGCGTGCCTTGGCGGGGTTTCGAGGCATCGGGCGACGTTTCCAGATCAATGCCGAGGTGCCTTTCGGCGACTCGGTCGTCACTTTCGTCGATGACTACGGGCATCACCCTCGGGAAATTGCGGCAACCCTCGACTCAGCCCGGCAAGCCTGGCCGGACCGCCGGCTGGTATTGGTGTTTCAGCCGCATCGCTACACGCGGACGCGCGACTTGTTCGAGGATTTTGTGCAGATTCTGTCCAGAACCGACGTTCTGGTGCTGCTCGACATCTATCCCGCCGGCGAGGCGCCGTTGATCGGCGCAGACGGGCGGGCATTGTCCAGGGCGATTCGGGTGCGGGGGCAGATCGACCCGGTATTTGTCGAAAAGGTCAGTGATCTAGCGGAAATTCTGCCGGGCATCGTCGAGCCGGGCGACGTCCTTTTGACGCTTGGGGCCGGAAGTATCGGGCAGATTGCTGTCGAATTGCCGCTGTGCTTGACCGGAATACCGGTCGGAGCAAAGCAGTGACGGCGGTCTGCGAGGATGAGGTAAGCGCAGCCAGTTCGCTCGGGTTACGGGGCGAGATGCGTTATAACGAACCACTGGCGGACCATACCTCCTGGCGGGTCGGTGGACCGGCCGACCGCTTCTATTTGCCGGCCGACATGGACGATCTGGTGCTGTTTCTGCGGTCGCTCCCCTGTGATGAGCCGGTCCTATGGCTGGGCTTGGGCAGTAATCTGCTGGTTCGTGATGGTGGAATCAGGGGTACGGTAATCTGCACCCGCAATCGGTTGAGAGAACTCCGACGTCCGGACCATGAACGCATCTACACCGAGGTGGGGGTGCCTTGCGCTCACGTTGCAAGATTTTGTTCGGAACAGGAGCTCACGGGCGCCGAATTTCTGGCGGGAATTCCGGGGACTATGGGCGGGGCCCTAGCGATGAACGCGGGCGCATTCGGTGGCGAGACATGGCCGCTGGTGGTTCGGGTGCTGACGGTTGACCGTTCCGGTACGCTACGAAACCGAAGTCCGAGCGATTTTTGCGTCGGCTACCGCAGCGTAAAAGGTCCCGAGAATGAATGGTTTCTGGCTTGCGAGCTCCAGCTTCAGGCCGGTGACGCTGTCGCTGGCCGGGAGCGAATTAGAGCATTGTTGGCTAAAAGGAGCGCATCGCAGCCTATCAACCTACCGAATTGCGGCTCGGTGTTCCGGAATCCGGAGGGGGATCATGCAGCGCGCCTTATCGAAGCCTGTGGACTCAAAGGGTATCGGATAGGAGATGCCTGCGTTTCCGAAAAACATGCCAATTTCATCATCAACATCGGCGCGGCCACGGCAGCGGATATTGAAGCTTTGATACAGTTCGTCCAATCGACGGTAGAGCAGGCATACGGCCAGCGCTTGGTTCCGGAGGTTCGGATCGTGGGCGAAAAATCGATAAGGAGAGATTAAGTGAGCAAGCGAATCCAGAAAGTGGCCGAATTTGGACGTGTTGCCGTTTTGATGGGCGGTGCAGCCGCCGAACGCGAAATCTCGTTGAAAAGCGGTCAAGCGGTATTGGCGGCCTTGTTGAAAAATAAGATTGATGCAATCGGCATCGACGTGACGGAAAACCTGATACAGCCGCTTCTTGAGCAACGTTTCGACCGCGTGTTCAACATCATTCACGGGCGGGGCGGTGAAGACGGCATTCTGCAGGGGGCGCTGGAAGCGCTGGGGTTGCCCTATACCGGCAGCGGCGTATTGGCTTCGGCTTTGAGCATGGACAAGCTCAAGACCAAGCTGTGCTGGCTCGGAGCAGGACTCCCGACACCGCGCTGGATGAAGCTTCAAGGACCGGAGGATGTGGACCGATGCGCCGAATTGCTGGGATTTCCGGTGATCGTGAAACCTGCCGAGGAGGGCTCCAGCATCGGAATGAGCCGGGCCGAAAATAAAGTCGAATTGGGAGAGGCATGGCATCGCGCTTCGCAATATAATTGTGCGGTTTTTGCGGAGACTTGGATTGTTGGTCGGGAATATACGGTCGGTATGCTCGATGGCGTGCCGCTGCCGTTGATTCGTTTGGAAACACCTCATACATTTTACGATTTCGATGCCAAATATCGCGCGGAGACGACCCGTTATCACTGTCCCGCCGGGCTTCCGCTCGACGAGGAGACTGCGCTCCAGAAGCTGGCTTTGCAAGCTTGTGACACGCTCGGCGTGACCGGCTGGGCGCGGGTGGATCTTTTGGTCGATCGAGACAACCAGCCCTGGTTAATCGAAGCCAATACCGTTCCCGGTATGACCGATCACAGCCTCGTTCCGATGGCGGCAAAAGTAGCGGGTTTGTCGTTTGAGGAATTAACGTGGCGGATATTGGAAACGAGCTTCTCGTGCCATGGAGTGGGCGATGCCGAAGTCTAGAAAGGTGCCCGCAAGGGCATTGTTTCTTTATGGACTTCTCGCTCTTTGCGGTCTGGCCGCGATGAGTGTCGATTTCAGTCGGCTCAAGGGTTTCATGCCCATACGTTATGTGCGAGTAGAAGGGGAGATTCGAAATCTCGATGCGGCGGAGTTCAGGAAGGCTTTGCTGCCGTGGGCCCAAGTCGGATATTTTCTGGCTGATATGCATGGCATAGAAGAGACCGCCAAATCGTTTCCGTGGATAGCCAGTGTTCAGGTTGCTCGGCTTTGGCCCGATACGTTGCTGCTGAAAGTTATTGAGCAAAAACCGGTTGCCCGCTCGGGCGATGGCAGTCTGATCAATTATCGCGGGGGGCGGTTTTCGCCCGAGAACATCCAATCTTATGTGAAGTTACCGATACTCGACGGGCCTCAGGGGCAGGAGAAACATCTGCTGAACATGCTTTATCTCTTGAACGGAAAGCTAAAGCAGAGAGATATGCGAATCGACGTCTTGAAGCTCACCAATCGGAGAGCGTGGAGCGCTCATCTGAGCAGCGGAGTGGAAATCGAATTCGGAAAACAAGATCCGAGTCTCGCTATGGATCGCTTGCTTGCGTTATTGCCGCGCTTGGGTGAGGAGCGGATTGCAGCACTCCAGAAAGTGGATTTGCGCTATCCGAACGGGTTTGCGGTGATTTTCAGGCCGGAATCCCGGGCGGAGCTTAATTCTCTGACGCAACCCGATTGCATCGAACGCGGCCGGATTCGGAGCAGGGCGTATACCTGATTTGGGTTAAAAATACAGATTCATCGCAATGGCTAGAAAATCAGATCGGAATCTCATCGTTGGCTTGGATATCGGTACCTCCAAGGTTGCTTGCATTGTCGGTGAGATAAACGAGGACGGTGAAATCGAGGTGGTTGGTATCGGTACCCATCCGTCCCGCGGCCTAAAGAAAGGGGTGGTGGTGAACCTGGAGACGACGGTGCAATCGATTCAGCGTGCCGTCGAGGAAGCCGAGCTGATGGCGGGGTATCGGATTCAGTCGGTGTATGCGGGAATTGCTGGCAGTCATATCAGCAGCATGAATTCGCATGGCATCGTCGCCATCAAGGACAAGGAAGTTACTCAGAGCGACGTGGACCGAGTGATCGATTCGGCGCGGGCGGTTGCCATTCCGGCCGATCAAAAAATCCTTCACATCCTCCCGCAGGAGTTCGTGATCGATAGGCAGGAGGGTATCAAGGAACCGATCGGCATGTCGGGAATCCGGCTTGAAGCCAGGGTGCATATCGTAACCGGTGCGGTCAGCGCGGCGCAGAACATCATTAAATGTATCCGCCGCTGCGGTCTAGAGGTTGAGGACATTATTCTGGAGCAGCTTGCGTCCTGCTCGGCGGTGCTTACCGAGGATGAGAAGGATCTCGGCGTATGCTTGGTGGACATCGGCGGGGGAACAACGGATGTGGCCGTATTCACCGATGGGGCCATTCGCCATACCGCGGTTATTCCTATCGCCGGGGATCAAGTCACCAACGACATAGCGGTGGCACTGCGAACGCCGACCCAGTTTGCCGAAGAAATCAAGATTAAACATGCTTGTGCGCTAACCCAGTTGGCCAAGCTGGAGGATACCATCGAGGTGCCCAGTATCGGAGATAGGCCAGTGCGTCAGATTTCCCGCTTGAATTTGGCGGAAATTGTCGAGCCGCGCTATGAAGAGCTGTTATTACTGGTGCAGGCGGAGCTGCGCCGGAGCGGTTTCGAGGATTTAATCGCAGCCGGAATCGTGCTGAGCGGCGGCAGCGCGAAAGTCGAGGGATTGGTCGAGTTGGCGGAAGAAATTTTCCACATGCCGGTACGTCTAGGCGTGCCGCAATATGTCAACGGTTTGACCGACGTGGTTCGCAATCCGATTTACGCGACGAGCGTCGGACTGCTTCTATTCGGCAAGCAGCACCATACGCAGGCGGGCCGCTACATGCCTGTGGGTACGGGTTTTAAAGGGTTATGGGCAAAGATGAAGAGTTGGTTTACGGGTAATTTTTAGGTTTAAAAATTCCTCAGGGTCAGAATGCAGCAAAGACGGGGTGGAAACATGCAATTCGAATTAGTGGATTCTTATAGCCAAAATGCGGTTATCAAGGTAATCGGCATCGGCGGCGGCGGTGGAAATGCCCTTAACCATATGGTCAACAGCCATGTCGAGGGGGTTGAATTCATTTGCGCCAACACCGATGCGCAAGCGCTGAAGAACATCAAGTCCAAGTCGGTAATTCAATTGGGCAATGCGCTAACCAAGGGATTGGGAGCGGGAGCAAATCCGGAAATCGGTCGTCAGGCCGCACTGGATGACCGCGATCGCATTATGGAGGTTTTGGAAGGAGCGGATATGGTATTTATTACCGCCGGCATGGGCGGCGGAACCGGGACCGGAGCGGCTCCGGTCATCGCGGAGATTGCCAAGGAAGCCGGTATTCTTACGGTTGCCGTGGTCACCAAGCCGTTTCCTTTCGAAGGCAAGAAACGGCGCAGCGTGGCCGAGAGAGGCATCGAGGAACTCACCCAGTTCGTCGATTCGCTGATTACGATTCCGAATGAGAAGCTGTTGCCGGTATTGGGTAAAGACGTCAGTCTGATCAATGCCTTTGCCGCGGCTAATGACGTGTTGCTCGGGGCCGTACAAGGCATCGCCGATCTGATTACCCGGCCGGGGCTCATTAACGTGGACTTTGCCGACGTGAGAACGGTAATGTCCGAAATGGGTATGGCTATGATGGGTACCGGTGTGGGTACCGGCGAGCATCGTGCCCGCCAGGCAGCGGAAAAGGCCATCGCCAGCCCGTTGCTTGAGGACATTAATCTTCAGGGCGCGCGTGGCGTTCTGGTCAATGTCACGGCCTGCCAAACCCTCTCTATCGGTGAATTCAGTGAGGTGGGTGATGCCGTGAGAGAATTCGCTTCGGACGACGCTGTAGTTGTAATCGGTACCGCCATCGATCCGGAGCTAGACGATGAAGTACGCGTTACGGTGGTGGCGACCGGCCTGAGCAATCAGCGTCAGACGAACGAAGCTACGATCAAATTGGTACATAAGCACACCGGTGAAATCGATTACGACCAATTGCAGCGCCCAACGGTAATCCGTAAACAGCCTAAGCACGACGTCCGGGCGGAAGCGAAAAAAGATATGGATCTCGAGTATCTCGATATTCCGGCATTTCTGCGCCGACAGGCGGATTGACGGATTTTTGACAGGTAGCCCGGACTGCGTGGAGAGGCCGCTTCGGTCCGCCCCGTTATCCGGGACCTGCACAGTTCGCATGTTGGGGTGGCATGAACTGTGTATGTTTCATGCGAAACATTTTTGGGGATAGTCAAACAAGGTAGGTGAATCGGATGATTAGGCAAAGAACACTTAAGAATGTCATTAGAGCGACCGGGGTCGGGTTGCATACCGGGGAAAAGGTTTATTTGACCTTACGGCCGGCTGCCGCTAACGCGGGCATCGTATTCCGCCGCGTGGATTTGCCTGAACCCGTCATTATCGAGGCAAGGCCTGAAAACGTCGGTGAAACTACCTTATCCACAACCCTCGTCAAGGGCGACGTAAAAATTTCCACTGTCGAGCATCTGTTATCGGCATTCGCCGGACTCGGCATCGACAACGCCTATGTCGATGTCAGCGCACCGGAAGTTCCCATCATGGACGGCAGCGCCGGTCCATTTGTATTTCTCATTCAATCGGCGGGCGTCGAGGAGCAGAATGCACCGAAGCGTTTCATTCGCATTAAGCGCAAACTCAGGGTTGAAGACGGTGACAAATGGGCGAGTTTTGAGCCTTATGAAGGTTTTAAAGTCACCTTTACGATCGATTTCGAACATCCTGCGTTTCGCAAGGACGTGCAAACGGCCAGCATCGATTTTTCATCGACGTCTTTCGTCAAGGAAGTAAGCCGTGCTAGAACCTTTGGCTTCATGCGCGACATAGAGGCCTTACGCAAGCGCAGGCTGGCCTTGGGAGGGAGCATGGACAACGCGATTGTGGTGGATAACTACCGCGTCCTGAACGAAGATGGCTTACGCTATGCCGATGAATTCGTAAAGCACAAAATTCTGGATGCCATCGGAGACCTTTATCTTCTGGGACATAGCCTTATCGGTTCGTTCGTCGGCCACAAATCCGGTCATGGTCTAAACAATCGTTTGCTTATGGAGCTACTTAAACAGAAAGATGCCTGGGAATCGGTAACCTACATGGAAGACGACGTTTTGCCGATATGCTTCATGAGACCGGCTCAGGCCGCTCGTTGACGCCCCTTTCCTCGATATCTTGTCAAAGCCTGGCGACCTAGAAAATCAAACTTGCCGAAACGCGGCAGGGATGCCGTTCATGTATCTCTGAATTGAGGTTCACACGCATTACGATGACTTCCGGTATTGGTTGAAGAATAGGTTAGTCCTCGCCTGCCGAATTTCCGAAGCAGTTCCTTTTATTGACCTTCTTCGCTGGGGCCTGTGTTCCTGAGTGCCTGTACCGTTTGACTTAGCCGCAACAAGGCTTCCTTAAGCTCCCCGGAGGACGTTGATGACGCGCTACTTTTCAGAAGTTCGGCGACGAAGCCGGGCGGGGTGACAAAAAGCGGTTTATCGAGAGGTTCTATGACTGCCGGGAGCACGTTGCGAATCTGCAGATTTCTGAACCGGTGGCCGGTCGATTGTTCAATCCTCGGCAGAAGGTGTAGGGCATAAAACCGAATCTGTGAGGCCCAAGCCGGTGAATCCACGTAAAGAATCAGTTGGTCCGGCTTGATCACACAGTCCACGCAATGGTCCGCAAGAAATCCCGGCAGAGCCTTTCTTGCCGCGCTTAGCACGCGGCGGTGCCTTTCTATTTGCGCACTGATCGCTTGGATCGCGGACCCGCGAAGTAGCCCTGCAACGGATTCAGGTTGGCGCGCCATCGAAATCAGCTCATCGTCCAAGCGGTGATCCGCCGAATCATATCCGGCGGGAGTCTGTGGTTTTGATTCAATGTTTCGGCAAAGTTTGATATGACTTTCGAGTCATTATAAACGCCATGGTTTTGCGGTATCATCGTCGGATTATTTTTCGTTTGGACTCGGGATTAAACCGCAATGCTAGGCAAGCTGGTAAAGAAAATCGTTGGCAGTCGCAACGAGCGAATCATCAAAAGAAAAAGAAAACTCGTCAAGAAGATCAATGCGCTGGAGCCCCAGTTCCAGAGTCTGTCCGATGAGGCGTTACGACAAAAAACCCAAGAATTCAGGGATCGTCTGAAAGAGGGAGAGGCCCTTGACACTTTGCTGCCCGAGGCGTTTGCGGCCGTCCGCGAGGCTTCTCGGCGCGTCCTGAACATGCGCCATTTCGATGTTCAGTTGATCGGCGGCATGGTGCTCCACGATGGCAGGATCTCGGAAATGAAGACCGGCGAAGGCAAGACGCTGGTCGCCACCCTGGCTGCTTATCTGAATGCACTGCCCGGCAAGGGAGTACATGTTGTCACCGTAAACGATTATCTGGCGCGCCGCGACTCGGAATGGATGGGGAAGCTTTATAACTTTCTCGGGCTCTCCGTGGGTGTCATTGTTAGCACTCTAAGCCCGGAGCAGCGCCGCGAGTCCTATGCCGCCGACATCACCTACGGAACGAACAACGAGTTCGGCTTTGATTACCTGCGGGACAATATGGCCTTTTCCCAGGACCAGAGGGTGCAGCGGGAAAAGTATTTTGCGATCGTCGACGAAGTCGACTCCATTCTGATCGACGAAGCTCGAACTCCGCTCATTATTTCAGGACCGACCGAAGACCGCAGCGATCTTTACCACAAGATCAACGCTCTCATTCCTAATCTCAAGCGTCAGGAAAAGGAAGGCGCTCGCGGTGACTACTCTGTCGACGAAAAATCGCGGCAGGTCTATCTCACAGAGGAAGGCCACGAGCATATCGAGCGTCTGCTGGTAGAGAACGGCTTGATCAATGCACACGAAAGCCTCTACGACGCCGTCAACATCAGGCTCATGCATTACATCAATGCAGGGCTACGGGCCCACGCACTGTTTCAGCGGGATGTCGACTATATCGTTCGGGAAAATCAGGTCATCATTGTAGATGAGTTCACCGGCCGCGCGATGCCGGGACGGCGTTGGTCCGAAGGGCTGCATCAAGCGGTCGAGGCAAAGGAAAATGTGCCGGTCCAAAATGAAAATCAGACCTTAGCCTCCATCACTTTTCAGAACTATTTCCGCCTCTACGGCAAATTGTCCGGCATGACTGGTACGGCCGATACCGAAGCGCCGGAGTTCCATCAGATCTACGGCCTCGAGGTTGTCGTCATCCCGCCCAACAGGCCCATGGTTCGTCAGGACCGGGGTGATCTCGTTTACCTTACTGTTCGCGAAAAATACGGCGCCATCATCGAGGATATCCGCGAGTGCGTGAAACGCGGCCAGCCGGCGCTGGTGGGTACCACGTCCATCGAGAATTCGGAACTCCTGGCGGCTTCGCTGCGCAAGGAGGGTATTCCGCACCAGGTGCTGAACGCCAAGCATCACGAGCAGGAGGCGCATATCATCGCGCAAGCCGGTAAACCCGGTGCGGTGACGATCGCTACCAACATGGCGGGCCGCGGTACCGATATCGTTCTCGGTGGCAGCCTAGAAGAGGATCTGGCCGGAATCGATCCCAACGATCCGGGGGCCGTCTCGCGATTGAAGGGAGAGTGGCAGATCCGTCACGATCAGGTCGTCAAAGCGGGCGGGTTGCACGTCATCGGATCAGAGCGGCACGAATCGCGGCGCATCGATAACCAGTTGCGCGGGCGGTCCGGACGGCAAGGCGATCCGGGCTCCTCACGGTTTTATCTGTCCTTGGAAGATCCTTTGATGCGCATTTTCGCTTCCGACCGTGTGGCGGTGCTCATGCAGAAGCTGGGAATGAAGGAGGGCGAAGCGATCGAACACCCGTGGGTGACGCGGGCGATCGAGAGCGCTCAGCGCAAGGTTGAGGCGCGCAACTTCGACATCCGTAAGCAGTTGTTGGAATATGACAACGTCGCCAACGATCAGCGCAAGGTGGTTTATCACATGCGTGACGAACTGATGGAGGCGGAGGATATTTCCGGGGCGATTACGAACATTCGTCGCGATGTTGTCAGCCAAATGTTTGTTCAGTTTATTCCGCCGCATACCTTGGAAGAGCAGTGGGACGTCAAGGGCCTGGAGGAGGCTCTGGGGCGCGAGATCGGAGCGAAGCTGGCGGTGCAGCAGTGGTTGGATGAGGATCCGCGGCTGGATGAGGATCGCTTGCTGAATAAAATCGTTGACCAGTTGGACGCGATTTATTGGGGAAAAAGCGCCGCCATCGGAGAATCGGTCATGCGCCATTTCGAGAAGACCGTAATGATGCAGGTTCTCGATAACTCATGGAAAGAGCATCTGGCGGCCATGGATCATCTGCGCCAGGGCATCCATCTACGAGGTTATGCGCAGAAGGACCCGAAGCAGGAATACAAACGCGAAGCATTCGAGATGTTCACCTCGATGCTGGACGGCATCAAGCACGAGGTGATCGGCATTGTGTCCAAGGTCCAGGTGCACAGCGAGGAGGAAGTGAACGTCATGGAGGAACAGCGGCGCGTACCTAAAGAAATGCATTTCGAGCATGCCGAGGCAAAAGTATTGGCTACGGAACCCGAAGAGGCCGAAGTCGAGGAGAAGCCGGTTAAATCCCGGCCCGCGCAGCCGTTCATCCGGGATGTCGCCAAGGTCGGGCGCAATGATCCTTGCCCCTGCGGTTCCGGAAAAAAATTCAAGCAATGCCACGGCAAATTGGATTGAGATCGTCCCCTATGAGCCTATCGAGTGAAGGATTAACACTGTCGGCTATAAAAGGAGTTCGGCTCGGCGCGGCTGGCGCCGGTATCAAGCGCAGCGACCGCGACGATCTCTTGGTGATAGAAGCGGCCGAGGGTTCTGCCTGTGCGGCTGTTTTTACCCGAAACGCCTTCTGCGCCGCGCCGGTAATCGTGGCTCGGGAGCATCTCGCCCACCGCCCGCGCTGGCTTGTGATCAATTCCGGAAATGCCAATGCCGGTACCGGTCAACGAGGACTGGAAGACGCCCGCCGGACATGTCGGGCATTGGGTCAACTGACCGGCGCCCGAGCCGAACACGTGCTGCCTTTCTCGACGGGCGTTATCGGCGAGTACCTTCCGCTGGAAAAGATCGAATCGGCTTTGCCGGAGGCTCTGGGTGCCTTGGACGAAGCAGGATGGGCCAGGGCGGCGCGGGCCATTATGACTACCGACACGCGGCCCAAGGGTGCAAGCCGGATTGTCGAAGTGGCGGGTGTGCCGGTGACTGTCACCGGCATCGCCAAGGGTGCCGGCATGATTCATCCCGATATGGCCACCATGCTGGCATTCATCGCTACTGACGCAAACGTGGAGCAGGCTAGCTTGCAGGCTTGTCTGAGCGAAGCCGTCGATTGCTCTTTTAATTTGATCACGGTGGACGGCGACACCTCGACCAACGATGCCTGCGTCCTGTTCGCAACGGGCGCCGCCGGTAATGCCGAACTTAATCGGCAGAGCGCGGCTTTCCCGCTCCTAGCCCAAGCGGTGCGGGAGGTTTGCGAGGAGTTGGCCGAAGCTATCGTTCGGGACGGCGAAGGCGCCACCAAGCTGATGCGGATAGTGGTCGAAGAGGCTCGAAACGAAGTGGAAGCGCGTAATGTGGCCAAGACCATCGCCCATTCACCCTTGGTCAAAACCGCCTTTTTTGCGAGCGATCCCAACTGGGGCCGAATTTTGGCCGCAGTCGGGCGCTCGGGCTGCGCAGATCTCGATATATCCGGCGTCTCGATATGGTTGGGAGAGGTTATAATCGTGGAAGACGGCGGACGCGCAGCGAGTTACACCGAGGAGGCTGGGCGAGCCGTTATGTCTGAAGATGAGATCCTGATCCGGGTCGCTCTGGGGAGGGGGGGGGCACAACAGCGCGTTCTCACCTGCGATCTCTCTTACGATTACGTGCGCATCAACGCGGAATACCGAACCTAAGTCGAAGTTGCTCTAAGACGTGTGAGTGATCGCCCCGAGCTACATGTGGCCGCCGGTGTCATCCGAAACGGCCTCGGTCAAATTCTCATTGCGCGGCGTCCCGCTCATGTCCATCAGGGGGATCTCTGGGAGTTTCCGGGCGGCAAGCTGGAACCCGGTGAAACCGTAACGGAAGCTTTGTGTAGGGAAATCCACGAGGAGCTTAACCTTAAGGTTATAGAGGCATCGCCCTTGATTCGGATTCATCATGCCTATTCGGAGCGGCGCGTCCTGCTCGATGTGTGGCGGGTGGATCGGTTTGAAGGAATGCCGACCGGTATGCAAGGGCAACCGATTAGTTGGGTTTCGCCTGACGAATTGACCCACTTCGTGTTTCCAGCCGCGAACCATCCTATTGTAACGGCCGCTAGGCTTCCTGATCAGTACGCAATCCTGGACGATGAATCAGGCGATCCGGTCGTTTTGCGCGAGCGCTTGCACGACCTCGTGTCCCGGGGAATCAGTTTGATCCAATTGCGGGCGCGGCGGCTTGATGTGCACCAATATGAAGCATTGTCGGATTATGCCGCCGCATATTGCCGGCCGCGGGGTGTGACCTTGTTGCTGAATGCGGATCCGAGCTGGGTTGCCCGGACATCGGCCTCTGGCGTTCACCTTACGGCGCAGCGGCTTATGGCCTCGAGTGAACGGCCCTTGGGGGAACCTTACTGGGTTGCCGCATCCTGTCACAATCTCCGTGAGCTAAAGCACGCGGAGCGCGTTGGCGTAGATCTGGCGGTTCTTTCTCCTGTGCTTCCTACGGCTACGCACCCTCGTGCCGTGCCGTTAGGATGGAATACTTTTGCCGAGTTGGTGGAGCAGATAAATATTCCGGTCTTCGCTTTAGGCGGGCTCTCCCCGGCAGACATGGATGTGGCAAAGTCCCACGGAGCTCAGGGGGTGGCGGGTATCCGCGGATTTCTTCGGTCGGGCGCACCGAAATAGATCGTGAGCACCAGTCTGGTGCGTTTTGTTTTTGCAAATAAATTGTTGCACTATTGTAATTCTGGGGGATAAAAGCGTTTGTCCATTGGTATGATTTTTGTTTATTAACCCGCTTGAGATTTTTACAACCCTAACGTTTGGGAGATAAAGAATGACGCCACAAGATGTACTCCAGTTGATGAAGGAAAAGGAGGTCAAATACGTTGATTTGCGGTTTGCCGACACTCGGGGCAAAGAACAGCATGTCACCATTCCCGCTCATACCGTGGACGAGGACATGTTCGAAGATGGCAAGATGTTTGACGGTTCGTCCATTGCGGGTTGGAAGAGCATCAACGAGTCGGACATGATCCTGATGCCCGACCCGGCTACTGCGGTTATGGATCCGTTTTTCGACGATTCGACCCTGGTTTTGCGCTGCGATATCGTTGAGCCCGCTACCATGCAGGGCTATGAGCGCGATCCTCGCTCTATCGCGAAGCGCGCCGAAGCTTACATGAAATCCACCGGTATCGCGGATACGGCGCTGTTCGGGCCAGAGAACGAGTTTTTCGTGTTCGACGACGTGCGCTGGGGCGTTTCCATGCAGGGCTCGTTCTACAAAGTAGACTCCGAAGAAGCCAGCTGGAATACAGAGAAAGTTTACGAAGACGGCAATATCGGTCATCGTCCGGGCATCAAAGGGGGGTATTTCCCGGTGCCGCCCGTCGATTCCATGCAGGACTTGCGTTCGGCGATGTGCAATACGCTGGAAGAAATGGGGCTGGTCGTCGAGGTCCATCACCATGAAGTGGCGACCGCCGGTCAGTGCGAAATCGGCGTCAAGTTCAACACCTTGGTTAAAAAGGCCGACGAGGTTCTCGTTCTCAAATACGCCGTTCAGAACGTCGCCCACGCTTACGGCAAGACGGCCACATTCATGCCGAAACCGCTGGTCGGCGACAACGGAAGTGGCATGCACGTTCACCAGTCTTTGGCCAAAGGCGGCGTCAACCTGTTCACCGGCGATCTTTACGGCGGCCTTTCGGAATTGGCTCTGTATTACATCGGCGGCATCATCAAGCACGCCAAAGCCTTGAATGCCTTCTGCAATCCTTCAACCAACAGTTACAAACGCTTGGTGCCGGGTTTCGAAGCGCCGGTCATGCTGGCTTACTCGGCGCGCAACCGGTCGGCATCCATCCGCGTTCCGTATGTCACCAATCCGAAGGCGCGCCGCATCGAGGTTCGTTTCCCGGATTCCACCGCCAACCCGTATTTTGCCTTCGCGGCTATGCTGATGGCCGGTTTGGACGGTATCCAAAACAAGATCCATCCGGGCGATGCCATGGACAAGGATCTTTACGATCTGCCGCCGGAAGAGGAAAAGAGCATTCCGCAGGTTTGTCATGCGCTCGATATGGCGCTGGATGCGTTGAGTGCGGATCGCGAGTTCCTGACTCGCGGCGGCGTCTTCACCAATGATGCGATCGATGCGTACATCGACCTCAAGATGCACGAAGTTACCCGTCTGCGCATGAGCACGCACCCGGTAGAATACGATATGTATTACAGCCTCTAAGTGCCATTCGGCTCGGATCTAAAACGCCCCTTAATGGGGCGTTTTTTTTGTCGGGAGTATGTCGTCAAGTCCAAGACGCAATGGAGCAGTTTTTGAGCCTGTCTTAAAGTTTCGCTGTTCGTTTTTTAAAAACGGCGAGGTGGTTTGCATGGCCGAGTAACCGTTTGGTGGTTCAAAGGAATTCTGCAAGAGCCTTTCCTAATAGAAGAATTTATAGGTCAGAGCGAGCGGCCGGCTCAAGTGGTAGAGCTTCTGCCTTGTTTTTCGATGCGTTATGTATAGCCGTTAAACTCTACGGTCACCTTATGCGGAACGGATGTTCCGGCAAACCGGTCCAATATGCACCTTAATGGTGCGCTTTATGGGCGGCTTTACGATGGTGTGTCTCTACTTTCGGGTTTGCCGGAGCTTGGATGCTCACGTTTAAACGCGGCTTTAAAGTCTTGTTGGCCCTTATTTTGCTTTAAAAGCCGTAATGAATAACTCAGATCCCGTCTCTCTGCATCAACGCATACTCGATTACCTAACCGATGCTGTATTGGTCTTCGATACCGCATACCGTTTGGTTTATATCAACGTGGCCGGGGAAATGCTGTTTGCGGTGAGTGCGCGACAGATCTTGGGAGCGCGTGCCAAAGAGTTGTCCTTTCTACACGATCAGAATATTGAGAGGGATTTGAAACGGACCTTGCAGCAAGGGGAGTCGTTCACCAAGCGAAATTTGTCGTTGGGTCTTCCGCCCCAGTCCATTACGGTCAATTTCACGATCACGCCAATGTTGGAGCAGGATAAACCGGTTGCTGCACTGGTGCAGATTGAGCAACTGGATCGGCATTTGCGCATCTCCATGGAAGAGCAGCTTTTGGCTCAGCAGAACGCCGCTCGTATGCTGCTTCGAGGATTGGCCCACGAGATAAAGAACCCTTTGGGCGGATTGCGCGGCGCGGCGCAGTTGCTCGATAGGGAGTTGGTCGAAGAAGAGATGCGGGAATACACGAAAATCATCATGGAAGAATCCGACCGGCTGCAGTCCCTAGTCGATCGGATGCTCGCGCCCAACAAGCCGCCGCGGAAGAGCCCGCTTAACATCCACAGGATATTGGAGCGCGTGCGTCAATTGGTTCAGGTAGAAGCCCCGCCGAGCGTCATCATCGAAAGAGACTATGATCCGAGTCTACCCCTAGTGAACGGCGACAGCGATCAACTTATCCAGTCGATTTTAAACATCGTGCGCAACGCGGCGCAGGCAGTGGGGCAGAAAGGACATATCCTTATTCGCACGCGAATCCACCGCCAAGTAACCATTGGTCATCGCCGCAATCCGATGGCCGTCAAGATCGACATAATTGACGATGGGCCCGGCATCAAGCCGGAGCTGCTGGGTCAGATTTTTTACCCGATGGTAACGGGGCGCGCCGACGGGACGGGGTTGGGCTTGTCGATAGCGCAGTCCTTGATCAATCAGCACGGTGGACTGGTGGAATGCACCAGTTCCCCGGGCAACACGGTTTTTTCTATTTTTCTGCCTTTGGAGAAGGGACATGATTAGTTCAACCCAAGTATGGGTGGTCGATGATGATCGTTCTATCCGCTGGGTTTTAGAAAAAGCCCTGCAAAAGGCCTCGATACACGCGCGTTGCTTTTCCAGCGCCGGTGGTTTGCTCGACGCCCTCGACCAGGGCAAACCGGACGCCATTGTGACCGATATCCGGATGCCGGGCATGGACGGGCTGGAACTCTTAAGGCAGTTGCAGACCAAACATCCACAGCTTCCTATCATCATCATGACGGCGCACTCCGATCTGGAGAGCGCCGTCTCGGCTTTTCACGGCGGCGCATTCGAATATCTGCCGAAGCCGTTCGATGTGGATGAGGCCGTCGATTTGGTGCAGCGCGCATGTGCGCAGAGCCAGCGCAAGCGTCAAGAGAACGGACAGCCGGCGGTGCCTGCGAAAACACCGGAAATCATCGGGGAAGCGCCGGCCATGCAGGAGGTCTTTCGCGCCATTGCAAGGCTGGCCCGTTCTCACATTACCGTTCTGATTAATGGTGAATCGGGCACCGGCAAGGAGTTGGTTGCCCGCGCGCTGCACCGTCATAGCCCACGGGCCGACAAGCCCTTTATCGCGCTCAATATGGCGGCGATTCCCCGTGATCTGCTGGAATCCGAGTTGTTCGGCCATGAACGCGGCGCGTTTACGGGCGCGCAAGCCCGGCGGGCCGGACGTTTCGAACAGGCCGACGGAGGCTCTTTGTTCTTAGACGAAATCGGCGATATGCCGGCGGATTTGCAGACTCGCTTGCTGCGCGTGCTGGCTGACGGCGAGTTCTTTCCCGTGGGCGCGCATGCTCCAGTCAAAGTCGATGTCCGCATTATCGCCGCGACGCATCAAAACTTGGATACTCTGGTGGCCGAGGGGCGCTTCCGCGAGGATTTGTTCCACAGGCTCAATGTGATCCGCATTCATTTGCCGCCTTTACGGGAGCGGCGCCAGGATATTCCTTTGCTGCTCGGGCATTTCCTCAAAGAGGCTAGTCAAGAGCTGAAGGTGGACACGAAAATCTTGCTGCAGGACGTGGAGGACTATCTGTGTCGGCTCGATTGGCCGGGCAACGTGCGCCAGCTGGAAAATACCTGCCGCTGGATTACGGTTATGGCCGCAGGCAAGGAGGTTCATTTGGACGATCTTCCGCCCGAGTTGCTGACCATTAAAGCGAGCACGTCTACGATTGCCGACAGTTGGGAGGATTGCTTCCGGCAATGGGTTGATACACGCTTGAGGCGAGGGGACAAAAATGTCGCAAAGGAGGCCATAGAATCGGCTGAAGGAATCCTAATCGCCACGGCGCTGCAGTTCACCCGCGGTCGCCGCCAGGAAGCGGCCAAATTATTGGGTTATGGTCGCAACACGTTGACGCGAAAGATCACCGAACTGAGTCTGGACGTGTAACGTCTTGGGCGCTGGTAACGTAACGATCAACAGCCCCGGTTTTTGATGCGATAATCGTGTCCTTCGGCCTTTTGTTGATTTATCCGCTTCGCCGTCCGCGCGCAGCTGGAGATGAACGATTTGCTCTTCGTGCCCAATCTGAAATTGCCAAATTACCGGACCGACCATGCCGAACAAAAGTTTAGTGAATAGTAAGAGAAGCTCCTGGCTGACCGAGTTGCCCGCGCTAGGGCTGGAGGCCAAGGATCTGGCTTTGGATATCCGCCGCCATTTCAGCTATACGCTCGGTCGTGACAAATACTGCGCCTCTGCGCACTACACCTATACGGCGCTCGCTTTGACGGTTCGCGACCGCTTGATGGAGCGGTGGAAGAATACTCATTACGCCTACGAGGAAACGGATTGCAAGCGCGCCTACTATTTATCCATGGAATTCCTGATGGGGCGGACATTGAGCAATGCAATGCTTAATCTCGGAATTGATGATCCGCTATGCGAGACTCTGCATGATTTGGGGTTGAATCTCGAGGAAGTCATTGAGAGCGAGCAAGACGCCGGATTGGGGAACGGCGGGTTGGGGCGGTTGGCCGCTTGTTTTGTAGATAGCTGTGCGACCCTGCAGTTGCCGGTGATGGGGTATGGCCTCCGTTACGAATATGGCATGTTCCGGCAAAACATCGAGGACGGCCACCAGGTCGAGGAGCCCGATCACTGGTTGCGGAACGGTCATGTCTGGGAGTTGGAGCGTCCGGAACTGACGGTGCGGGTACGTTTCGGTGGGCGGACGGACACTTACGGCGCTGAGGAATCCCATCCGCAAACGCGCTGGGTCGATACCCAGGACGTACTTGCGGTGCCTTATGATGTTCCGGTTCCCGGTTACAAGAACGGCACGGTTAACACGCTGCGTCTGTGGAAGTCGGCCGCCACGGATGAATTCGACCTTAAGGACTTCAATGCGGGGGATTACACCGAAGCGGTCCGTTCCAAGAACATGGCGGAGAACATCACCATGGTGTTGTATCCGAATGATGCCAGCGAGAACGGTAAGGAGTTAAGGCTCCGCCAGCAGTACTTTTTGGCTTCGGCAAGCCTCCAGGACGTCATCCGCAAATGGGTGCTGGTGCACGGCGAGGACTTCAGCCGGTTTGCCGAAAAGAATTGCTTCCAGCTCAACGATACCCATCCTAGCATCGCGGTGGCCGAGTTGATGCGCCTGTTGACGGATGAACATGGGCTGAATTGGGATGAAGCGTGGGCGATCACCTCGCGTACGATGGCTTATACCAATCACACGCTGCTTCCTGAGGCCTTGGAGAAATGGCCGGTGCGTTTATTCAGGCAGTTGTTGCCGCGGTTGCTGGAAATCATTTTCGAGATCAACGCGCGGTTTTTGGGGGAAGTTGCCAACCGCTGGCCGGGCGATTTGGAGCGATTGGCGTGCATGTCCTTGATCGAGGAAGGCTGGGAGCAGCAGGTTCGCATGGCTTACCTTGCCATAGTCGGGAGCTTTTCCGTCAATGGCGTGGCGGAACTCCATTCCAATTTGCTTATGCAGGGGCTGTTTCGAGATTTCTACGAGCTGTGGCCAAACAAGTTCAATAACAAAACCAATGGCATTACCCCTCGCAGATGGCTTGCCGGATGCAATCCCAAGCTTGCCTCATTGATTACCGAGACGATCGGCGAGGGCTGGTTGACCGATCTGTCCCAGCTTGGCCGGCTCGCGGCATATGCCGACGATTCCGCGTTCCGCCAGCGCTGGAGGGATATCAAGCGCCAAAACAAAGAGCGTCTCTTGCAGTATAAAAAAGCGGAAGTAGGCCTGGACATCAACCCGGATGCTCTATTCGACGTTCAGGTCAAACGGATACACGAATACAAGCGCCAGTTGCTCAATGTGCTTCACGTCATTCACCTCTACGATCGGATTAAGCGCGGCGATACGGCGAACTGGACTCCGCGATGCGTCCTTTTCGGAGGCAAGGCGGCGCCGGGCTACGTTATGGCGAAGCGGATTATTAAGCTGATCAATAACGTTTCGAGCGTAATCAACCGCGATCCCGCGGTTGGCGAACTGCTCAAGGTGGCCTTCCTGCCGAATTACCGAGTTACGGCGATGGAGTTCATTTGTCCCGGCACCGATCTTTCGGAGCAGATTTCGACCGCCGGTAAGGAAGCGTCCGGCACGGGCAACATGAAGTTCATGCTGAACGGAGCGCTGACCATCGGTACCCTCGATGGCGCCAACATCGAGATTCGCCAGGAAGTGGGGGCAGAGAACTTCTTCCTGTTTGGCCTCACCGCCGAGGAAGTGGAGGCCGGCCGCAGCCAATACGATCCCGAGTCAGTCATAAACGGCAACGAGGATCTGCGCCGAGTGATACATCTCCTAGAAAGCGGACACTTCAATCAGTTTGAACCCGGAATTTTCGATCCCGTCATACATGCGATAAGGAGCCCCCACGATCCTTGGATGACGGCGGCTGATTTTCCGAGTTACGTCGAAGCGCAGAGGCGGGCAGCCGCCGCTTATCAGGATCAAGAGCAGTGGACGAGGATGAGCATCCTGAACTGCGCTGCGAGCGGCAAGTTTTCCACCGACCGCACGATTTCAGAGTACAACCGCGACATCTGGAAACTGGAACCGATCAATCCCTTGCCGGAGCACGGTAAATCCTAGACGTGTTCCATATCGTCCTTTACGAGCCCGAAATACCGCCGAATACAGGAAACATCATCCGCCTTTGCGCCAATACGGGCGCATTGCTGCACCTCATTCATCCCTTGGGCTTCCGGTTGGATGACGCCAAGTTGCGACGAGCCGGGCTCGATTATCGAGAATGGGCGGATGTGCGGGAATATAGAGGATTGGACGAATTTATGGATCGGGTTCGGCCGGAACGGCTGTTTGCACTTACTACTAAGGGGCGGCGCTGCTATGCGGAGGTCGATTTCCGACCCAATGACACCTTATTATTTGGTCCGGAAACCAGAGGTTTGCCGGGAGCGCTGCTTACAGCCCTCCCGGACTCGCACCGTCTTTATGTCCCGATGAAGCCGGAAAGCCGTAGCCTCAATCTCTCGAACACCGTGGCGCTGGTGCTTTACGAAGCATGGCGGCAGAACGGCTTTTCAGGGGCGTCTGAGCGGGCGTAATCGAGGACGGCTCACGCCACCACGGCTTCCGATTTTTGTTCCCGTATGAGTAGATTGTTAACGGCCTCTAAGGGGGCGAGATTCTCGTAGAGGATTTTGTAGGTCTGCTCGGTGATCGGCATCTCGATTCCGAGACTTTGCGCCAGCCGGTAGATGACTTTAGTGGTGGTGATGCCTTCGATCTCCTGGCCGATTTCGGCAGTGATTTGCTCCCGCGAGAGTCCTTTGCCGAGTCCAAGGCCGAACCGCCGGTTTCGAGATTGGTTGTCGGTGCAGGTCAGTATGAGATCGCCGACACCGGCAAGTCCCATGAAGGTTTCCGATTTGCCGCCCAGCGCCAATCCCAATCGCATCATCTCGGCAAGTCCCCGGGTTATGAGTGCCGCACGCGAGTTAGCGCCGAAACCTAAACCGTCGGCGACTCCGGCGGCGATGGCCAGTACGTTCTTGGTCGCCCCGCCTAATTGAACTCCGATGATGTCTTCGGTGGTATAAGCCCGGAAGCGGTTGTTATGCAGCAGACCGGCCAGCATTCTGGCGAACTCGACCTGCCGTGACGCCACCGTAATGGCCGTCGGAAGATTGGCGGCCAAGTCACGGGCGAAGCTGGGGCCGGATAGTACCGCTGCGGGAA
Organism: Methylocaldum sp.; assembly: GCF_035627495.1. GTDB lineage: Bacteria > Pseudomonadota > Gammaproteobacteria > Methylococcales > Methylococcaceae > Methylocaldum. The sequence continues at coordinate 33,101 of NZ_DASPLO010000130.1, forward strand.
TATCGGGTCCGAGAACGTCCTCCGTGACCTGGTGTAAAAGCTTTCCGCTTTCCAGCTCCAAGCCTTTCGTGGCCCATGCGATTTTCGATTCCGAAGCAAGATGCGGGGCAAGGTTTATCAGCAGGCTTCGGAATGCATGGCTGGGTGCCGCAATGATGAGAATCTCCGCACACTCAACGGCTTCGGCGAGATTCGCGACGACTTTAAGGTTATCGGGAAAATGGGCGCCGGGTAAGTAACGATCGTTGCAGCGTGCGGCATGGAGTTTGGCTACGTGCTCCGGGCGATGACCCCAAAGCGTCGTAGGATGGCCGTTACGGGCCATCAACAGGGCGAGGGCTGTGCCCCAAGAGCCGGCGCCGAGAACTGATACAGCTGTCATGTGTAAGACGAAGGTTATCCCGTTAGTGGCTTGTGGGGGCTGCACCTTGCTGTTGTTGCATGTGCTGCATGTATAACGCATCGAAATTTACGGGTGCGAGGAGCATGGGGGGAAAGCCGCCTTTGGTTACGAGGTCGGAAACAGCCTCTCGTGCATACGGGAAGAGGACGTTCGGGCAGTAACTGCCAATCAAGGGGCCGAGTTCCTGTTCGTCAAAGCCGACCATTGCAAAGATCCCGGCCTGGCAGACTTCCACCAAATAAGCGGTTTTTTCCTCGAGTTTGACCGTTAGGGTGGTGGTGAGGCTAACCTCGTACAGGTTGTCCTGAAGCTTTTGAGCATTGCTTGACAGGTTGAATTCGATCTTTGGTTCCCATTTAAGCGTAAACACTTCCGGCGAATTCGGTGTCTCGAACGAGACATCCTTAACGTAAATCTTTTGTAGGGCAAACTGTCTTTCCTGCTGATTGGTCTCTTCGGCCATGGATGATCCTTGATTCTTTTAATTTTTGAAGTTAGCGAAAGGGGGCGGAGTAGGTCGAATTACTTGCTATTCCGCTTCTTAACGACGGGGTATTTTTGGTCTTCCCATGCCAGCATCCCGCCTTTCATTTCGAAGACTCGCGTAAACCCTAAACCGATTAATTTTTTGCAGGCCTGGGGAGAGCGTGTACCGGATTGGCAGGTTACGATGACAGGATTTTGCTTGTATGCCTCCAATTCATGGGCTCGTTCCTCAATTTTGCCCAGGGGAATGAATTTCGCATTTTCGATATGACCATTGGCATATTCATTGGGCTCGCGCACATCGATGACTACGGTATTTTCGTCATTCATTAAGCCTACAGCCTCAATGGGCGAGATGGCCTTGTGTTTGCGAAAGGCGCTGTCAATGAAATCCTGGATCAGCAAAATCGTAACAATGAGCAAGCCGCTGGCCATGATCCAGTGGTTGCCCAAGAATTCCAAGAGGCGGTCTAGTGTGACGGTCATAGAAAAAATTCAGCTCCAACTAAAGACAGTTTTAATGACGACAAAATACTTCCTTCATCAGCCTGATCAGCTGCAGTGTGCGCTCATCGTCGACGTAATAGTACACGCGGTTGGCGTCTTTTTTACAGGCAAGAATGCCTTTGTCGCGCAGAATTCCCAAATGCTGAGAAATATTGCTCTGAGTCGTGCCGACCTGTTCGACAATGTCCTGAACGCTGACTCTGTTGTTGCCCAGTGTGCATAGAATCTTGAGCCGCAACGGATGAGACATGGCTTTCAGGCAATAGGCAGCCTGCGCGATGTCGGCATCTTCCGTAATCAATATCTCGTTTGATTTGGTCATCGGAGGCTTCGCAATGTAAGAGTTTGTGCGCTCTTTAGCCAGCGCGGTCGAGCAACACGGGCTTGCAAAAAAAAGTTAGAATATCACTTAGTTTTTCCCGGCGCCTAAGGGTGTGGCGCGCCATTTTTCCGATCTCATATTTATCCGGTGATATCGAGTTCAAGGTCCTTTCCATCCCGCGAAAGCGGCGACTTATCCATTAAGGCATTTTGATTTTCTTCTGCGGGGGAGCGATAAGGCTTCTATTGCCAGGTAAACAAGCAAAAACCAAGTGGGAGATTATACTTTGAAGTTGAATCGTCCTAAACCCGTTGTTCTTATCATTCTGGACGGTTTCGGTTATAGCGAAACCAAAGACCACAACGCTATCGCTCTGGCAAAAACCCCTACATGGACGCAGCTCTGGAACACTTGTCCGCATACTTTGCTCAATTGCTCCGGTGAAGTCGTCGGCTTGCCCGATGACCAAATGGGCAATTCCGAGGTGGGGCATTTGCATTTGGGCGCGGGCCGACTCATTTATCAGGACTTTACGCTAATCAGTAAAGCGGTGAGGGACCGTTCGTTTTACTCCAATCCCATTTTATGCGAAGCCGTAGACAAGGCCCTGCAGAACAATAAGGCGCTTCATATCTTAGGACTGCTCTCACCCGGTGGCGTTCACAGTCACGAGACTCATATCCATGCCATGGCGGAGCTCGCGGTTCGCAAGGGATTGAGAAAGGTCTATGTGCATGCCTTCTTGGACGGCCGAGATATGCCACCCAAGAGCGCGGGCGACTCGATCCGCGCCATGGATGCGAAATTCACCGAACTGAGCGCCGGTCGGATCGCGTCCATTATCGGCCGTTTCTACGCGATGGATCGGGATAATCGCTGGGAGCGTGTTCAGCAGGCGTACGAGCTTATCGTGCAAGGGAAAGCCGATTATCGGGCCCAAAGTGCGATCGAGGGGTTGAAACAGGCCTACAATCGCGGGGAATCGGATGAGTTCGTTAAGGCTACCTCGATTGTTCCGGATGATGAAGCGCCGGTGACTCTCAAAGACGGAGACATCGTCGTTTTCATGAATTTCCGGGCAGACCGTGCCCGAGAGCTGACGCGAGCGCTCAATGAACCCGATTTTTCAGGGTTCCATCGAGAAATCGTTCCGAAGTTGGGTGGTTTCGTTACATTGACCGAGTATCATCAAGATTTTAAGTTTCCCGTCGCTTATCCGCCGGAAAGCATGACCAATAGCCTAGGTGAAGTTTTGTCGAAGCATGGCTTAAAGCAGCTTCGGCTGGCCGAGACCGAAAAGTATGCCCATGTCACATTTTTCTTCAACGGCGGAGTGGAAACGCCGTTTCCGGGGGAAACACGCATTCTGGTGCCATCGCCTAAGGTCAAGACCTACGATCTCAAGCCCGAAATGAGTGCCCCTGAAGTTACTGATGAATTGGTCAACGCGATCGAATGCGGCGAGTACGACGTCATTATCTGTAACTACGCCAATGGTGATATGGTTGGTCATACCGGCGATTTAGCGGCATCGATTCGGGCGGTGGAAACTCTGGACGAGTCATTGGGTTGGGTTGTCGAGGCGCTGGAGAAGGTTGGAGGTGAATTGCTGATTACCGCCGATCACGGCAATGTCGAGCAAATGATCGATCCTTCGAATGGTGGGGTTCAGACCGCGCATTCGGTCAATCCGGTGCCGCTTGTATATAAAGGGAGAAACGGCCAATTGAGTGATGGAGGCAATCTGGCCGATGTGGCGCCAACTTTGCTCGCCATTATTGGGATTGAAAAGCCTGCGGAGATGACGGGGCGATCGTTGTTGAACTGATGTTTACTGTCTTGCCCTGTCACCGAGTCGCACGTGTCGTATGTTTGGCTTTAGCATTCAACATGCCTTTTGCATGGGCTGTTTCGGAACCAACGGATCGGGTGGACGAACTAAACACGGTCCGGGAGCGGATCAAGACGGTGCGAAAGTCTCGAGATGCTCTAGAATCACGCAAACACGCGCTCGTCGATCAATTGAGCGCCATCGAGCGGGACTACGGTCGTCTGGCAAAAACGCTCAAAGAGCTTGAGATGAAAGTGCAAGCTCAATCCCGGCATTTAAGCGACTTGGAACGCCAGCGCAGCCAACTGCAGGCGGCGGTAAAAACACAATATAAAACTCTGAAGGGACACGCTCGTGCGGCCTACGCCGCCGGTCGCCAAGAATGGCTGAAACTGGTGTTGAACCAGGAAGATCCTGCCCAGCTCAGTCGTGTGTTAGCTTATTACAATTACCTGAATCAAGCTCGATCTTCGCTAGTGCAGGGGATGCAAAAGGATTTAACTACCGCCTCGCGGTTGCAGCGGGAAGTATTGGCCGAAACGGAGCGACTCCAATACACCCGAGAACAGGCGGCAAAGGAACGCATTGAGCTGGATAAGTCTCGGCAATCTCGTCGAGAGGTTTTGGCCAGCTTGGAGCACGGCCTTCAAGATAAGGATGCCCAGTTAAAGCGGCTTCAAGAAAATGAGGAACGCCTGCAAAATCTGGTTGCCGCCATTCGGCCTTTAGCGGAGGAATCCGAGCCAGCGCGAAATCCGTTAATCAGGAAGGGACCCTTTGCGACCCTATATGGTCAGTTAACATATCCGACGAAGGGTTCGATGCTTGAGCAGTTTGGCAATCCGCGCATGAGCGGTCGTTGGGATGGGGTCGTCATCGGGGCGCCGGAGGGGGCTCCGGTGCACGCCGTGGCGGAAGGTAGGGTAGCGTACTCTGATTGGTTGCGAGGCTATGGGTTGCTGACCATCCTAGATCACGGCGACGGATATATGAGTCTCTACGCTTTCAATCAGAGTTTGTATAAGAATGTCGGGGACTGGGTCAGCGGCGGTGATATCATCGCCACAGTCGGCGCTAGTGGCGGGCGCATGGAGTCCGGGCTTTATTTTGGCATTCGGGAGAAGGGGCGACCGGTAAACCCGATGTTGTGGTGTAGTCACAGAGACTAACGGTTTATACGGATTGATTAGAGCCCTTGTTCAGGGCGTTTTTTGTTGTAGGAAAATCTATGTTGCGACAAAGAAATTTTCTGGTTCTTATCTTTGGCGTTCTGCTCGGCATTTTGATCAGTACGGGCGGCAGCGTGCTTGCCGAGCGCGAGGTCAGTGGTGATGCAAATGCAATCCCCTTCGAAGGGTTGAAAACTTTTTCGGAGGTTTACGGGCGCATACGCCAGGATTACGTGGAGCCGGTAGCGGACCAGAAACTGTTGGAGGATGCAATTCGCGGCATGCTTGCCGGTCTTGATCCTCATTCGGCGTATTTGGATCAGGAGCAGTATAACGAGCTGAAGGTTGGCACTACCGGGCAGTTCGGCGGCTTGGGTATTGAGGTCGGAATGGAAAACGGCTTCGTGAAAGTCATCGCGCCGATCGACGATACCCCGGCGCAGAAAGCCGGCATCAAGGCCGGCGATCTCATTATCCGGCTGGACGACAAACCGGTAAAAGGCATGAGCCTGAATGATGCGGTTAAGTTGATGCGCGGCGAGCCGGGTAGCGAAATAGTCTTGACCGTTGTCCGCGAGGGTGTCGAACAACCGCTGAAGATCAAGATTGTACGCGATGTTATTAAAGTCAAAAGCGTAAAGAGCCGGCTTCTTGAGGAAGGATACGGCTATCTTCGCATTACCAGCTTCCAGTCAAAGACCGGGGACAATGTCGTCGAGGCCGTCAGCGAGCTCAAAAAGAACGGTGACTTGAAGGGCGTGGTGTTGGATCTCCGCAATAATCCCGGTGGAGTTCTCAACGCGGCAGTAGCGGTTAGCGATGCCTTCCTGGAAAACGGGCTGATTGTTTATACCGACGGCCGTGTCGAAGACGCCAAGATGCGATTCAGCGCAACGCCGAACGATATTTTGAACGGCGCTCCCATTGTTGTGCTGATAAACTCCGGCTCCGCCTCGGCCTCGGAGATCGTGGCCGGTGCCTTGCAGGACCATAAGCGCGCCATCATCATGGGCGAAAAGACTTTCGGTAAAGGTTCGGTGCAGACGATCTTGCCCACCAGTAATGGCGGCGCAGTTAAGCTGACCACGGCCCGGTATTACACGCCCTCTGGACGCTCCATACAGGCGGAAGGTATTGCTCCGGACGTGCCGATCTCAAAAGTGAAGCTGGAGATGGCCGCTCAGTCTGAGTTTGCTCCAATTAAGGAAGCTGATTTGGTTAATCATCTCGGCAATGGAAACGAGAAACCGCTCAAGAAAGATGAAATCAAGGGAGAGGATAAGAGCGAAGAGGCCTTGGCCTTGCAGGATTATCCGTTGAACGAGGCGCTTAATCTTTTAAAGGGCATCAACATTATGAGGCATGGCAATAAAAAGAACTGAGTCGCAGAACTCAATTGTCCGTAACTGTTGAGCTTTCGCGTCGTTCAGTGAGGTTGACCCCGGCTTTGCCGGGGAACCCTCTAAAGTTTGACTTATACGACGGCTATCATGAGTCGCGCAGTTCGGCCAAGATCAGAGATTTACAGGAAAGCGCGCCAAAATATGGGGCACACCCAGTGGAATGGTAAAAAGCCGCTTGGTGCTTATTCCGAAGAGGTGGGGTGAAAGGCGCTTTGGAGCTTTAGCGCCAGAAGAGACTAGGAGTTAAGCCAGCCATCTTGGGTGACTTTGAGGCGCTCACCCGATAAATCCCCGGCTTTACCGGGGTGATTTAAGTTGTCGGGAGCCGTTCTTTTAATAGCCGGCGGTTGCGCGAGGCTTTGCTGAAGCAATCTTTGGTTTTGGTTTGCCCAAAAGACGCGCCGGTTATTTGCGGCGGCGATAAAGTGGTTCTTTTACGTCAACGGCGGCTTGGTATTTCACCGTGAACTCCTGTAGTACGGGCAGCATCTCTTGCAGGTTCGCGGGATGGGTTGGCTCGAAAGCGTTTACCCCTACCCGAGCCAGAAAGAATATCTGATCCCTGATAAAGTCTCCGTGGGCTCGAAGCTCACCGTCAAACCCGTACCGTTCCCGCAAAAGCCGAGCCAGAGAGAAGCTTCGGCCGTCGGTGAAATGGCGAAACTCCAAGACGATTACCGCGAAGTGTTTGAGGTCATCTGCAATGTCTTCAAGCCCGTTATCGCTGTTAAGACGCAGCCCAATGGGGACGCCGCAAGCGAGCAGGCGATCTTTCTCGCTCTTCCAACGTAACAGCGAAACTGTTACGGCCTGTTCCGGCAATATTTCGTCATCGGCCAGGTGCCGCCAGTCGTTTGCGACTATACGGCCGTCTTTAATTATCTCCATAAACTCGCTCCTGGAAAGGTTGCATACCGATGCGTCGAACAGTTTCGAGAAATGCCTCGTCCTCCAGTCGCAGCTCCCGGTAGGTTTGAAAAATTGCTTCCACGGCGTGGGAAACTTGGTCCTTGGCTATCGAGGGACCCAGCCGTTCGCCGAGCGAGGCGTCTTTAGCGGATGAACCGCCCAGAGTGATTTGGTACCACTCTTCCCCTTTTTTATCGACGCCCAGAATTCCGATATGGCCGACGGTATGATGTCCGCAGCCGTTCATGCAGCCCGAGATATTGATCCGGATATCGCCCAAGTCATAGAGATAGTCCAAATTGTCGAAGATCTGCTGAATGCCGTTGGCAATGGGAATCGATGTGGCGTTCGCCAGCGAACAGAAATCAAGGCCGGGGCAGCAGATGACATCCGTCGCTGTACCGATGTTTGGTGTTGCCAGCTCCAGAGCCTTAAGGCTCTGCCAAAGTTCGTATAAATCGGCCTGCCTGACATCAGCCAGAACAAGGTTCTGAGTATGGGTAACGCGAATTTCGCCGAAACCATAACGGTCGGCCAAATCGGCTACCATATCCATTTGGCTCGCGCTGAGATCTCCCGGTGGTGTTCCCGGCGTTTTCAAAGAGAGGAAAACAACCCGATAGCCCGCCACTTTGTGGGCAAAGGTGTTATGACGGAACCAGGCGGCAAATTGGCTGTCCTGTGCCATCTTTTCCGCTAATAGGGGATCATCGGCCAGCATCTGGTAGGATGGAGGCTGGAAGAATGCTTTGACCCGCTCGATTTCGTTACCGTCCAAAAGAAGATCGTCCTTCATTGAGGCCCATTCGGCCTCGACCATCTCCGTGAACTTCTCCTTTCCTAATTCCTTGACCAGGATTTTAATTCGCGCCTTGAACTTGTTGTCCCGACGCCCGAAGCGGTTATAAACGCGGAGAATCGCCTCCAGATAAGACAGCAGGTGCTTTTCCTCAAGGAACGGGCGGATCGTCACGCCTATGATCGGTGTCCGTCCGAGGCCGCCGCCCACCAGTACTTCGAAACCAATTTCGCCTCGATCGCTTTTGACGAGCTGCAAACCGATGTCGTGCACCTGAGTTGCGGCCCGGTCCTTAAGAGCGCCATTGACGGCAATCTTGAACTTGCGCGGCAGAAAGCTGAATTCCGGGTGGAGAGTGGACCACTGCCGAATAATTTCACAATAAGGGCGTGGATCCTCGAGTTCGTCGTCGCTGACTCCGGCCAGGTGATCGCTGGTGACGTTGCGGATGCAGTTGCCGCTGGTTTGAATGGCGTGCATCTCGACTGTGGCGAGATCACCCAGAACATCCGGCACATCCTCAAGCTTCGGCCAATTGAATTGAATGTTCTGCCGTGTAGTGAAATGGCCGTAGCCTTTGTCGTACTTTCGCGCAATGTGGGCCAGCATGCGGAGTTGGCGCGAGGAGAGCAGTCCATAAGGAATAGCGATGCGCAACATCGGCGCATGTTTTTGGATATATAAGCCATTCATCAAGCGAAGAGGCCGGAACTGATCTTCGCTGAGCTCTCCTTTCAGGAACCGTTCGGTTTGACCTCGAAATTGAGCGACGCGCTCATTCACCAAGGTCTGATCGTAGTTGTCGTACTGGTACATATATGGAAGAAATCCGTCTGCGCTAGGCGCGAGAAAAGCCTGAGTAATTCGGTAGGGAAAAAACTATAACATGGAGGTGTTAATAGGAACAGGACTTACGCAAGACGCATTTCTAGCGAAGGATTTTTAAGTTGTCGAATAAGGTAGTCATCCAGTAAGCCGTGCTTGAGTTGATAGACCGTTCGACCGGTTTGAGCCGCCAAGGACTTGAGCCGGACCCAGACCAGGA
>NZ_DASPLO010000131.1:0-10603 GCF_035627495.1 Methylocaldum sp.
ATCCGGATGCGAAGCAACAGCGCCTGCTGCTCTCGGTCCCCCGCCGCAAACGCGCCTGGTTCTCAGGGCTTTGGGCCCACGCCGCCGCTCCGCCCGTGATTCCAGGGCTCGCCACCGGCTAATGGACAATTTGGGTTGAAATGTCAACAGAACCTAGGAGCTTTCACGAAAAGGTGCCGCTAAACGCGGCGATTCTTTTGGAGCGGGGAGCCGCCCCGCACGCGGGTTCCTTTGTTTGGCCAAAGAAAAGGAACCAAAAGAAAGGCCACCCGGAGAGCGCCCTGATCCTGCGCGTCACCGCTTGGGACGGGGGTCGACCAAAGGCACCTCCGTGTGCCTCGGTCGCCGCGCGGCTTCTTGGCGATGCTATCCTGCATCGCCAAGAAGCCGGGGTTCGCCGTCCGTGGCGAACCCGCTCGGCGGGACGCGTGTTCACCGGACACGCGTCTTATCCGCCTCGCCCTGCCGCGCCACAATGGGCGATTCCGGTCCCAAGCGGTGATGCTCGGGGGCGTTCTAACGGGACTAAGACGCGTAGCGCCCCCTATCGCGGGCGCTACGCCAAATCAGAAACCGCTCTAAGTCACTCGGACTATTAATAGGCCAAGTGGCACCCCCGTTCTTATCACGATTTTTCCTCATGTCCTCCGAATTGCCAGCGCAAGGCGGACAGGAATTTGTCGGCAAACTCGCTGTGTCCGCGGGAAGCGAACCGCTGAAACAGCGCGGCGCTCAACATGGGGGCGGGCACACCTTTCTCGATGGCGGCGAGTGCCGTCCACCGCCCTTCGCCGGAATCGGACACACGCCCGGAGAACTTGTCGAGCTCCGGCGACAGTAGCAAAGCCGACGCGGCCAAATCGAGCATCCAGGACCGAATCACGCTACCCCTTCGCCACAACTCGGCTATCTCGGGCAGGTCGAAATCGAAGCGGTAATACTTGGGATCGCGCAACGGCGTGGTTTCGGCATCGTGGGCTTGGCTTTCAAGACCGATGCCGGCGTTTTTCAAGATGTTGAAGCCTTCGGCATAAGCAGCCATGAGGCCGTATTCGATGCCGTTGTGAACCATTTTGACGAAGTGGCCGGCTCCGCTGGGACCGCAATGCAAATATCCCTGTTCAGCGCTGGTCATTCCGGTGTTTTCCCGTTGTGGAGTACGCGGAGCCGATTCGTGAGGCGGTGCTAAAGTCCGAAAAATGGGGTCCAGCTTTCGAACGGGTTCCTTGTCGCCTCCGACCATCAGGCAGTAACCCCGCTCTAGGCCCCATACGCCGCCGCTGACACCCACATCTAAAAAACCGATGCCACGTTCTTTCAACCGCCGCGCTCGATTCATGCTGTCGCGGTAATAAGAATTGCCACCGTCGACGAGGATGTCTCCGCGTTGGAGAAAGGGAGAAAGTTTGTCAATGAGCTCGTCTACGAAGCCCGCCGGAATCATGAACCACACGACGCGCGGTTCGGATAGTTTGTCCGCCAGATCCCGCAGGCTTTCAGCGGCGATGGCACCCTCGGCGGCCAACATTTCCACGGGGCTCCGCGAGTTGTCCCAAACCACGCAGGAATGGCCTCCTTGCTTCAGCCGGCGAACCATATTGGCGCCCATTCGTCCCAGTCCGATCATCCCGATTTGCATGGGCTGCCTCCTTTCCATTTGAAAGATATCGGCAATCGTATACGCTACGCGATCCTCCCACACCCGGAAGGATTAACGCATGGTTTTCAACTCATATCGCAAAACCGCACTTCAATGTTGACACTTCGGACACCAATAAGTTGAGCGTTGCCCGAGCCGTTGCGTTCGGACGAGCTCGCCGCATTGGCGGCATGGAACGCCGGTCCGGCCGTAAACTTGAAGAGTTTGCTGAAAATACCCCGGACTTCCGTTTTCGTTGACGAAATCGCGGAGCGTTGTCCCGCCTTGCTCAATGGCTTCGAAAAGCACGGAGTGTACCGACACCACCAGTTTTTCGTAGCGGAGGAGGGCTATGCGGCCGGCTCTCCGGCGCGGATCGATGCCGGCTCGGAACAAGGCTTCGTTGGCATAGATATTACCGACGCCCACTACGATGCGGCTGTCCATGAGGAAGGCTTTGACCGCCATGCTTCGGCCTTTGGCCTTGCCATGAAGATAGGGCGCATCAAAGTGCGCGCTCAAGGGCTCCGGTCCGAGTTCGGCCAAGAGCGGATGGAGTAATGGATCGTCTTCCGTCCAGATGACGCAGCCGAAACGGCGCGGATCGTGGAAGCGGAGGCAGGTTCCGTTGACCAGGACGAGGTCGAGATGGTCGTGCTTTCTGGGCGGGCTTTTCGGGTCGAGAATGCGGAGGCTTCCGGACATGCCCAAATGGACGATCAGAGTTCCGCGAGTTGCACCGATCAGGATGTATTTACCCCGACGCTCGACCGAACGGATGGTTTGGCGATCGAGTTTCCCGGGCAGATCGGCCGGGATCGGCCAGCGCAACCGGGGCTGGCGGACAATCATCGCCTGGACCGTTTGCCCGAGAAGATGAGGCAGAATGCCGCGCCGTGTGGTTTCGACCTCCGGCAGTTCGGGCATCGATTGTTACCGGTTACCGTCGCGTGTAAGAAGGCATTAGTCGGCCGCCTCGTCACCTGTTTGTTCCGGTTCTTCCGGCTCTTCCGGTGCTACAGGTTCTTCGACACCCGGTTCTTCGACGTCCGACGGCGACTCTGCGTCCGTATCGTCGTCATCGGCTTGCGGTGGTTCGGGTTCCTCGGGCTTGAGTTCCGGCTTTTGCAGACTGAGCAGCTGTTTTGCGGAATTCCCGGTTACTTCGTACTGAAGGCTCAAGTCCGGCCGGATAAGCAGAAGATCCGGTTCCCGCTGCACGATGACGAACTCAACCGGGCTGCCTTCGGCAAGCGTGATTCTAATCACATCGCCTTGAGCGGGTTGCTCGACCCGCTTTACGTCGATAGCCCGCGCCGTATTCCAGGCATTGAGGAGGTCCGAAATGCTTTGATTGGGTTCGGCCGGCGGCTCCAGCGTCCATTTGCCATCCTGACCCAATGTGGCCTTCAGACCGGGCAGAAAAATTTCTTTGATTTTTGCGTCCTCGGGCAAGAGCTTCTTATCCACGTAATCGGTAGCCGACGCGGTGAGATGGTGGGAGAAATCGTCGCTGACGAGGTGCAAGGTATCTCCGATCTGCACGTAACGTCGCATGTTGATGGGATCGGAACCGCCGAAACTCATCGCCGTGGTATCTAAAATCAACGTAGCCTTCGGCTTGTCGAGCTCGAACTTGGCAAGATCCTCGGGTTTTACCGGATACTGCGCCTCGCTGTTGGCCTTGGTGATGTCGATCAACTGCCGGACCCGAATGTCGTTGGCCGGAGCGCTGAACGGCGCGGTCAAGCGCCAATGGCCGTTTTGTTTCTCGAACGTGATGGTGTCCTTGTTTTGCAAGGTGATCGCGGTAAGCGCATTTTCATCGACGGATGCCAGAGGCGTTGTCTCGGGTTTTTTCTTGCCGGGCTCGAAAAATGCGACAGCGGCAAGGGCAGCTATGACTATCAAAAGCACTATGTTCAGGATCAATTTCGATTTCATCAGCGTCTCCGGCGTTTAAACCAGATGGCAGCACCCGTGCCGATCAGTCCAACGGGCAGGGCAATCAAAAATCCGATGGCGATCGCGCCGGAAGCGACGGGCGACAGCTCGAGCTTGCGGTCCGGGGACGTTTTGGCCGGAATATTGATGAAAGCCTCGTTTTGGCTCAGCCAATGGATAATGTTGAGTCCGAGCTCCAGATTGCCCCCGTTGCCGAGAAAGGCATTGGACAGGAAATCGCCGTCGCCGATGACGACAACACGCTGTTCGGAAGACTTCTTGTCCGCGTCCTTGGCCGGCTCGGCTTTCTGTTCGACGTCGGATTTCATCGCTCGTTCGGTTTTTGATTGGCCGTTCGGGTTCGTTTCGGACTTGCTTTCCCGCGCTGCCGGTTTATCCGCCGCCGGCTTGACTTGGCGTGTCAGCGTGTAACCGATTTGGAGCGGGCCTTGGCGCTCGCCTTTGTCCGCATCGAATCGGATTTTGCCTTCGATCGCTTCGTTCTCGGTCCAGGAGCGGGCCAGAGTGCTCAGCAGGGGTTCCCGTTCGAAACTCCCCTCGGCTTCCTTGTCCAGCGCCGCCGTCGCCGGGAACAAGGTCATCGTCTGGAAATTGGAGGTGATCGGATGCGGCGGATATTCCGCGACCAGGGCGAACGTGGGATCGTCGATACCGAAAAGCTGGGTGGACGCATCCACCACGGTACCTGGCAGGAACTTGATTCCAAGTTGCTGCGCCAAGGGGGCCAGCCCGTGCAGTTCGCCGGGATCACCCAGCCACAACAGGTTTCCGCCCTTGTTCACGTAGTTTTGGATAAGCGTGATTTCGCCGGGAAGAAAATTGGCGCGCGGTCCCGCCAATACCAACACATTGGTGTTGTCCGGTATATCCGGCGTTACCGCCAGATTGACCATCGACACGCTGACGCCCTTACGCTCCAACTCGTCGCCGAACTGTCCCAGGTCGTGGTTGGCCTGACCTTGGGGCGAACGTTCCCCATGGCCTTCGAGAAAGACGACATGCCGTTCCTCGGCTACGGCCAAACGCTGCAAGGCGTTGGTCAGAGTATTTTCTTCGGCATTTTGGACTTTTTCGGTGCGGCCTTGGTAGTCCACCATCATCTCGCCGTCCATGGTGATCCCCATTTCCCGGATTTTGTCGGGCTGCGTATCGGGATTGATGAAATTGAGCGTCAGGTCCTTCTTATGGCGGCTGTAACGCCCGATCTGGTCGCGTATTTGATTGCGCAGCTGGGCGTTTTCACGCGCATACGCCGTAACCGTCACCGGGCCGTCCATGAGGTCCAACACCTTGCGGCTCGCCTCGGAAAGCGTGTGGCGCCCTCCCGCGGTCCAATCGAATTGTGTCGTGTACCGCGTGCTCAGCCAGGCCACGAGACCGACGACGGCGAGGAACAGCAGGGTAAAGAGAAGGTTTTGCAGGCGTAGTTCGAGATGCGTCTTGCGGTTGATCTTCATTTTTGCAGGCGGTCGTTATCCAGACGATGAACGCTCAGAACAAGAAACGTGAGCGTAAAGAGCAGGAAATAAACCAGGTCGGTCGTCGACACCAGACCTTTCAGCAAGCTCTCGTAATGGCGCAGGAGCGACAGGTATTCAAGCACGCCGCCCGCTTCGCCCGCGGAGTTGCCGGTCCAGTCGATGATCCACAGCAGCAGCAATGCCCCGAAGGTGCTGACGGCCGCGACTGTGGGCTGACTGGCCAGCGCCGAGATATACAGCCCCACCGCGGCGAACCCGGCCAGCAGCATCACGAGAGCGACAACGCATGCCGCCAGCTTGCCGAAATCCAGCCCGCCGCCCGCCAACAGCGACAGCGGCATCAGGACGATCATCGCGACCATGATGAGCAGAAACCCGAACACGCCGAGATATTTCCCGAGAATGATCTCGGTCATCGATACCGGAGCCGTGAACAGCAGGCTCAGCGTACGGTTGCGGCGTTCCTCGCTGATCAGCCGCATCGTTAAGAGCGGCGTCACGAGGAGGAGAATCACGCCGGCGTTGCCGAACAGCGGGACGGCGACGAGGTCGGTAACCCCGGGCGCATCCTCCATGCCGGCGATACGGGCTTGCAGCATCACGTAATAGTCGAGCTGCGCGAGAAACATATAGCCCAGAATGATCTGGATAACGCCCAGAATCGACCAGGCCAAGGGCGAAAGAAACAGCGTGCGGAGCTCTCGCCCCGCGATGACGAAGGCCATCATGCGGCTTGCTCCTCCATAACGGGAGTGTGTTGGGTGATGTCGATGAAGATTTCTTCCATGGTGCGCCGTTCGGGGGTGAGTTCGAGAAGCCCCCAACCCTGCGATACCGCTGTTTCGGAAATCCGTTCGGCCGGGTTCTTGTCCTTGTCGTGGAATAACCGATAACGCCGTTCGCCGAGATCGTCGATCTTTTGAACACCGTCGATAGCGTAGAGCCTCATGAGATCCGCCGCCTGGCGGGTCTCCAGCACCACGCTGGAGGCACGCATCTGCTGTTCCAGTCCTTCGATGCTATCGTGGAGCACCAGCTTGCCCTTGTGGATGATTTGCACGCGGGTGCAGGATTCCTGGACCTCGGGGAGGATGTGCGTCGAGAGAATGATGCCGTGCTCCTTGCCGAGCTCACGGATCAGCTCGCGGATTTCCCGGATCTGGATGGGGTCCAGTCCCACGGTCGGTTCGTCCAGGATGATGACCGACGGAGTGTGCAGGATGGCCTGGGCGATACCGACCCGTTGCTGATATCCCTTCGAAAGATTCCCGATCAGCCGCTCGCTCACGTCAACCAGACCGCAACGCTCCTTGGCGTTATCGACTGCGGTTTGGAGTTTTTCGCGGGGAATCTGATGCAGCTTCCCACAGTAGGCGAGGTATTCGTCGACGGTCAGCTCCCGATAAACCGGCGGTATCTCGGGTAGATAACCCAGCTCCCGTTTAGCCTCCTTGGGGTTGTCGAGTATGTCGATCCCGTTGATGCGGATCTGTCCCGAGGTCGGCGCGAGATTGCCGCAGATCATCTGCATGGTGGACGACTTGCCGGCGCCGTTGGGGCCGAGAAATCCCAGGATTTCACCCTTTTCCAGGGCAAAAGTAACGTTGTTGACGGCGCAGTGATCGCCGTAATAGCGATAAAGTTGTTCGACTTGGATTAGTTGAGTCATAGCGCGCGTAAGATACAAAATTTTTTTCGAAAAGCAATATACGAGCCACCTTACACATCTTCAGGTGCCGCGCACCGCGAAACCCGGCGCAACCCAGTAACGGTAACACAGAGCACCAGTCGTCGTCCTGATCGCATTGGAAAGAGCCGCGATCCGAACAGGTCCGCCGGTGCTTGAATCCTAGTGAACAGGTAGGCGTAAGCGTTAATTTCATAATGAATCGCTTGCCTGGAAAGCTGTTTCCAACCAAATCTGGATCAGGCTGTCAGGGCTGAAAAAAGTTGACCTCTCCCGGCAATTACTTTAAGAAGATGCGGGGGTCGTTACGCCGGGCCAGAAAGTTTTGTCAATTATCGGAATAGAGATTGTGAGTTTCTCATCGTTGCACGCGAGTTAGTTATTTCCGTCCTGTAAGGAATGGGACTTTTGGCGCCCTGTTTTCGCCCTCTCTAAGAAGCTGTCTTCAGACTACTGCGCGCCGCCATGCCGGCGTTGCTCAAGGGCTCAAAATCCTCATGTACTCCTCTGTACACTCCGGTTTTTCGCCCTTTCGCGCCTTGTCCTGACATCGCTCGTGACGTTTGAATACAGCTTCTAAACAAAAACAACGCCGTTTTTGCGGCCGAAAACGTGAGGAGGAGTATTTTTATGCGAATTGGGGTTCCCAAAGAAATACACGCAGGAGAAAAGCGTGTTGCAACCGTGCCGGAGGTGGCCGAAAAACTCATCAAGCTGGGTTTCTCGGTGACAGTGGAAACCGGAGCCGGCGAAAGCGCCAATTTTTCCGACGACACCTATCGTGAAGTCGGCTGTGAAATCGCCGAAGACGCCAAATCCCTGTGGGCTGATTCGGATATCGTGCTCAAAGTCAGGGGTCCCCAAGTCCATCCGGAACTGGCCGTCGACGAAGTCGAGTACTTGCGCGAAGGCGGCAATCTCATCAGCTTCATCTGGCCGGCTCAAAATTCGGAGCTTATGGAGCGGCTGGCGGCCAAGAAATCCACCGTCCTGGCCATGGACAGCGTGCCTCGCATTTCTCGCGCGCAAAAGCTGGACGCCTTGAGCTCCATGGCCAACATCGCCGGCTACCGTGCGGTGATCGAAGCGGCCCAACATTTCGGCCGGTTCTTCACGGGGCAGGTGACGGCCGCGGGCAAGGTGCCGCCGGCGAAAGTCTTCGTCATCGGCTGCGGCGTGGCCGGATTGGCCGCCCTCGGCACGGCGAACGGTCTCGGCGCCATCGTCCGGGCCACCGACACCCGTCCCGAGGTCAAGGATCAGGTCAAATCCATGGGCGCGGAGTTCGTGGAGGTCAATTACCAGGAAGAGGGCACCGGCGTCGGCGGTTACGCCAAGGTCATGAGCGAGGGCTATCAAAAGGCCCAGAAGGAAATGACCGCCCGCCAGTGCATGGAGGTGGACATCGTCATCACCACCGCGCTGATTCCCGGCAAGCCCGCGCCCAAGCTGATCACCGCCGGCATGGTGGAATCCATGAAGCCCGGCAGCGTCATCGTGGACCTCGCGGCCGAGCAGGGCGGCAACTGCGAACTGACGGTTTCCGGCGAAGTCGTCGTTCGCCACGGGGTAACCATCATCGGCTACACCGATCTCCCCAGCCGGCTCTCCCGCCAATCCAGCACTCTCTACGCCACCAACCTGCTGCGGTTGCTCGAAGAACTCACTCCGGCCAAGGACGGCGTGATCGACGTCAACATGGAGGACGAGGTCATTCGCGGAACCACGGTGATCAAAGAGGGCAATATCACCTGGCCGCCGCCACCGCCGAAAATCTCCGCGGCTCCGGCGGGCGCCACCCCCGCGCCACCGGTAGAGATCAAGAAGGCGGAAAAGAAAGCCTTACTTCCCGCCTGGGCGCAGACGGGCATCATGCTAGGTGTGGTGGGTCTCCTGTTCTACGGCCTCGGTGCCGTGGCTCCGGCGGCGTTCATGTCGCACTTTACCGTGTTCGTGCTGGCCTGCTTCGTGGGCTATATGGTGATCTGGAATGTCACCGCGGCCCTGCATACTCCGCTAATGAGTGTCACCAACGCCATTTCCAGCATCATCGCCATCGGCGCTTTGATCCAGATCTCCTCGCCCGGTGTCTTGATCACCATCCTGGCGGGCTTGGCCATCGTGCTGACCTCGGTCAACATGGCCGGTGGTTTCTGGGTTACCCAGCGCATGCTGCGCATGTTCAGAAAATAAGCGGAGAAAATAACAATGTCAGAAGGATTAGTTACCGTTTCCTATATCGGCTCGACGATACTCTTCATCCTGAGCCTTGGGGGGCTCTCCACCCCTGAAACCGCCCGACGCGGCAATTTCTACGGCATCCTCGGCATGTCGATCGCCATCCTGGCGACACTGCTCGGGCCGAAGGTGACCAGCTACGTGCCGATCATCGTCGCCATGGCTGTAGGCGGCAGCGTGGGCGTCTATGCAGCGATCAAGGTCAAGATGACCGAAATGCCGGAACTCGTGGCTCTGATGCACAGCCTGGTGGGTCTAGCCGCGGTGCTGGTGGGCTATGCCAACTTCATCGATCCGACCGCGGCCCTCACCGGGGTCGAGAAGACCATCCACGAAGTCGAAATCTATCTCGGCATTCTGATCGGCGCCGTAACCTTCTCGGGCTCGGTGATCGCGTTCGGCAAGCTGAGCGGCAAGATTAACGGCAAGCCGCTCCTGCTGCCGGCCCGGCACTGGCTAAACCTGGGGCTACTGATCATCGCCATAGCCTTAGGCAAGTGGTTCCTGAGTACCGAATCCATTGGCGGCGGCATGCTGCCCTTGATCCTCATGACCGCCGTCGCGCTCGCTTTTGGCGTGCACATGGTCATGGCCATCGGCGGCGCCGACATGCCGGTGGTGGTTTCCATGCTCAACAGCTACTCGGGGTGGGCGGCTTCGGCCACCGGCTTCATGCTGTCCAACGACCTCCTGATTGTGACCGGCGCCCTGGTGGGCTCTTCCGGCGCAATTCTGTCCTACATCATGTGCCGTGCCATGAACCGCCATTTTCTCTCGGTCATCGCCGGCGGCTTCGGGACCGGCACGGGTGTGGCGCCGGCCGCTGGCGAGGGGCCGGTCGGAGAAGTTCAGCCCATCAGCTCGGAAGAGACGGCGGAACTTTTGCGCAACGCCAGCAACGTGATCATCGTGCCGGGCTACGGCATGGCGGTGGCTCAAGCCCAGCACACGGTGTTCGAAATCACCAAGCTCCTGCGTGAAAAGAACGTCAACGTGCGTTTCGCCATCCATCCGGTGGCGGGCCGCATGCCGGGCCATATGAACGTGCTCCTGGCCGAAGCCCGAGTGCCCTACGACATCGTGATGGAAATGGACGAAATCAACGAGAACTTCCCGGAAACCGACGTCGCCATGGTCATCGGCGCCAACGACATCGTGAACCCGGGAGCGCAGGAAGATCCCAACAGCCCCATCGCCGGCATGCCGGTCTTGGAAGTCTGGAAGGCGAAAACCTCCATCGTCATGAAGCGCTCGATGGCGTCGGGTTATGCGGGCGTCGACAACCCGCTGTTCTACAAGGAGAACAACCGGATGCTGTTCGGAGATGCCAAGAAGATGCTGGATGAGGTGCTGAAGCACTTGCAAGGCTAGGAAATAATGGTTTGCGTAGGGCCGAATAGCAAAGCGTATCGCCGGATGGGTTTTCCATGCGGCGCATGACTCTAAAGCTAATGCGCCCTTGTATCTTGTTTTCCGTGATGGTTAGCTCCCATCACCTGAGGCGGAGGAAGCTTGTGTGCACCCTTAAGGATCAACCTTGTCGCGTAGATCAAGCCCTCCACCTCCCTTCTCACGCCAGCCCAGACACTGAAC
>NZ_DASPLO010000132.1:0-6436 GCF_035627495.1 Methylocaldum sp.
TCCCTGGACTCTTCAACCGAATGACCTTATCTTCACTCATGGCGTATTCGCTCCTCTCAACAGGAATGGATGACCTCGAAGACCATCCAGAATACGCCGCCTACCTCAGCCCCTCATCCACAACTTTCGAGCATAACTCCGACTTTATCTGTCGTAAGCCACAGAGCGTACTTCTCGAATTTCGCACAAATAGCGAGCAGAACACCGGATTTCGGCTCGTTTCCTTTCGTTTCGATTCGAATAAGAGAATCTTTTGGAATCCCCGTATTTTGGCGAACTCGGCCCGGCCGAGACCTTCCGCCTCTCGAATCTTTCTTATTAGGCCTAGTGCCAAGGTTGCTGTCCAAAATGGCAATTTGGCTTAAAGGCCCCGCCCAAGCACGGAAAGGTGAAGAGCCTGTCGATATGACTTCTACCACCCATACTGCTTCGGGGCCTTCCCGTACTTCTCTATCACCCGTGGTTTCTTGATCGCGGGTCCCGCGTTCACGCGCTCGGTTTCGATCTCGAACTCCCACTGGTCACCAAAGTCGTACAGGAAACCGATGCGCATCCCCTCGGATAGGGGAACGTCGCCGACTTTAACCTCATCCGCGAGTGGATGGTCGGAATCACCGGCTACATAAGGATGATCGATTTCGATCGTGCGACCGAAACGGTCCTTGTAGCTGAAGCAGTACAGGTGATCGTGATCGAAGTGGAAGGCATCGAGAATCGTCGCCGCAAGTTCCGCCAGAATCGAATCGCCCCGGATGGCAATGCGCCGCCAGCACTCCGCGCCCAGCGCAACCTTGAACACATGCGGACCGGGTTGAAAAAGCGGCGCAGGAATGTCCAAATCCTTTTGCCACCCTTGGATATGGGGGCGAACGAATCGGCTCCATTGCTCGAAGCCGTCCCAAGGTTCGAATAGCGTCGCGAAGCCGAGCGTCGGCAGGGCCGATCCGGCCGCGGGCGCTAGTGATCGTTGGATGAAGTCCGCATAGCCACCCAACAAGACTTTGCCCCAATCGGTCAGTCGCATCCATGCGGGCCGCCACCCTTGCCCCTCGGCGGGCGGTTGGGCCCGGATTTCGAGCAAGCCGAAGAGTTCCAGCAACGCCAGGTTGTGGAGGCCGGGGTAATACCGGAGCATTTCCGCGTCTTGCGGCGTTTCCACCGCCAGGATGCCGGTGTTCGGGAACTGCTCGATAAAATCCAAGGTTTTCAGGAGAATTTCTCCGCCCCCGAATTCACGTTCGCCGATGATTTCCTCGCGAGCACGTCCCCACCAGGCCTTCAGCAGCGCGAAATAGCGTTCGGCGCCGTTGAGGGAGCGCCAGGAGTCCAAGACGGGCGGGTCGAGCTTGAGGCGCGGTTTTTTGGATTGCGTATCGATCCGGCCGATGCCCGTGGCGCGCAGCAGCAGATAAAGACCGTTGATGTGCGGATAGGATTTCTGCATCGCGCGTTTCAGACGCAGTTCCAGCGGCTGCGTGAGCGCCCGGTTGATCGTCTCCAGGCAGTTCATCGCCAGCAGATGCGCGGGGGTGACGGGCAGGCCTTCATCGCCGATCAGGCTCAACAGGGCCTCGAAATCCTGCAGGATGGTTCCCGGCGCCCGACGTTCGAAGTCCTGGGCTTCGAGCAGGCGGGTTTGCGCGGGCGTCCACGCGAAGGTTTGGACTGTTTTCAAAGGTGTTCCCGATGCATCGCGGTCAGGGAGACACGTCCTGAGTTCCGGTATTCCACCTATTCGGGCACGGCTTTCCGGGATCTCAGCGCCATAAATTTTCGAACCGCTTGGCCGCCGTTCGGGTGTAGACGGCGGTATGCTTGGGACCCCGGTGGCCCAGATAATCCAGGATGGTGCGCAGATCATGCCCCTGGTTCGCCAGAGCGTATCCACAGGCATGCCGGAGCATGTGGGGATGGACCTTGCCCAGATCGGTGCGCGCGCCGATGCAGCGGACCAGGTAATAGATGCCCTGGCGGGTGAACGGCCCATCGCGCTCGGTGACGAATAACCAGGGCAGCCGGGACTCGCGCATCCGCAGGTAGCGCCGAACCGCCCGCAACTCGTCACCCGCGAGCGGATGATGCGTCGAAAGGCTGCCCTTCAAGCGGTCGATCCAGATCCACGCGGTCTCCAGATCCACTGCGGCGACGGTCAGCCGGCACAGTTCCGTCTCCCGGAGACCGTGCCGATACATCAACAGCATCATCACATGATCCCGGACGCCGTGGCGACCGGACTTGGCGGCCTGGAGAAATCGCTCGACCTCGGCCTCGGTCAGGAAGTTCTTGGACTTCTCATGCAGATCGACGGCTTCCCAAACAGGCATCGTCAGTCACTCTTTACCTTTCGCTGGATAAAACGCGGCGCCGAACGGTCGTAACCCGTTGATTGGGTGAAACGCCTAAGCGTTGACTCTAAACAAAATACACCTTTTGTAAAGAGTTGCAGACTTTTATGCCGCTAGCGGCAATCGTTTTTCCATATCGAGTTCGAAGATGCCGTAGGGATTGATGTGGGCATAGAACAGCGGCGTCAGTCCGCGGAAATCCTCCTGCGCCATCCGCTGCAACCATCCGGGCGCGGCGAGGACCTGCTGGATCATGAGCGTATTGATGTACACCAGGCAGATCTGCAGGAGGTGCAATGAGAGCACCGACAGTTCCTGGTCCTCCAGGCGGTTGGTCGCCACCTCGCCGCCCTTGCCGTAAAAGATAAAGCCGTTGGCACTGTTCCAGTTCTCGACCACGTTGAGGCCTTCTTGGATTTCCCTGCGCAGCGCTTCCGATGCGAGATAGCGGCAGAGGAAGCAGGTCTTGACGGCGCGGCCCAGTTCCGAGAGCGCCTGCTAGGTGGGATGCGTCACGTTGGACTTAGTGAAGCGGCGCAGGATCGATTCCGGGTCCGCCGTGCCTTCGCGCAGCGCGATCGTGAACTTGATCATTTCATCATACTGCTACCGGATCAGCTCCCAACGGATGGGTTTGGACAGAATGGGCTCCAGGTGCGGCAGGCTGTCGCGCAGGCTGGCCTCGGGCAGATAGAGCTTTTGGCTGGGCAGCGCTTTCAGGCGTGGCAGCAGATCGAAGCCCAACAAATGGCTGAAGGCGAATGCGACCTCGCTCTGGCCATGGCTGTCGACGTATTGGCGTTCGACTTCCATCTCTGTGCAGTGCCGGAGCACGCCTTCGATCATGGCCGCCACTTCGGAGGACGAGCAGCGCTTGAGCTTGGGAGTAGATGCAGACGGACTCTTTCTCCACATGCCAGTAGATCATGACCCCACGGCCGCCATAGCGGATGTGCCATTCGGTCATGAGGTTTTGGTCCCAGGCGCCGAACTTCTTGGAGTCCGACGCGCAGGCGGTCGTGCCTTCGCCCCAGATCTGCGGCAAGCGCGTGGCGAAGATGGCGTTCACCACCTTGGCGATCGCATTGCGCAGCGCCGCTTTCTGGATGAACCGGCGCCGCGTGTAGAGCAACTCCTTATAGCTGGTTTCGGTCTCGGTCAGGCTGACGCGCTTCAAGCCGGTGTTGGCGCCCATGCCGAACAGGCACAACAGCAGGCGGCGCTGAATCAGGTGGCGGTCGAGGATTTCGCGCGAGGCCGTAGTCTGGAACAGATCGGTCAGTCCGATGCGCAGATCGGTTTCCTTGAGCACGTCCAAGAGGCTGGTCATGGGCCAGAGGCGCGCAATTTCGGCCTTGAGCCGGGCCAGATTGGCCGG
Source organism: Methylocaldum sp. (assembly GCF_035627495.1). Lineage (GTDB taxonomy): Bacteria > Pseudomonadota > Gammaproteobacteria > Methylococcales > Methylococcaceae > Methylocaldum. The sequence goes on from NZ_DASPLO010000132.1 coordinate 3,724, forward strand.
CTCAGGCTGTTCCTCCAGCGGCGTGACCGTGATACGGTGCTTTCCCTTCTTGCCGATGCGCACCTTGGGACTGCCAGGCATCCCGGCGTTCAGCGCTTTCAGTTGCCGTTCCATTTCCTGCTTGAGCGTCGCGATGAAGGTATCCGGGTCGGTCGGCCAACCGAGCGTGCTGTAGTAATGCTCCCGCCGCGCGGTGAAGTCGACGGGCAAATCGTCGTCCGGATTGCGGTAACGATCGGCGCCGACCACCCAGATTTCCTTGCAGCGCAAGCCGTCGCGCAACGCTTGCAGGACGCAGATTTCGTAGTTGATGCGGTTGATGCGCGAATGACCTTGGCCGTCCTCCTCGACGATCAGATCCCACCATTTGGTCTTGATGATGCCGGTGGTGGGGACATCCTTCACCGCGAAATACTGCTTCTTGCTGTCCCGATGCCGCTGGATGACCGCAAGCGCCTGGAGCACGGGCTGGTGCGCGGCATTGTTCGAACGGAACGCCAGGACGTCGAGCAGTTGCGGCACCATGCGCCGATAATGATTGCCGTAAGAGGCACGCAATACCTTGTGGACCTTCTGTTGGAAGGCGGGCCCCGACGCACGGAATTCCTTCACCAGGTCGCGCAGGATCTCTTCGCTGACCACGGGAAACACCACGTCCTTCACGGCGCCTTCCGGATGGTTGACCGCCGCGTCGGCGATCTTGAACAAGAGGCCGGTCTTGCCGCGCACGTGGCGCACGTCGTCCAGCCACTCGGCGACGACTTTGCGCTCGGAGCGCGCGGCGATGCGATGGACGATCTGGTTGAACAGCTCGACCAGCCCGTCGACGATTTCGCGCCGGCGTTGCAGGCAAAAAAGGGCGGTCAGGGCATAACGCGTGACCGGCTCGCGGCGGGCCAGTTGGTTGGCTTCCTCGCTGGCGACCCGTTGCCGGTATGTGATCAGCCGTTTGGCATGGACGCTGCGCGGAAGATTCTCGGGAATGCCGAGCGCGTCGATGCACGACAGCTTTGCCGTTTCATTGAAGACGCTGTTCAGCCCGATGCGCCCCGGATCGGCTTTGAGGTTCATCAACGATAGACGGGTTGGCGTCGGTCCTTTTTCGACCAGGAGTCCTTGGGGATCGAGCAGTTGATCGATGGCTTCCCGGGTGCGGATGGTCAAGGTGTCCGTGACGGCTTGAAGAAGTCGATCTTCGTACTGACGTGCAGCGGAGCGCAGTAGACGTTCCAAACGGCCCGACGAAACCGGCTCAATGCGCTGATCGCGGAGCCACTGGAGCGCCGATGACAACAGATGCGGGAAATCGCTCTCGGCGGGCAAAACTTCCCGGTCAAGCCAGGCGCGCAGCGCGGTTTCGTCGGAGTCGGCAAAGGTGCGAAACCCGGTGATAGCCCGGATCTCGGTGCGATGCAAGCGCGCGGTCCGGCCGATCCAGTCGTAGTCGGTGAAGGTCTCTGGAGGCAGTTGTAGCTGGTCGGCGAGAAACGCGATGACAGAATCGGGAAAGTCAGCCGGCCCATCGGGGAAGCGACCCTGCAGGAGGAGGAATTTGAAGGTTGCCGCGAATCCGAGCTTGCCGGCGGGGGTGCGGTGGTCGAGATAATGGATCTCGTCGTCGCTGAGCAGCCAATGTTCGGCCAATTCCTCGTCAGTCCAGTTCCGCTTCATCGATGTTTCCGAGTGCCGCGTTACTCGAAAAACATAGATGAATATTAGCAAAATGCCATATTGCCGCTTATGACAGGAACCTTGGCACTAGCCCTATTAAGCGGACATTATGGACGAACAGGCCATCCGTCAGGTGCTATTGCTCCCGCATGTGCAGGTGATGCACTGGGAAAAGTTCGGGGAACTCGTTGGGGCTCTCGCCCGGTATGATGGATGACTGGGTGGAACGGTGTCCGGTCGACAGCATCGTCATCGGGAAGCGCCGACTGATCAATATGGTCAAGCTGACCCAGCGCTACCTCGATGAGGTGAGCTACCTATGACCAGCACTTTAAAGCCATTCCCCTCTCCGGCCGGTTCGTCGTCGACAAGCCGGAGTAGATCTTCCAGCCGTACAACGGATTAGTGGACACGAAACTTTGTAAATGGCCGCTCGCTACAGCCATGCGAACGGGGATCACGTCCGTACCGCATTGGATAAACTCCGAAACCGATACCGACTACCCGATCAACCTAATTTGGAACGAACTAAACTTTGGGTAATCGAAAAATCTTGACCCGATCACACCAAAATTACACAGACAATAAAAAAGCCTTACCGGAACTAACCCGTAAGGCTTTGATTTTTCTGGTGGGCCGTGTGAGACTCGAACTCACGACCACTGCATTAAAAGTGCAATGCTCTACCGACTGAGCTAACGGCCCAAAGAAGCGGGAATTATAATGACTGAAGTCGTACTGTTCAAGTCTCTAAGAAACCAGTCTTTCTAAAGACCTACGATATCCCGTAGGATGCCGTTAGGGAAACTCTGATTTAATCTCAAAAACACACAATGAGTAGTGTTTTAGGATGACAAGAATCACAGCATCTTGGAATAAATCAGAGGCTTCTTAGGTACAAACGCGAGTAATGGTCAAATTTTGTGTACGGGGCGGACTCAGGCGGCGATTTTCTCGGCGTCTTCCCGAACTCCGTCCTTGAACACGACTCCCTCGATAACCTGAGCCAAGCGGGGAATGCCATTGAGTTTTCGCCAGTGCC
>NZ_DASPLO010000133.1:0-7476 GCF_035627495.1 Methylocaldum sp.
ATCCGGATGCGAAGCAACAGCGCCTGCTGCTCTCGGTCCCCCGCCGCAAACGCGCCTGGTTCTCAGGGCTTTGGGCCCACGCCGCCGCTCCGCCCGTGATTCCAGGGCTCGCCACCGGCTAATGGACAATTTGGGTTGAAAACAGCTTCTAAAAGCTGCCCGAGCGAAAATCGCGCACAGCCTGCTCGACCTCCTCGCGCGTGTTCATCACGAACGGCCCCCACTGGACGATCGGCTCGTTGAGGGGACGGCCCGCGATCAGCAGCAGCCTCGCCCCGCCCGAAGTCGTCAGCCGCACGCCGTCGGCGTCCGCGCGATTGTTCAGGACCGCGAGTTGGCGGGCGCGCACCGGCTCGCCGCGCGCACCGACTTTGACTTCCCCTTCGTAGACGTAGAGAAAGGCGTTGTGCACGGCGGGAATCGGCGCCTCGTAAGCGCTTTCGGCCGGCAACCCGACGTCGAGATAGAGCGGTTCGGTCTCTTCGCGCCTGACCGCGCCGTCGATGCCGGCTACCGATCCGGCGATGACCCGGATCGTCACGCCTTCGGCCGTGGCGGTGTACGGGATTTCTTCGGCCGGAATATCCCGGTAGCCGGGCTCGGTCATCTTCGCGCGCGCCGGCAGATTCACCCAGAGCTGGAAACCGTGCATCAGGCCTTGCTCCTGTTCGGGAAGCTCGGAATGGACGATGCCCCGACCCGCCGTCATCCATTGCACGCCGCCAGCGGTCAGCAAGCCTTCATGGCCGGCATTGTCCCGATGCCGCATGCGCCCCGCAAGCATGTAGGTAACCGTCTCGAAGCCTCGATGGGGATGATCGGGGAAACCGGCGAGATAGTCGCTGGGATTGTCGGAGCGGAACTCATCGAGCATCAGGAAGGGGTCGAGCCGGCGCTGCAGGTCCGGGGTCAGCACGCGCAACAGTTTTACCCCCGCACCGTCCGAAACCAACGCGCCAGAAACCAGGCGCTCGACCTCACGGGTAACAAAATTCGGGGAGGTGGTCATGGGTGTTCTCCTTCGAAGTAATAGGCGCCTCAGAAGCTGTTTAGCAACCGTGATGAGCGGCCGGCGCAGAGGACCCGGCGTGTACACGGCGTACCTGAGGAGGCCGTGCACCGCCCGCACTAGGAAATCAGGCCCGCGCAGTACATTTATAAGCACTCATTCCGCTCGGGCACGCGACGCATCGACGCTCGGCTCGCCGGGGCCATGACGCGCCAGCAGCAACAGGCCTCCGGCGATCGCCAGGTTCTTCATGAACATGATGGACTGCATCTGATCCGCGAAGTTCGCGTGAAACATCACCGCCGCCAGCAGCGAGAAAGCGGCTAGCGCCAGGGCCACCCAGCGGGTGTAAAAGCCCGCCATCAGCGCCAGTCCGCCGCCGAGTTCAAGGGCGATCACCAGCGGCAAAAGGGCGCCCGGGACGCCCGCGGACGCCATATAGCCTTGAGTGCCGGCATAGCCTGCGCCCAGCTTGGAAATGCCGGACACGACGAAGATCTGCGCCAGCAAGAGACGGCCGGCGAGTTGGAGTAGCTTGTCCATGGGTTTTCTCCTGATCGTCACGTTGTGGTTATGAATCGAGAACACCGGTTTCGGCATTCGCGGCTTGGATCATGAGCCGTTAAACCGCCGCCGGCGATGGCGCGCGGGAGCCGATGAGCCCGGCGATCTGTCCGAGCGCGGCCGCTTCCGCTTGGCTCTTGGCGGCCTCGCCCAAAGCTAGTCCTTCGGCATAGACGAAGCGAACGTCCGTCATCCCGAGGAATCCCAGCACATTGCGCAAATAGCCCGTTTGAGTGTCCTGCGGCGTGCCTTGATGGACTCCGCCGCGGGCGGCGAGCACGAACACCTGCTTTCCTTGGATCAGGCCGACCGGACCGTTCTCCGTGTACTTGAACGTGATCCCGGCGCGGGCGACGTGGTCGATCCAGGCTTTGAGCGTCGATGGGATGCCGAAGTTATACATCGGAACACCAAGCACGACGACATCCGCCGCCAGGAGTTCCGCGATCAACGCGTCCGAGAGCCGCACCGCCGCCTGCTGTTCGGGATTGCGCTGCTCGGCGGGCGTAAAGAAGCCGGTGAGTGTAGTTTCGTCCAGGTGCGGAATCGGCCCGCGGGTGAGGTCGCGGGTGATGACCCGGTCGTCCGGATGCCGCTTGCGCCACAGCGCGACAAAGGCAGCGGCAAGGCGGTTGGCATTGCCCGTCTCCATGAGGCTGGTATTGATCTTAAGCAAGGTGGCCATGGTGATCTCCTTCATAAATCGATAGACGAGACCAGGATATGTTTGTATGACTCGATTAAAAAGCGCAAAATTCAGCTGATTTGAATCGAATAATTCGATCATATGAAAATTCCTCGAACCACTCTGGAGCAATGGCGGGTATTGCAGGCGATCGTGGAATACGGCGGTTTCGCTCAGGCCGCCGAGGCGCTGCATCGCAGCCAGTCGTCGATCAGCTACACGGCCAGCCGGCTGCAGGAGCAGCTCGGCGTGAAACTGCTGGAGATCCATGGCCGCAAGGCGAAGCTCACCGAATCGGGAGAGGCGCTGCTGCGGCACGCCAAGGAACTGCTCGACGATGCCCTCGAACTGGAACAACTGGCGCACGGCCTGGCTCAAGGCTGGGAAGCGGAGATCCGGCTGGTGGTCGATGCCCTCTTTCCGACTCCCCTGCTGCTGCGCATCCTGAAGGAGTTTGCGCCCCTGAGCCCGCACACGCGCGTGCTGCTCAGCGAGGCGGTGCTGTCCGGCGCGGACGAGGCGCTAGTCACGGGCAGCGCCGATCTCGTGATCGGTGACCGGGTTCCTCCCGGTTTCCTGGGAGATCACTTGCTGGACGTGGAACTGATTGCCGTGGCCCATCCCGACCACCCGCTGCATCGGCTCGGGCGAGACCTCGATGCCGACGATCTGAGCCGGGAATTGCACGTCGTCGTGAGCGACTCGGGCACTCTGGCGCCGCGCGACGCGGGCTGGCTCGGCGCGACGCGGCGCTGGACCGTGACCAGCCCCGAGAAGCGGATTGCCTTGCTGTGCGCGGGTTTGGGCTTCGGCTGGATTCCGTGTCATTTGATCGAGGAGCCTCTCGCATCCGGCCGGCTCAAGCCACTGCCCTTGCGCGAAGGGCAACGCCGAAAGGAGCCGCTGTATCTCATCTTCGCTCAGCCCCAGCTCGCCGGGCCGGCCACCCGCGCGCTAGCGGAACTCATTCGCGCCTGCGTCGCCGACGGCGCGGCTGCGGCGGACAATGGCGCCATCGAGAACGGGGGTCCAAGGACACCTGGGTAGCGTTGGCGGGCTCCCGAAATTCCTAGCGCGCTGCCAGGCGTGAAAAGTGAAACGAAGCGTCTATCTTTAATAGTTCCGTAGGCGGACCGGTGCATTCTCGTTGGCTTACGACAACCGAGCCTAAAGCACATCGTTTAAAGCGGTTTCGATTCGCGTGTAAGGACTGGTTTCCGGCGGTGGGACGCTGTGGGAGCGGGCTTCAGCCCGCGATCGGCTATTCGATCGCGGGCTGAAGCCCGCTCCCACGTACCATACACCGTTTCCGAAACTGCTCTAAAACCATGGATCTGGACTTATCATCCGTGATTCCATCGATCGTCACGCGAACACTTTCAATTTAGAAAAAGAAGGGGGGGTAGGAACATGAGCGATTTCCCGGCTTACGACGAGGTGCATGTCATCTCCGACATCCACATGGGCGGAAAGCCCGGTTTTCAGATCCTGCGGGAGACCGAGCGTCTTGCCAATTACATTCGCCAGGTGGCGGCGCAACGTCCCGAGGGGCGCGTCGCGCTGGTCCTGAACGGCGACGTGTTCGACACGCTGGCCGAAGACATCCGGGGCTACGTCGCCGTCGACGAGGCGGTCGCTACGGTGACGCGGATCATGGGCGACAAGTCGTTCTCCGCCATCTGGGAGGCTCTCGCCGATTTCGTGAAGACCAAAGGACGCACGCTGGTGATCGTCATCGGCAATCACGACATCGAGGTTTCGTTTCCCACGGTCCAGCGCCTGATTCTGTCGCGGCTCGCGGGCGAGGATCTTGATGCCAGGGCTCGGATCGAGTTCTCCACCACCGGCGCGGGATATACCTGTACGGTGGGCAATGCGCGGGTTTTCTGCACCCACGGCAACGAGGTCGACGCCTGGAATTACAACCGCTACGAAGATCTGGCAAAAGTCGCGCGGCGCCTGAATGCCGGCCGCTCGCTCGATCCCAGCGAATGGTACCCGAACGCCGGAACCCGCATGGTCAAGGAGGTCATGAACGAGGTGAAGCGCAAGTACGCGTGGATCGATCTGCTGAAACCCGAAACCTCCGCCGCCGTCGGCACTTTGGTCGTTCTCGATCCGTCGCAGGCGGCCAAGATCAACAATCTGCTGTCGATCCTGGGCGAGCGCCAACGGGGCGCCGGGCAGGTGGACCAACGACTGTCGGCGGAGGGATTCCAGCCACGCGAGCAGACCGCTGCGCCCGCTATCACGGTCGATCAGTTGCTGGGCCCCAACGTCAAGGCCGGGATGTTGGGCGTCGAATCGATCAATGCGCTAAACGCGGAAGACATGCTGCTCAGCGCCGAAAAAAATTTCGGCCAGCGGGGCGGATCTCCCGCGCCACAACCAGAAGGGACGCTGGGGACTCCGCAATTGATCTGGGATCGTCTCACCGGCTGGCTCACCGGAGTCGGCAAGGACGAAGCGCTGCGGCGCGCGCTCAAGGACTGGCTCGCGGACGACAAGACCTTCGACATTACCGACAAGGACGACACCTACAAGCAGGTGACCGCTTCGGTCGGGCATTCCATGGATTTCATCATCACCGGCCATACCCATCTCGAGCGCGCCATCGACATGGGCGCCGGACGTTACTACTTCAACTCCGGCACCTGGATTCGCCTGCTCCGGTTTACCGATGCCATGCTCAAGGACACGGCATCGTTCAAGCCGGTTTACGAGCTACTGACCAATGGCGGGATGGCGTCGATCGACACGGCGCAATTCGGCGGCGAATCGTTCGTGATGGATCAAACCAGTGCGGTCTCGGTCGTGCTCGAAGGGGGCAAGGCCATCGGTCGCCTGACCCACGTCGAGGGTGACGGCACCGGTGCGCCGCAGGTAATCGAACAGCTCGCGAGGTCGTGAGATGAGCGAGATTCGCAACGTCAAACTCGAATTGCTGCGGCCGGGGCCCGCGCACAATCAATTACTGTCGCCGCTGACGCCGTATCTCGCGCTGTGCGGCGCCGATGGTCCCGCAACCGTACAAATGCCGTTCGAGCATCGGCAACTGCTCAATCGGCTCGACCGGCTGCGGTATGACATCAACGGGACTCCGATCGCCGCCTCGCAACGGGAAACCGAGGTAAGGGAGCTCGGCGAGGCGATCGGGCGCGTGCTGGGCCAGGTACCGGCACTGCTCTCCGAGCTCTCCGATCCGCGCGCCGACGGTGGAAACCTCATACATTTGCGGCTGTCGCTGTCCGCGTTCGAGCTGGGCATGGTGCCTTTCGAGGCGGCTATCGCACCGGACGGTTTCCCCGGCTCGGGATCTCCCCTCTTTCTGCAATCGCGCACCCCGATCGTGATGACCCGGGAGGTCCGGCGCGGACGGCCGCTGCCGATCGAGTGGAACCGCACGCCGCGCATCCTGTTCGCTTTCGCATCGCCCGACGGCCTCCCGCAAGTGCCCGCGCAAGACCACTTGCAAGCGATCCGGCGCGCGATCGACCCTTGGGTCAAGATCAAGGATTCCCCCGAAGACCGGGTCCGGGAGGTCAAACGGATTCTGACGGTTCTGCCCAACGCCAGTCTCGAACAGATTCGGGAGGCCTGCTCGACCGCCCAATACACGTACGTGCACATCCTGGCCCATGGCGCGCCGGTCAATAACTCCGGCGACCGCCATTACGGCCTCATGCTGTGCAGTGATACTGATCCCGCGAAAGGCGACGTGGTCGATGGCGAACGCCTGGCGATCGTACTTACGGCGCGGGATTCCTCGGGCAATACCAAGCATCGCCCGAATGTGGTGACGCTCGCGACCTGTGATTCCGGCAATATCGAGTCGGTGCTGATACCGGGCGGCAGCATCGCCCACGAGCTGCACGCGGCCGGCATTCCCTGGGTCGTCGCGTCGCAATTCCCGCTCTGGATGCGGGCATCCTCCATCGCGGCCGAGGTCCTTTATAGCGGCCTGTTGAACGGCACCGATCCCCGCTCGGTGCTCCATGATCTGCGCCAGCGGCTGCGCACCGATTCGCCCGGCACGCACGATTGGGCGAGCATCGTCTGCTACGCGACCGTGCCCTGGAACTTCGAGAACCAGGTGGACGCCTTCCGCGACAAACGGATCCGCAGCAAGCTCGATGTGAAGTACGACCGGATCGACGAACTGGTCGGCGCCAACGCCAACGGCAGGAAAGCCGCCGAAGCGCGCAACCCGACCGATCGGGATGCGGAGCTGGAATCGCTGTGCGGATCGATCCGCGCCGATCTCAAGGCATGGTGCGCCGAGTCCGTCGCGGAGAAATCGCCCCTGCAAAAAGCGGAGCGCCTTCGCATGAGCGCCGCCAGCGAGAAGCGCATCGGAATCGCCTATTTTGTGATCGCAGAAAGCGAAACCGACGATCCCGAAGTCGTCCGCACGAAGCGGGAGAAAGGCAAAAAAGCCTATGAGTCCTCTCGCGATTTCTATCGCGAAGCACTGGAGATCGAGCCTTTCAACTCTTGGGCCATCACTCAATATCTCTCCATGCTGGCGACGCCGATTCTGGCCGACAGCACCGAGGCTTGGAAGTCGCTGGCGAAGGACTACGGCCCATGGTGGAGCGCCGCTCGGCAGATCGCTCACTGGCAGCTTCGCAAAGCCGTTGGAGAAGACTGCGGTTATGTACTAGCCACCCTCGCCGAACTCGCGCTGTTGGGCGTTGCCTACGGTGGGCCGGGCTTCAAAGCCAGCCAAGCGGAACAGGAAATCAAGCGCTGCTGTGAAGATATGCTCGGTTTGCTCGGTCCCGGTGCGTTCCCCATTCTTTCGACCCAGCGCCAATTCAGACGCTATCTCGAATATTGGCAGCGGGAACAGTGGGACGAATTAGCCAAGACCGCGTTATTGGCGTTGGGTGACGAGTCGCGGTCTCAGGCGAAGTCATAACTGGCACTGTTGCATCAGTTGGTTTATGCGAGTAGTTGCCTGATCACGGGGGTCTCCGAATCAGGCCATGATCGATTCAAGTCGGAAGATGCATCAGCCACACGCCTTGTGATCCAAGAAAAAAGGCTTACGAGTGTGTCTCGTAAGCCTTTTATTTTACAGGACTTACGCAAGACGCATTTCTAGCGAAGGATTTTTAAGTTGTCGAATAAGGTAGTCATCCAGTAAGCCGTGCTTGAGTTGATAGACCGTTCGACCGGTTTGAGCCGCCAAGGACTTGAGCCGGACCCAGACCAG
>NZ_DASPLO010000134.1:0-1972 GCF_035627495.1 Methylocaldum sp.
AGCTCTGTACGCGCGCCAGCCGGTCAGCCGAGGCGGCTTGATCCATCATAGCGACCGCGGAGTGCAATACGTGTCGATCCGCTATACCGAGCGCTTGGCCGAGGCCGGTATCGAACCTTCGGTGGGCAGCGTGGGCGACTCCTACGATAATGCCTTAGCCGAGACCATCAACGGGCTATCGTGGAAGAACCTGGAAGCGGTGGAATGGGCCACGCTGGCCTGGGTGGACTGGTTCAACCATCGCAGGCTGCTGGAACCGATCGGCAACATTCCGCCTGCCGAGGCCGAAGCAGCCTATTACCGCCAACTCACCGAGTCCGCCATGGCGGCGTGACTCACATCCATAAGCCTCCGAAATTCCTGGGGCGGTTCAGCCGCAGCCTGAGCTCAAACGTTGGGCATCAGCCATGATATGCGCGAATCTCAATACTATTTTTCCGCCAGCAGGTCGTCCGGCTTTGCGTTCAAGAACCAGTCGGGTGGAGACCAGCGCCCCGGAATATGCTTGTGTCCCCAAAGCGCCAGTTGCTGTAATACCGGTAGCAAATCCGCACCCTTGCGGGTCAAAGAGTATTCGTATCTCACGGGTTTCTCTTGATAAGGACGTTTTTTGATGATTCCGTCCTCCTCAAGCTTACGTAGGCGGTTTGCGAGAATATTTGTAGGGATGCCCTCTGGGGAATCCTGGAAATCCTTGTATCTTCTTTTGCGGACCATCAAATCCCGGACGATGACTAGGCTCCACTTGTCACCCAGCAAGTCGAGCGATGCAGCTACGGGACATTGAGAACGGAATGCAGGTGTGCCAGCTTCTTTACTCATGTTGTGAACCCTACACGGGTCACTTGCAAAGCGCAAGTTTCGGTAGCATGATGTTGTCACTTGCGATTGGCAAGTGACAACAGTTGAAAGGAGATGCGTACATGAACACCCAGACAAATGCCTCGTTCGCCATAATAAAAGGCGGCTGCCTATGTGGCGCCGTACGATATGAGGTCACCACCGCCCCGGCCATGACGGGGTTTTGCTACTGCGAGAGCTGCCGCAAGCTCAGCGGTTCGGGGCACACATTTCACGCCTTAGTCCCTGAAGACACAATGAAAATCAGCGGCGACTTCCGTGGATTTGAATGGAGGGCGGACAGTGGGAACACCGTCACCACAAGTTTCTGCCCTACTTGTGGTAGTCCCCTGTTTGGGAAGAGTTCAAGTATGCCGGGCATGGTGACGTTCAGGGTGGCGAGTCTGGACGACCCAGCAGCTATATCGCCGCAAATGGCGGTTTACACGAAACGGTTGCTGGCGTGGGATCACCTTGACCCGGCACTGCCTGCCTTCAAGGAAATGCCGCCCATGCCTGAAGAGGGGTAAACCGTGATGAATCCGCACCCGCCTTGTGACCCCGTGAGTCTTGAAGAAAGAATCCGCGCCTTGCTCATCGGCTTGCCACTTTCCGAGAAGCGCATGTTTGGCGGCATAACCTTCCTGCTGAACGGAAACATGCTGTGCTGCGCCTCAAAGAAAGGGCTGATGGTCCGCGTTGGCAAAGATGCTGAGCCACAGGCGCTTGCCAACCCCATGGCAAAGCGCTGCGACGGTGCGGGTCATCCTATGCCTGGTTTCATTTCGATTGAACCTGATGGGATAAGCCGGGACGAAACTCTTGCCAATTGGCTGGAAATGGCGCTGACATACGTTGGTACTCTTCCCCCAAAGACAGAAAAATTCAGGATCAAACCGCCACGCTCCACAAGGAAGAAGGCGTGAGATCCATATACGCCCAACAAGGCGCTCCAGAGGGACAGGCCAACCGCTGCGCTTTTGGCCTGTCCCTGAGCTAATGACATGGACTCCCCCTACTCCTACGGCATCGGATGTGCCAGATTGGAGTTGGGTTATACCAATCACTAGAGAGGGGGAGTGTCATGCAGGTTGCTCGAATTGGGCTGGACATTGCAAAGAACGTGTTTCAA
>NZ_DASPLO010000136.1:0-7314 GCF_035627495.1 Methylocaldum sp.
AGCTGCCCTTGGCAACAACGGTCGACGAGTTCGAGAAACTCCTGCCCTGGCATCTCACCCAGCCCGTTGCGGCTACCTGACCCGATCGACTACAACCTCGTCTCGCCAAGCTCAAGGGCGTCGTTAAAAGAGCGCTTACAAGCAAGCTCCACCATCAATACCGAGCGTTTCCGGTTTGGCGCTGCTTTGGAGGGCCAGTCTTGTTGAGGAGAGACGGAAGGGAGAAAGGGGCAGGGGCGGGGCCAGAATATTGACCCCCATATCCTTCTGCAAAGTTTGATAATGTGCCCCGCATGTGCCGCGAGGCGTGTAAACTCTTGAATTGATTGGTAGTGGTGTGGAACCCTGCGCCAAACCTATGTAACTCAGCGCCTTAAGACCGCTGCCAACTGCTGCGGAAAGGTGCGAAATCCAGCCCCTACTGCCGACAATCCTACCAGTTCTGCCCGGCCGAGGTCACCAGCCGAGCGCATCAGACAGGACGCCAGTTCGATTCCCATTTGCGGAATTGAACCCGCGTCCGCATCGGCGCACCCGACTTTCGATCAGGCGCTGACGAACCGCTCCCGAAACGCTCGCCGGCCTTGGTCGTAAGGCACAGGGTTGGTGGCGTGCGGGACCGGCGCACTTCTGTCACCGATGAGGTAGTTGATCCGGTATGTGCAGTTGGGAGATGGGTGCAGCATCCCGCCGATGACCTGTTCGGAGTTCAGGACTCGCTCGTGGATCAGACGATTCAACACCTTCTGGACCTGCGGACCCAGCCCGACGAACACGGCATCCTTCAGCTCTTCGACCTCCGCCGCGAAGTTCTCCAGCAGGTACTTTCTCAGCAGCGGATGCTTGGTCATGTCCGGGGTGCCACGGTAATCGTCGTCCTTGACGAACACTGGATACCGCAGGAGGGATGTGGTCTGCACCAAGTGTCGCGAGGTGGAGAACAGGTCGGCCGAATCGCTTAGGCCGAGCCACTTGTGGAAGCCCCAATGGTTGAGCTGATTGATCAGGTTGCTGCGCAGCGGCTCGCCACTGAACGCGCCGACGCTCTTGGCAGCCTGGATTGCTTCCTTGCTGGACTTGCCAGCCTGAAGTGCGCGCCGCGCCTCGTTGTTTGCATTGACCATCTGGGTCGGGCCCGGTGTGATCCCGACCAGAACGATCCGTGCACTGGGGTTGATGTACTCGAATGGCGCGTAATAGATCTTCACGTCGCCGCTTGCATCCATCAATAGGCGCGGGTCGCGCACCACCGGAGGCGTCGACCCACAGAGAGCCGGTGCGTACTTTTCGAACGAGTCTGTTTTCATTGCTCTAAGATGTCCTTGTCTACAACGGGGCCGTCTGGTGGATCAGTCCGAAGCCCACAGCCGCTCGTCATCCTGGGTCGCCGCCCAGAAGTCATCGAACAGCGCCAGCTTCGCTTCGTCCTTGGTCGCGTAGGTCTTGGTACTGAAGCGGCTGCCGATCCGGTAGCCCCACCGCTTGAACTTGTTCATGTGCACGCCGAGGTTATGGCCATCGACATTCAAGAAGCTGTTGCCCTTGGCGGATACCCGCCACTTGCGCTGTAGCCAACGGGTGCGGCGGGCTGCCCGGTTCCGCAACTTGGCCTCACGCCGCTTCGGCCCCTCGTAGTCGCCGCTCATCTTCTCGGCGCAGACGCACCCGACGTCGAAGTTTTCGTCCAGATCCGGGTGCTCCATGATGTGGACGTAGCGGATCTTCTCGTTGCCGCACATCTGGCAGGTCGCGTAGTCGGTTTCGTCTGCTGACTCGCCGTCGGCCCGCAGGTCGACCACGTCCACGCAATGCCACCCTTTGTGGGGCACGCCCGGCTGGTCCCATCGATTTCCGCTCACGACTGACCTCCCTGATCCTGAGTCATCGAATACTTGCCTGTATGGCAGTCCACGCCACATCCCAGCGTACCCGTTCCTGCTCGAGGCGGACTTGTTGCCCACAGGTATTGCTCTTGAGCGATTGATAGAGCTTTTGTTCGGTGCTGGTGAGTAATGGGAGTTCGATGGAAAGGTGCTGGTCCTTCTCTTCCACCCATAAATCTCGATGACTCATCAGCGTTGACTCATCCATAAGCACAGTCTTCAAGCTAGGGATGTATGTTCTCGCTCGATTAAGAATCGCAAAGCCATGCGTATCAATGTCTCCCCAGTAGATACATTGCGCCTGTTGTAGCCATGGAAGCTGCCCCAGAACGTCAACCGCGTAACCCAGTCGCATGATCACAACCGCCCCTGTCAGGTCATCAAAGGCAAGTCCAGTTTGAAGGTTCTCGACAATGAAGACATTCGTTGGCCGTATGCCAATGCTTGCCACCTCCTCACAAGGTGCAGAGATATCGCCAAGGCCGCCCAAACGGGCTCTCAGCTCTGGGTCCAGAACGCGCATGCGCATTAACTGCGGCTGCGGCCTCAAACCGCAGCGCATAAAGAAGTCGCGCTCTCCTGTCGGGTCACCCTGGAGCGTTGCAACCAAGTCAGAGATAAGGCCTTTTCTAGAATCCAGCCATTTGCTGTCGGCACCGGGAACCGAAATTTGTCGTGGGTAGAGATTGGATTCCGGATTGAGATTGATCCAATCCAGCATCTCTGACAGCCGACGAAAATCGACATCGCTGTAATCAGCGAGGACATCAAAATACCTCGGCAACTGCTGCGCCAGTACCGGCCAGCGAACAGTGAGCGTCTGGTAGCGAGATTGGGCATACTGCCATCGCGCGGATTCGCCAATCCACAAGGCAACATCTTCAGGGCCGCGTAACGCCAGCTTCTCTGGCAGTCGCTGGACGCCAAGCGCTTTCCACCGGCGCTCACACCAGGAAAGGGTGCCGATTCCTTGCCATTGCTGCCATGCATTCACCCAGGCGCGAACGCCGTCGACTTGCCGCAGAGCAGCCTGCTCCGTCGGTATGTCGAGCGGAACTTCCAGCGGCCATTGGCTCTCGCCAGCATCACCGATCAACCAGTCGCGGTGTTTGCTCTGAAAGCGACGCACGAGAAACTGTCTGACATCTTCAGGAAGCTTCAACGCTAGCCTCCTCTCGAGCGTGCTCCGGCAGCTTCAACCGCTGACGGTCACCGTCGTACTCGATCAGCAAGACGCCTGACACTCGCCGGTCGCTGATATCTACGAAGCAGGCTCCACCGATGAATGGTTCGAGGGTCATGACGGACTTCAGCGGCGTAGCGACGACCATTTGAAATCCGAAATTGGTAAAGATGTTCATCGCCAAAGCAGTGAACTCGTTGTCAGCCTTGTCGAATGCCTCATCAAGCACGACGGGGGCATACATCGGCACGCCGTGGTCGTTTCCTCCCAGTTGATACCGTAGCGCTGCCGCCAAACACGTGGTGGCAAGTTTCTGGCGTTGACCTCCGGACTTGCCAGCACCGCTTCGGTAGATCTCGACCTCGACACCGCCTTCATCGATCTCCCGTCCGATGAATTCAACATGCTGTCGAACATCGAGCACAGTCTCGCGCCAGCGTTTTTGCTCGGGGTCCTGACTGGCTAGTCGATCAACAAGTCGGCGCAGGGCCAGGAACCGCGCCTCTGCAAACTCGCGATCCTCGGTCCACGCATGGCTAAGCGCCTGCTGGATTTCCTGCTTGAACTCCTTGACGTCAGCAAGCTGCCGGTCACTGGCATCGATGTGGAGATAGGTGCGTTGATTGGTACTTTGGTTGAACGGCACCTGGCCAAGGCTGTCGTTAACCAGATCCATCCGTTCAAGGATGGCCTTACGCGCATCGTTCAGGTAGGTGGAGAGTGCTGCCAGATTCTGGTGGCTTTGGTTCTGCAGCAGTTCGAAGAATCGCTGCTCGTAGGCGGGCAGGCCATCCGTTTCCAGTCGAACCAACTTGGCGAAAAAGTCCGGTGCGCTGGCGAGGCTCGTGTCCATGTCACCAGCATCCATTGGCCACTGCCGTTTGAAATCGGCAAAGCGTGCTTCTATTTCCTTCTCGCAATCGCCGATCTCATCTTTGATCTCACCGATTTCTGTGTTGAGTCCTCTCTCAACAGCGGTTGCTACCTTGTCGAGGCTTTCGAGCCTGATCGCGTCTGACTGCTTGGTGAATCGTTCGTCGAGCCCCTTGATCTGATGGGGAGTCAATGGAACTCTGGAAGCATCTTGAAGGAGGGATTCAAGCTTCTGCGTGCTGTCGTTGATCTGCTTGAGAACTGAGTCATGCGCGACCTTGGCTTCTCGGAGGTCCTTGTCTGCTTGATCAACCAAGTTCTTTTGCTTGTCGATCCGCTCACTGATTTGCAGTAAGGCAGTATTGCCTTCCCGCGCTTCGCGAATCTGCCGTTCGATGGTGGAAATGCGGTCTAGCAATGGTATTACATCGATTTCCTGCCACTGGAGATTCACCAAGGTCTGGCACTGCATCGCTCGGGTCGCACGATTCTTGTCTTGGCCGGCGAGGGTTTCGATTTCTCCCCCGAGGCGCGTAATCGTCGCAGCCAGCTCCTGGGCCTGGGCTTGAAAGAGCCCAAGCTTCTCGCGGTTATCGAACCCGAGCACCCAGTTTCGTCGGTCGCCGACACTTCTCCGGTCGTCTTTCTCATGCCGGGTTTTGCTGTGCTTGACCTGGCCCTCACGGGTGATGGCTCGATCAGCGCTCCTGAACGACTGAATGGAGTCGACGCACGCGTAATCGAAGCGTTGCCGTAGCTCGGCCTGGAGCCAATCGGCATACGTACCCTCTTTGACGTTCAGCTTGAGGACGAGCGAGTTAACGCCGATGGGCTTCGCCTGCCAGGTCTCCGGGCGGCCAGTTCGGTAGTAGACCAGACGCTGCCCAAGATGGGTGTTGTTGATGTAATTGGCCAGCGCCGAATACTGGCGTTCGTCCACCAAGAGTGAGAGCGCAAATCCGTGCAGTACGCGCTCGATGGCACCTTGCCACTCGGCCTCGTCAGGCTTCACCTCGATGAGTTCGCCAACAAAGGGCAGTGCCGACTCCGAGATCCCGATGCCTGCGGCGATGTCTCGGCGCATTTCCAGCATATCGGCTGGAATATTCGATGGCTGGCGCTGGAGTGCCTGCACCTCCTTCACCGCTTGCGAAAATGCTGTTTCGGCGTCCTTCTTTTGACCTGCCAAGCGGAACTGTTCTTCGCGGTTCTCGCTGCTACGTTGCTCCCAGTTTTCGACTTCCTGCCGCGCGTTGCCCAACAGCTCAGCGAAGGCCTGAGGCGAATCCGGGAGGCTCCAGCCAAGCTTCTTGCATGCTTCTTCAGCCTGACCGCGTTTGCGCAGGCGATCCGTGCGCTGGCCTTCTAGACCAGATTTCTCTGCCTCCCATTGCTCGATCTGATCACCGCCTGCTTCACGGTGCTGTCGCTCCAGATCGCGCAAGGTTGTGGCGTGGTTATCCAGGATGCTCTGGCGTCGACTCACTTCACCTTCCGAGCCGCTGGCTTGCACCTCCAGGGACTCGACATGCTGCTTGAGGAGTTCAACGCGGCGGGCTTCCCGGTAGCCATCAACGCCCACCCGAAGCTCATCCAGACCATTGCGCTGTAGCATCAACGAATCTCTGCGCTGATACTGCTCCCGCGCTGGCGCAAGTGTTTGAACCTGCTCGCGAGCGGTCACTACCGCCTGATGAGCAGCATTGAGTTCACCAAATTCGCTGACCAAGCGATCCGCCACTTCGAAGGTTTCGGGCTTGTCGAGCATGAAGTCGCGCAGGAAGGTATTGAGGTCGCCGAGATTCTTGGCCGACTGGGTTTTGTGCAGCAAACGCAGCGCCATTTCGCTCTCGATACCAAGCAGGCGGCAGAATCGTTCGCAATAGGGACGAAACTCGTCGCGGGCAAACGCCTCGGGGAAAGACTGCTTGAGCTTCCGGATGTCGAAGTTGGATTGGCCGAAGTCCTCGAGCTCGCGCAGATCAAAGACCCGCTCCAAGACAAGGTAGTGGCGTTTGACGTCGGTGCTTCCATTCGCATTGCCGCGCAGCCAGAACACCTGAACCAGCACCACAGACTGGCCCAATGCGTTCTGGTAGGTCAGTGCCAGGGCTGACCATGTGGTCCCGGAGCGCAAGTAGCGGGTGGCGATCTCACCCGACTCTCCATCCTTCTGTTCGGCCCACGCGCCGCGTATGTAGGAGACGAGGTTTCGGTCACGGCCGCTGCGGTCAGCCTCGCGCGCGGCAGCGTTGAAGTCGATCCAGCGAGGTGGCACCAGCAACGCCGAAAAAGCGTCGAGAAGAGTCGATTTCCCAGCCCCTGATCGACCGACAAACAGAAAGCCTCGTTCGCTGATCGGTACGTCATGCAGGCCAGAAAAGGTGCCCCAGTTGTAAACCTGCAGGCGAGTCATCCGGAACTGTTCCCGGGCGAACAAGGAGGCGGTTTGGGGTTCCGAGATCATTGGTCAGCCTCCTCATCGGGCTCAGTCTGAGCCAGTTGCGCTGGCGTCTCTCCGGCAGCCATGCGCTGATACAAGTGGGTCAGAGCTTGTATTTCCTCTGCTGAGAAGAGGAGCTTCAACGTCGGCGAAATCTCGAAGCGATCCTCACTCGAGCGAATTTTCTGGAGGATGCTGTGCTTCTTGATCTTCTCGATGGATGCATGAACCCGTTTCGCGAATCCCGCGCGGTCGGTGTTGGAAGCTCGCTCATAGAGGGTAAGAAACTCCATCATCTCGTCCGTCGACACCACGGCACGGTCGCCCTGCGAGTCCGCTTGGGTCAATCGCTGGCGAAGGTGGAGCAGCAGAATGGAGTCAATGAAGGTCAGCTGCGCGCGACGCAGCAGGAGTGGCACTTCAAGGTCGCCAGTATCTGCCTGGCGGGTGAAGGCAACTTGTACGTCCCGGTCGATGACCAGTTCGAGAAACAGTTCGGCAAGGCGCCGACGTATCACCGCTTCGTCTCGCACTAATATCGGCCAGAGTTTTGGATGTCTACGTCCGTCGAGCGAAGGTCCCGCAAGTAGCTGCACCAGGGCGCGCCGGGTATCCAGCGCCAACTCGCCGCTGTCACCCATGAAAAGGGTGTTGGCAGATGCCTGCGCAGGATCTGGCGCTTGTGCTTCGGCTGGCATCGCCGCTTCGTCGTTCTCAGACCAGTTCATTGGCCCGCTCCCTCAAAAAGAAGATCTTTGGAATTCGGGCGCTACGACGCTCGTCGTCGCCTCCAACCCAGCCTTATATCTCGATTCTGTTCTCGACAAGAGGCAGAATCCCCGACTGATCCTCGGGCCGGGAGCCGGGCAAGACGGACCCCGCCTTGGGCGTAAAACCTGTTACGTAGATGGTCACCCGACTCCCCTTCTCGC
>NZ_DASPLO010000137.1:0-60993 GCF_035627495.1 Methylocaldum sp.
TTTGTACACCTTAACCTGTTGAATCGAGAATAGGATTTCTAATGGTGTCCATTAGACCACGGCTTCCCCGGCCGCCCCAAACCGCCGATTCGTCAGGGGCCTCCCAGGTTCCTCCGGGCTAATGGATAATCTGGGTTTAAGGCAAAACGGAGGACGCTATTTCCCGGCGGAATTTCCCGGTTATCGATTCACGCGGATAGTAATCAGATATGGCAGGAATACTGCTTGACTGATGATGAGGTGATGCTGATGCCTCGCCAAAGCCAGATTAATAGGGTTTCTGCTGGCTCGAATAACGCAGCTTTTGCAGATCCCAAACCTTAGCACTGTCCCAACCTATGGTTACCGCCCTGCCCTGCGTGGAGCAAGCGATCTGCTCGACGGGACCCTCGTGCGCGAGAACGCTCCCCAGCGTCTTGGCTTCCGCCGGATCCCAGAGGTATAGGTTGCCTCTTTTAGTGCCCACCGCAATCCAGCCTTTGCGAGGTTCACGGCAGAAGGCGGCAATCTCGCTGTCATGTTCTCCTAAAGTTGCGACAAGGGTACCTGACCGAGTGTCCCAGACTTCGAGTACAGGCCCCTCGTGAAAGGCCACCAAGAAACCGTCCTGGCTTAATCCCAAAAGGGACCGTTCGGTTTTAAGCTCCGCTTGTTTGACTATCTCCATGGAGGCTGCATCCCAAAACCACAGTTCCCGGCCTGAGGCGGTAACTAGCAGCGGTTTGCCGTCGTCCCTCCGGACGAATGCCAAAGCACTCGACCCTTCATGCGTGGCGCGCAGGAATTTCCCGCTTGCCGGTTCCCAGATGCCGGTTGGCCCGTGGGCGATCCAGCCTATGGATGTGCCGTCCGACGAGAACGCAACGGACTTCACGTCATACCCTTCAACGGCATAGTCGGCTAGAAGTTCTCCGGTTTTTTGGTCCCATAGCAGGAGGTAGCCTCCCTCGTTTCCCGACATGCCACCCGCTATCCGGAGGCCATCCGGGGAATACGCCAAAGTTTCCAAATAGCGTCCGCCCCGGGTCTGAAAGTCGTTTTCATCGCGAGTCACTCGTTGTCCCGTGGTCGAATCCCACAAATCCAGACCTGTTCCCGCTGCCGCCAAAATCTCGCGTCCGTCCGGCGAAAAAACGGGAAGAGCGATCCCCGCGCGGGTAGGCAAATGCGTCCGTACAAGCCGGGCGACCAATCCCCGATGGCGCTGAAGCTGGTCCAGCGCTTTCTCGGCCTCCTGCTCGCGTGGACACGAGTGGCAATTCCGCAAATAGTCCAGATATCCCTCGATAGTATTCTGCGCCTTAACCTGCTTCCAAGACTCGCGTTGATCGCCTTCACCGCCCCTGTAACGATTGAGACCGATCAGTATCAACGCTCCAAAAGCGAGCACGAATACCCCGATAAGCAGTTTCTGGATAAAAGACAAAAGCGCATTCATGATTGGAACATGATTCCTGAGCGTTTCGACGTAACAAAATACCGATACAAGCCGATTGTTCGAATAACCCTACGAGTATTGGGGTTCATGAGTTGAAATGCTAGCGAAACGTTTATGCGAACCGCAAGCCCATTCCATCGGCGTATGGTGATGTTGCGGCAGGAAAAACGCAATCGGATCGATGGCTTGAGTTCGCCATATGTCCTATCTTTCCCATTCGAAGAGAATATCCGCGCCGCTCTGCTCACCGGTCTCCGACTGAAGCCTCCAGTGCTCGTTGAGTTTATAGCGCAGCCTGAACATGTTGCTCGACTGAAATAACCCGAAACCGTACTGCAAATAAAGTCGCGGCGTAAGGTATTTTCCCAGAAATAGCGATGCACCTTCGGTACCTCTTGGGGTTGCGACTCCGATGTCATCGAATACGCTACCCAATCCGAATCGACTGCCGATTTGTCTGGCAAGCAAGCTCCCGGCAGCCCCGCCCAGGGAAGACGCAGCATCCCTCAGCCGATTTCCTTCCTCGCGCGAGGCGAAATCCATAGGTTTCCCGGCTATCAGGTACGCGAGGATATCGGCCTCGGGCAACGGCGGCCGGGAATACAAAGTGGCGTTGGGTTTCTTTAGAGAACCGAGCACCCGAAGACCAGCCAACACCTCGTCCACCCTGCGCGTTACGTTAATATCCAATCCGGGATTGTCGACCGGGGTATTACTGAAGATCAAACGTCCTTCGTCTATGGCTAAGTCGACCCCGTAGAAGGAATACCTGCCGTCGTGAACGGCGATTTGTCCGGTTCCGCGAGCCTCATCGTTCGGCTCCTGTACGATTCTCACCATACCATCGAATCTGCCTTGGAAACCCGCAGCCCTTACTTCAATCTTTTGGCCGAGACTGACTTCCACATCGCTATGAATTTCGAAGGCGCTTTCCTGGCCGCCCGTTTCGCCGTTGACCAGCACGACATCTTCGGACGGGGTGACGGCCCCCTCCTTCTTGGGCACGTGAATCGACGCCTCCGGAATCTCCACCCGTCCCTGCGCGTTGATCCGTCGCCGCTCCGTCGTGATCCTGAGATCCGGTGACACGAAGACCTTTGCTTCCGGCGTATCGACGGCGAGAAATCGCGTTCCCTCCAGATTTGACGTAAGGGGCCAGCCTGCTGCATCGTCCAGCCGCCACAGACCGTCCAGCCTTATCGATCCACCTCCCGACATCGCGCGCCCTTCAAGCCGGATCTGTTGTTGTTCTACAGAGTTCGCCTGAAGCATCACGTGCTCGACGCCGATACCCAGTTGAGGCACACGAAAACCGGCATCCGGCACGGCGGCCCGCAGATCGATAAGAGGAGCGTTCGCAGTGCCGCCGAGTCCCACGTCCGCGCTGAGCGAGCCGTTCAACCCCTCGATTTGTTCGAGCCAAGGTTCGAGCACCGCCAGCGTCTCCAAATCGGCCGTCAGACGCCCCGAAATAGGCATATCTTCGAGATCCATTAACCGGAATGGTCCCCGGCTTTCCAAAGCGCCTTGAATGCTGACGAGTCCGGTCTGTCGCATGCTGACCTCCAAGGCCAATATTTGGCCGGAAAGATTGGCATTCACGGAGGCCGTTTCGGGCCTTATTCGAACCCTCTTCGACTCGTCGACGGCAACTTCGAACGCAGCACCTTCCGCATCGAGCTCCAAAGCGCCTTGATCTATTAGAGTGTCTTTACCACGGAACGTAGCACTGCCGTTCAGCACGCCGGAGATCGGTATGCGTTTCGGCAAAAATCTCTCGAACACGGCCAATGGGAAACTGGACAACCGACTCGAAACGCGCCATTCGCTGGATTCGGCGATACTTCCTTCAAGACACCAGCGTGCATCCTGATGAGTTAGACAGATTTCGTCGATCTCGCTGCGGGCTTTTGCGAGCTCCAAACCGGCAGGCTCGCGCAGCGTCCAGGAGCCCGTCAGTGGTTCCTCAAGATCGAAACGATTCAGACGGCCGCTCCAGACATTTCCGCGCAACCCGCCCGCCGTGTCGAACGCAAGCGCATAGGGCGGGCTATCGATCCGGCCGCTCAAACGGTGTCTTTCCCGGCTGCCGCGACCGGAAAGATCGATGTCGATGCTATAGGCCTCGAACCGAGCATCATTCGCTTGAAGGTCGAAAACTAGCGGCGATTCGGGCTCAGCGCCGGCTTTAAGCGTCAAGCCCAGATCCCGCACGGCGTAGTCCCGGAATTTCAAGCCGACGGCATTAAGCTCCGCTTCGATGGCGGGCAAGGTCTGAGTTCCCTTCAATATTCCATTGCTGCTCAAGCTTCCTTTGGCGCCCGGCAGCCAGATACCCAAATCGCCGGATTTTAGCGTCCAACGAAGATCCAACTGCGGCCCCCAAGTGCCGTCAACCGCCAGTGCGGTGGTCGCGTTGTTCACCCGGAGATTCCGGAAAACGATGGCCTCGGCCGGGAAGCCGATGTTCCCCGCGGCCTGAACCCGCTGCTCCTTTATGCGCCCGTCGAGTTCGACCCGGACATCCGAGCGATTCCCGGTAACGGTCAACCGTCCTTCGGGGCTGCGCCATTCGCTTTCTGCTTGTGGCGGCCAGACCAGATTTTTCCATCGGGCTTCCAATGCGATTTCCGGTACTTTTTGAATATCGCTGACCTGCCCTGAAACAGCGAGCTCTGTTTCGGTTTTGGGAAGCGTCAGGGTAAGCGTATCGATCGTAAGTTCACCAGGATCTCGATACCTTAGGCCCAAGTTTCCTCGAGCTTCGCCGACGTCCGGCAGAGTCATTCCGAAATCTCCGGAAACCTTTGCTTCGCGGCTGGTGCCGCTGCCCTTCAACTGCGCGGAGAACGGCCATGCCTTCCAGCCCGGATCGATCCGGTTCAACGGAAATTCGGGAAGATCGACTTCGGCGCTCCAATCGATGGAGTCTTTGCGGATTAAAACGTCGGCCGCCACGTCAGCCGGCGTCGGGGCCGTAATTCGTTGAACGATCGCAATCCGGTTCAGGTCTCCCGTTATCGTCCCGGTTCCGCTGATTTCCGGACGGTCCTGCAAATTCAGGCTCCACGCACTATCGAAATCGATAGGCTGTTCTTCGTGCGGAGCAATCCTTCCGGTAAGCGTTGCGCTGACTTCGGGAGTTTTCAGATCCAGCCGCTCGACAATCATAAGGCCTTCCAGAATTTTCAGATTCGCATCGATTCGTTCCAAACGTACCGGCTCCGCCGCTTCGGACGATCGCCAAGCCGCGTCCCGAACCTGTAAGTCTTCGATTGCCACATCAAGCGGCAGGCGTAAATCGGGCCACTTAGGAGGTTCCGGCGCCGCCGGCGCATCACCGGTTTGCACAATGCGGACATCCCTTAAGCGAACCGTGCCGAAGTGCAAGGCTCCATGCAGCAAGGCCCTCGGCCGCCATTCGATCTCGATCTCTCGCAGGTCTATGCTCCGTCCCGCATCCCGGTAACTCAGATCGTGTAGCGAAAATCCGCCCAACACCGAACCCGCCGCGTGTCCGACCTTCAAGTTGTCGAACCCGCGCTCTGCCCCGCGAACGAGCCAGACTAGGCCGGCTTCGGTGGCCAATAGCATGTAGCCGCCGGCAGCAATGACAAGAAAGACGGCCAATACCGCCGCCATGGCACGCTTCATAAATCGGGTCCCAGAATCAGATGCACCTGAAATGAGTCCTCCGATCTCGACAGAGGAACGGCGAAATCGAGCCGCACCGGACCTATGGGCGAGCGCCAGCGGCCTCCCAAGCCAACGCCGTGACTGAACGGCTCGTCGAAATCGTTGGCGGCCCGTCCGACGTCGTAAAAAGCGGCCACGCCCCAAGGCCCGAACAGCGTCCGCTCGTACTCGATGCTGGCGACGGTCAAGTAGCGTCCGCCGATGCGATCTCCATCTGCATTTCTCGCACTGATCTCGTTTAGGCGATAGCCTCGCACCGACTTATCTCCGCCTGCATAGAAACGTTGAGTGAGCGGCAGATCGTCGAATTCGCTGGTCGCGATATAGCCGAGCTGAGCGCGCGCGATCAGCCGATTACGCTCCCCCAGGCTGTAGATGCCCTTGGCATTCAGCCGCAGCATGAAAAACGAGACATCGGACAGCAAGTCTTCCCAGGCTCCATTCCCGATCAAATCGACACGCGCCCCCCGATCGGGATTCAGCACGTCGTCGGATTCCAGCCAGGTGTAGCCCAAGCCGGGAATCAGCAAGGTTGCCGTTTGCGGGCCTGCTCCGACGTTGAAACGCTCGCGCTGCAAATCGAGCGACAGAAATTCCCGCAGACCCCAACGGTCCGTCGAATGCCTGATTCCGATGCGTGCGACTTCGGCCGTACCGGCCAGGGTATCCTCGGTGCCGATTTGTGCGGCGAAGCCGAGTTGATCCTTTTCCGGATGCTTCAAGGGAATGGCGTATAGCGCGTCCAACTCGGTGCGGATGAGCGACAGCCGGAGATTGGCGTAGAAACTGTGGCCGTGCCGATTCAAATAACGATTGCGATAGCCCAGGATTAGGCGCGGCCCGGTGTCGGTGCCATATCCCGCGCCGGCCTGAAACCGGTTTCTCGGTTGCATAGCCAAAGTCACCGAGATCGGCACCTCCCGCTCTACCGCCTTCTCAGGCTGCGGGACGACATCGGCGCTGGAGAAAAAGCTGCTGTCGAGCAGGTTTTTCTGAAGCCTTATCAAAGACGCGGCACGAAAGGGCTCGCCGGGCCGGAACTTCAAGAAACGATGGAGAAGCCCCGGCTTGAGCGGGGTTTCCGAGAACGACACCTCGCCGAAGCGGTAACGCTTGCCCGTATCGAAATGCAGATGGATTTCGGCTCGGTAATCCGCCAGATGCACCAAAATCTCTTCGCGGGTAAAACGGGCATCGAAGAACCCGAATTCGGCAGCCACTTCGGAGAACGCATCCTTGCCCTTCTCGTAACGGGTATGATCGAGGACGTCGCCCTGCTTAAGCGGGAAGCGCGCGACCAGCGCCGTGAGTTCGGGCAGATCCAAACCTTCGCCCATCAAGCGCACATCCACTTCGCTCAGCTTGATGGGGGTGCCCGGATCGATTCGGTAGACCGCCACCCAGCCCGGTCCCTCGCGGGTCAACGCCGCATCGATTTTCGGACGGTAGTATCCGAAAGGCTCCAGCGCTTTTCGGATCTCCTCCGGAGCACGCTCGTGAGCGATGAGAATCCTGTGCGAATCGGCCGTGCTTTCCATTCTGGCGATGGTCAGCAGGGCACGGACATTCCTTTCGAGCCTCTCATCGAGCCCTTCAATTCTGACCGTGACCTGTTCGGCGCCCCATGCAGACGCTAACCATAGCAAACAGCCGAGCAATAACAACCTCCGCACTCATGTTCCCCTAGCCCGCATTGCGCCGGATAAGTCGCGACGCAGATTGTCTAATGATCGCAGAGGCTACAGATACGGAAAAGCGAAGGAGCGACAATCATGGGACTTTTCGATTTTGCAAAGGACATCGGACACCGGCTCTTCAGCGAGGAAGGTCAGGCCGCTCGAAAAATAGAAGAGCACATCAACGACAACAATCCCGGCATCAAGAACCTGAAGGTGGATTACCGGGATTCCATCGCCTATCTTTCCGGCGAGGCCGACTCGGCGGAAGCATTGCAGAAAGCGGCGCTGATGGCCGGCAACATCAAGGGCGTCGAGGCGGTAAAGGTGGAGGGCGTTAAGCTGCCTGCGGGCGTATCGAGCCCGCAGGCCGTAGAGACATTCGGCAATATGCAGTATTACACCATTCAAGCTGGCGACACCCTGTCGAAAATCGCGCAGCAGTTCTACAAGGACCCCAACAAGTATTCGAAGATTTTCGAAGCGAACCGGGAAGTCATCAAGGATCCTGATTTGATTTTTCCGGGCCAAAAAATACGGATTCCGACTGAGCACTAGGGAGTTGGCCGCCAATAACACCCCGTTCTCCTCGAAAACGATTGTAGGGTGGGTTAGGCGCGCATTGCACGGAACCGGCAAAGTTCCTGTAGTGTTTCCACGCGCCATAACCCACCGGTTCCGCGGCCTTGCCTGGTGGGTTACAGCGCGCGGAGAGTCCTACGGTCACGGCATGGTTCGTGGCCGTGCGCGCCTAACCCACCCTACACCAGACACGCGAATCGGAACGTTGTTTTCGGCCAAACCCTAAGGCTTAGACCAATAGCGTCAATCGTTCCACCCGCTGAAACCCTTTGGGCAGCGGATTTCCGCGGCGCGCGCGCGTTCCCTGATAATTAACGAGATCCTTGGCGCTCAAATTCAAGCTCCGTTTTCCGCAGTGGACCTTTAGGCCGGCGGCGGGCGGCAACGCGATCATAGCTATCACGTAATCCTGGCGCGCGGCCAAGTCTGCCGGCTGAATCTGAATCAGCTTGTTGCCCTTGCCCTTGTTGAGGACCGGGATTTCATTGACCGGGAACACCAGCAAACGGCCCTGGGCGGTTGCGATCGCGATAACATCGGACTGTGGTTGTCCGACCGGCACCGGATTCAGCACCCAGGCATGCTCCGGCACCGTCAGCATAGATTTGCCCGCGCGGTTCTTGGTGTGAAGCTCCTTGAGCTGGGTGACGAACCCGTAGCCGCTGTCCGTCGCGAACAGATACCAGTCGTCGTCGGCGCCTGCGAGCACCGCCTTGAACAGCGCGCCCGGCGGCGGGTTGAGCCGCCCGGTCAGAGGCTCCCCCTGAGAACGGGCCGAGGGAAACTCATGGGCCGGTACGGCATAGCTCCGGCCCGTGGAATCGAGAAAATAGGCCGACTGATTGCTGCGCCCCAATGCGGCGGAGAGAAAGCTGTCGCCGGAACGGAACGCCAGCGTGGTCGGGTCGATCTCGTGCCCTTTGGCGGCACGAATCCAGCCTTTTTCCGAAAGGATGAGCGTAACCGGCTCGCTACCGATCACCGCGGTAATATCCAGAGCCTGGGACGCTTGACGGGCAACGATGGGCGAGCGGCGCGCATCGCCGTGCTTTTCGGCATCCTGTTTCAGCTCTGCCTTGATAAGGCTATTCAGCTTTTGCCGTGATCCGAGCGTAGCTTCGAGACTAGCCCTCTCTTTTTCCAGCTCGTCCTGTTCGCCGCGGATCTTGATTTCCTCGAGCTTGGCCAAGTGGCGCAGCTTCAATTCGAGGATGGCTTCGGCCTGGGCATCGCTCAGCCCGAAGCGCGCCATCAATACGGACTTCGGCTCGTCCTCGTGACGGATGATCGCGATCACCTCGTCGATATTGAGGTAGGCGATCAGCAAGCCTTCGAGGATGTGCAGGCGCGCGATGACCTTGTCCAACCGGTACTGAAGCCGCCGGCGCACGGTTTCGGTGCGGTAGCTCAGCCATTCGAGCAGGATTTCCTGGAGGTTCTTGACCTGCGGCTTGCCGTTCAACCCGATCATGTTGAGATTGACCCGGTAGGTTCTCTCCAGATCGGTGGTCGCGAACAAATGCGACATCAGCTGGTCCGCATCGATACGGCGGCCGCGCGACATGATGACCAAGCGGGTCGGATTCTCGTGATCGGATTCGTCGCGGAGATCTTCCACCATCGGGAGCTTCTTCGCCTGCATTTGTCCGGCGATCTGCTCCATAATGGCGTTTCCGGACACCTGATGGGGCAAAGCGGTAACGACAATGTTTCCGTCCTCCAGCTCCCAGCGGGCCCGCAGGCGGACCGAACCGTTTCCGGTCTGGTACATGCGGACGATATCCTGGCGCGGCGTGATGATTTCGGCCTCGGTCGTGAAATCCGGGCCCTTGATCGAATCGCACAGCTCCTCGACGCTAAGCCGCGGATCATCCAACAATCGAATACAGGCGCCGACGACCTCGCGCAGATTGTGCGGCGGAATATCCGTCGCCATGCCCACCGCGATGCCGGTCGAGCCGTTCAACAACACGTTCGGCAAGCGTGCCGGCAGCAAGGCCGGTTCATCGAGCGTGCCGTCGAAGTTCGGCGCCCAATCGACCGTGCCCTGCTCCAGTTCGGACAACAGGGTCTGCGCATAAGGCGTCAGGCGCGCCTCGGTGTAGCGCATGGCCGCGAAGGACTTGGGATCGTCCGGCGAGCCCCAGTTCCCCTGTCCGTCGATCAGCGGGTAACGATAGGAAAACGGCTGGGCCATCAGCACCATGGCCTCGTAACAGGCCGAATCTCCGTGGGGATGGTACTTACCCAATACATCACCGACGGTACGGGCGGATTTCTTGTATTTGGCCTGAGCCGACAAACCCAGCTCGGACATGGCGTAGACGATGCGTCTTTGCACCGGTTTGAGGCCATCGGCGATGTTGGGTAAGGCTCGGTCGAGAATGACGTACATGGAGTAGTCCAGGTACGCCTTCTCGGTGAAATCTTTGAGCGGGATGCGTTCGTGGGAAACGGAATTCACGGGCTTTTTGGTCGGGAAATGAGCGATTGATAAAGAGGTGAGTTTGGGCGGCTGCATCTCCGCCACTAGGTTAACTATACATTTTATGTCTTTTCAGGACGGCCTGCCTCATCGCAATTGGGAACACTCATGTTTCGTGCTGACCTTCAAACCATGGCGGCGCCGAATCTTGTAAGATTGCGTCTTTAAAAAGCCACCGCGCACTCATGCAAAGACTCACTCTGACCTGCCCCGACGACTGGCATTTGCACCTCCGAGACGGCGCCGCCATGCGCGACGTGCTGCCGGACAGTGCGCGGGAATTCGCCCGGGCCGTCATCATGCCCAATCTCAAGCCGCCGGTTACGACCGTGGCGGATGCCCTCGCCTATCGCCACCGCATACTGGCCACTTTATCCGCCGAACTTGAATTCGACCCGCTGATGACGCTCTATCTGACCGAGGGAACCTCGCCCGACGAGATTCGGCGGGTAGCCGAGGAGCCCAAGGTCGTCGCGCTGAAACTTTATCCCGCCGGCGCGACCACCCATTCCGAGGCGGGAGTTGCGACTCTGGAAAAGAGCTATCCGGTGCTCGACGCGATGGAACGGCATGGCGTGCCCCTGTTGGTCCATGGCGAAGTGACGGACTCCGAGATCGACATCTTCGACCGGGAAAAAGCCTTCATCGACAGACATCTGACAGCCCTTGCGGATCGTTTCCCAGCGCTCCGCATCGTTCTGGAACACGTCACCACACGGGACGGCGTTCAGTTTGTACGGGACAGCGGACCGAACATCGCGGCTACCATCACCGCCCATCATCTGCTTTATAATCGCAACGCGCTGCTGGCCGGAGGCGTACGTCCTCATTTTTACTGCTTGCCGGTACTGAAACGCGAAACTCATCGCCTGGCCCTGGTCGAGGCGGCAACACGCGGCAGCCCCAAGTTCTTCCTGGGAACCGACAGTGCGCCTCACGCGCGAAGCCAAAAAGAGTCGGCCTGCGGCTGCGCCGGCTGTTATACCGCCCATGCGGCGCTTGAACTTTATGCGATGGTTTTCGAGGCCGGCGGCGCACTGGATAAGCTGGAGGCCTTTGCCAGCTTCAACGGCCCCGACTTCTACCGTTTGCCGCGTAACCGCGGGAAAATCGTTCTCGAAAAAAGCGAGTGGACGGTTCCGGAAAACCTGGCGTTCGGCGACGACACCCTGGTGCCGATGAAGGCGGGCGAGGCCATTAGCTGGCGCGTCATCGACCGGTTGTGACCTTAGAGGAGAACGTCGCGCAGTCGGGCTACGCATTGCCGGCTCAAGACAGGCCAAGGATGGAATTTGGAACTCCCATCAATAGGTGATTCGTGTCCGGTCGCAAGCTGACCTCCAAAGAGAACTCTCCGATGCTCCCGGCTTCGCCCCCCGGTTCCTCCGTGACGGTGCCGCGCAATGCGCTCGACTCCGCTCAAGGTGAACGGTCACCGGAAACGCCTGCCTCACCCCCTACCGCAACGGCCACCCCCAAGAAAAGGCAAACCAAAAGCGCGGCCAAACCCAAAAAGAAGCGAACGCGGGCCAAAAAAGGCGCAGCAAAAGCCGGGCGGCTGACGCCATGGCAATGGACCGCCGTTATCGGAACTGAAATCCTGGCTTTGGCGGCATCGGCCCTCATCGGAATCATCGCGGTGCTGGGACGCTCCGCGGGTTGGTTTGCCGGGACTGGCTTATGGTCCAATCTGCTTCCCTTCGCCGGCATGGTTCTCGCCGTTGGGATCACGAATGCCGTACTGTTGCGGCTATGGCTAGGCATGCGCGCCAAGCTGGTGCTCAAAGGCATGGTTCTGCCCGCCGTCTTGGCGGTTTTCGTCGCCATCGGGGCAGGCTGGTTCGCCGTCCAAGACGAGTTCGGCCGCGATCTCGGCAATCTCCGCACCCTGGTTGGCGGCATGCAGGAGGCCGAGCGGACTACGATCGCGCATCAGGTGTTCGCAGCTTATCGGCGTTCCGATTTGACGCAGATGCAGCGCATGATCGAGCGCGCCCAAATCTATCTGCCGACGATCCACGAAGCCGCGAAAGCCTTTGATGTCGATCCTGAGATCATGGTTGGCGTCGGCGCAACGGAATCGTCGTTCTATCCGCGGGACAGCAAAGACGGCGGCCGTGGACTTTTCCAAATCACCGCTCCGCCGAAGTCCGCCATCGGTGTTGTCAAGAAGCATCTGGATGCCGACAGCCTGGATATGCTCAACCAGCGCCACAATACGTTCGTGGCGGCGGCAACACTGCATAATTACCTGGCGGAGATGCGTGGGGACCTGTTCCTCGGTCTTCTCGCCTACAATATCGGGCCGGCCAACGGCGGTTTGCGTTCAATCATGACGCAATACGGCGCCCGCGATTTCGTGACGATTCAGCCTTATTTGCAAAACCTTCCCCGCGATTACCCGATCCGGGTTTTAACGGCCGCGCTGGCTTATCGGTTGTGGCACACCGAAGGACGGCTTCCGCGCTACGAGGAAGGCAGAAACGCCATGCACATCCAAAGCGTCGGCATACCGGGCTTGAACCAAGTGTTTTCGCCGGAAAAACGCGCCGGCAAGGACAACGCGGCGTGACGAATGCCGAACCGGGAAGTCGATCTTTTTCGCTCTAAGGCTGAATCCGCGAGCTCATTTGTGCAAGAGCTTTAGCCCCGTAATGCCCAGAACGATCAACAGGATGCACGCCACTCGCGCGAGGTCCCTGGGCTCGTTAAACAGCGCCATGCCGAGAATTGCCGTCCCCGCGGCGCCTATTCCCGTCCAAACGGCATAACCGGTACCTACCGGTATGGTTCTCAATGCCCAGGACAGAAAAACAAAACTGATTATCATGCCGGCAGCCACCCATAAACTCGGCCACAAGCGCGTAAAACCCTCGGTGAATTTCAATCCCACCGCCCAGGCCACCTCAAATAGCCCGGCGACGAATAAGTATGTCCAGCCCATGATCGAAGGAATTTGACTAAAACGTAGCGAGAGAACAACTCGATTCGAATATGACGAGATTACTGGATTTCCCTGCTTGATTTTCTTTCGATACTTGATTTTCAGTCTGTCTTTGTAGGTCTCGAACAATTAGAACCCACAGGTGATCTTCAGCGATTCCATGCCCTCGAACAGGCCGAGTTTGCCGTTCCCAAGGTCCGGGATTCGTTCGCCGGCATTTAGCGTCGAAGAGTGGTCTCGAAAGTTCTCCTTCTCGTAAGTGACGACCCTGGCCTTGGAGCCGATAATCGCGCTGTCGAACCCTCCCCAGAAATCGCCCAAGGGGACTTTTATCGACGGCATTTCGATTGGGCCGACCAAGGTGATCCGGTCGCCTTCGAAGTTAACGCTGTCGTAAAAACGCACCCAACAACCATCGCCTAAACCATCGTTATCGAATTCAACCGGAACGAGTATCAATACCGGCGTACGCCGACGGGCACTCGTATTCCTAGTTTTTTCCGAGTTTTCGACCTTGCGCTTCGCGGAGGCTTCTTTGGTTTCCGTATTTTGCGCCAAAGCCAGATCGCTAGAACTTAGCAATACCGTCGCCGAGATCGAGCCAGCGAGAACGACCTTCATCAATTCCATCGATTTCATGAGACACCTCCTATGCCCGAGAGACCAAGGTCTATTCGAGCCCTTTAATTGAACGACTCGGAACACTTGTTGTTGTTCCCGGCATGCACGATCAGGCTCGGAAGAGCGAAATAACCGATTGTTCGTCGACTGTGGTTCGGTTGTTTGAAAGCTGCTTGATGAGCAAGGCTGTTAAAGTACGGAGACTTACGTATGTTTAATTGGGAAACGGTGAGCTTAAATAGAGCCACCTAAGGTTATCTTGGGTCCGGAACACGGACACTCCGGTAGGACGACATTGTGGCGAATGGAATTAAGGATGTCGCCTCGGAACAGGACGTTCCCAAACGCAACTAGGATGTTGCGTATGGAGTTGGAACGTTCCAATGGATTCGGGACGCTCCTTATCTCGGGCCAGGATGCTCGACACGGAAATGGAATACTCCGCATGTAACTGGACTGATCCGAATTTCGCTGGGATGTACAATTGGGAACAGGGAAGTTCCGTTTTTCTTCTTCCCTTCGTTTTATACGCTCGCGCATCCCGCTACACGGCAAACAAAGCCGCCGAATGCCGTTCCCGTGAATGGCCATCTCGTTTCGTCGATCTCGCGCACTCGTTATCCCCATCGGCTAAAGGTTGCCAATGACGTGTTCCGACACGCCGATCCTGCCGGTCGAAAGCCTTCGTGGACTTTTAGAGCTTTGAGTTTTCCGCAACACATCCTGTGCAAAATATCCTTGGTCGTTCATCAGTCAAAGGAGTCAATCGCATGATGAGAAGAAGACAATTTCTTGCCTTGGCCGCAGCCGTCACGATAGTTGGCTGCGCCGGTTCGAAAACCCGTGAAAGCACCGGCGAATATCTCGACGACGCGTCTATCACCACAAAGGTAAAAACCGCTCTACTGCGTGACGAAGTCGTCAAAGGGCTCGACATCCAGGTCGAAACCTTCAAAGGCACGGTGCAACTGAGCGGATTCGCCAATACGGCCGGGGAAAAACAGCGTGCCGAGGCGGTTGCCCAAGATGTCGCCGGCGTAAGAGCTGTCAAAAACGACATCCGCGTGAAGAAATAACGGCCGCTAGCTTAACAACCGACAGATCGATCTATATTCCTGCGTAGTAGTCGTGACGCTAATCCGGTGTTAGATCTGCCGGGATAGCTCATCGGCTTTATCAGTCATACGCATCCAACCATCCGGTCGATGCTCGAAATATTCCGCGGCAGACGGAACGAATCGTGCATTTTCGGATTGCCAGGTGTAGCGTTCCAAACCAACCTTCGGATGATCGATGCGGAGCACGTTAAAAGCGTTATTTTCCTTGCGTCTACGCACAGAAAGCGCAGTTCCGGCACTAATCACGAGCGCCTTGTACCCGGCGATTCGGTAGCGCTCGCCGGTATGCCCGGAATGACTGACATGCAGATGACCAGCTAAAAACATATCGATGCCGCAACTCGCGAGTGCTTCCATGGCGATGCGGGCCCGGCCGACCAAACTCCCCTCGCGGTAGCCTTCAGGCAAATCGAAAGGATGATGGGTAACCACGATTTTGGTTACCGCGTCGGAATAATCGCGCAAGCGTTCTCGAATACAGCCGAGTTGCCTTTGATTGACCCGGCCATTCTTGATGGTCAGCGAGCGCGCCGTATTAACGCCGACCACGGCTATTTGGTCATCGCCATAGAATGGTTCGACGTTCTCGCTGATGTAGCGGCGGTATTTCACGAGCGGGAGAAAAAAACGCGCCAGCGGATTGTAGAGCGGTACGTCGTGGTTACCGGGCACTACGATCTGCGGCTTTGGCAGAGCATCGAGAAATCGGCGCGCCTCGATAAATTGGGCTGTTCGCGCCCGTTGGGTTAGATCACCCGAGACCGCCACCAGATCGGGCCGTACTTCCCAAACAGCCTCGATCAGCGGATCGACAAGGGAATGATCGACGCGACCGAAATGAAGGTCCGAGAGATGGACAATGAGGCGCATGCGCGGTGTCTTCAGACGAAATTAGCTGCGACTCGACTACGAATCGCGATCGAATTTAGCGTGCAACGGGGCCTCCGACGAGATCCATGCCCTTATTCGGCACCATCACCCGCAGGGCTCCCGGCCGAATACGATAATGTAGCGGCGTCTGCATGATCGCAACCTCGCCGTCCGTTGCGACACGAAGCTGGCTATGCTTGGTGTCGATAATGATCTCCCTGGTCCGCAGCATGTCGAAGTCCTTGTCTTTGCGTAAACTCCCCAAAAACGCTCGGAGACCGAATCTTAAAAGGCCGAGCCGGCCAATTTCTCGGGTGGTATACAGCCACAGCCAGCCCGAATCTAGCTTCGTTCGAGCTCCGATATTGAATCCTTCGATCTGGTAACTATTGTTCCCGACGAAAATGAAAGGCGTGTGCCGCACGAGTTCCTGGTCATCGACGCGCAATCGGGCTTTCAGGAATGAATACCGCCGCAAAACGGCGACCGATGCCCAAACAAATGCCGGCCACTTGCCGTATTCAAGGCGCTCCTGCAAATCCTCGCGGTTATGGACGATGCTGGGATACAGCCCCAGACTGGAATTGTTGACGAAAATCCTGCCGTTAACTTCCCCGACATCGATTTGGGATACCGTGCCGTCGATAAGAACTTGCGCGGCTTGCTCCAAGTCGAGAGGAATTCCGATATCCTTAGCGAAATGGTTAAGCGTGCCGAGCGGCAGTACGCCCAGAGTCCTGCCGGTTTCGGCGAGCACGGAAGCAACGGCATTGATCGTTCCATCCCCACCCCCCGCTACGATCGGATCGGCATTTTCAGCCAAGGCTCGCCGCGCCAGACCGGCAACCTCATCGCCGCTGTTCGCCACAACTATGTGCGTATCTAGGTTGCGTGAGCCAAAAAATTCCCCAAGCCGCCTTTCCAATCCTTCCTTTTCGTTGCCACCCGCGGAAGTGCTAACGATAATCGCTAGATGGGAGGCCATACAGTGGACCGCTCCGTTGACAGGTTTCTCCCTTTAGAACTCGGCCGAACTCCTGAGTGTGCACTCGTTAAGACCTTAAAGTCATCGCGGAAGTTTTCCGGAGATCCGCGTTGCGATGATCGATTGGAAAGCATCCAAGGTTTACCCGAACCGATTCACTCTTCCTCTTCCAATCCTGGTTCGCCTGTTTCGTCGAAGTTCTGATTCCAGCTGTCTTTCGGATTCTTGACGCCTTCCGAGGCGACCTCCCAACTTTCGGG
The DNA here is from genome assembly GCF_035627495.1 of Methylocaldum sp. Lineage (GTDB taxonomy): Bacteria > Pseudomonadota > Gammaproteobacteria > Methylococcales > Methylococcaceae > Methylocaldum. Next base: position 16,676 of record NZ_DASPLO010000137.1, read on the forward strand.
CATGGATGTTTCCGAATAGTCGAGATCATCGGGCTCGACGCGATCGACCGGTGCGGTTTGATCCTCGGGCGTCTCGATGGGCTCAATCGGTAATTGATACCAGGTATAGAAATCCAACTCGTCGATATCACCGTCGTAATATTGGATTTCCACCAGCTTTGCATCGTCATCCACAGCAACGACCTTAAATTTCTCCCCTTTGTCGTAGTGTTTGTACCACATGTCTACGATAGGGTCTGAATCCGTAGCCATTCTTCTCTCCTGAGTTTTACCAACCCGAGGTGATTTCGCTAAAGGTATTACACGGGATAGATCACCAAATGACGGTGTGGTTCAAGGCCTATGCTTTCGGCGACTAAACCATGGCGGGTAACGATGCGATGTTGCATTTGGCGTAAGGCGGCGGAACGGGGCGCGAGTTCCGCCACAACGCCTTCGGCTTTTACCTGCCGCACGGCGCGCTCCGTCTCGCGCACCATATCCCCGACTTCATCCTGATTGTCGCCGGGTGCGATATTGAACAACCCGCGCAGGAGCTGTCGGATCTGGGCCGTAGAGTTCTTCTTGACGGCATGGACGGGTACGCGAGCGGCCTGGACGATGCGTTGCAGGCTTGGATCATCTTCCCGAGCCCGCAAACTGATAACCAGATCGGCCTGATCCGGGTACTTCACGGTACGCGCATCCAAGTGGAGGTCCCGAATCACGCGCTCAACGGAATCGCGGCTGAGTGCATAGGCATAGATACGAACCGGCCGTTGGTCGGAACGAACCAGTAAAGCCTGATGTGGTCTTTCCCTTGCCGAGTCGGATTCGGTGGCCAGTGCCGGTGCCGCAGTGTCGGTAGAGCCGCGACGGTGCACGCCTTTGGGCTGTATCCCGCTTAGAATGGCATCGACCGCCTGCGCCGTATCCGAGTGCACGACTACCTCGTCCCTGGCGACAATTTCCACGACGACATCGAAAGTAGGCGGCGCCTTCCGTTCGCTAACGGTTTTTTGCGTACCCCGGAGTCGGGCCTCTTCATCGCTTAGAGTGACCGTTTGCACGCCGCCGACCAAATCGGACAGCGTGGGATTCAGAACCAAATTTTCCAGGATGTTGCCGTGGGCCGTTCCTATCAGCTGAACGCCACGCTCGGCAATAGTGCGCGCGGCCATCGCCTCCGTGGCCGTGCCGATTTCATCGATGATGATCACTTCGGGCATATGGTTTTCCACCGCCTCGATCATCACCGCATGCTGTCGATCCGGATGCGGCACCATCATTCGCCGGGCACTGCCGATCGCAGGGTGAGGTATATCGCCATCGCCGGCGATCTCGTTGGACGTGTCGATCACGACGACGCGCTTGCCGAAATCGTCCGCCAGCACGCGCGCCACCTCCCTCAATTTTGTCGTCTTTCCTACGCCGGGCCGGCCGAGCAACAATAGACTTTTGCCGCTTTCCACCAGATCGCGAATCAGATCGATGGTTCCGAATACCGCACGCCCCACGCGTAGGGTCAACCCGATGATCTCGCCCCGCCGATTAAGAATGGCCGAGATACGATGCAAGGTTCCCTCGATACCCGCACGGTTATCCGCGCCGAATTCGCCTACCGCGCTGACCACGGCATTGAGGTCCTCGCGGGCAACCGGCTGATTCGATAAATTTAGAGCCGCATGGGAGTAGCGAGCCTGTGGCGACCGTCCCAGATCCAGGATGATTTCCAACAACTCCTCGTGGCTTTGCGGAGCGAGAGAGTTCTGGAGCTCCTGTGGCAGGAGCTTTGTGAGTAGATGAAGGTCATCGAGGTGAGTCTTGGCGATCACGTCCTTATATACGGATCTTTTCAAGCATTGTCCGACGGCTGTTTTGCGTCGTCATAATGACCTTCACGAGCGATTCCGCGGCTGAAAAAGCCTCCCGAGGCCCAGCTCTAAATCGGTAATCAGAGAATATCTTCCATCGACCATGACATTCACGCGTCCGGTCGAGAGCTAACCTATATCAGTCGCATTCGTAAGATTTCTGAACCCGTCCGTTCTCGTCCACGGTTTCAAGTCTCGCTTTGAATCCCCACAGCCGGCGCACATGCCGCAGCATCTCGTTGGTGCTCTCTCCCAAGGGGCGGCGGAAGTGCTGGTAGTGACGCAGGGTTAACGACCGGTCGCCGCGGGTATCTACGCGATAGACCTGAATGCTGGGCTCCAAGTTGCCGAGGTTGTACTGATCGGACAGCACGTGCCGAACGGCCCGGTAACCATCTTCGTCGTGAATATGGGTAATTTCCAATTCATCGTTCGAATCGTCGTCCAGAACGCTGAACAGCTTGAAGTCCCGAATAACCTTCGGCGAAAGATACTGGGCAATGAAACTCTCGTCCTTGAAATTGCGCATGGCGAAATCCAGCGCCTTGACCCAATCGGCGTTCGCGAGATCAGGAAACCATTTCCGGTCTTCGTCGGTGGGATGTTCGCAGATACGGCGAATGTCGCTCATCATCGCCAATCCCAAGGCATAAGGGTTGATTCCCGAAAAATGATTGCTGTGATACGGCGGCTGACTGATGACGTTGGTATGCGATTGCAGGAATTCCAGCATAAAGCCGTCGGTCACCAACCCTTCGTCGTAGAGTTTATTTAAAAGGGTGTAATGCCAGAAGGTAGCCCAGCCTTCGTTCATCACCTTGGTTTGGCGCTGCGGGTAAAGGTATTGAGCGATCTTACGGACGATGCGGATGACCTCCCGCTGCCATGATTCCAACAGGGGCGCGTTCTTCTCGAAGAAATAAAGGAGGTTTTCCTCGGGCTCGGGCGGGAAATGAGGGGCGTGCTCGTGGGGGTATCGCTCCTTTTTCGGCACCGTGCGCAACCACAAATCGTTGACCTGTGATTGGAGATATTCCTCGCGCTCCTTCTGCCTGAGCTTCTCCTCGGTCAACGAAAGCGGCGGCGGCCGACGATAGCGGTCCACGCCGTAATTCATCAACGCATGGCAGGAATCCAGGAGCTCCTCTACCGCTGAGACGCCATGCCGCTCTTCGCATTCGGCGATGTAATTGCGGGCGAACACCAGGTAGTCGACGATGGCGTCGGCGTTGGTCCAGGTCTTGAACAGGTAATTGTTCTTGAAAAACGAATTATGGCCGTAACAGGCGTGGGCGATAACCAGCGCCTGCATGGTCATGCTGTTTTCTTCCATGAGATACGCGATACACGGATTGGAGTTGATAACCAGCTCGTAGGCCAGCCCCATGTAACCGCGCCGATAGCTCTTCTCGACGGTCAAAAACTGCTTGCCGAAGGACCAGTGCGGGTAAAACACCGGCATGCCCGTGCTCGAATAGCAGTCCATCATCTGTTCCGAGGTGATGACCTCGATTTGGTTGGGATAAGTGTCCAAACCGAAATCGGCCGCAAGTCGACCGATCTCGGCGTCATAGATCTGAAGTAGCTCGAAAGTCCATTCGGAGCCTTCTGAAAGAGGTTTGCGGCTCATGCCTGCTGCTTCTTGAATAGTTCTCGAAAGACCGGATAAATGTCCGCGGCGCTGTAAATCGGCTGCATGGCGAAGTTCGGCCATTGTTCCGCCACCTTTTCGTATTCCATCCACAGGCTGTGGGGCTCGTGGTTGTTGATCTCGATGTACGCGTAATACTGCACGCTCGGCATGATGTCCTCGATCAGCAAGCGCGAGCAATTCGTCGAGTCCTCGGGCCAGTTGTCGCCGTCCGACGCCTGTGCCCCATAGATGTTCCAGTCTCCTGACGGATAGCGGTCGCGGATGACATCCCTCATCAGCTCAAGGGCGCTCGACACGACGGTGCCGCCCGTTTCGCGGGAATAGAAAAAATCCTGCTCGTCCACCTCCAACGCCACCGTATGATGGCGAATAAAGACCACATCTGTCTTTTCGTAATTTCGTGTAAGAAACAGGTAAAGCAACAGGAAAAAGCGCTTCGCAAGATTCTTTTTCACTTCGTCCATGGAGCCGGAGACATCCATGAGACAAAACATCACGGCCTGGGTGCTGGGCTTGGGAACCAAAATACGGTTTCGGAAACGCAGGTCGAAGGTATCGAGGAATGGCACCGCCTGTATCTTTTGCTCCAGCAGGGCGATTTCCTCACCCAACACGGCGATGCGTGCTTCGTCCGGCTCATCGGCATCAAGCAAATCCGCCAGTTCGGCTTCCAGTTCCCGCTTCCGATCGGCCGAGGGAGCCCGCAGCGCCGTGCGGCGAGCCAAAGCCTCCCGCATCGAGCGGATGACATGCAGGTTCGAGGGCGATCCGTCGCTGGTGAAACCCGCTCGCTGACTCTTGAAAGAGGCTTCTCTCGCTAGCTGTCTCTTCACCATGTTCGGCAGCTCGAGATCCTCGAAGATGAATTCCAGGAATTCCTCGCGGGACAGCTCGAATACGAATTCGTCCATGCCCTCACCGCTATCGCTGGCCCGGTTGCCGGAGCCGCCCTCTTCATCCTCCGGGCGCGGCACCTTGTCGCCGGCGATAAACTCCTTGTTGCCGGGCTGCACAACTTCCCTCCGACCACCCTGCCCATGCCGAAATATCGGTTCCGAAATATCTTTCGTCGGAATCTGAATCTTTTCGCCACGGTCGACATCCGTAACCGACCGCTTCGCAACAGCCTCGGCGACCGCCTTGCGAATCTGACGTCGAAAACGCTGGAGAAAGCGCTGTCTATTGACAGCGCTTTTGTTCTTGGGGTTTAGGCGACGGTCTATGAATTGACTCATGGGTTTGATTACCTATCGCTCGGTTAAGAGGACTTGCGCACCCTGAGATACCATTCGCACAACAGCCGCACCTGTTTGGGCGTGTACCCTTTGTGAACCATGCGGTTCACGAATTCCTCATGCTTCTTCTGGTCGTCTACCGATGCCTTGGCGTTGAAGGAGATCACCGGCAGCAGTTCCTCGGTATTGGCAAACATTTTCTTCTCGATCACCGCACGCAGCTTCTCATAGCTGGTCCAGGCCGGGTTCTTGCCGCTGTTCTTGGCGCGGGCACGCAGCACGAAGTTCACCACTTCGTTGCGGAAGTCTTTGGGATTGCTGATACCGGCCGGCTTTTCGATCTTTTCCAGTTCCTCGTTGAGAGCCCTGCGGTCAAAGCTCTCACCCGTATCGGGATCGCGGTATTCCTGATCCTGAATCCAATAATCGGCATACGTCACGTAACGGTCGAAGATGTTCTGTCCGTACTCGGAATACGACTCCAGATAAGCGGTCTGGACTTCCTTGCCGATGAAATCCACATAGCGAGGCACCAGAAATTCCTTGATGAAGCGCAGATAACGCTCCTGCACCTCCGGCGGGAACTGCTCCTGTGGGATCTGCTGTTCAAGCGTATACAGCAAGTGAACGGGATTCGCCGCGACTTCGGAATGGTCGAAGTTGAATACTTTCGACAGGATCTTGAACGCAAAGCGCGTGGATAGCCCGGCCATTCCTTCATCTACGCCGGCGAAGTCTCGGTATTCCTGATAGGACTTCGCTTTAGGATCGGTATCCTTCAGGTTCTCGCCGTCGTAAACCCGCATTTTCGAATAAATGTTGGAGTTCTCCGGTTCTTTAAGCCGCGACAGCACGGCGAACTGAGCCAGCATTTTCAGAGTGTGAGGCGCACAGGACGCATCGGACAGAGAACTGTGGATCAAGAGTTTCTCGTAAATCTTGACCTCTTCCGAAACCCTTAAGCAATACGGCACTTTGACCACGTAAACGCGGTCCAGAAAGGCCTCGTTGTTCTTGTTGTTCTTGAATTGCAGCCACTCGGACTCGTTCGAGTGGGCCATGATGATGCCCTCGAACGGAATGGCGGAAAGGCCTTCCGTGCCTTTGTAGTTCCCCTCCTGGGTGGCCGTCAGCAGGGGATGCAGCACCTTGATCGGCGCCTTGAACATTTCGACGAATTCCATAATGCCCCGGTTGCCGAGGCAAAGCCCGCCCGAGAAACTGTAGGCATCCGGATCGTCTTGGCTGAAGCGCTCCAATTTCCTGATGTCGACCTTGCCGACCAGTGACGAGATGTCCTGGTTGTTCTCGTCGCCCGGTTCGGTCTTCGAAACCGCCCGTTGATCCAACATGGACGGACGGACCTTGACGACGCGGAATTTCGTGATGTCGCCGTTGTACTCGTGCAGGCGCTTCACCGCCCAAGGCGACATGATGGTGTTGAAATAACGGCGCGGAATGCCGTACTCGTTTTCCAGGATGGGACCGTCCTCTTCAGGATCGAACAGGCCGAGCGGGGATTCGTTGATGGGCGAACCCTTGATGGCGTAAAACGGCGCCTGCTCCATGAGGTGCTTCAGCTTCTCGGCCAGCGAGGACTTGCCGCCTCCCACGGGTCCCAGCAGGTACAGGATTTGTTTGCGCTCTTCCAGTCCCTGAGCGGCATGGCGGAAAAATGCCACGATCTGCTCGATAGTCTCCTCCATGCCGTAAAAATCAGCAAAAGCCGGATAGCGCTTGATGACTTTGTTGGCAAAAATCCGTGAAAGCCGCGGCTCCAGCCGCGTATCGTGCAACTCGGGTTCGCCGATGGCGATCAGCATACGCTCGGCGGGACTTGCGTAAGCCGTCGGTTCCTTACGGCAGATTTCTAGATACTCCTGAAGTGAATACTCCTCCTCGCGGGCTTTTTCATAGCGGGATTGGTAGTGATCGAAGATACCCATAGATGTGAGGTCTCCTCTGCATTCGGCAGATGCTCAAAAGGTCTTAACGTCTCAGGCGAAAGACCGCAAGCTGCCACGTTCGATATCGCGTTGTCGGATGAGACAACGAGCGTGTTAACTGTCCCTATCACAGCGAACGGGGCTTTCTAACTAAATCATCCGCACAACGAAGCGCGGCGCTCGCGGCTCTTACCGCTAAGACGTAGCCTAACATATTTCGGTTCCTCGACTGCGCGACCGCCCAAGAAAAACTTTATGCCAAAGCAAAGCGCATCGCGCGTGTAATCAAACTGTGTCGAAATGCATGCCGAGCAATACGCATTCATCCACATAACGCCGAGCCCAAAGCTCGCTCCACTGTATTGTTCCCTTTAAGTATTAGAAGTAATCGTTGACCATACGTTCGACGATAAACGGCGGAGTTTACCGTCGGATACCTCCAGGACAAGGTTTGTCAGTTCGAACCCGCTCGTCATCCGGTTTGCCGCTCCCAACCGCACTTGACACAAAACCCGGGCCGGTGTTCCACTTCGAGTCACAAGGAGCAGCACGTTTGAACTCCAAGGAGACCGGACTTCCCGATGGACGTCTACCGCCTGAGAGCAAGACGCTTTTTCTCGGCTAGATGGCCGATCCGCATCTTGGTTTGGCGCATCTTCGCGTTCTCTCGCCGGCTACTTCTGCTGTCTCTCGGCTTGTTGGCATGGTCCTGCCGCAATCCGGAATCTGTCGGACCGCCCCATCTAGCCTGGTACGTGTTCGACGAACCCTCCGGCGCCTATCGAGAAGCTGTCCGACGTTGCACCGAGTTCGCGGAAGACGGCTATCGCATCGATCTCGTCCCCTTGCCCAGTGACGCCGATCAGCAGCGGGAGCAATTGACGCGCCGCTTGGCCGCGCACGACGAGGCCATCGACATCATTGGGATGGACGTGATCTGGACCGCCGAATTTGCAGAGGCGGGCTGGATACGGAAATGGCCTTCGGGACCGGCGCAAACGGCTATTGCCGGCCGGTTTCCGATAACTGTTCAAAGTGCGACTTATATGGATGCACTTTGGGCGATGCCTTTCACCACCAATGCCCAGTTGCTTTGGTATCGGACCGACCGGGTCCGGGCCCCGCCGGATACCTGGGACGATATGCTCGGTTTGGCCGAGGAGTTGGGCAAGAACGGCCGGATTCAGATACAGGGCGAACGCTACGAAGGTCTGACTGTCCTTTTTGCCTCTCTGCTCGCCTCGGCCGGCGGCAGAATTCTCGACGAAGGCGGAAAGCGGGTCTCCCTGGAGCCCGAGCCCACCCGGAAGGCCCTTAGCATGATGCGGCGATTGGCGACTTCTCCCTCTGCCGATCCGGGATTGTCCACCAGCCGGGAAGACCAAGCGCGGTTGGCCTTCGAAACGGGCAACTCGTCGTTCATGCTTAATTACACGTTCGTCTGGCCCAGCGCTCAACAAAACGCGCCCAACGTGGCGGCGCATATGGGCTGGGCACGCTGGCCAGGGGTTCTGCCCGACCGGCCTAGCCGGGTTACGGTCGGAGGACTCAATGTCGCCGTCAGCGCTTATTCCCGATATCCCGAACTTGCCTTTCGCGCGGCCGAATGTCTGGCAAGCACGGATAATCAGCGCATCGCCGCGGAACGAGGGGGGCTCCCGCCCACCGTATACGCGCTCTACGATGATCCCGCCGTACGCCGCCGACTGCCGTTTGCAGATGTGCTGCGGGCAACACTTAAGGATGCGGTGCAGCGTCCCCAAACGCCGCTGTACAACGACGTCTCTCTAGCCATCAGCCGCACCCTCCATCCCATGCACGATATCGATCCGGATCGGGATGCAGCGCGTTTGCAGGCGGCGGTGCAGCGCGCCTTGCGTTCGGAAGGGCTCCTATGAAGCGAGCCCGAAACGTTAAGGCCTGGCTTCTATGCGCCCCTGCACTGGCCGCCATGGCTTTGGTTACGGCCTACCCGATTCTATACGCCGCCCGGCTTTCACTTTACCGCTACGACCTTCGCTATGCCGCTCCTCCCGGCTTCACAGGTCTAAGCAACTATTTCAGCGTCCTAAGTTCGGAAATATGGTGGCAGGCGCTTTGGAATACGCTTCTGATCACGATCATTTCGGTCTTTTTCGAACTGGTGCTCGGATTCGTTCTCGCACTGCTCATGCATAAAGCCGTTTTCGGGCGACGTACGGTTCGTTCGGCGGTGTTGGTGCCTTACGCCATCATCACCGTGGTTGCCGCTTTGGCCTGGAAGTTCGCGTTCGACCCGACCACCGGGTTCGTCAACAGTCTGCTCGATATCGATCAAGCCTGGCTCAATGAACGCTGGTCCGCGTTTGCCGTCATCATTCTCAGCGAGATCTGGAAGACGACTCCTTTCATGGCGCTCTTGCTGCTGGCCGGCCTGAGCCTCATTCCCAATGACGTGCTTAAGGCGGCCCGCGTCGATGGAGCCTCCGGCATACAGCGCTTCCGCCTTGTCACTCTGCCCTTGATGAAGCCATCCATTCTGGTAGCCCTGTTATTCCGGACCTTGGACGCGTTTCGCATCTTCGATTCGGTATATGTCCTGACGCGCGGCGCCCACGGCACCGAATCGGTATCCGTGATCGGGTATAACACGCTGATTGCGCGCCTCAACCTGGGTTTGGGGTCGGCGGTGTCGGTGCTGATTTTTCTGTGCACGCTGGGAATCGCGCTGCTCTTCATCAAGGGCTTTGGAACGCCTTTGCTACGCACGGGACGATGACATGGGCCTAAAATTCGCCCGAATAGACGGATTTTTCGGCGCCTTGGGAAATATCTTCGCCGTTGCTTACGCGTTACTGCCCGTGGTCTGGATCGTATCGCTGTCGCTGAAGCCGGGACATGAACTCAACGACGCACGGTTTCTCCCGAATACCCTCAGTTTCGAACACTACCGGACAGTCTTCAACGACCCCCAATTTCCGGCCGCGCTCTTGAACTCGGTCGGCATAGCCCTGATCGCCACCGGACTATCCATACTGATCGCTATTTTTGCAGCCTACGCCATCGTCCGGCTCGATTTTCGCGGCAAGCGCTGGATTTTTTACAGCACGCTCGCCGTGGCCATGTTTCCGCCGATATCCGTGGTCGGCCCCCTATTCGACCTGTGGCGCACGCTACGCCTTTTCGACACCTGGCCGGGCTTGATCCTTCCCTACCTGAGCTTCACGCTGCCCCTCGCCATTTGGACCTTGACCGCTTTTTTCCGCGAGGTCCCCTGGGAGCTGGAGCGAGCCGCCCGCGTAGACGGCGCCACGCCGTCTCAAGCCTTCCGGCAGATCATTTTGCCGCTGGCGGCGCCGGGAATCTTCGCTTCGGCCATTTTGGTTTTCATTTTCGCGTGGAACGACTTTCTGTTCGCCGCGTCCCTGACCTCCACGGATCGCGCTCGCACGGTGCCGGTCGCCATCGCGTTCTTCACGGGAAGCTCCCAATTCGAGCTGCCCACCGGTTCGATCGCTGCCGCTTCCGTGGTGGTCACGATACCGGTTATCGCACTGGTCCTGATTTTCCAGCGCCGCATCATAACCGGCCTCACAGCCGGCGCCGTGAAGGGATAACGGGGAGAAGCGGAGTGGCCGAAATCGTCCTGGACCATGTCAGCAAACGTTTTGCCGGCGGGGCTTGGGCGGTCAGAAAGGCGAATTTCACCATTAGAGACGGGGAATTTTTTATTTTCGTGGGACCGTCCGGCTGCGGTAAATCCACCTTGCTCCATATGATCGTCGGTTTGGAGGACATCACCGAAGGCGAAATCCGGATCGACGGCAAAAGGATCAACGAGCTCGACCCAAGGGACCGCAACATGGCCATGGTGTTCCAAAGCTATGCGCTCTACCCCCACATGACGGTCAGGGAGAACATCGCTTTTCCGCTCAAGCTGGCCAAGCTCGCGCGCGACGAGATCAAACGGCGGGTGGACGAGGCCGCGGCCATCCTCGAACTGGACCCGCTGCTCGACCGCAGACCCTCGGATCTCTCCGGCGGGCAGCGGCAACGGGTGGCCATGGGACGGGCGATCGTGCGAAGACCCCAGGTGTTCCTATTGGATGAACCCTTATCCAATCTCGACGCCCGGCTCCGCGTTCAGATGCGCACCGAGATCGCAGCCCTCCAGGAACGGCTGGGCATCACGACCATTTACGTTACTCACGATCAAACCGAAGCCATGGTGCTGGGCGATCGTGTGGCAATACTCCGGAAAGGCGAAGTCCAACAAATCGGAACGCCGAAGGAGCTGTACGAGGTGCCTCATAACGAATTCGTCGCCGGCTTCATCGGCTCGCCGTCGATGAATTTCCTACACGCCGAAATCAGCGATGCCCGTCTGCTGTTGCCCATAGGCCCCTGTCCTCTGCCGCCTTCTTTTCCCCTCGACCGTTTAAGCAACCGCAGCGTCGTCGCCGGCATCCGCCCCGAGCATTTTTTCCTGCCGGGATCGTCGCATCGAGTCGGCCCCGCCTTTCGCGCCGAAATCGCTTTGGTCGAATGGCTGGGCGCCGATCTTTACCTTCATGTCCGACCAACCCTGTCGCCCCTGGCGTTAAGGGATGAATCATCGATCATCGAGCCGGAAACCCAACGGGCTGGAATCACTTTGATTGCCCGCGTGCCTCCGGACCTTCGGCTCCAGCGCGGCGATCGGATCGAATTGGCTTATGACGCGAGCAAGGTTCAACTGTTCGATGCCGATACGGGCGAAAGTTTTTTGCGGAACCATTGAAATCGAGGTCTGTCGAAGCGCCTTCGATGACTTGGCACCTGTTGATAAGCCATGTTCGGACGTCCTCCTGTGGGTCAAGAAAAACTTTGCAGCGATCAAAATAAACGTATAGGAAACCGCTATGAGCAATCTCGAACTCGGAATCATCGGCAATTGCATGTACAGCGCTCTGATTGACCGCAAGGGGCGCATCGCCTGGTGCTGTCTGCCCCGTTTCGACGGCGATCCCATCTTTTGCAGCCTGCTCAACGGCGACGAGGACGAGGTTCAAGAAGGATTCTTCGACATCGTGATCGACGATTTCGCCCATAGCGAACAGCACTATGAGCACAACACGGCGATCTTGGTGACCACCCTTTACGACCAGCACGGCGCAGCGGTGCAGATTACCGACTTTGCGCCGCGTTTCAGGCGATACGGCCATATGCATCGTTCGCAACGGCTGATAAGAAGGCTTCAGCCGATCAACGGCACGCCGCGGATTTCCGTCAGAGTGCGCCCGACTTACGATTACGGTGCCAAGCCCATGCAAACCATCCAGGGGTCCAACTATGTCCAGTATGTGGCGCCCGGTACCTGTTTCCGCATGAGTACGGACATGCCGGTTTCCTATATCCTGGACGAAACGCCGTTTCTGCTGGAGGAACCTTTGGCGATCACCTTCGGTCCCGACGAACCGCTACGTTACACTGTTGCTGAAGCGACCCGCGAGAGCTATGAGCAAACTCTGCTGTACTGGCGCGAATGGACCCGATCGCTTTCCATCCCTTTTGAATGGCAGGAAGCCGTGATCCGCGCCGCAATCACTCTCAAGCTTTGCTGCTTCGAGGAAACCGGCGCCGTTATTGCCGCCATGACCACATCCATTCCCGAAGCGGCCAACACGGAACGCAATTGGGATTACCGCTATTGCTGGCTGCGCGACGCCTATTTCGTCGTGAACGCCCTCAACCGCCTGAGCGCGACCGGAACCATGGAGGAATATCTCGACTACATCTCGAATATCGCGGCGGGGGCCAAGGACAGTCTGCTTCAGCCGGTTTACGGCATCGCCCTGGAGGAAAAACTGATCGAATGCCGGATCAGCTCGCTCAGGGGCTATCGTAATCACAGACCGGTACGGATCGGGAATCAAGCCTTCGAGCACATCCAGAACGACATCTACGGCAGCGTGATCATGGCCGCCACCCAGGCCTTCTTCGACCGCCGCCTTGCCCATCCGGGGGATCGGCGCCTCTTCGAGCGATTGGAGAACCTCGGCTACCAATGCGCCAAACTGTACGACCAACCGGATGCCAGTCTGTGGGAGTTCCGCGGGTTCGCCCGCGTCCATACCTTTTCGGCGGTCATGTGCTGGGCCGGCTGCGATCGCCTGGCGCGCATCGCCGATCACATCGAGCTGCACGACCGTGCTCACTACTGGCGCGCCCAGGCGGAGCGAATTCGCGAGGAAATCACGGAGCGCGCGTACGATTCGGAGCGAAATACCTTTGTCGGAAGCTTCGGCGGCTCCGAACTCGATGCGAGCCTTTTGCTCCTGCACGACCTACAGTTCCTGGCGGCGGATGATCCGCGCTTCATCGGCACCGTGGAGGCGGTGGAAAGGGAATTGCGGCGCGGCAATCACATGATGCGGTATGTGGAACCGGATGACTTCGGCGCGCCGAAAAACGCCTTCAACATCTGCACCTTCTGGATGATCAGCGCTTTGACGGCCATCGGCAGAAAAGAAGACGCCCGCGCCATGTTCGAGGAGATGCTTCACTGCCGGAACCACTTGGGGCTTCTGTCCGAAGACACCGATCCGAGAACCGGCGAAATGTGGGGCAATTTTCCTCAGACCTATTCCATGGTCGGCATCATTCACTCGGCGATGGTTCTGTCCAAGGCGTGGGAGGAGGCGTTTTAGCGTAAGGAACAAAAGCGTCTTTCCTCGTGCTTAATCACTGGCCCGGACGGGACCGCTCCACCGGTCGGCACACAGTAGCCTGGGTGCCCGAGTTTCGTTTATATTCCACTACGGACATTTCCTCACAAATCTCACGGGAATACCGGACGGGAATAACTGGTGGCCGGCATATTTCATGGAGTCGCAAACGAGTGGAGAACAAGGATGGTCGAAAAGAAGAAAAACGCCGCGTGGTTCCGCCGGCTGCTTGAAATCGTGCATCGAGAGCTTTTGATACCGCATGCCGATGCCCCTCTTTCCTACGCCCATCGGCACCCCCTTACCACCGTAGAATACCCTTGGAACATTATTGATACGCCCGAGACGGCCGAAAAGTCGCCGTGTAAAGCGGATAAGCAATACAACGCTTTCGGAGAATGTTTGCTCATCGGCATCTACATCGTTCAGGATGAAGAGATCGTCTATGCCAACGATAAGTTGGCGAAAATTTTCGGTTATCCAAAAGACCGATTAATCGGAATGCCGCTAGGGAAATTATTTCAGTCCGATCATAGACCGTCCCAAAAGGACGTCGTTGCCTACCAACAGAGACTGACAGCCACTTCACCGGAGCTTACATCAAGGGCCATCAGGAAAGATGGCAAGATCATCTGGATCAAGCGGAGCGAAGTCTTGATTGAATATAACGGCTCGCCAGCCGTCTTTGGGAACGTCATCGACTTTACGCAAAAGAAACGGCTGAAAGAGGTCGTTTGGATGTCGAAACGCGAACTTCGAGTTTTGTCCGCAAAACTACTCAGCGCCCAAGAGCAGGAACGCAAGCGGATCGCTTCGGAACTTCACGACACCGTGGGACAGTATTTAAGCGCCATCAAATTCAGCCTGGACAATATCAACGCTCTGCTCGATGACAACCAGATCGCATCCGGCCAGAGATCATTGAGGACTGTTCTTCCCGTAATTCAGGAGGCCATTTCCGAGGTGCGGCGCATTTCGATGGATTTAAGGCCGGCGATGCTCGACGACTTGGGTCTTCTTGCAACTTTGAGCTGGCATTGCCGTACGTTTCAGGACATCTACTCGGATATCTCAATCGAGAAGCAAATAGAAATCCAGGAAAAAGAAGTGCCCGGCGGATTAAAAACCGTGATCTACCGAATAACCCAGGAAGCGTTGAACAATGTCGCCAAACATGCCAATGCCGATTGCGTCGTGCTTCATTTGAGAAAAACCGACTCTGCGATCGAACTGATCGTTACCGACAACGGTTGCGGATTCGAGGTGGGCGAAGCGCTAGCACGAGAAGTAAGGCAACGCGGCCTTGGCCTGGCAAGCATGCGCCAGCGGACCGAGAGTCACGGCGGGTCTTTTTACATCGATTCCGCTCCTGGACTCGGAACGATCGTTCGTGCCGTATGGGTAGATTGAGGGCGTGTCGCTATCTCAAAACCAACCCTTTCTCCACCGCATAAACCGTTAGCGCTGCCGCGCTATGAAGGTTGAGCTTCTTCATCAAATTAGCGCGGTGAGTCTCCACGGTCTTCACGCTGAGATGCAGATATTGCGCGATTTCCTTGTTTTTATGGCCTTCGCCGATAAATTTGAGAAGCTCTCGTTCCCGATGTGTCAAGCTATCCCACGTCGATCGAGGTTCTTCCGCGCTCTTGGTTTGCAGATAGCCTTTTACGACTTTTCCCGAAACACCCGGACTTAAATAAGTTTTCCCCATCAACACGCTGCGAATGGCGACTCGCAATTCCGCATGAGTGGCATCCTTTAACACATAACCGTCTGCGCCGGATCTCAAGGCCGCGAGAATGTATTCTTCAACATCGTGTACGGTAAGCACCAAGATCTTGGATTGCGGAACTCGTTTCTTTATTTCGTGGATTGCCTCCAAGCCCCCCAGTCTAGGCATGGAGAGATCCAGCAAAATGAGATCCGGTATGTTTTCACGACACCGTTGAATGAGCTCAAGGCCGTCATGGACCTCGCAGACCACTTCAAGCTCCGCGTCTTGGGACAAAAGCACCCGCAGACCTTCCCGGAGAATGGTATGGTCCTCGGCGATGCAGATTCGTTTTTTTCCTTCCATGGCAAACCGCTACTTTGTTTTTGCTGATCTTGTACGGCGAAGACTCCTAGCCAAATAAGCATAAATCCTTAGTGTCTGAGATAAAACGACCGTGTATGGTCGAATAACGGAAGAGCAGTGCGTTACGGTTACGTAACCGGACCCCTCTTCGAAGCGCCAAAGGATGTGGCGCTTTCCGCTTTTTGCCGAGGAATATTGTGTGCAAGATATTGATCGTCGATGACAACGCCTCTTTCCGGCGCTCTCTCAAAGCGTTCTTAAGCGATCAATTTGCTCACTTGGGCATCGCGGAAGCCGAGAATGGCGCCACGGCCATGAGAAAAATCAATCGCGCGCGGCCCGACCTGATTTTCATGGATATCAAGCTGCCCGGAGAAAACGGCCTCGCACTGACACGCAAGATCAAACAAATTTACTCTCCCGCCATCGTCATTCTGACCAGCTACGATGCAGTCGAGTATCGCGAAGCCGCCTCGGCGTGCGGCGCCGATTATTTCATGGCCAAAGACGCGGCAAGCGGCGCTGAAGTTTTCGCGTTGACCCAGTCGTTGCTATCGGGTCCAAGTTCTTCGCCACAAACCTAGCTCCCGACTCCCGGATCTCAAGAACGTCGATCCACAAGCCGCGCACTCGCCTTAAGCCCCTGCTCTTCATCCATCTCCTCCAACGGCCACTTGGCAGTCGGCCAATGCAGACTACAGTGTCAATACACCACTGAATACAGTATTCGCTGTAGTTCCTGCTCATTCTCCTTTCAATACTCTAGTCACAACGCCAGGTAAGGATGCCAAGCGAAAGGTCGTTGCGCTGGCGCTCGCCCAATTAAAAGACATCGCTGTCAAGGAGGATGAATATGAAAGCTCACGTTTTGAGCCGCCACGCGCCTCTAATCCAGAGCGCGAAGCGATATTTGGTTTTTTCCGCTTTGTTGCTCGGACTTTCAGTTCATCTCGATGCTCATGCCGTCAATCTTACGGTCATTGGTTCCGATGGAAACCCGGTTGGCAATTTCCGCTGGCTGATAGAGGAAGACGCCGGCAAGTTCTCCCAACCGGGCGTACCCGCAGAGCCGGGCACGAGCCTGGCTTTGAGCTTCCATACCAGCTACATGCCCGTGGTGGCCAAAGGCAACCAAGCCAATGCCACGAACATTCCGCTGGACCCAACCAAGCGATACTTCGTGTCCGTGCTCCCGGACTCCGCTACCACCAATCCGGGGTATACCATCGGCGGCGCTCCGGTAGCGCCGGGCCAGTCCGACGTAACCGTCTACGTTAATCGATCGCCGCTGCCCACCGCGCAGATTTCGGTGTTCGCCTTCAATGACAATCGGCCCATCAACAACGCGCCCGATCTCCCGGAAGAACAGGGACTGGCCGACTTCACGGTCAAGGTTTATGAAGCGGGCGGGACGTATGGCCAGTCGGGAGGCGAGGTAACCCAGGATGCGTTCGGCAATCCGCTCGGCATCATCAAGACCGATGCCAATGGCGTGGCGCTCATCAAGAACCTGGTGCCCGCCAAATACACCATCTTCGTCATCCCGCCGACCGGTTCCGACTGGCACCAGACGGCCACTATCGAGGGCACGAAAGGGGTCGATGCCTGGGTCAAGTCGAACGAACCGCCCTTCTTCACCGAATTCGGACCGCCGGGGCACCATGTCTTCATCGGCTTCGTCAACAAGCTCAATGACACCACGGTATTGAACGGCGGCAGCACGATCACCGGCAAGGTCGTCAACCTGCACACCTCGCGTCCGCCGGAATTCCCCTTCTACAACGGCCATCCCTTTCCCAACTGCTGGGTCGGCCTGAACGACCTTGCCGTCGGCGAAGGCCAAGCGGTCTATGCCCAGCCCTGCAACGCCGACAGCAGCTTTTCCATTCCCAACGTCCCGCCGGGCAATTATCAGCTGGTGGTCTGGGACGAGGCCTTGGACATTATCTTCGCTTCGCATGGCGTAACGGTGAGCGGCGACGGAACATGCAACACGCCGGACGGAAGCTGCGATCTCGTGGAAGTGCCGGTGTTCGACTGGTTTTCCCGGTTGGAGGGCAGCGTGTTCTTCGACGCCAACGGCAATGGCTTCCGGGATGCGGGCGAGGTCGGCATGCCGGACCAGAACATTAACCTGCGTTTCCGCGACGGCAGCATCTATCAGTCTTTCCCCACGAAGGCGGATGGCTCCTACAGCTTCGAGGAAATCTTTCCCTTCTTTAACTGGCTGGTCGCGGAAGTGGATTTCGCCCGGTTCAAGGCGACCGGCGCCACCGTCACGGTCGATGCCGGCGGGGCAATCCCGTCCGACGACATTGCACGCGGCAAGCTCAATCCTCAGCCGCAGTCCGAAAATGGGAACGCACCTTACCGCACCGAAACCGGTGCCGTGCTGCTGGAAGGCATACAGGGTTTCCTCGGCCAGACCAGCGTGATCGACTGGGGCAAGCAGGTCTATCCTGCCGGACAGAATGGCGGCGTCAGCGGCATCGTCCATTATCCGACCACGCGCGCCGAGGACGATCCGCGCTATGCGGCGGCCGAGAACTGGGAGCCGGGCATTCCGCGCGTCCAGGTGAACCTGTACAGAGACGACACCGGCGGTCCCAGCAATACACCGGACGGCATCATTGACGACCTCGACGGCAATGGCGCCATGACGCTGGCCGACGTGGACAATTATCCATTCGGCTGGAGCGATTGCAATCCGGATGTGCAGGCCTGCAATTTGATCAAAGGACCGGAAGACGTCGATCGCAACGGCAACGGAGCCTTCGATAGGGGCGACGCCTACGACATCGCCACCACCGACAGTTGGGACGATAACCTGCCCACCGGCTGCCAGGGGGACATCTTCTACTCGGCCACCGGCCAGCCGACCGACTGCTACGACGGGCTGCGCAACTTCAATCAGGTACGCCCGGCTCTGTTCGACGGCGGCTATGCCTTCGGCGGCCCGGCGGGAAATCCCGAGCTGCCCGGCGGCACCTACATCGTCGAGGCTGTCGCCCCGCCCGGCTACGAGCACCAGAAAGAAGAGGACAAGAATGTCGATTTCGGCGACGAGTACACCCCGAGCCCGCTGCTTCTGCCGCCGGTGTGCGTGGGCGATCCGCACCTGGTGCCCGCCGAGTTGAGCCTGTTCCCCGGCGTGCCGGGGGCCTACGCCGGCCAGACACGCCCCCTGTGCGACCGCAAGCAGGTTCGTGTCGCCCAGGGCCAAAACGCGGCGGCGGACTTCTACATGTTCACCGAGGTGCCGATCGCAGGGCACATGGTCGGCATGATCCTGGACGATCTGTCCAACGAGTTCGACCCGAACGCGCCCACCTTCGGCGAGAAATACGCCCCGCCCTACCTTCCGGTCTCGATTCGCGACTGGACCGGGCGGGAAATCAACCGCGTGCATGCGGACCAGTGGGGCCGGTTCAATGCCCTGGTACCCTCCACCTTCACCATCAACCCGCCCATGCCTTCAGGGGTCGCGCCGAACATGCTGACGGCGTGCATGAACTCGCCCACCATGCCCGATCCGAACAATCCGGGCGGGTACACCCTGGACCCTTACTACAACCCGCGGTACAGCCAGTTCTGCTACACCTTCCAGTACCTGCCGGGCAAAACCACTTATCTGGATACCCCGGTACTGCCCATCGCCGCCTTTGCGTCGCTGGACAAGTTCCCGCTGGACTGCGAACAGGCCAGTGGCACGCCGATGATTTACTCGGTGACGGGCACCGGCAACGTGGGACCGTACGTACAGACGCCGATCAACAACGGCGGAAATCGCCGGTACATCACCATCCGCTCCATGGGCCAGGTCGAGGTGCCGAATCCGGCCTATGACGGCAGCAACGCGAAGACCATCGTGCGCGACTACGGTTTCGGCGATACGCAGGGCATCGTGAGAATCGGCAACGCGACTCTGACATTCAATAACTGCTCCCCGACCTGCAGTTGGTCCAACGACCAAATCGTGGTACGCGTCCCGCCTGGCACGAGTACCGGGGAGTTGGTGGTCACCCGCGCCAATGGCGGCGCATCCACGGTGAACGGCGTCACCGTCACCGTGGGCGGCCCTGCACCCATCGTCGTGAATGCCGGGCAATCCATCCAGACGGCGATCGACGCGGCTCCGGCCGGCGCGCTGATCACGGTCGCTCCCGGCGAGTACGACGAGCTGCCGATCATGCACAAGAAGGTTCGCCTCCAAGGCTGGGGGGCTGGCTCGACCATCATCAACGCGGCCAAATTCCCGGCCGAGAAGTTGCAGAACTGGAGAAACAAGCTCACCAGCCTTCTCAACGCGAATCAGTTCAGCCTGCTGCCGGGACAAGAGGCCGGTACGGTCGATCCGCAGGACAACGAACCGACACTCTTCAATACGGAGGAAGGCGCAGGCATCACCGTGGTGGCCAACACCAACGAGTTCACCTCGGCGCCCGCGGCGCAGAGGGCACGCATCGACGGCTTCACCATCACCGGTGCGGACCACAGCGGCGGCATCTTCGTCAACGGCTATGCCAACTGGCTGGAGATCAGCAACAACCGCATCATCGGCAACAATGGCATCTACGGCGGCGGCATCCGCATCGGGAACCCGCAACTGATCAACGGTACCGCCTATACCGACAATCGGAACTATAACGTCCGCATCCACCACAACCAGGTCGTCGAGAACGGAAGCAACGGCGGCCTGGGCGGCGGAGGCATTACGATCGCCACGGGCTCCAGAAACTACGAGGTTACCGACAACTTCGTATGCGGTAACTTCACCACCGGCGACGGCGGCGGTATCGCCCACTTGGGCCTAAGCAGTTCACGGCTGGTGGATAGGAGCCTGATCGCCCGAAACACCGTCGTCTTCAACCAGACCTTCAACCAGGGATTGAGCGCTTCCGGCGGCGGTGTCTTCATCGGCGGCTTGCCGAGCCTCGCGGCGGGAGGCCTGAGCGCCGGCGCGGGCAACGTGACCGTGGACGAGAACCTGATCCAGGGCAATATGGCCGGTGCCGGCGACGGCGGGGGCATTCGCACTCGATTCGCCAACGGTGCGGATGTTTTGGCCGCGAGGAACAACCCTAACAGATGGTACGAGATCCAAATCAGGAACAACCGGATCGTCGACAACATCGCCGGACTGGCCGGTGGCGGGATCTCGATGCAGGACACGGCCCGGATCGAAATTTTCCACAACACCATTGCCCACAACGACAGCACCGCGACAGCCGGCGAGGCGTTCAGTCCCGGCAGCCCCAACCGGTCCACCGCGCAGCCGGCGGGAATCGTCTCACGCGCCCACAGCGCTGCGCTGGCCGCTGCTTTCGGCAACCAGACCCGAAATCAGTATGGCTTCTTCTCCAACCCGGATCTCTTGTACAACATCGTATGGCGTAACCGGTCGTTCTTCTGGGAGATCGACAACACCACGGATCCGTCCACCTTCGGACTATGGCCGGTCGTGGCTGCGGATGGCATTGGCGGCGCGGTATTCCACGATCTGGCCGTTCTCGGAACGGCAAGTACGGCCTGCCTGAACCCACGTGCCAGCACGCTAACCTCGCTGAGCGGGCCGGAAGGATGTTCCTATCCCGGAGGCTTTTTCACGCCCAATAACACCAACGACCCCAGCTTTGCCGCTTCGTACTTCAACAGCTCGCCGGGGCAGACCATTCAGCAGCCGGAAGTCACGACGGCCCTGGCGACGGCGCCGGCTTTCGATGAAGGCGGCAACTTCATCGATGTGCACTTCGGCCCGCTGACCCTGTTCAATCCGACCACGGGCGATCCCTTCGGGGACTACCGCCTGCCCTGATCCGGCTTGCTTATCCCGCCGGGCGGACGCCCGGCGGCGCGTTCAGAACCATGGAGGAGGCAATCATGACTACGTCCGTTTTTCGCATGCCCCTGAGGCTGCTGACAGCCTCGGTTTTATGTGCCTTGGCCAACGCATCCCATGCGGCCGTGTACGTCCAGTGTCCGGGTGACACCAATGGCGACGCGGTCATAGACAATCCCGACCCCAATCATCCTCGCGCCGTGTGCCAACACCTCACGGCTGGAGACGGCTTCATCAGAATGGGCGACGACGCCGGGAAGCTGCAGTACACCTTCGGTTTCCATGACGTGACCGGAGTGCCGCCCGACCAAGTGATGGATACCGGCCTGCTGGCGGCAAACTTCCCGGCGCCGACCATCTCGCTCAAGGAGGGCGACGAGTTTTACCTCTCGCTCACCAACGTCGCCATGGCGATACGCCCCGACCTGGCCGATCCTCATTCCGTTCACTTCCACGGATTTCCCAATGCGTCCGCCGTGTTCGACGGCATGCCGGAAGGCTCGATCGCCATCAACCAAGGCGAGACTCTCACCTACTACTACAACATCGTGGAACCCGGCACATTCATCTACCACTGCCACGTCGAAGCCACCGAACACATGCAGATGGGAATGCTCGGCAATCTCTACGTACACCCGAAGCAGGACGGAACCTCCAAGACCTACGACGGCAAGACCTACACCAAGTTCGCATACAACGACGGCGACGGCTCGACCGGGTACGACGTGGAATACCCGCTGCAACTGGGTTCGTTCGACCCGGTGTTCCATGATCTCCACCAGAGCATCCAGCCGCTGCCTTTCGCCAACATGAAGGACACCTACGCCATGATCAACGGGCGCGGCTATCCGGACACGGTCAATCCTTCCCCATTGCCAACACCTATTGATCCGGAATCCGGGCAAAGCGCCAATAACGGAACCCAGTCACAGAAAGTTTCCTCGCTGGTCACGGCGAGCGCGGGACAACGCGTCCTGCTGCGCATCTCCAACCTCAACATCACCAACTTCTACACGGTGACCGTGCTGGGGCTCCCGATGAAAGTGGTGGGAACCGGGGCCCATATCCTGCGTGGCCCGACAGGCAAGAACCTCTACTACGACACGAGTTCCGTCACCCTGGGCGGCGGCGAAGCGGTCGACGTGCTGATCGATACGCGGGGAATCACTCCCGGAACCTACTTCCTCTACACCACCAACCTCAATTATCTGAGCAATAACGAAGAGGATTACGGCGGGATGATGACCGAGATCGTAATCAATTAGGAGAAGCGTCATGTACAAGTCACCTTGCATACTCGAACGGCTCTCCGGTGCATCCGTGGCGCTGCTGCTGTGCATCTGGGGCGATTCCGCAACCGCCGTCGTCGACGGCATCACGGGTCCGACCTTCAACCTCACGGCCAAGGAGGACTACATCAGCACGGCCGACGGCAACACCGTCCTGGCTTGGGGCTACGCCAACGGGAACGGCACCATGCAATACCCTGGACCGACCCTGATCGTGGACCAGGGCGATGTCGTCACCGTCACGCTGCACAATGCGCTGCCGCCGCACGGCGCCGACGCGCCCCTTCCGGTGTCCATCGTGTTTCCGGGGCAGGAGGGCGTCACCGCCAGTGGAGGCACGGAAGGACTGCTGACCCGGGAAGCCAATACCTCGAATAACCCGGCCACGCCGGAGAACGAAGCAGTCGTGACCTACACCTTCACCGCATCCCGCCCAGGAACCTATCTCTATCACACAGGCACCCATATGGATTTGGAAGTCGAAATGGGGCTGGTGGGTGCGCTCATCGTGAGGCCCAATTCAGACGGCCAAGCCTACGGACACCCGGACAGCGCTTTCGATCAGGAATACCTGTTTCTGCTGAGCGAGATGGATCCGAAAATTCACGAGCTGATCGAAGCCGGCCGGCGGGCTGAAGTCGATACCGCCGCCCGCCATCCCGTGCACTGGTTCATCAACGGACGCAACGGTCCGGACACCATGCTCAAATCCGGCAACGATACGCCCTGGCTGCCCACCCAGCCCTACAACTGCCTGCCTCGGATGCATCCCGGGGAAAAGCTGCTGCTGCGACTCATCAATGCCGGCCGCGACCTCCACCCCTTCCATCACCACGGCAATAACTCCTGGTTGATCGCGCACGACGGCAGGCTGCTGGAAAGCGCATCCGGGGCGGGACCCGATCTCGCGAGTTCGGACTACACCATCACCACGGCGCCGGGGGAAACCTACGACGCGCTCTTCGAATGGACCGGAAAAGGGCTCGGCTGGGACATTTACGGACATCAACCGGGCGATCCCCTTCAGCCGAACGAATACGCACCCGACCACGGCAAACCGCTCCCGGTGGTGCTGCCGGACCCCCAGCTCGCCGTAACGATCGGGGAGTTCTGGAGCGGCAGCCCATTCCTCGGACAGTTCGGAGTGCTGCCTCCCGGTGCGGGCGGCAAGAACCTCAATGCCGGCTATTTCCACATGTGGCACTCCCATACCGAACGGGAACTCACCAATGACGATATTTTCCCCGGCGGGATGATGACCATGGTGATCATCGAGCCTCCCAGTGTGCCGATTCCTTGATTGAGGGAACAAAGTCATGAACAGCCAAAAATCGAAGCATGTGTTCGGGATTCATCTCCCGGCATTATCGGCACTCGCCATCGCGTGGAATTCGGCCTTCGCCGCGGAGTACTGGCTGCGGGCCGACACCGTCGAGGTGATGATGCCGGGCGGTGTTACGGTGCCCATGTGGGGATTCGCGCTCGACAACCCCGCGTTCAATTCGGGCAACCCGGCAACGGTGCCCGGTCCTGCGCTGACAGTCCCGCCGGGCGATAGCACGCTCACCATCCACTTGAAGAACGACGGATTGCCCGAGCCGGTCTCGATCGTCATTCCGGGGCAGATCGCGAACATGAACCCGGTCAAGGTCAACGACGCCCAGGGCAGGCCGCGAGTCCGCTCATTCGCGGCCCAAACTCCGGCCGGCGCCACCGGTACCTATACTTGGGCCGATCTCAAGCCGGGGACCTATCTCTATCACAGCGGCACGCACCCGCAGGTGCAGGTGCAAATGGGCCTTTACGGCGGCCTGACCAAAGATGATGCGGCCGGGTGGGCCTATCCCGGCATCGCCTATGACAACGAAGTCGTGCTGCTCTACAGCGAGATCGACCCGGCACTTCATGCTGCCGTTGCGGGCGGTACCTACGGCACGGCCGCCTATCCCAGCACGATCAACTACGCGCCCAAGTATTTCCTGGTGAACGGCCAACCATACGACGCGAACAGCCCACCGCCGCCGCTTTCAGGAGGGGGCGCCGGACAAAAGACCCTGATCCGGTTCCTGAACGCGGGCTTGCGGACTCATGTGCCGGTGCTTCAAGGACTCGATATGCAGTTGGTGGCCGAGGACGGCAATCCATACCCCTATGTCAAGACTCAGTATTCGGCATTGCTGCCCGCGGCCAAGACCCTCGACGCGATTCTCTCGCCGACGCCGGGGCAGGACGGCAAATATCCTATCTACGACCGCCGGCTGGATTTAACCAACGGCACGCAGCCCGACGGCGGCATGCTGGCCTATTTGACGGTGGGCGCGGCGGCGGCGGGCGCGCCCGTTGCGACCAACGACGGTCCTTATTCAACGAACGAGGATACCGCCCTTGCCATACCGGTTCCCGGCGTACTGGGCAACGATACCGGAACGCCGCCGCTCAGCGCCTCGCTGGTGAGCGGCACCGCCAAGGGCACGCTGAGCTTGGCTCCCGACGGCTCCTTCAACTATACGCCGACAGCCAATTCCTCGGGCGCCGACAGCTTCACCTATAAGGCTACCAGCGGGACCGCGAGCAGCAACGTGGCGACCGTCACTATCAACGTGAACCCGGTGAACGATCCGCCGGTAGCGCAGAACAATTCGTACAGCATGGCCCAGGGCGGCAGTCTTAACATCCCGGCTCCGGGCGTGCTAGCCAACGACAGCGATCCGGACGCGGGCGATACGCTCACGGCGGTGAACTTCGGCGCGGCATCGAACGGCACCGTAACCGGCAATGCGAACGGCGGATTCACATACACACCCACCGCCGCGTTCACCGGCACGGCAAGCTTCACCTATCAGGCGCGGGACAATAGCGGCGCCGCCAACAACACGAGCAATCCCGCCACCGTCTCGATCACGGTCAATCCCAATCAGGCGCCGGTCGCACGCAACGATACGGCAAGCGCGAGAACGAACGTCGCGACAACCATCAATGTCATCGCCAACGACACCGATCCGGACGGCACGATCGCCCCGAACACCGTCACCATCGTGACCCAACCCAACAGGGGCGGCACGGCGACGTCCAACGCCAACGGCACGGTGACCTATAAGTCGAGGATCAACTTCAGGGGCACCGACACGTTTACCTACACGGTCAAGGACAACCAGGGCAAGACGTCCAACGTGGCGACGGTTCGCGTGAATGTCACGCGGTAAGAAACGATTCATTAGAGGTGTGTCATGAAAACACAGGGCCGTGTTTCCGTACTCAGATACAGGATTAGCCCCTCGCTTTTGGGAGTGCTGATTATCATAAGTTGCGCAGCCATCATCGCTACGCGATGGCTAAGCGATTCCAAGACGGTGCCCGCAGGCCATCGGCTTAGACCGACTGCCGAGATTCCGACGGCGTTGGAAGAGCGATGGGGAATACGGCTCCTGGGCATCAGGCTTTCGGCGGCGGGAAATATGCTCGATTTCCGCTACCGCATCGTCGATGCCGAAAAAGCGGCTCCGCTTGCCGATCGCAAAGTGCAGCCCTACGTGATGGATCAGACGAGCGGCAGCCGGCTTTTGGTGCCCACCACGCCGACCGTCGGCTCTTTGCGCCAGACCAGCATAAAACCCCTGGTGAACCGTACCTACTTCGCCCTGTTCGCGAATCCCGGCAGACAAATAGACGCGGGCGATAAGGTTACGGTGGTGATGGGCGACTTCAGGGCAGAGAACCTAATCGTGGAGTGACCGCCATGCGTGCTTCAAGCCCCTATAAGCCGGTCGTTCGCCTCGTCATTTTTCCGCTGCTCGCGGGGTTCGCAGGCGCTGGCGCACACGCCGGTGTCGTCGATCCCGAGCTTGATTCCGTCTTGCAGACGGCGACGCCGAACGAGGCTATTCCCGTGATCGTCACCCTGTCCGACCGCATCGTTTCAAGTACCTTCAAAGACAAGGACAAGCGGCTCCGCCGAAGCAAAATCATCAAGGCACTTAAAGCTAAAGCGGACCAAAGTCAAAAATCGCTGAAGCCATTTTTGGAAAACAAAGGCGCTCAGCGCATTCGGCAGCTTTGGTTGATCAACGGGCTGTCATTTACCGCCAAGGCCGCGGTCATTCGCGAAATGGCCGGGCTGCCGGGAGTCGAGAGCATCAGGCTGGACCAGACGCTGGAGGCGCCGACGGCGACCTCCGGCACCCCGGCCGCGCCCGAATGGAACTTGAACATGATCCATGTTCCGGATGTATGGGCTAGAGAACATACCGGGGCCGGGATCGTAGTTGCCAACATGGACACCGGCGTCGATGCGAGCCACCCCGATCTTGCCAATAGATGGCGGGGTGGTTCGAATAGCTGGTACGACCCCCATGGCGAACACGCCACCCCCTACGACAGCCTGGGACACGGCACCCAGACCATGGGCATCATGGTAGGCGGCAACGCCGGCGGAACTTCCATAGGTGTCGCTCCGGGCGCCAAATGGATCGCGGTCAAGCTCTTCGACGACGCGGATCGGGCCTTGATGAGCGACATCCACCAGGGATTTCAGTGGCTGCTCGATCCGGATGGCAACCCCGACACGTCCGATGCGCCGAACGTGGTCAACGCCTCGTGGGGCTTGCAAAACACCACCAACCAGTGCGTCCTCGAGTTCAGCGACGACATCCAACTTCTCAAGGCGGCGGGTATCGGGCTTGTATTCTCCGCCGGGAACGACGGGCCGATTTCTTCAAGCAGCGTGAGCCCGGCCAATAATCCGGAGGGCTTCTCCAGCGGCGCGGTCGACAACACGCTGACCGTCGCGAATTTCAGCAGCCGAGGGGCTTCCGCCTGCGATGGCGGCATCTATCCACAACTGAGCGCTCCCGGCATCAACGTCAACACCGCCGATTTGTCGTTCGGCGGACTGCCGCTTTACGCCACTGTATCCGGCACTTCTTATGCGGCCCCCCATGCCGCAGGCACGATGGCCTTATTGCTGGAAGCTTTTCCCAATGCAAACGTAGCGGTTCTGGAATCGGCCCTGAAGCAATCCGCACACGACCTGGGCGATTCCGGCGCCGACAACAGCTACGGCCACGGGCTGATCGATGCCAAGGCCGCATACGATTACCTGCTCAACAATCCGCCCGGGGGCGGCCATGCGCCCGCAATCACCTCGACTCCGGTCACGACAGCCACCCAAGGGCAGCTCTACAGCTATTCCGTGACCGCCAGCGATGCCGACGGCGACACGCTCACCTTTTCGCTCAACACGGTGCTGGCCGGCATGAGCATCGATGCGGCGACCGGGCTTATCTCGTGGATTCCGACCAACAGCCAAGCGGGAGCCAACAACGTGACCGTCAAGGTAGCCGATCCGGGCGGGCTGTCTGCGACCCAGAGCTTTACGATTAATGTGGCCGATGCGAACGATCCGCCCGTTGCGTCCAATGACGCTTACAGCACGGTCGCGGGCGGCACGGTATCGATCACCGCGCCCGGCGTCCTCGGCAACGACAGCGATCCCGACAGCAATTCCCTCACGGCCGTGCTAACTGCCGGCGTCGCCCACGGCAGCCTGAGCCTGAATGCCAATGGCGGCTTCAGTTACACGCCAGCCGTTGGATTTACCGGCACGGACAGCTTTACTTATCGGGCCAATGACGGCGCAGTGCTGAGCACGCCCGCGACGGTCTCGATCACGGTCGCCGCCAACAAACCGCCGGTGGCGGTCAATGACACGGCAACCACGCGCAAAAACACGACCAAGGCTATTGCCGTGCTGGCCAACGACTCCGATCCGGACGGCAGCCTCAATCCGGCAACTGTAACCATCGCCGCGAAACCCAACAAAGGTGGGTCTGCCGTTCCCAATGCGAACGGTACGGTCACCTACAAGCCGAGGCTGAGCTTCACGGGCACGGAGATATTCAGATACACGGTCAAAGACAACCGGGGCGCTACATCCAATACGGCCACCGTTACGGTAAGCGTCACCCGATAAGGAGGAAACCGAAATGAATGGAACAGGCTCACGCGGCATGGGTTTACGTTTTCTGCTCCAAATGGCATTGGCCATCACACCTTTCGCTCCGCACAACGCCAGCGCCTATGACCAAGCCACCGCCGCGCCCCTGAATTCCCAACTGCCAGGTGGCCATGCCGGCTTGTCTTACAGCATTCCGGACATCACGCTTGCCGATCAAGACGGCAAGCGTGTTTCCTTGTCCGACCAACTCTATACCGATAGACCGGTTATTTTGAATTTCGTCTTTACGACCTGCACGACTGTCTGCCCGATATCGACGGCAATCTTCTCCAAGCTTCAAGCGAAGCTAAGCAGCCAAGGCGCGAAATTCCGACTGATTTCGATTTCCATCGATCCGGAGCACGATAAACCGGCGAACCTGAAGAAGTACGCCCAAGAATTCGGCGCGGGTGCTGATTGGCGCTTTCTTTCGGGCGATACGGCCGGCATTCTCGCCGTACAGAAGGCGTTCAACGCCTACCGGGGCAGCAAAACGAACCACGCCGTTCTGACGTTCATACGCTCACCCCAGGATGGCCGATGGATTCGCTTCGAGGGACTGGTAAGCGCCGATGCCTTAGTCCATCACACGCTAAGTGTCACCTCGGAAAGGCTCGTAGCAAAGTGACATTCACACCTCGGGCTGATGCGGTGAAAAAAAGCCTCATCATGCTTCTTGCCGTCCATTTATGTGCTGATGACGCGGTTGCCGGACCGAAGCGAACCGCTTCAACGACCGCACAGGCTCAGCTTATCGAACAGGGCAAGCGAATGTATCGCGAAGGAATTCTTCCTTCCGGACGCCCCATGGTTGCCACGGTTCAGAATGATGTCACGCTGACGGGGACCCGCGCCGCCTGCGCGAATTGTCATCGCCGCAGCGGATTCGGCTCTAGCGAGGGCCAAATCGTTGCGCGGACGATCACCGGACCCGCGCTCTATAGCCCCGCGTACCCCCCTCACCCGAAGATGCATCAATCGCCGGTTGAAAGCCCTCTGAACCGCCCCGCCTACACCGACGAAACGCTCGCCAACGCGATTCGAACGGGTGCCGACATGACCGGACGCCGGCTCACTCAACCAATGCCGCGCTATTCGTTAGCCAAAGAGGAATCCGATGCCTTGATCGCGTATCTGAAAACGCTGTCGACGGCTCCGTCCCCCGGCGTAACCGATCAAGCCATTCATTTTGCGACGGTAGTGACCGAAGGCGTGGAACCGGCGAAACGCAAGGCCATGCTTGGCGTTTTGGAAGCCTTTTTTCGGGACAAGAACGCCGGAACGCGACACGAAACCCTGCGAGCCGAACGTGCCCCTTGGGACATGGAGCGCGAGTACAAAGCCTACCGAAACTGGCGGCTCCACTTGTGGGAGCTGACCGGCCGTCCGGAAACCTGGCGCGCCCAGCTGGATGCCTATTACCGTGAACAGCCCGTCTTTGCGCTGGCCAGCGGCATCGGTACGGGAACTTGGCGGCCGGTCCATGATTTTTGCGAGCGCCTTGAAATTCCCTGCGTGTTCCCGAACGTGGACTTCCCCGTCATTTCCGAAAACGGCCATTACGCCTTCTATTTTTCCAAAGGGGTGACGCTCGAGGCGGAGGTACTCGCCAAGCATCTCGGCGAGATGTCCGAACGGTCCCATAACGCTCCGATCATCCAGGTCTTCCGCGATGACGAAACCGGCAGAGTTCCCGCCGATGCGTTCCGGAGCGCGATGAAAAACTACGGAAACGACGACATTCAAGATCTCGGTCTCGACCCTGCCGTCAAGCCGACAGCGGATTATTGGCTGGCTCTTCTGAAACGCAGGCACCCTGCCCTGCTCCTCCTTTGGCTCGGGGATTCGGACCTGGGCGCGCTGGAAACCTTGGCTGCGTCAGCGCTGGCTCCCGAAGCGATTTATCTCTCTTCAATCCTGACGAACAAGCCGCTTTCTTCGCTTGCAGCCAAGTCGAGAGCCAAACTGCGATACGTCTATTCCTTCGAATTGCCGGAGGCTTTGGACCGGCGGCTATTGCGGATTAGGGCTTGGCTGAAGAGTAAAAAGATCGAGCTCATCGACGAACGCATTCAGGCGAACACTTATTTTGCCGTGACCCAGGCTGGAGCCGCGTTGATGCATATGGTCGACAATTTTTCACGGGACTATTTCGTGGAAAAGATCGAACACGAAGTGGACACGGCCATAGCCACGTCGATTTACCCGCGATTGACTCTCGGTGCCGGTCAGCGCTTCGCATCGAACGGGTGTTATCTCGTAGAAGCTTCCATGGAAGCAAAGGGAGCGCTGATGCCTTTCAGCAGTTGGATCGTTCCGTGATGCGCAATTTCAAAGATTGCCGCTAAATCAAGCCGTAGTGCCGCTCAGAATTTCGGTGTGGAATCCGGCTCGCCATGGGCATCCAAATCTCCGTCGGAAGCCGCTTCATGATGCTCATGATCATCGTGATGATGGTGATAGTCGGCCTGCTGCAAGCTTTTTACACCGACCCCGTGCTGGTAGACCATCAATCCCCCCAAGTCCGCGGCAAAGAAAATGCAGGTCAGGACGATCCCTGCCAGAAAGAGGTGCAAAGCCTCCGCCATGGCGGAGAAATGTGCTCTGGACATGAGGCGCCAAATGGCTAATGCCGAGGACAAACCCGCAATCGTCAATCCCAGCCGTTCATGCCATTCCATGATGTCGTGCACCGCGCCGCTGTGAGGGACGCTATCCTCCGCGATCAACCCGGCGACGGCGGCCGCAATGGCTCCCAAAGCACCCAAATAAAGCATCCAACTGGCGGCGTGTCGCAGTCCCGGCCATCTGAACACGGCACCTATGAGTTCAAGCAGAAAAAAACCAGTCAGGAAAGCGATCGGAAAATGCACGATCATCGGGTGCAAGTTGGTTCCCAACGCGTCGATACCGGCGAATGGATTCATCGAAGCTCCCGAGTCCAGCGTCCGGGAGACGGTGTCCAGCAAGCTCGCGACAATTTCTAGCAAACCGCCGCCCGCCTCTCCGTCGCCGCCCGCGTGCACAGCGGGTCGCGTGAGGTGTCCGACTAAATCCGGACCTGGAAAATTGAACATGATCGCTTCCGAGTAAGTGGTTAAAGGTTGAGTGGGCTCAATGCCGAACTGTCCGAGACGTTCTCTTAGTCGCCCTTTCGTAGCACAAGTTTCGCAGAGAACTCCAGGATTCGAAACCACGCGGTGCTTGTCGCTTCGATTTCGATCATCTATCCGCTTCATCCCGGTCGTTCGGAACTATTGACCGGACCGGTGCCGGCTTGCCGAATCTTTGGCCCCATATCGCCGTAGACGATGCGTCCGGCTCACCCTACAACCGAAAGGCCTCTAGCAAACCCAGCACGGTCAGGAACGGTTCCGGGAGCGGCTGAATCTCCAGCTTCAGGAGTCTTCCACATCCGGCCGATCCTTTTTGCCCATTCGACGCTCGACCGATGTCAAAAACTGCAAAGTCAGAAAGTTGAGCGTGCTTATCAACACGGCGATTTCGTAAAAGCCGTGGGCGACCGAAGCACCGATCACTCCGGTCGACCATAGGCTGGCTGCCGTAGCCGTACCTCGGACGCCTGCCGCCGTTTTCAGAATGGCCCCGCCCCCGATGAAACCCATTCCCGTCATCAACCCCGCGACGATGCGAGCCTGTGCGTCCTGCGCCGTACCGGCAACTAAAGCTCCCACCAGGATATAGCCGCAACTTGCGACCGCAACCAGCGGGAAAGTGCGTAATCCCAGCGTGCGGGTCGATTTCTCCCGCTCGAAGGCGATCGGCAGAGCCAATACGAATGCGCCCATAAGCTTGAACACATGAGATAGAAACAAGCTCCAATCC
Source organism: Methylocaldum sp. (assembly GCF_035627495.1). Lineage (GTDB taxonomy): Bacteria > Pseudomonadota > Gammaproteobacteria > Methylococcales > Methylococcaceae > Methylocaldum. Next base: position 49,093 of record NZ_DASPLO010000137.1, read on the forward strand.
CAGCTAAGTAGGTCCATCCACTCGGGTCGATTTCGAATGCTAAAGCTTCTACGCGCACGGAAACATGAATTTACAGACATAGAGGACGCGGCTTTCGTTCCACAAACGTTTTTTGATAGTAAAAGGGTTCAGTCGCCAGTGGCCCCGACGATTGCTCCGGCATTCCCAGAATATCGAGTGGAGACCGTACAGCAAGCCCGACCCACATCAGTATCCTGTTCCATTCCTCCTGTTCCGGTCGGATATCGCCGACACACGCGAACCCACGACGCTGCGCATGGATTCGCATCGGTCAGGTCGCCGTCAAGCTCGATCACCGCTCATCTGCACGAACCTGTCAGCCGTTCCGGGAAGAGCCGTTTGCCGGGGTCCGGGGCCGTTTCCCATTCATCGCCGTCCCAGGGTACGCGGCCGCCAAGTTCGACGAGCGATCCCACCGGATAGGTCCCGAAGCGGCGGCTGGATGGGATTTGCGGGATACGGACGAAGAGCACGGCCTCCACGTCGGCCACAAGCATCCGCTCGAAGGGGGTTAACTCCCCCTTCGGAGCGTCCCCGTCGAGGAGGCCGAGCAGATCGTGGCCGATCGCCTCGAAAGCGTCCCGCGGCACCAGCCGGGTCTTTTCCGCTGCGAGCAGGCCGAAGGCATCTCTGCCCCCAGCCAGGCTGCCCTGAGCCAAGGCCGCCACCGGGAAAGCAGCCATGGCGGCAAGATAACTGGTCGGGCCGGTCTCCGGAATGTTCCAGCCCAGCCAGCGCAAGGGATCGATGACGAGGGCGGTGCTGTTGTTGGTTGCCCGGTCATACCCGATGGCATGGCAATAGTAGCCGTGAAAGACCTGTTGCAAGGTCGCCTGCACCCGGCTTGGAATGCGGGATTCGCGCATGACCGCCACGAGCATGTAGTTCGGGCGATACCAGGCCTGGCCGCTGTTGAGATCCGCCAGATAATTGTCCATGGGCACCAGAGCCGAAAGAATGCCTTTGTCGCTCTTGTCGTCGATGGGATAGAAGTTGCTGACCAGCCAGTCGCTCCATTCTCCGTGCGGCCCGAACACCCCGGTAGCGAGGGCAAGGTGGCCTCCGTGCGCCCCGTCGTCATCGCCCTGGGCGCCGTCGAGCACGAAGGCGAGCACCGGCCGGTTCGCCCAGCGGCGGGGCTGTCCCGGATGACGCTCCCACAGAACCCGCACAGCGTAGATGCCCGTCACGCCCCCGGTCTGTGCCCGGATCAGGGTTGTCAAGGTTTCGCCTTCTTTTAGCGGCTCGAATCGGGCACCGTCCATATCGACCCGGGTGTCCTCCGGCCAAATCGTCCGGGCGACGAAAATCGGAACGCCCCGTTCGAGCAGGGTGGCCCCGCGCATGCGCAGCGGCCGTTCCCTGAAAAAGGCCGTGGTGGAATGATCGAGGTAGGCCCGGTTGGTGGGAATCGCGGGGGTAACCGCAAACGGCACCCGTCCCGCCGGGGTGAGGAGAAACCTGCCATCCTCAGATAAGGCCGCATGCTCGATGATCTCCGGAGCGCCGATCCAGACCAGCGACGGATGTAGCAGCGCGTCCCCGTCCGGTGCAAATGGGGCTTGGCCGGTGACCGGTTGCCCGCTCTCGGGGGTGGCGATCACCTCATCGCGAAAATACCAGAGCGCCGCCTCGGGCACCGGGCAATCCGTGCACTGTCCCGTGGCGAGCCGAAATCCTGAACTCGACAGGAGTCCAAAGCGCTCTCCGCTTAAGGCGCGTTCCGAATAGGGACCGGCATAGGTCGCGCCGAGCACTGCGCCCCACCGCAAGCCTTCCGCCGTCCGCAGCGGCCCCGCCTCACCGAATCGCAGGCGAAACGGCATCCCCGCGCCGGCACGGTTCTCCCCGGATTCTTCCGTAACCTTAGGTTCGGCCGCACACCCACATAGAAGAGCGATCCACAGCAGGCGACACAACGCGGGGCTCTTAATCCACCAGCGTGTAAAGATAGCTGGCAATATCCCGCGCATCGGATTCGGTGATGTTCATGGCAGCATCCGGTCGGGATCAATCTTGGGCTGCTCGTTATTCCGCCTCGCTCCATCTACGATCCCACTTCTTGAATACAGGAGTACCGTAGCAACGAGAAATCGCGAGGCGCTACGACGATTACGTCTTCCATATCCAATAAATTGGATTAGATTGTCATTCGTTCTATCCAAAACTACGCAGTAGTTCGTACCGGATTTCGCTCAAGAAAGGGGTAAATCATCTCCGTGGAAAAGGAGGTGGAGCCCCCCAGTCGATCTGATATGATGGGGCCACGCGTTGACATGGAAGGTCGGATCATGTTCGATTTTTTCGTCAAATCAGGACTCAAGCGCACGCTGTTCCTGGCTTTATGCTGGTGGGCATTGACCGAGGACTTATTGGCTTGGGCCTTCGGTGGGCCGGTCATCCTCCTCGCGCTTGCGTCAAGCTTCCTCCTCGGTCCCCCCGGACACCGGACTCTACACAGCCTGCCGCGCTTCCTCGGTTTCTTCCTTTGGCATTCGCTGCGCGGCGGGATCGATGTCGCCCGGCGCGCCTTGCACCCGCAAATGCCGTTGGCGCCGGCACTCGTGGCTTTCCCCCTGCGCCTGGACGACGAGGCGGCCTGCGTACTTCTCGTCAACACCATCAATTTGCTGCCCGGCACCGTGGTTGCGGAATTCGAGGAACAGCGTCTGCTGGTGCATGTCCTGGACAGGCGGCTGCCGATTCTGGAGTCTCTGCGAACGGTGGAGGAGCGGGTGGCGGACCTGTTCAGCCATTCCCTCGATGACTCCGGGAGGACACCCCGTGCCTGACCTCGATCTGGAACTTGCCTTTTTTCTGCTCCTCAACATTGCCGCCGGGCTGCTGCGCATCGTGCGCGGCCCGACCCCGGCCGATTGCATGCTGGCGGTGCAATTGTTCGGCACTACCGGCGTAGCGGTTCTGTTGCTCTTGGCGGAGGCGCAGAATTTGCCGGCGCTCCGGGACGTGGCCTTGACGTTCGTACTGCTCGCGGTGCTTGCAACGGTGGCGTTCGTGAAGCGGTTCTCCGTCCGCAGCGGTGAGGACGGCGAATCATGAACGAGATTGCACTCCAATGGTTTTCGGCCTTCACGCTGTTTCTCGGGGTTTTTTTCTTCTTTGCCGGAACCGTCGGCCTGCTGCGCTTCCCCGATGTATACACCCGGATCCACGCCCTCACCAAAGCCGACAACCTGGGCCTTGGCCTGGTCATCTTCGGCTTGATGCTGCAGGCCGAATCGTGGGCCGTAATACTGAAACTCTTGCTGATCTGGCTGCTCGCGCTACCGGCCAGCGCCACGGCCTGCCACTTGCTCGCCCGTCATGCCTTGCGGTCCGAACAGCCACCCCGGACCGGTGCTCCCGCCCGAAAGGAATCTCGGTAATGCCCGGCGAAACGGTGGACATTCTGCTCGCCGCGATCCTGATTTGGATTGCCTGGCGGACGGAGATTACCGCCGATCTGTTCAAGGCCGTGGTGTTGCTGATCATCTTCGGCCTATTGATGACGCTGGCCTGGGTAAGGCTGAACGCTCCGGATATCGCCCTGGCCGAAACAGCCATAGGGACCGGCCTGACCGGCGCCTTGCTGCTCGACGCCGTGGCGCATATTACGGGGAAACGCAGGCGGCGGCTTGGACGGAGTGATCGCTCATGAGTGCGGTCGAGCCGGAAGAGCATGGTCTCATCCGGCCCATCGCCGCCGCGCTCGCGTCAGCGCTGGGCATTGGGCTGATCGTCGCGATATTCGCGCTCCCGAGGCCAGTCGTCGGTTTGGCCGCGCTTGTCGCGGCGCATCTGGAAGAGAGCGGCGTTCGGCATCCGGTAACGGCCGTACTGCTGAATTACCGGGGCTACGACACCTTGCTGGAGATCGCGGTTCTGTTGTTGGCGGTTCTGGGCGTCTCGGCATTCCGGCCTGCCGGTCCGGTTGCCACGTACCGGCCGCGACCCGACTCCGGCCCCGTGCTCGCGGCCCTGATTCGTCTGATAATTCCCCTCATCGTTCTTACTGCGGGGTATCTATTGTGGGCAGGCGCGCACCGGCCGGGCGGAGCATTCCAGGCCGCAGCGGTGCTCGCCGGCGGCGGCGTTCTGCTGCGACTGACCGGCCTGATTCCAAGCTTCCGATCGCCGCCCCTGTGGCTTCGCATGGCGCTTTTTTTGGGTTTCGACGTATTTCTGATCGTTGCCGCCCTGCCCCTGGGTGAAGGATCGAGGCTGCTGGAATACCGGGCGGCACGGGCGGGAATTGCGATCCTTGTCGTGGAATCGGCGTTGACCCTGTCGATCGCAGCGATCCTCGTGACTTTGTTCGTCGGCGCGGCGCCTTCCCGGATTCGAAATAAGCGATCGACCGAATCGGCACGCCTGCCGCAGAACGATAGGGCCGGACAACCATGATCGGCGGCGGGCTGATCTATGCCATAGCCGGTGCCATCCTGTTTTCCCTCGGCCTTTACGGGCTCGTCGTTCATCCGCACCTGATGCGTAAGCTGATCGCCTTCAACATCACGGGCAGCGGCGTATTCCTGGTCCTCGTGGGGCTGCCGCAGCGAATGGCCGGAACGCCGCCGGATCGGGTCTCGGAGGCCCTGGTGCTCACCGGCATTGTCGTCGCGGTAAGCGCCACCGCTTTCGGGCTGGCGCTCGTGCGGCGTTTCTACGATCTAACCGGAAAGACACGCCTGCCGAACGACCCGCGGCCCGAGCCATGACCGGAATATCGTCGGTCGCACCTTGGATACCGTCGCTGATCCTGCTTCCGCTGGCAGCCGGAAGCCTGTCCTTTCTCTTCGGACCGCGGAGCAGCCTGGGTCTCGTCGCCGCAACGCCCGTAGGAATCGGGTTCGCGCTGATACAGCTTCTTCTCGAATTCAACGATACGGGCCTCCAGCATTATCCGGTCGGAAGCTGGGGCTCACCCCTCGGCATCGAATTTCGCGCCGACGGCCTGAGCCTGGTGATGCTGGGCATGACCGCGACGGTGGGGATTTTCATCAGTCTCTATGCTCTGGGTTATTTTTCCGGCGAGCAGGCTGGCGGCGTCTGGTTCTGGCCGCTCTGGTGGTTTTTGTGGGCCGCGCTCAACGCTCTTTTTCTCTCGGCCGACCTGTTCAATCTTTACGTGACCCTGGAGCTGCTCAGCTTGAGCGCCGCCGGTCTGGTCACGCTCAGTGGCGAGTGGGAGTCGCTCGCGGCGGGGCTTCGCTATCTCCTGGCAGCCTTGGCGGGATCGCTGGCTTATCTCATGGGAGTGGCGCTGCTGTACGGCGCTTACGGCACCCTGTCTTTGGAACTGATGGCCGGATTGATCCGGCCGGAACCCGCAAACGCTTTGGCAGCGAGCCTGATCACCGTGGGCTTGCTGCTCAAGACCGCTCTTTTCCCGCTGCATTTCTGGCTACCGCCGGCCCATGGAAGCGCGTTGCCGCCGGTCAGCGCCCTGCTGTCGGGACTGGTGATCAAAGCGTCTTTTTACATGCTGTTGCGCCTCTGGTTCGAAGTCTTTCCGTCCGCGCTGACGCCGGTCTTCGCTCAAGGAATAGGCATCTTAGGCGCCATCGCCGTCTTTTCGGGCGCTTGGCTCGCGTTTCACCAGGAAAAACTGAAAATGCTGATCGCCTGGTCGACGGTGGCCCAGATCGGCTATTTGTTTCTGACCTTCCCCTTGGCCTCGGCATCTCCGGCCGGCGCGCTGACCGCCTTGAGCGGCGGCGTGTACCTGGCCCTGTCGCATGCCATGGCCAAGGCCGCCCTGTTTCTGGCGGCCGGCGCCATGCTGAAGGTGACCGGCGAAGACCGGATCGACCGGCTCGAAGGCGTGGGCCGGCACCTGCCCGTGAGCCTATTCGCCTTCGCCATAGCCGGAGTCAGCCTCATGGGCCTGCCGCCCAGCGGCGGATTCATCGCCAAGTGGCTGCTGCTCGATGCCGCGCTGGCCACCGGCCAATGGTGGTGGGCCGTGGTTCTGATTCTCGGAAGCCTTCTGACCGCCGCCTACATCTTCCGGGTTTTGCGGCGCTGCTTTCTGGCGCCCCCGGAGCATGCCGTTTTCCATTCGGTACCGGTTGTCATGCCTATAGCCGCATTTTCCCTGGCCGGCATCGCTTTGCTCTTGGGTCTGACGGCGGTCTTTCCGCTCAGGCTTTTGGAAAAAAGCGCGCCCTACGTCGCCGAAGCGGCCATTCCATTCACAGTAGTCCCATGATCCCCGATCCCTGGCTGCCCCTTCTGATCGTATTGAGCTCTCTCCTGACCGGCGTGCTCATTTTCTTCGTGGGTGAGGAACAGCATCGCACCCGCTCGACTCTCAATCTAGTCGGGGCAGTGGCCAAGCTTCTGCTGGTGGGCGTCATGGTGTGGGGCGTATTCCATCGGCATCGTTACGAAACCCGGCTGCCGCTGCTGCCTGACCAGGATTTCGTGCTGCGCGCCGATGCGATGGGCATGCTGTTCGTGGGGCTTTCCTCCGTGCTGTGGCTGCTCACCACCATCTACGCCATCGGCTATCTCGAAGGCTCCCCCCACCGCAGCCGGTTTTTCGGTTTTTTCAGCCTGTGCGTGACCTCCACCATGGGCATCGCGCTGGCCGGCGATCTCATCACCTTTATGCTCTTTTATGAGCTGTTGACCCTATCGACCTACCCCCTGGTGGTACATCGCGGCACTCCGGAGGCGCTGCATGCCGGGAAAGTCTATTTGAAATACACGCTGACCGGCGGTGCACTGCTGCTGGTGGGTATCGTTTGGCTGTACAACGTGGCCGGATCGGTTGAATTTACCGAGCGCGGCGCACTGGCGCAGGTTTCGGAGATTCACCATCCGGCCCTTCTCGCGATCTTCGCGATTCTGATCGCAGGGCTCGGAGTCAAGACCGCGCTGGTGCCGCTGCACGGCTGGCTGCCGGTGGCCATGGTGGCGCCGGCGCCCGTAAGCGCCCTGCTGCACGCCGTGGCCGTGGTGAAGGCCGGCGCCTTCGGCATCGTGCGCATAGCGTACGACGTGTACGGGGTGGAATTCGCCGCTAGGCTGGGCGTGCTGAAGCCCCTGTCCTGGCTGGCCGGCGTCACCATTATATATGGCTCATTGCGGGCACTGGCTCAAGACGACCTCAAACGGCGGCTGGCCTATTCCACCATCAGTCAGGTGTCGTACATCGTGCTGGGGATCGGCATACTCGGTCCGGTAGCGACCATCGGCGGCGTGGTGCATTTGGTGCACCAGGGACTGATGAAGATCACTCTGTTCTTCTGCGCGGGCGATCTGGCGGAGACCCTGGGCATTCACAAGATTAGCGAAATGAACGGCGTCGGCCGGCGCATGCCCTGGTCCATGGCGGCATTCACCGTGGCGGCCTTGGGCATGATCGGCGTCCCTCCGGTCGCCGGTTTCGTCAGCAAATGGTATCTCGGCTCGGGGGCGATCGATGCGAAGCAGTACTGGGCACTCGGGGTGCTGGCCGTCAGCACCGCACTCAACGCCGCCTATTTCCTGCCGATCCTTCACCGCATTTGGTTTCGGCCTGCCAGCGGCGAATGGCCGAAACCGGAGCGTGACGGTCTCGAAACCCGGCCGACGCTGCTGGTGCCCACTTTGATCACCGCACTTCTCTCCCTTGCCGCCGGACTGTTCGCGGGCGCGCCGTTCAGCCCGCTGGGCTGGGCCAAACTCATTGCGGCCCGGGAGTACGTTTCATGAGCCCCGAATGGCTGGTTGCCGCCACCTTGCTCGCACCGCTGTGCCTGGCTGCGGGGGTAATCATGGCCTCGGCGTGCTCCCAGGCGTTGGCTGTCGCGCCCTGGGCGGCGCTGCCCGGTCTCATCCTGGCGGCGGCACCGGAATTCCGCCTCGAACTGCCCTGGCTATTGCTCGGCACGCGTCTGGGACTGGATGCCACGGGCCGGATATTTCTGATATTCACCGCTCTGCTCTGGCTGATCGCCGGGCTTTATGCCCGGGCTTATCTGGCCTCCGATCCCCAACGCCATCGTTTCACGGCATTTTTTCTGATCACGATGGCGGGCAACCTGGGTGTCGTTCTGGCCCGGGACGTGGCGAGCTTTTATTTGTTCTTTGCGCTGATGACTTTTTCCGCCTACGGGCTGATCGTGCACGAAGGCGGGGAAGACGCATACCGCGCGGGCCGGATCTATCTGATCCTCGCCATCTTCGGGGAAGTCCTGCTGTTCGTTGCCTTTCTGCTGAGCGTGAGCGCCGCGGAGAGTCTGTATCTCGACGAGATTCCGAAGGCGGTCGCCCTATCGCCGCTGCGGGATCTGATGGTGGCGCTATTCCTCGGCGGTTTCGGGGTCAAGGTGGGCGTCCTGGTGCTTCACGTCTGGCTGCCTTTAGCCCATCCGGTCGCCCCCACGCCCGCCAGCGCGGTGCTGAGCGGCGTCATCATCAAGGCCGGGCTCTTGGGCTGGCTGCGTTTTCTGCCGCTGGGACAGGCGGCGCTTCCAGAGTGGGGCTACGGGTTGGCGGCCGCCGGGCTTGCCGCGGCGTTCTATGGTGCGGGGGCGGGATTGGTCCAAAAGGATTCCAAAACCGTGCTGGCCTACTCGAGCATCAGCCAGATGGGGCTGATCACCGTACCGGTGGGACTGGGTCTTGCAGCGCCGGCCGACTGGCCACCGGCTTTAACGGCGGTCGCGGTGTATGCCGTCCATCACGCTTTGGCCAAGGGGGCCTTGTTTTTGGGAGTGGGCGTCGCGCGGACGGCGGCTCGGAATGCGCGGCAACTTCGCTGGATCATGGCCGGACTCCTGTTGCCCGCGCTGGCCTTGGCGGGAGCTCCCTTTACCAGCGGTGCGCTCGCCAAGGAGTCGCTCAAAAAAGCGATCGGCTCGGCGCCGGAGCCATTGCAGGATGGGCTATCTTGGGCGTTAGCTTTGGCGGCGGTGGGAACCATGCTGTTGCTCGCACGGTTTCTTTATTTAGTCCGGCATGAGGCGCTGTTGGAAGCCCATGGCACCCGGAATCGCAGTCTGGGCTATGCCTGGGGGCTGGCGCTGCTCAGCGTGCTGACGCTCACCTGGGTCGTGTTCGGGGATGCAGCACGCGCCTTTTTCGAGCATGCGCTGGAACCCAAGGTTCTCTGGAGCGAACTATGGCCGGTGGGCAGCGGCATTTTGCTAGCCTACCTGTTCGGCCGTTGGCTTCACCGTTCCGCACCTCCGATACCGGCGGGCGATCTGCTCGTGCCGGCGGAACGGATGATGCTCCGCGCGTGGACAGCCTTGAAAAACCTTTGGAGCGCACGGTTCCGAAGACCGGCTCTGGTACCTTGGAAACTCCTTGGTCGCCTGCTGGGACGGTCCTTGGCTCAAGGCCAGTCCTGGTTGGAAAGCATGGCCGTCGCCGGAGCCCTTTTTCTCGTGTTGATCCTGTTTTTCATCCTGGCATTGCTCCCGAAGAGCTCCGGCTAAAAATAGAACGAACTAGCCAGAAAAATCAGCAACCACCCGCGAGCGGGTGGTTTGATAAAGGCTCCGTGCTACATGGCACGCGGGCAAAATCGCATTCGCACGGCTCTCAAAACCGCCTATGGTTTGGCCGGGGTGGCGCCCGGCATCTTTTCCAGGAGGTCGATCACTTTCAGGCTCGAGTCCGCCAGCTCTTGGGTTCTCGCCATCCGCTTGGTTTGCTCATCGGCCATCATGTCTTTATACGACTGGCTTTGCATCGCCCGAGTCACGATCGTGCGGGCGTCGCTGATCATTTTCCGGCCATGCTCGATCGAAACGGGATCGACCTTGGGCGACATGCCCATTTGGCCCAGCATGATCTGTTCGGACCCGTCGGTCGCCATGACTAAGGCGTGATTCAGCGCCAGATGGATATGGTGCATGGTCATGGCCTTGTCGCTCGGAAACTCGTGCTTCATGCCTTCCTGGATATTGGCCACGTTCATCATCGCTTGGCCGAGATCGTGGGTGTATTGCATCGTCGCCCCGGTCTTCCCGACTTCCTCATGCAGCTTTTGCATGGCCGGCCCTTCCATGCCGCGCTTGATCAAGTCTTTGCCATCGGTAAACATCTCCCGGCTGTGGCTTGAGGTCAGATCATCGATGTCCGCCTTCACTTTGGGATCCATATTCATGGCGGCAATCATCTGGTAGTTGGCTCCTTGGGCCACCATCTCCAAGCCGTGGTTCATCATGCTGATGTGAATATGGTGCAAAGGCATCTCCGCCTTTTCCTGGGCGTACGCCGAAGGCGTGCCCGCGAGGGCGCACGACATCAGTACGGCTACGACAACATTGCCAAAAGAATCAACTACCCTGTTCATGGCTCATCTCCTTTCAGGTGGATAACGCTGAGACCTTGATACGACTCGAGGCGAAGGGAAACCCGCGGCTTAAAGTCCGAACAACCGATCTACACCGCGCTTAACGTCATCACCATCGTGTCGGCGACCTCAATGAAATGAGACTCGTGCGTTTTCGCGCGAGTTGCACCCACGCCGCTTTTTTTGAAGATTAAAAGGCGCGCTCGCCACTCTGCGGCGCATCCCGAGTCCGCGCCGTGCCGTCCATAAACCCGGAGCAATTTTTTATGGCTGATCGAAACCAGGTGAAAAGACCTACCGGACTCAGCCATTTCCCGTGACACCGGGCCTGCTTGCCTCGGCAACGGCCGTTTCACGCGGAGCTGTGACTGGCATCGCTGTTGCATCAATCACCTCGGCGTTGGGCAGGCGTCCGTCGCGCAGAGTCCCCCTCTTCCTCTGCGTCGGCCGTCAGCCCGCGCGCTCGAGTAATCTCCTCACTTGATTGCAGGCGCCGCCTGCGAGGCGGCGCCCTATTTTCCAAGGACCTGAATCATGATGGATGTTTCACCGATTGTTAAGGATGCCGGACGTTCTTTCGTTCTTTCCGAAGATCCCGACTGGACGCCCCCGACTCATTGGGTGCGGGCCGTACAGCTCGCCCAACGCCGCGCCCCCTGCTACCGTACGGACGATCGTTTCCAGTGTGCGGCACAGGACTGCGAATGGCGGCGCTCATGCCTCAAACTCGTTGCCGTGTGGCGGCGGTAGAAAAAAAGGTTCAACGCGTCCTCCTAGTAATGTCGGCACGCTCAAGCGGCCGGCCTTGGAGACCGCCTATTGGGTCCGGTTGCCGGGAAAGTCCCGGAGAACGAAAACGCCATCGCCAAATTTCCCCGTAGGTCATAGCCGGCATCGATTGCGGCATTCGCCGCAAATTGTTGCGCAGGTCGATTCCATCCTATTCCTGTACAAACCGGATGGTTTGTTGATCCGTCAGGAAGAAGAAAACGACTGACTAAATGGGACAGTTTAGGCTGAAACTTCAGCCGCACATTTCGCGAAAAAGCTTTGAATTCAGCAAGCTCCAGCAATCCATTGGATTCGCAAACGGCTTAGACTCAAAGGGTCGTATGATCAGAGCGATTTAAGTGTGGCTGTGGTACCAGGCAAAAAAACGGGATGCCGATTGAACAGCATCCCGATTGAAAATGAGAAGATCTCACGTACTCGTACAATCAGGCTCGGAGGAGAACCTATGGCTGCTACGAGATGGCATTATCCTAAGCCTCTTAAGTTATTGATTCAATATGACATTTTGTCGCATAGCCGATGCGGGATTTCACTCGGCTCGCTGTGTGATATGCATTACCGGCCGCTGCTTGAAAAACCCCGAGCTTGGGTAAGTAATTGAAAGACAAGGAAGTCTAAGTCTGGCACGAGGTTTGTGGTTATTTTAATGCCGACTAGTGTCCTGTCCCATTAATTCGCTGACATAATCATTGAAGTTTGGCCAGGATGGAATCCGCCGTGGCGGTCCAGACGAAGGGTCGGCAGGACTGGTTGTAATGGGAGATGAAGTGGTCGATCTTGTTGACCAGATCCCG
>NZ_DASPLO010000138.1:0-1440 GCF_035627495.1 Methylocaldum sp.
GGAGGTCTTGAATCCGTTCCCACTGATCGTCCCGTAAGCCATACCGTCGTACCATTCAGCGACCTTCTTCTGAATTCACTCTCTCAATTGAATCGCTTTTGGTCGTCTTTGGCGACCCCTTAATTGAGGACACGCCCTAGAGGAAATTGCTCCGATAGCAACGGCCGAACAATCTCGACCACATGTTGACGAGGACGATGGGCGCTACCGATTTGAACCGATTCCGGAAGCGCAGTGAGAGGGACAACGACGCCGCTTAGATGCACCATTGGGTTACGCCCACGGTGATGTAATACACAAAAAACTCATAGCTTCGAGCAAAGAAACTAATCACCAGCGCGAGTACGCCGAAATAAATTGCCGCCAGAAATGCCACCGATAAAACACATAAAACCAGCCAGCTCTGCACCAAACCGAACAATACCGGAACCACCAATATCAGCCCCGAACTGAGCGGGCGCTTGGTGCCCTGCCATAACACCTATCCGATCACTACATCTTCGACACTGAGAGGCGCCGCTAATAACATCCCGTCCCAGATGCACAAAACCTCCATACGAGTGTAAGCGAGTAAAACCCCTCGAATGTAGAGGCATTCATTGCGCTGGTAGAAAGGATTCCAGCGCTCAGAAAGTCTAGATACGATAATAATCCTTCGACCTGCCCGACAAATGCCCCCGGGCCCATACCTCAATGCAAAACGGTAAAGTACCGGCTCCACAAACCCACCGAGCAGTACTGTTAGCGCCGACTTGCACCATACCAGAGCGTTGTGTCGCCACACCGCAACCCAGCGCCGTAGCGCATCAATCATCTCGTAACGCTCTCCCCGTCAGCGTGAGAAAAACGTCTTCTAAATTTGATGGGCGATAGGAATAACGTATATCCGCTCTTTCGTCTAGAGACCGAACACTCTAGATTTTCGCCGTAGTAGAAAACTGAACCGCCCCGGGATTTCCGGAGACTCCACTTTTTGAGAGGATGGAGTTATGAAGAAATCATCGAAGTTTTCGCCGGAGGTCCGTGAGCGGGCGGTCCGGTTGGTGTTTGAGCACCAAGGGGAGCACGAGTCCCAATGGGCGGCGATCGGCTCGATCGCCAGCAAGATGGGCTGCGCCGCGGAGACGTTGCGGAAATGGGTGCGTCAGGCGGAGTGCGACCAAGGGCAACGCACCGGCCTGTCCAGTTCGGAGCGTGAGCGGCTCAAGGAACGATTGCATCGCCATTTTTTACGAAACCTTTTGGGACCTCCAAGTCTCCAAAAGGAGCAAAAAATCGGCGACGAGTATTGCCTTCAGCCCCCGGCCGTCCCAATCGCAAACGTCGCTTTAATCGCGACCTTCCTGCGTTCGACCGGTCCCGACCCAACCAGGGGTCGGGACCTGGCTCCACAATGACTCGACGCCCGGTCGCGATGCCTTGTGGGTCGCCTACGACCGC
>NZ_DASPLO010000139.1:0-36664 GCF_035627495.1 Methylocaldum sp.
AAATGCTGATGAAAAGCATCCCTGCTTTTCACTCACCACCTCCCTGTGGTTCGCCCTTGCGGGCGGCCGCGCCGTGCAAATCGGCCATCCTGCCGATTTGTCACCCTGACGGGCGCGCTACCGCGCGTCCCATTTCTCTCCTGGCGAAATGGTCATGTACGCCTCTGTACACGCCGGTTATTACTCGCCCCATCCTGGGGCTCGCCCTGCGGGCCAGCCTGCGGCTGTTCCCTTCGCGTATCCTGCGCGCCGGGTCGCCCTTCCGCGCCTTGTCCCGACATCGCTCGTGACGTTTGAAGACAGCTTCTAAGGCTTTACGGAACGAAATGCCGGAAAGTGGGATAAGCAGTCAGGAATTTCTTCGTTGCTGTAAAGCAGCCTTTGCTCTACCGATCTTTTTAGAGCGATAGGCAAAACGCATACCCATAATGAATGCGCCGAGACCGATCAGCAGCACCGCAAATGGCATTGCCAGGGACGTCTGACTCATAACCACGGCAGCACCAATCAGGATCATGACCAAAGGCTTCACTTCATAAAGCATCTTAACTCCTCTATTAATCCTATACCCGCATGGCTCATGCAGGTTCGCTAGCATCTTCCGGAAGCCTCTGCCCGTTGGGATAGCAGACAGGCACTCAAGGGTGAACTAAGTCGTTGTTAAGAATAGTCCTAAGTCGGAATTTTTATAGGTTAAGGCAAGTTTTGGCCATTACTCGGGATATACAGCAGCCAATGGCCGAAACTTTGCCGCAGTGCAGGCATGATGAGTGTATCGGCTCAACAAGATCGACCAACAGCGAAAAGAAAGGCTGCGGCGGGCGGGTCCGCCCCCCTGTGTGCGAGCGCCGTCTACCCGGTTATAGCGTTGCGCATGCTGCCATATCGCGATGACTGGCTATCCAGTTAATCTGAGCTTCTGCGCAATAATGATTCATACAGGTCTTCCAAAGCGTGTATCGGCTTTTCTGCGAACTCGTGTTCCACCCTGTCGCGTGCTGCCTTGCCCAAGGCGGCTCTGAAATGGGCGTCATCGATCAGTCTTTGTACTTGCCGTGTCATGGCCTGAATATCGCCAGCCTCGACCAACAGTCCGGTGATGCCGTCCGCAACGACTTCCGGCAGCCCCCCCGTCCGAGTGGCAACGACCGGCAAACCGGCTGCGGCTGCCTCGATACAAACCAAGCCGAATGGCTCCTCCCAACGGGAAGGGACTACCACGATATCGGATGAGTGAAAGATATCCTCTACCTGCTCGATGTAGCCGCAATAGCGGATGCGCGGATCGCTTGAGATCAGATTCTGGAGCTCTTCCTTCGTGTAGGCGTCGCCGATGCTACTCTTGTCGCGACATTCCCCCGCAATGAGAAAGCGAACTCCTTCGCCGGCCACCTGCCTGGCCATGCTGACGAAATCCTCGATCCCTTTGATTTTTCTAATCTGTCCGATGAAGCTGACCACAATTTGATCGGCTTCAATATCAAAGCGGCTTCTTAGATTATTGCCTTTGGAAAATCTGCCCAGATCGACGGTGTTGTAGATAACGCTTGCAGGCACTCCTAGGGTGTCCGAATGCTGCGCCACATAGCTCGAAACAGCAGCGATGGCGGTAGACCATCGCGTGGCAGGGGCGTGATCGAGGTTGACGGTATGAAAATGTGTCACCACCGGACGTTTGCAGATGCGCGTTGCAAGAAGCTCCGCCGGCCGCCAGTGATTGGCCCTGTTCATGTGCACAAGGTCGATGTGCTGCTGCCTCAGCCAAATGCAGGTGCGCAACACTGCACGGATGTACTCCAAATGTCGCCCCGGTTCTGTAAGCGGTCCCCACACTTTGTATTGGATACCAAGTTCGTCCATCAACGTTTCGGCAGGGCCATGAGCGGATAACAGAACAATGGGTGTAAAGCGGTTTCGGTCGAGCAACCGCAGATTTGTAAACAAGACACGGCTGGCACCTCCCCAATTTCCATGCGTTCCGGCGAAAAAACAAATTTTGTGAGTCTTCAACGGGTCTTTCTCCTGACGCAGAGAGTGGCCAATGTCCGGTGTCCGGCAATACGTTTTACCGCCGTCGCCCGGACAATGATCCGAGAACCCCCCGAAGCAGTTGCCGGCCGAGTTCGTTGCCGACGCTTCGGGCGGCGCTTTTCGCGAAGGCTTCCACCGCGGATTCCCGCTGTCTGCCCTTGCGGCCCGATGAGGTGCCCAGAATACTTCCGAGGGTATCGAAAATACCCCCGGCAGCGGAACCCGACGTAGAACGGCCTTCCGTTGCCGTCTCTTGCGGGAGTTCCTGAGCCGCACGCGATTTGAGCATTTCGTAGGCCGACTCCCGATCCACGGTCTTTTCGTAATGACCCGCAATGGGCGACTCGCCGATGAGCTGCTTCCGTTGAGCGGCCTCGATGGGGCCGATCTTGCTTTGCGGCGGCAGGATGAACGCCCGATCGACGATGTGCGGACGGCCCTTTTCATCGAGCAGCGAGACCAAGGCTTCGCCGACGCCCAATTCGGTGATGACCGTTTTTTCGTCCAGATCAGGGTTCTCGCGCATGGTTTCCGCCGCCGACCGGACCGCCTTCTGATCCCGCGGCGTGAAGGCCCGGAGCGCGTGCTGGACGCGATTGCCGAGCTGCCCCAAGACCTTGTCCGGCACATCCAAGGGGTTTTGCGTCACGAAGTAAACGCCCACGCCTTTCGAACGGATCAGGCGCACCACTTGCTCGATCTTGTCGAGCAAAACTTCGGGAGCGTCATCGAACAACAAATGCGCCTCGTCGAAGAAGAAAACCAGCTTGGGTTTGTCGCGATCGCCCACTTCCGGCAGGTGCTCGAACAGCTCCGACAGCAGCCAGAGCAGAAAGGCGGCATAGACTTTCGGCGCCTGCATGAGCTTGTCGGCCGCCATGATATTGATCACGCCCATCCCGTCCGGCGCGGTTTGCATCAGATCGTCGATGTTCAGGGAGGGCTCGCCGAACAGCCTATCCCCGCCCTGGCTTTCCAAGGCCATCAAGCCGCGCTGAATGGCACCGATGCTGGCGGCGGAGATATTGCCGTACGAGGTCGTAAATTCGCCCGAGTTTTCGCCGACGAACTGGAGCATCGCACGCAAATCTTTCAGATCGAGCAGCAACAGCCCGTTGTCGTCCGCAATCTTGAAAACGAGGTGAAGCACGCCCTCCTGGGTTTCGTTCAGATTGAGCATGCGGGCGAGCAGCAAGGGCCCCACCTCGGAGATCGTGGACCGCGCCGGATGGCCTTGTTCTCCGAAGACGTCCCAAAAGACCACGGGAAATCCGGCAAACGAATGGTCTTGGATACCGAGCAACGAGAGCCGCTCGGCCATTTTCGGACTGGCGGCGCCGGCTTGGCTCAAACCGGATAAATCGCCTTTGATATCCGACAGGAACACCGGCACGCCGATGCTGCTGAAACGCTCCGCTAGAACTTGCAGCGTAACGGTCTTGCCGGTACCCGTCGCGCCGCTGATCAGGCCATGCCGGTTGGCCATCGACGGCAGCAGGGAAAGAGAATTCCGGCCTTTGGCGATTGACAATGCTTCACTCATGGATGATCTCCGGCAGATAATGTGATCCGTTGATGGTAATCAACGGCAAGGGGATTAACCAGAAAAAAGGGGCTGTGCCTTGCGGGAGCGGCTGAGCAACCTCAGCCGTCGATGATGATCGGGCGGTTGGCAAGCTCGTTGCCGTGTAGGTCCGACCCCGCGAAGTGCTTTTCCAGATGGGTACCCACGGCTTGGACGCCGACCAAAATGCCCGACTCGAAGTCGCCTTCCCGGAAGGCCGCTTCCATCTCGTGGCAGATCCGCTCCCAGGCTTCGCTGCCGACGAGCCGGTCGATACCGCGGTCGGCGACGATCTCGACGTCCCGGTCCGCGAGCAACAGGTAAATCAAAACACCGTTGTTCCGTTCCGTATCCCAGACACGGAGTTCGGAAAACACCTCCAACGCCCTTTCACGGGGAGTCTCACGCCTCAGCAGCCGCCGCCAATCGAGCGAATTTTCCACCGCAAAACGGATTTCCCCGCCGTGCTTCCGTTCGCTATCGCGGATCGCTTCCGTGATAGCTTTCAGGGAGTGGCGCGGCAGAACGCGCCGGAGCCGCCAGGGTCCGTAACACAGATGTTTGAGGATACGGCCAAGATTCTTGAACATCACCAGCGCCCCGAGGCTCCGCCGCCGCTGAAACCGCCGCCGCCCGCTCTGAACCCTCCACTCCCGGAGGAACCCCCGAATCCGCCGGGCCCTCCGTACCAGCCGCCCGGCCCCAAACGGCGTCCGCCTCCCATCACGGCCATGAAGACGAAAAAGCCCACAATTAGCGAGACCAATATCGGCAAACCGAAAAACGCGATCAAAGCCCCTGCCCCCACTCCCGCGATCAGACCGCCCAGAAAAGGCCCGAACAGAAACCGGAGTATCTGGCCGCCGAAGATGCCGCCCAGAATCGACAGCCCGAATGCGCCGCCCACATCTGTATCGGGAACGCCTCTGTCGCGGGTCGGCGCGGGCAGAGGCTCCCCGCGAATTAGGGCGAAAAGACTATCGATACCTTCGGATAAGCCGCCGTAGAAATCGCCCTGCTTGAAAACCGGGATCATCACGTCTTCCACGATCCGGTTGGCGACAGCGTCGGGAATCACGCCCTCGAGCCCGCGCCCTACCTCTATCCTAACGGTTCGGTCCTGCTTGGCCAGGAGGATCAAGACTCCGTCGTCGATCCCTTTGCGGCCCAGCTTCCAGGCATCCACCACTCGAATGGAATATTGCTCGATGGTTTCGGGCTCGGTGGTGGGCACCAGCAATACCGCGACCTGGCTGCCCTTTTCGGTCTCGAAGGCCGCTAGCCGGCTTTCGAGGCCCGCCTTTTCATCCATTTTCAAGGTTCCGGTCAGATCGGTCACGCGTGCTTGAAGCGGCGGCACCGAAACCTCCGCCCTAACCTCTAAACCGACGAGCGCCAGAAGGACAGCAATAATCCAGACCGAAAGCATGTTCGGCATCGCTGTCGACGTTCGCTTATCGAGCCGGAGCGGGCGCCGGGGCCGGCGTGCCGAAATCGACCTTGGGCGCGGTGGATATACCCTGCTCGTTCTCCACCGTGAAGTTCGGCTTGACCTGCATGCCGAAAATTCCGGCGGTGATGTTGGTGGGGAACGAACGGACCGTGACGTTATAGTCCTGAACCGACGCGATGTAGCGATTGCGCGCCACGGTGATGCGGTTTTCGGTGCCCTCCAACTGCGCCTGCAGATCGCGGAACAAACTGTCCGCCTTGAGTTGAGGATAATTTTCCGCCACCGCCATGAGTCGCGACAAAGCGCCGGACAATTCTCCCTGCGCCGCCTGGAATCGCGAAAAAGCCTGCGGATCGTTCAGCAGTTCCGGCGTGGCCTGAACGGTTCCCACCCTCGAACGCGCCTCGGTCACCTGGGTCAGCACGTCCCTTTCATGCCCCGCATAACCCTTCACCACGTTGACCAGATTGGGTACCAGATCCGCCCGGCGTTGATACTGGTTTACGACCTCCGACCAACTCGCCTTGATTTGCTCGTCTTGCTGCTGCAAGGTGTTGTATCCGCATCCGCTCAGCAAAAGCGTGTGTAGTAAAACCAAACCTGGGATCAGTGTGCGCATGTTTTTCTCCCGAAAAGGCTATCGGACGATGTCCGGAGAACGAATCCATAAAGTGTGCTACGTACAATAGGCGTAAGACAATCTGTCAAAAGGCTTATTCGGACTGGGTTGTATCCCGTTCAGGAGTCCCGGCAACTCGTGTTTGTTCCGAAGCACGGATTCGTAGGGTGGGTTAGGCGCGCATCGCACTGAGTCCGCAAAGTTCCTTCGGTGTTTCCGCGCGCCGTAACCCACCAGGGCGGCATGGACCACACCTTTTGGTGGGTTACGGCGCGCTCGCGGCCCAGTGACCAACGGCCAACCTGTCCCGGTGCGCGCCTAACCCACCCTACGAAATCCAGGTTTCAGGGCAAAATGAGAATTGCTGACGGAATCCGCGGCCATTTGCGATACCGGCGAGTGCTCTAGTATCCTACAAGGTTTAATTCGGCGACCGAAATCCCGCGTATGGAAGACATTTACAAGCCGCAGACCATCGAACACGAAGCTCAGGACGCCTGGGAAACCCAAGGCACTTTCCGCGCCGTCGAAGACCCGGCCAATGAAAAGTATTACTGCCTGTCCATGTTCCCCTATCCCAGCGGGCGGCTGCACATGGGTCATGTACGCAATTACACCATAGGCGACGTCATCGCCCGCTATCAACGCATGCAAGGCAAGAACGTGCTGCAACCGATGGGCTGGGACGCGTTCGGACTGCCGGCGGAAAATGCGGCCATGCAGAACAACGTCGCACCGGCGGCATGGACTTACGCGAACGCCGATTACATGCGCAAGCAGCTCAAGTCCCTCGGGCTCGCCATCGACTGGAGCCGCGAAATCGCCACCTGCAAGCCCGAGTATTATCGCTGGGAGCAGTGGCTGTTCACCAAGCTGTTCGAAAAAGGCTTGATCTACAAGAAAACCTCGCCGGTGAACTGGGACCCTGTGGACCAGACCGTACTGGCTAACGAACAGGTAATCGAAGGCCGCGGCTGGCGCTCGGGTGCGCTGGTGGAAAAGCGCGATATTCCCATGTATTTCATGCGCATCACCGTCTACGCCGAGGAGCTGCTGAGCGGACTGGACAATCTGCCGGGCTGGCCCGAGCAGGTAAAGACCATGCAGCGCAACTGGATCGGCAAGAGCCACGGCTGCGAAGTGCACTTCCCTTACGAGGACGGCAGCGACGTCTTGAAGGTTTACACCACCCGCCCGGACACCCTGGTGGGTGCCACCTACGTGGCCGTGGCGGCGGAGCATCCGCTGGCACTGGCAGCCGCAGAAGGCAATCCGGAACTGGAGACATTCATCGAGGAATGCAAGCGCGGCGGCACGGCGGAAGCCGATCTCGCCACCATGGAAAAGAAAGGCATGGCCACCGGCCGTTCCGTGGTTCACCCTCTCAACGGTGAAAAGCTGCCGGTGTGGATCGCCAACTACGTGTTGTGGGGCTACGGTGAAGGCGCGGTGATGGCGGTGCCGGCGCATGACGAGCGGGATTTCGAGTTTTCCCATAAATATGGACTGCCGATCAAAACGGTCATCGCGTCCAAATCGGGCGCCTATGAAACGGTCGATCCAGAGGGCGAGTGGATCGATGCCTATGCAGAGTACGGCGTTTGCGTGAATTCGGGCAAATACGACGGCCTGGATTTCCAACAGGCCTTCGACGCCATCGCCGCCGATCTCGAAGCCAATGGCCTAGGCCAGAAGCGCACCCAGTTCCGCCTGCGCGACTGGGGCATTTCCCGCCAGCGTTACTGGGGCTGCCCAATTCCCATCATTCATTGCCCGAGCTGCGGCGACGTGCCGGTTCCCGAAGACCAGCTCCCCGTGGTGCTGCCGGAGGACGTCAAGATTGACATGGGTTCGCCGCTCAAGAAAATGCCCGATTGGTACCAAACCACCTGCCCCCGGTGCGGCGGTCCGGCGGAACGGGAAACCGACACCATGGACACCTTCGTCGAATCGTCCTGGTACTACGCCCGCTATGCCTGTCCCGACAGCCACGACGCGATGCTGGACCAGCGAGCCAAATATTGGCTGCCGGTCGACCAGTACATCGGCGGCATCGAGCACGCCATCCTGCATCTTTTGTACGCTCGCTTCTTCCATAAACTGATGCGCGACGTGAGGCTGGTGGACAGCGACGAACCGTTCACCAATCTGCTCACCCAGGGCATGGTGGTGGCGCCAACGTTCTACCGGGAACAGACCGACGGCAAAAAGCACTACTACAACCCGGCCGACGTAGATGTGCAATTGGACGAGCGGGGACGGCCGCTGGGCGCGAGCTTGAAGGCCGACGGCCGGCCGGTCGCGATCGGCGGCACCGAAAAGATGTCCAAGTCCAAGAACAACGGCGTCGATCCGCAAGCCCTCATCGACCGCTACGGCGCGGATACGGCGCGCTTGTTCATGATGTTCGCGGCCCCGCCGGAACTGTCGCTGGAATGGTCGGACAGCGGCGTCGAGGGCGCATTCCGGTTTCTGAGACGCTTGTGGCGCGTATGCCATGCCCATCTTCAGGAGCGGCCCAATGTCGAAACACTCAAAAACTTCTCTTGGGCAAGCCTGCCCAACGACTATGGGCAATGCAAGCAGCGGCGCGAACTGCACCTGATACTCAAGCAGGCCGGGTACGATTACGTCCGCCACCAGTTCAATACGGTCGTGTCCGGAGCCATGAAAATCGTGAACATTCTGGATGCCGAGCGGCAACCGGGGGACCGCGGCGACGGCGGCAATGGAATATCGGCGGAAATTGCCGAAACCAGCCGCCATGCTCTCGTCTTCGAGGGGCTAAGCATCGTTCTCAGGCTGCTCGCGCCAATTACGCCGCATATTTCCCATGTATTGTGGCGGGAGCTGGGTTTCGGCCGCGACGTTCTCGAAGCGGACTGGCCGCAGGTCGATGAAGCCGCGCTAGTACAGGACAGCATCGAATTGGTCGTCCAGGTGAACGGAAAGCTCAGGAGCAAAATCACGGTCCCCGCCGATGCGGGAAATGAGGCGGTGCAGACGGTGGCGTTGGCCGATCCCAATGTACAGCGCTACGTGGAGGACAAACCGGTTAAAAAGGTCATCGTGGTCCCGCGCAAGCTGGTCAATATCGTGGTTTAGGTAATGGCAAGGCGATCCCTCATAAATACCGCAGTTTTGGCGATTTTCGCCGCGATGCTCTCCGGTTGCGGATTCCACCTTCGCGGCGCTCTCCCGAGCGACATGATCGCAAAAACGATCTACGTCGACGGTCTGGGGCGCGGAGATCCGTTCCTTCAGGAGTTCTCGCAGATTCTGTCTTATTCCGGGGGCAGCATAGCGGCGAGCCCCAGCCAAGCCGGCGCGATTATTCATATCGTCAAGGCGAGGCAAAATCGCCGCCCGATCGGTCTGAGCAAACAAGGGCGCGCCAACCTGTTCGATTTGAGCTACCGTGTGGTCTATGACGTCACGACGCCTCAAGGCGAGGTCTTGCTGCCGCGCCAGGAGCTTGAGCTGAGACGGGATTATTTCAACGATCAGACCTCTCCCCTCAGTCAAACCCAGGAGGAAATCCAGATACAGCAGGAAATGCAGCGAGAGGCCGCCCAGCTTCTCTTTCGTCGCGTTACTTACGGACTGAGCCATCCCGCAAAGAAATCGTGAAACTATCCGTCGAGCAACTGGGAGAACAACTGAAAAAACGCCTGGCTCCGGTCTATTTCCTGAGCGGAGACGAGCCCCTGCAACTCGCGGAAGCGGCTGATGCGGTACGGCAGGCAGCCCGTGCCGCCGGTTACGGCAACCGAGAATTGTTCTACGCCGATACCGGTTTCGACTGGAGTACGCTGCAGGAAGCCACCGATTCGTTTTCACTGTTCGGAGAAAAGCGCATTCTCGACCTGCGCCTTCCGGCAAAGCCGGATAAAGCGGCGGCTGCAGCCTTGGTGCGTTATTTGGAGCGGCCCGCGGAAGACGCCGTCCTCGTCGTCAGCAGCGCGAAAATTACGGGAGCGGAACAAAAAAGCCGCTGGTACCAGGCCGTCGACCGCATCGGCGTGGTGGTTCAGGTCTGGCCGTTGGAGGGCGAACAATTGCTGCGCTGGCTCGATCGGCGCTTGAACGCGAAAGGCGTATTGGCCGATAAATCGGGAGTCCGGATATTGACCGCCCGCGTCGAAGGCAATTTGCTGGCGGCCGCCCAAGAAATCGAAAAGCTGCATATCCTGTACGGCAAGGGCAAAATCGACGACGACCAGATCGTCAAAGCCGTCGCGGACAACGCCCGTTATGACGTCTTCGATCTCGCCGAAGAGACCCTGCGCGGCCATACGGCGAAAGCGTATCGCGTGCTGATGGGGCTCAAGGCCGAAGGCGTAGCGCCGGCGGTCGCTTTATGGGCGCTCACCCGCGACATCCGTCTGATCGGCAATGTCATGGCTCTGGTCGCCCAAGGCACCCCGACCGATGCCGCATTGACCAAATGCCAAGTCTGGGACAAGCGTAAATCGACCGTGCTCCAGGCCTTGCAACGCCTGAATCGCGATAGCGTCCACCGGACTCTTTTGCTTAGCGCCAAGGCCGATAGAGTGATCAAAGGCATGGACACGGGCGATGCCTGGGACGGG
The DNA here is from genome assembly GCF_035627495.1 of Methylocaldum sp. Lineage (GTDB taxonomy): Bacteria > Pseudomonadota > Gammaproteobacteria > Methylococcales > Methylococcaceae > Methylocaldum. Next base: position 10,260 of record NZ_DASPLO010000139.1, read on the forward strand.
CTTTTGGCCGTCTGCGTAAGCCTGGCCGCGCCCGCGGGAACTCGCATTATGGCGAAGCCTTATTGACGCTGCACGGGTTCGCCGCTTTGAATTCTTCACCTTCCCTTGATCTCGACCTATGTTAAACGACATCCAAACTTATATGCTGACGGTAGGCGAACAGGCTCGCGAGGCCGCCCGCTCGATGAGCCGCGCGGAAACTGCCGCAAAGAACGGTGCCCTGTTGGCCATTGCCGACGCCCTGGAAAGCAATGCCCAGGTGTTGATGGCGGAGAACCACAAGGATCTCGAAGCCGGGCGGCAAAGAGGACTCGACGGCGCAATGCTCGACCGGTTGGATCTCACGGAAAAGCGCATCGCCGCCATGGCCCAGGGCCTCCGCGAAGTGGCCGCGCTTTCCGACCCGGTGGGCGAAATCACCGGCCTCACCTACCGGCCTTCCGGCATTCAGGTGGGCCGGATGCGGGTGCCTTTGGGCGTCATCGGGATCATCTACGAATCCCGTCCCAACGTGACCGCGGACGCCGCCGCGCTATGCCTCAAATCCGGCAATGCCTGCATCCTCCGGGGCGGGTCTGAAGCTATACACTCCAACAAAGCCATTGCCGATTGCATTCGGGACGGCCTGGAACAGGCGGGACTGCCCCGCGACGCCGTGCAGCTGATCGAAACCACCGACCGTGCGGCCGTCGGTGAACTAATCCGCATGGAACGCTATGTGGACGTGATCGTGCCGCGCGGCGGCAAGAGCCTCATCGAGCGCATCACGAAAGAATCCCGCATCCCGGTTATCAAACACCTGGACGGCATCTGCCATGTCTATATCGACGACCGCTGCGATTTCGAAAAAGCCACCAAGATCGCCATGAACGCCAAGACCCAGCGCTACGGCGTCTGCAATGCGATGGAGACGCTGCTGATCGCCGACCGAATCGCACCCGTTCTCCTTCCGGAACTGGCGCGGCTCTATCGGGAAAAGGGAGTGGAACTCCGTGGCTGTCCCAGAACGCTGCAAATCCTGCCGGACTGCATACCGGCCACCGAGGAAGACTGGGACACCGAATACCTCGCGCCGATCCTGTCCATCCGCGTGGTCGAGGGACTCGACGAGGCGCTGGATCATATCAACCGGCACAGCTCGCAGCACACCGAAGCCATCGTGACCGAGGATTACACCCGCGCCCGCCGTTTCCTCCGAGAAGTGGATTCCAGCTCGGTAATGGTCAATGCGTCCACCCGATTCGCGGATGGTTACGAGTATGGGCTAGGAGCCGAGATCGGCATCAGCACCGATAAGCTGCACGCCCGCGGCCCCGTGGGACTGGAAGGGTTGACCACCCAGAAGTTCATCGTCCTGGGCGATGGGCATATCCGCACGTAGCATGGAGATAGCGGGATAAGTAGTAGGCCGGAATAAGGCGGCAGCCGTTTCCGGCAAAGCGCTGGGGTACCGGAAACGCTTCGCTTATTCCGGCCTACAACGCTGTGTTGCATCTTTCGGCGCGGTGCTTGCCACGGGCTCCCGGTCGTTGGTCCGGCATCCCGGCTCAACCAATCTTAAGAACTCATGATCGGCATCTACGGCGGAACCTTCGATCCCATCCATTACGGCCATTTGCGGACGGCGCTGGAAGTCAAAGAAGCGGCCGGACTGAACGAGGTCCGCTTCGTTCCCTGCCGTTTGCCGCCCCATCGCGCTGTCCCGGAGGCCGAACCCGAGCTTCGCCTCAGGATGCTGGAGCTGGCCTTGCTCGACGCGGAGCCCGGGTTCCGCATCGACACCCAGGAACTCGACCGGCCGGGGCCGTCCTACATGGTGGACACGCTGGCATCCATTCGAGCGGAGATCGGCATTCGGCCGTTGTGCCTGATCGTCGGTTTGGATGCGTTTCTCGGCCTCCCCCGCTGGCACCGATGGCGGGAGCTATCCGATCTCGCCCATATCCTCGTCATGCGACGGCCGGGCTCGGAACCGGATTTTGCGGGCGATCTGGCGCCATATGTAACCGAGCTTCGCACTGATCAACCGGCTCCCCTACACCACCAACCGGCCGGATCGATCCACTTCGTCGATGTCACCCAGCTCGATATTTCGGCGACACGCATCCGGGAAGCCGTGAGAACCGGCAGAAGCGCCCGTTACCTGGTCCCCGACCCGGTATGGCGCTTCATCCAGAACGAAGGACTTTACTGATAATCCCGGACCTGTCGAGCTACCGCGCGCATCAAAGCGTCTCGCTGTCATAAATCCTTAACAAACGTCGCTTAGCATCGACCATTTCGGAATAATCATGAAACCGAACGGTCTTGCAGCAGCGTTCTCGCTGCTGACTTTCGCCGGCTTAGTCGACGCCGCCCCAACCGTCAAATCGATCGAATTCATCGGAATGTCCGTCCCCGTCACGGCCGACGAAAAAACCGACATCTACAGCAAAGCCCAGGTAAAGGTGGTTTACCGGAACGGCAAGAGCCAGACGTACGATCTGAGTTATCACGAACTGATGGGCACTGCCGATGCGATGGCCGGGCATCTCGTAGGCGGCTTGTACGATGACCATGATCACCTCCTGACCGATGCCGACGGACAGATCGCCTCCGATTCGCCGGACGGCAACTCCCTGATGCTGATCCCGGGCATGAAGGCTGCCGATGCGACGCGAAACGAAGCCTTAGCCTTGATGACGCAGTACGAATACAAGGAACTGCCGCCCGCGGGACAATCGGGACGCTTTTGGAGCAAGCTGCCGGCGACCGCGAGCCTGGCCAAGCTCGATCAAGACAAGTCCACCGGCGCCCTGCAGGTTGCGGATTACCGAAACATCAGCTTCGGCAACGTGAACGGCCTTTGGATAGCTTGCGCCGCCTCGCTTTCGCCCTGGAACACGCATCTCGGCAGCGAAGAGTACGAACCGGACGCCAAAGTCCGCGGCGGCGGCGCCAAAACCGGCGACAGCGACGACACCACCGATATCGCTTCATTCAGCCGGTACTACTTCGGCGATGCCGCGCACGCCAATGCCTATCACTACGGGCTGGTGCCGGAGGTGAAGATCGACTCCAACCGAACCGCATCGGTCGTCAAACACTACGCCTTGGGCCGGTTTTCGCGGGAACTGGCCGAAGTGATGCCTGATCAGCGAACGGCGTACATGGGCGATGACGGCATCAATACCGGGCTGTTCATGTTTGTCTCCGACCGTCCCAAAGACCTGTCTTCAGGCGCGCTTTACGCGGCCAAATGGAAACAAACCAAGACATCGAACGGAGGAACGGCAAAGCTGACATGGATCAAACTAGGTTCGGCCTCCGATGCCGAAATCAAGGCCCTGGTGGATAGCGGCATCAAGTTCAGCGACATTTTCGATGCCAGCAATACCGACCCCGATGACCACGGCTACAAGAAAGTCACCACGTACACCGGTACGGAATGGCTGCGGCTCAAACCCCACATGGAAAAAGCCGCGGCTTTTCTGGAAACCCGCCGTTACGCCGCCTATCTGGGGGCCACGACGGAATTCTCCAAAATGGAAGGCGTAACCCACGATCCGGCTGGACGCAAGGCGTACGTCGCCATTTCCCGCATCGAGAAAGGCATGGCGGATGGCGCCGGCGATATTCGATTGGCTCAAAACGATGGCGGGGCGGTTTACGAGCTGAAATTGGACGACGGCCATAAGGCCGGAATTAATAGCCGATTTGTGGCGTCGACCATGAAATCCGTGCCGGCGCTTTTGGGCGGATGGCTGGGCAAAGACGATAACGGTCAGGATAGAAAGGACGCCGACGGCAATCGCTGCGAACAAGACAAGGTTTGCGGACCGGACAATCTCAAATTCTCGCCCGCGGGCCACACCCTCTTCATCGGCGAAGACACCAGTCGTCGCAACAACAACTATGTTTGGGCCTATAACGTCGACAATCGCCGATTGACGCGAATCCTTTCTACGCCAATGGGCGCGGAAGCGGCCGGTTTACAGGTTGTCGAAAATGCCCACGGCTTTTCCTACATCATGAGCAATTTTCAGCATGCCGGCGAGGAAGTGAATAAAAACTACACGGGACACGACAAGGATTTGATAACCGCGAAATTGAACGAGAAGTGGCATTACTTGCACCGCGCGGCGATCGGTTACATCGGTACTCGCCAGGGCGCATTGCCTGCATTGAAATAACGGAAACAACGGAACGCTAAATAATCAGTCACGGCTATCCAACGGTCTTCAAGTGTCGACGTGTCTGATATCGCAAGCGGATAAACAGAAAGCACATCGACAGGGCGTAGCCGTAAGCCGCGCCGAGCACACCCAATCGTTCAGACAAGAAAAAGCTGAGCACCAGATTGATGACGACCGCAAAACTGGTCGACACGAACACGCTGCGGCTCCGCTTCATGAACTGCAGGTAATACGGCGAATCGGAGAAAACCGCATTGATCGAGGCGCCTACCGCGAGCACGCAAAGCGCCTCGTAACCGTGGCTGAAATTGGGGCCGAACCAATCGAGAATGGCCTGCCCGAACGTCACTACGGCCGTAAGGAAGGCGACCGCCAATCCACCCACCACCATGAGCCGATGCCGCATCAGCCGGCGCAAGGCTGAGCCATCCGACCGCTCCATGAACAACGACGTCAGAGGCAGATAAAACCGGTTGGCCGTATTGGCCAGCAGTACGATAAAGGTACCCGTCTGCGCGGCGACAGCATAGGTTCCCACGATGGCGTCGGAGGGATACAACAGTTCCAGAACGATCACCCCCGATCCGGCCATCACGCTCAACATCCAACTGTTCAGCAACAGCGGCACCGATCGGCGCACCCATTTGATTTTTAAAAAGGATGGCTTGGCCCGCCAAGCTTCTTCGGGCATCGTGAACCGGGCCAACTGGTGAATGGCGCCCAACGTCCACAGCCAGGCCAACCCATACCCGGAGACGACGCCAACAGCCGTCATCGGTAAGTCGAATAAGAAAATCAACCAGATAAATAAGAGAAAAGTAATCGGCAAAAGCAGCCGGTAAATCACGACGGCCTCGATTTGCCCCCCGTTTGCCGTAACCACCTCGACCAAGAACAACGCGGGTGCGATGACCGGCAAGAACAAAGCCAGAATGACGATAGCAATGTGAGAACTGGCATCCTGGCTGACGAGGATAGCCTCCAACGTCAGTCCCACGAAAGCCGCCAGGAAGAGGCTAAAGAACACCATCGTGCGGAGGGAGAATTTCCAAAATCCTAAGGCATGCGCCCAGTCTCCCCTTTCCCTGTAGACCGGAATGCAGCGCAAGGCATATTTATCCAATCCGAGAGTGGCGACGGTGGACAAAATCGCGATCACGGACAGCGCTACGCTGAAATCGTCGAAATCCCGAACAGAAAGGTTTCGCGCCAATGTGATATTGACGACGTAAAACAGCAGATAATTCATCAGCGCGAGCACGCACAAGACCAGAGAGCCGGAATATTCGGCGCGCGATAAGGACTGAGTCACCATGAATGCGAGTATGGGTGTGGTCGGTGGGGTATGGAGAAAATCCGTTTAAGCCGAATTTATACTTTTATTAGTGTAAATTTTTTACTGGTTTTATTACTGATCGATGACCTCGGGAACCGGTTAACCCCAAACTAGCCGCCTTCGTGTGTAGGCGGCTAAAGTTCTATTATGCCAGTGCTTGCCCGAGGATCGTTCGAGATTCGGCAAATCTCCTTGGCGAATGAAACCGAACTTCGCCGACAAACTCGATTGCCTACTACCACGCCGGCAAGAGTCGGAGACTTAAACCTACCGAAAAGTTTCTTCTTAAAAGAATCTTTTCCAACCTCCCCAGGGCCGAATCGAGCCGTTTCGACGCCGTCTAAGGTAGAAGGAAATTTCGAAACGATGCCAACACCCGGCATAAAGGAGCGTAGCTATGAAACAGACGGGAAAAGCGCTGATCGTTTTCGTGGGCTTGAACATCTTTAACCTCCCCGTCCTGGCGGAAGGGAAAAAAGCCGCTCCGTCGCCGCAAAGCGGTGAGGCTTCAACTGAAATCGGAGGCGGGGAAGAACAGATAAAACGCCTGAAACAGAGGCAGGAATATCTATTGAAAATGCACGATCTGATGCACGAGATTCGGGACGCCAAGACTGAGGACGAACGGGAGCGCCTCAAACTGGAGCACCTCAAACTTCTGCAGACCCGGATGTCACCCCATGATCCGGATATGATGCAGGAACATATCCAGAAGCTCATGGAACAAGGCACTGAAATGAAGGATCGAGGGAACAAATAAATCGGGAGCATCGCGGCTTATCTATTCGCCTGGAATGTTCGACTCTTTATTCCGCCTGACTGCGTCCTTTTCACCGCATATAAAACTTCGGCCTATGCTGCAGCCAAACGACGCTCATAACCAACTTTTATAACTTAAGAGAATATATATTATATTTTTTATTCCTTTTTTGTTTTAAATGTCATTGTTAACATGCCTCCAACGACGATTCGAAGGTACGGCCTTACTCCTGCACAACAACAAAATGGAGTAAAGCCTCCAAACGCAGAATCGTAGAAATAAAGACTCAACATCAGCTAAAAAGCCCAGGCTTGCACTATGACTCTCGACAATCGTTTGCTTTATCAAGATTCACAGGCATCGCTGACAGCCAAAAAAATCCTGGAAGCCTTACAAGGCCTCCGGTTTGGCGCGGTCGAAATCATCGTGCATGACGGACGTATCGTGCAGATCGAACGTAAGGAAAAGCTCCGCCTCAACATCTCCTGTCCCGCCGTACCCGCGGATTAAGGCCGATATCCCGGCCTAAACACCGCGGCTCGCTGCGATTCGCAGTTCGAATCCCGCTTTTCAATCATCAAGATCAACCCACCGGTTCACCGGAGGTTCAACAAGAAAAATACAACTCGGCATGCTGACCGGATCACCGGAACTGCCTGAATGTCATAACAAGGGGTCACGACATGCAGAACCGATGGTCTTTACTGTGGGCGGCTGGGGTGGGCAGCGCCTGGCTTGGACTCGCACCCGAAGCCGCGGCCATTACCGCCGAACAGCGTTTCGAAAAACTGGAACGCCACATCCTGGAACTCGAGAGGCGACTGGAAGCCTCCGAAGAGGAAAACCAAAAGCTTCGTTCGAATAAGCCTGCAGCCGCATCGACAACGCCTGAACCGGACGTCAAGGCACTCGACAAGAAGGTGAAGATCCTGGAGCGCAAGCTCGAGGTCGCCGATGAAGTCGCCATAGAAAACGCCAAGAAAACCCCGAAGCTCGAAGCGGGGTCCAATGGCATTCGATTCGTTTCGCCCGATAACGAGCATGTCGTGCGTCTGCGCGGTTCGGTGCAAGCCGACTACAAATTCTTTATGGACGATAACCAGACGCCGGCGGGTCTACACAATACCAGCAATCTGGCGGATAGGTTCGAGCTCAAGCAGGCCCGTATCTGGCTGGAGGGTACGCTGTGGAAATTTCTGGACTTCAAGATCATGCCCGATTTCGGCAATGGCAGAACCATTCTGGCGGACGCGTTCATCGATGCCCACTACTTCCATTTCGCCAGCGCCAACTTCGGTAAACAGAAAACGCCAATCAGTTTGGAGCGACTGCAAGGCGACGCCGACGGTACGTTCCTGGAGCGCGCCTACCCCACTTATCTGGCGAGCAATCGCGACATCGGGGTCATGCTCCACGGCGAATTCGCCAAGCCCGGCTACCAGACCGAGTACGGCGGACCGGTGGATTTCAAGAACTTCTTCAGCTACCAGCTCGGCGTTTTCAACGGCGCGGGCGACAATGGCTCCATCGACACGGACATCGACGACGACAAGGAATTCGCCGGCCGTCTCTGGACACACCCATTCCAGCACGGTGGTATCGCCGCACTCGAAGGCCTCGGAATCGGCATAGCCGGCAGTTGGGAACTGCCCAAGCGGGCGGTGCTGGTGAATATAAACAGCGCGATCGGGCAAAACAGGATCTTGGATTATGGCCAGCTCGGAACCGGAACAAACTCGCTCGTTGCCGACGGCGATCATTATCGTGTTTACCCGCAGGCATATTGGTATTACGGGCCTTACGGGTTGATGGGCGAGTATGTTCTGTCGTCCCAGCAATTACTCGGACGCCGAAATGGCCAAACCGGACGGATTCAGCAGGACAACACCGCCTGGCAGGTTCAGGCCTCTTATGTGATCACCGGCGAAGACAACACGTTCCAGAGCGTCAAACCACGGCAAGCCTTCAATCCGTTTAACGGCCAGTGGGGAGCATGGCAAGTGGCGGCGCGCTGGAGCGAATTGGACATCGACGACGATACGTTCGTGTATGTCAATCCGTCCAGATCCGTCAGCAAGGCAACCGCTTGGGCACTGGGCGTGAATTGGTTCCTGACCAGAAACGCACGGCTCATGGCCGACTACGAGCAGACTTATTTCGACGGCGGCGCTGCCGGCGGGAGGGACCGCCCGACGGAAAAAGTGTTCGCAACGCGGTTCCAGTTAGTGTTCTGACCATTTCTCCGCCTCTTACTTCCTCTTACTTAAGGAGTCAATTCATGAAATTGAAAAATATAAGCAACGCGCTGAGCGTATTGCTGCTCGGCACGGTCCTGGCCGCTTCCGCCGTAACGGAAGCCGCTAATGTCAGCCTGCTTAACGTGTCCTACGACCCCACCCGGGAGTTCTACGAAGAGTACAACGCGGCCTTCGCCAAGTACTGGCGTGAGAAGACCGGGGACACGGCAACCATCAAGCAATCCCACGGCGGCGGCGGCAAGCAGGCGCGCGCGGTGATCGACGGGCTGGACGCGGACGTGGTGACGCTGGCCCTGGCCTACGACGTCGACCAGTTGTATCAAAAAGCCAAGCTGATCCCGGAAAACTGGCAGTCTCGCCTGCCGAATAACAGCGCCCCTTACACCTCCACCATGGTGTTCCTGGTGCGCGAGGGAAATCCCAAAGGCATCAAGGACTGGAACGACCTCGCCAAGCCCGGTATTTCGGTCGTCACGCCCAATCCGAAAACGTCCGGTGGCGCTCGCTGGATCTATCTCGCCGCCTGGGGATATGGATTGAAAAAGCAGGGACGCGAAGCGTCCGCCAAGGATCTGGTGCAAAAGATCTACAAAAATGCGGCGGTACTGGACACCGGCGCGCGCGGCTCCACCGTCACGTTCGCCGAGCGGGAAATTGGCGACGTACTGGTCACCTGGGAAAACGAAGCTTATTTGATACTCAAGGAATACAGCCAATCCAGTAGCACGGAACACGGCAACCAGAAGTTCGAGCTCGTCACGCCTTCTCTTAGCATTCTGGCCGAACCGCCGGTCACGGTGGTGGACGACGTGGCCAAGCGCCATGGCACGGAAAAGCTGGCAACGGCGTACCTGGAATACCTCTACAGCAAGGAGGGCCAGGAGCTTGCCGGAAAGCATTTCTATCGGCCCAGCGATCCGGAGATCCTGGCCAAATACGGCAATCAATTCAAAAAGCTCGAGCTGTTCAGGATCTCCGATGTTTTCGGCGACTGGAACAAGGCCCAAAAGACCCATTTCTCGGACGGCGGCGTGTTCGATCAGCTTTATGGCTCAGGACGCTAAGGATTTGGCCACCAATAAGATCCCGTTCTACTCGAAAACGATTGTAGGATGGGTAGAGCGAAGCGAAACCCATCGATGGTGGGTTAGGCGCGCACTGCCACGAGCCATTCCTGGCCACAGGACTCTCCGCGCGCCGTAACCCACCGGTACCGCAGCAGCCTTGCCTTGTGGGTTACGGCGCGCGGAAATACCAAAGGAACTTTGCCGGTTCCGTGCGATGCGCGCCTAACCCACCCTACACCAGACACACGAATCGGAACGTTGATTTCGGCCATATCCTAAGCATTCCAAGACGGGATAGTCAGGTTCCAGAGCCTTAAAGCTGCTTATAAACCCGCTGGCAGACCGGAATTGTCTGCCTTCCCTGTGGGCACTTTCGATCAAGGAGACTCTCCCCATGCCACTGCAACAACTCGTCGAATATTTCAATCAGCGCTTCACCGAAGAGCAAGGACTTAGCAATCCGCCGCTCCGGCTTAACGGCACGCAGGTCGAAGGGACTTTTGGGGGCCTGTGTTTCGGCAGCATTCTCGAGCCGGTGCGTCTGGCTGAATCGCCGTCGCTCGTGATCGGCCACGATACATCCTCGATCGTACCGGACGTCCAGGGCGCCCCGAATCCGCCCTTTCAAACCCCGACCTCGGACGAAGCCCTCAATATCGTGAATTTAGACCGTCTAAACCGCACGGTTCACATGCTTAATTACCTGCCGGTCGCCCACGAAGAGGGACACCTGTTTCTCCATGTGCATCCGCGTCATGTCCTCGCCGTGAAACGGGACCACGGCGCCTATTTCGAAGAGATCATCCAACGCTGCGGCCTTTTGACCCGCCGTGTCGTCATTACGCTGCTGGTAAGCCCGGTCTACGACCGGCACCTGATCCTGCTGCTCGAAAGACTGAGAAATTATCGTGACCGCGGCTACTCGACGGCGATCAAATTTGACGATCGCGCAGGCGAAAGCTTCCTCGAACGGTACTGCATCGAATTCCTCTACCGCTTCACGCCGGATTTCGTGCGGTTCGACAGCCAATTCTTTCCCAAACTGACCCGCGATCCGGAAAATTATCGACGGCGCTCGTCCTTGTTATCGGCCATCCGCCGCCTGGACACCCAGTTATTGATTGAAAGGATTAACAGTGAAGCCGATGCCGATTTGGCAAAGCTGTTACAAGCCGATTTGGTCAAGGGGATTTACTACGAACGGTGCGCCGCTCGAAAACCGGAGCGCATCCTTGACGATTGCACCGTGTAAGCCTTGGCCGGTGATATCTCGCCGGCTAATTCATTTAAATTATAAGAAAATGATTTTTTATTCTTTTTATGAATAAATGTTTGTTGTTATCGTACAAGAAAACAACCTGATACCTCATGGGAGTTCACTTGGCGATGCTGAAAAGACACGGTGTCTTGCCCGGTTTTTCGATAACGATGGGATTCACGTTACTGTACTTGAGTCTCATCGTGCTGGTTCCCCTTTCGGCAACCTTTCTGAAAAGCGCCACCTTGGGCTGGGACGGATTCTGGGCCGTAATCACCGCGCCGCGCGTCCTGGCGTCTTACAAGCTGACCTTCGGCGCCGCGTTGGCGGGCGCGTTCATCAATGCCCTGTTCGGGCTATTGCTGGCCTGGGTTCTGGTCCGCTACGACTTTTTCGGCAAAAAACTCATAGACGCCTTCGTGGATTTGCCGTTTGCCTTGCCGACTGCCGTGGCTGGCATCGCGCTGGCCACGCTTTATTCGAGCAAGGGCTGGATCGGGCAATTCTTCGCGCCTCTAGGTATCAAGATCGCCTATACGCCGATCGGCGTGATTATTGCGTTGACGTTCATCGGCCTGCCTTTTGTCGTCCGCACGGTTCAGCCGATTCTGGAGGACTTCGAGACCGAGTTGGAAGAAGCGGCGGCCAGCCTGGGGGCCAATCGTTGGCAGACTTTCCAAAAGATTATCTTTCCGACGCTGTTGCCCGCGCTCCTGACCGGATTTGCCTTGGCCTTCGCCCGTGCCGTCGGGGAGTACGGTTCGGTCATTTTCATCGCCGGCAATATTCCGATGGTCTCGGAAATCACGCCGCTCCTCATCATTACCAAGCTGGAGCAGTACGACTACGCCGGCGCCACGGCCTTGGCCGTATCCATGCTGATCGTCTCGTTCGGCCTGCTGCTGGCCATCAACGGGCTCCAGCGCTGGAGCCAACTGCGCCGCGCCTAACCTTTACAAGGAATCCCCGAATGTCTTCGGTCGCCATTTCTTCACCGCTCAGCCGCACCCGCACCGTTGGCCGCACGAATCGCGAGCCGGCGCTCATCCGCTGGCTGCTGATCGCCTTGGCCCTGGTTTTTCTGATCGGCTTTCTGTTTTTGCCGCTGGCCGTGGTGTTTAGCCAGGCCCTCAGCAAAGGTTTGTCCACTTATGGAACCGCGCTGACGGAACCCAATGCGCTTTCCGCCATTTGGCTGACGGTCTTGGCGGCGGCCATCGCCGTGCCGCTGAACATGGGATTCGGCATTACCGCCGCCTGGTCGATCGCCAAGTTCGAATTTCCCGGAAAAAGCCTGCTGATCACCTTGATCGACTTGCCGTTCTCGGTATCTCCGGTGGTATCGGGGCTGATATACGTCCTGTTGTTCGGCCTCCAGGGCTGGCTCGGCCCTTGGCTGCAAGCCCACGACATCAAGCTGATCTTCGCCGTGCCCGGCATCGTCCTGGCCACGATTTTCGTCACCTTCCCGTTCATCGCCCGCGAACTCATTCCACTCATGCAGGCGCAGGGCACCGAGGAAGAAGAAGCCGCGATCGTCTTGGGCGCCTCGGGCTGGCAGACCTTTTGGCGCGTCACCCTGCCCAACGTGAAATGGGGCTTGCTGTACGGGGTGATCCTCTGCAACGCACGCGCCATGGGCGAGTTCGGAGCGGTCTCGGTGGTCTCCGGCCACATCCGGGGAATGACCAACACCATCCCGCTGCACGTGGAGATTCTTTACAACGAATACAACAGCGCCGCGGCCTTTGCGGTAGCTTCCATTCTGGCGCTGCTGGCCCTGGTGACGCTGGCTGCCAAGAGCGTACTGGAGTGGCGGCTCAAAGAGCAGGCCGTCGATCAGTCGTAGGGTGGGTTAGCGCAGCGTAACCCACCGAATCAACGCCATATGACGAATTGCGGCATTTCTGGCTAACCCGCTCTTCCTAACCTAGGAGCACCCTTACATGAGCATCGAAATAAAAAACATCCAAAAATCCTTCGGCCGGTTTAGGGCTCTGAAGAACATCAGCCTGGGCATCGGCAGCGGCGAATTGGTGGCGCTTTTGGGTCCCTCCGGCTGCGGCAAAACGACCTTGCTGCGTATTATCGCAGGACTCGAGGCGCCCGATGCGGGTTCGATCCTGTTTCACGGCGAAGACGCGACCAACCGCCATGTGCGGGACCGGCAGGTCGGATTCGTGTTTCAGCACTACGCCCTGTTCCGACACATGACGGTATTCGAGAATATCGCCTTTGGGCTCCGGGTCCGGCCGAGAGGCCAGCGGCCCCCGGAGAGCGAAATCCAGCGCAAGGTGCACGAGTTGCTGAACCTGGTTCAGTTGGACTGGCTGGCCGACCGCTATCCCGGCCAATTGTCGGGCGGCCAGCGGCAGCGCATCGCTCTGGCCCGCGCCTTGGCGGTCGAACCCAAGGTGCTGCTGCTCGACGAGCCGTTCGGCGCCCTCGATGCCAAGGTCCGCAAGGATTTGCGCCGCTGGTTGCGGCGCTTGCACGATGAATTGCACGTCACCAGCGTATTCGTCACCCACGATCAGGAAGAAGCCCTGGAAGTGGCCGACCGGGTGGTGGTGCTGAACGAGGGCCGGGTCGAGCAGATCGGGACCTCCGACGAGGTGTACGATCATCCGGAAACCCCTTTCGTCTATCAATTCCTGGGCGACGTCAACCTGTTTCACGGGCGTGTTCACGACGGCCATGCCCGTATCGGCGAAACCGAAGTGGATCTCGCCGGCGGCGCGGATCATCCGGAATCCGCAATCTTCTACGTGCGTCCGCATGAAATCGAAATCCTGCGGGATGGCGGCACTGGCACCATTGCCGCCAAAATACGCGACATCCGTCCGCTGGGGGCCACCGTGCGCGTCGAACTGGAACGCGTGGACGGCCGCGGCGCCGTGGAAGTCGAGTTGACGCGGGATCAATTTAGTCGCAAAGGCTTGCGCCAAGGCGAAAAAGTGTACCTGCAGCCGAAGCGCCTGCGGACATTCGACGGCAACACGAAATTGGAAACACCGCTGGAGGTTGCCAATCTGTAGCAGATTGCCGAGGTTTCGAAAGCGCACGGCCCACATTACCGAAACATTCAACATAAACTGATTTTTTGGAGATTTGAATGCAGCCCCCGGTGCTCATACTTCCCGGTGTCGGCAACTCCGGTTCCGAACACTGGCAAACCCGGTGGGAAATCAACCATCCGGCGTTCCGCCGGGTTCAGCAAAGAGAATGGGATAAGCCGGTTTGCGACGAATGGATCGAACAACTGGAGATCGCCGTTTCAGAGTCGGGGCCGCGTACAATCCTCGTTGCGCACAGCCTGGGGTGTCTCCTAGTTGCCCACTGGGCGCAGCGGACTCGGCGTTCGATTCGCGGAGCCTTGCTGGTCGCGGCTCCCGATCCCGGTCTGGCGAGCTTTCCGAGAGGAGCCGTAGGTTTTTCGCCGGTGCCCCGCGTAAGTCTGCCGTTCCCGAGCACCGTCGTTGCCAGCCCCGACGATCCCTACGGCAGTCCGGCCTATGCGCGACGCTGTGCGGCGGCCTGGGGCAGCCGGTTTGTCGAGGTCGCACCCTGCGGACATATCAATGCCTCAAGCGGCTTGGGCGATTGGGAGGAAGGATTCGAACTGCTGCGCCGATTGATTGACGGTTAAAATAACCCGCGGCCGCTTACCGGGCCGCTCCAAACCATCGGCAAATATAATGAACGAACAAAACAGCCCGATCGAATGCCTCGCTATAAATGAACGCCCGACCGTCAGCTTCGGCGAGGCTTTGCGGTTTTGGCTGAAACTGGGCTTTATCAGCTTCGGGGGGCCGGCGAGCCAAATCGCCATCATGCATCAGGAACTGGTGGAACGCCGTCGCTGGATTTCGGAACGCCGCTATCTTCACGCCCTCAATTACTGCATGCTCCTGCCGGGGCCGGAAGCGCTCCAACTGGCAACCTATATCGGCTGGCTGCTGCACGGACTGAGAGGCGGGATTGCCGCCGGCATCCTGTTTATATTGCCTTCCCTGGCCATCCTGATTCTGCTGTCCTGGATTTATATGGCTTTCGGCAATCTCCCGGCGGTTGCGGGCGTGCTTTACGGCATCAAGCCGGCCGTCGTGGCGATCGTCGTGTTCGCCGCCTACCGCATCGGCTCGCGGGCGCTGAAAAACGCTGTCTTGTGGAGCTTGGCGGTGCTGGCCTTCCTCTCCATTTCGGTGTTCGCCGTTCCGTTCCCCGCCATTGTCCTGGCCGCCGCCTTTTTTGGTGCATTGGGCGGACGTTTCGCACCGCGCTTTTTCCAAGCCGCCGGCGGACACGGAAACCCGGACAAGACCTTTGGCGCGGCGATCATCGACGACCACACATCGACGCCGGATCATGCAAAGCTGTCCTGGCCAAGGCTGATAAGCTTGGCGGTCGTCGGGCTGGCCTTGTGGGGCGGGGCTCTGGCGCTTTTCGCTCAGCATCAGGGTTGGCAGGGAGACGCCGTTCAGATGGGCTGGTTCTTCACCAAGACGGCATTGCTGACCTTCGGCGGCGCCTATTCGGTGCTGCCGTATGTTTATCAAGGGGCGGTCGAACACTACCAGTGGCTAACCGCTACTCAAATGATGGACGGGCTGGCCCTGGGCGAAACGACACCGGGCCCTTTGATCATGGTGGTCACCTTCGTGGGCTTCGTGGCGGGCTGGGGTAAAGATCTGATCGGCAGCGCCCCCTTGCTCGGGGGCGCTGCCGGGGCGGTGATCGCAACATATTTCACGTTCCTGCCGTCGTTCCTGTTCGTCCTGTTGGGCGGTCCGCTGGCCGAAGCGACCCACGGCGACCTCAAATTCACCGCGCCCTTGACCGGCATCACGACCGCCGTGGTGGGCGTGATCTTGAATCTCGCGGTGTTTTTCGCCTATCACCTGTTCTGGCCGAAAGGCTTGAGCGGTCCTGTCGATTGGCTGTCCGTCGGGATCACTCTGGTCTCGGCAATTGCGTTATTCCGCTTCAAAATGGGCGTCATTCCATTGATCGGGTTCTGCGCGACCGCGGGGCTCGCCTACCACATCATCGCGCTTTGATCTCGTTACGCCCCGAATAGCCAAGTTGCCGGGCTGCACCTGTGGGGCTCATGAGCGTTCCCGCTGCGCTAACGCGTTTTCAGTTCTGATGTATGGGTTTAGTCACGTGATGCGTTGTAAAGAAAAGGAGGCCGCCGTTGGCGGCGCCTTGTTTGAGAGTGGGTCTCGCCCCGCGGGCGAGTTACTTTTCTTTGCTTGCCCAAAGAAAAGTAACCCAAAGAAAGGGCACCCGGACGGCGCGCTGCTCCTGCGCGTCACCGCCTGGAGCCGGGGGCGACAAAAGGCACGTCCGTGTGCCTTTGTCGCCGCGCGGCTTCCTGCCGCGCCCCTTGCGGGCTGGTCCGGCTCCAGGCGGCGATGCTCGGGCACGCCCTAACGGGACAATACCGAACCCCCATACATCAGATTTGAAAATACTCTAGCGCGGAATCCAAGTGTTCGACTTCCGTGTTTCGACGCCGCTTCGCGGAGTTCATCCTGAGCGCAGTCGAAGGGCTCAACACCAGCGGTTTCTTGATTTGTTGGGAGCTCTCCTAGCTATCTGACGCCATTGTTCTCTATACTCTTCTGACTACTTTTTACCCATTCATCAAGAGAGTTTTTATGCGTCGGGTTATTTTTAATCAGAAAGGGGGGGTCGGTAAGTCCACGATCACCTGTAATCTCGCTGCCATCAGCGCCGCCGAAGGCAAGAAAACGCTGGTCGTCGACCTCGATATCCAGGGCAACTCCACTCATTACTTATTGGGCCACAAGGTGGCCGACCCGGACGCCAGCATCGCCCAGTTCTTCAAGGAAACCTTGAGCTTGAACCTGTTCGGCAAAAGCCAGAACACCGGCTTGAATGGTGCCGTACATGAAACGCCGTTCCCGAACCTCCATATCGTCCCCTCGCACCCCGAATTGGAACCGCTGCAAAGCCGGCTCGAATCCCGTTACAAGATTTACAAATTGCGCGAGGCTTTGGACGCCCTCAGCGAGTTCGAGCGGATTTACATCGACACGCCGCCGGTGCTCAATTTCTACAGCCGCTCGGCGCTAATCGCCGCCCGGCACTGCCTGATCCCCTTCGATTGCGATGCCTTTTCGCGGGAAGCTCTGTACAACCTTCTGGCCGTGATCGGCGAGATCAAAGCGGACCACAACGATGCGCTGGAGATCGAGGGCATCATCGTCAACCAGTTCCAGAACCGCGCCAATCTGCCGCAGCAACTCGTCAATGAACTGATCGCGGAGGGTCACCCGGTATTGCAAACCAAGCTATCGCCTTCCGTGAAGGTACGCGAGTCGCATAGCCAAGCCAAACCGCTGATTCACTACGCTCCGGAACACAAGCTCTCCGAAGAATATAAAGCGCTGCACCGGGAAATTCACGAGAGAAACCGCTAACGGCTCTTCGCAAATCCATGAGTACGCTCGCATTTCTCGATCGAATTGCGGAGGAAAAAATCCGCGTAGCCATCGAGCGCGGCGACTTGAAGAATTTGCCCGGCGCGGGCAAACCCATCCCCGACGAAGAAGACCTGGCCCTGGTGCCCGCCGATCTTAGGATGGCTTACCGGATTCTCAAGAATGCCGGTTATGTCCCCGAGGAAGTGCGTTTGCGGCGGGAGATCGAAGACGTCGGCCGATTGCTCGAACTGTGCGACGATTCGTCGGCGCAATACCGGGAAGGCATGAACCGGCTGCATCTCCTCGTGCAGAGATTGGGCGAGATGCGGGGAGGCAGCCTGGCGCTGCACGACCGGTACTACAGGCAAGTCGCCCAAAGATTCGCCCAGAGACATACAATGCCCAAAACCCGCTAAATAGCCCGAAGGAACAGCGCCGGTGCAAACGGAGGACATTCGAAAGACAGCCGAACCAGCCGAAATTTTACGCGCCAAAGCCTGGTTTCTGGGAACCCGCATCGACGTTCGGGATTTGGAGCGCGGCAACAGGCTCACCTTGGGCCCGCTGACCATGCTGGTGGGGACCCGGGGTTACAGTCTTATCTTCCGCTTCGGCGTCGTCGTGCTCATCGGTCTCACGAGATCCGAGGAATCGGAAATTCTCGAACGTCTGTCCCCGTCGGTCCAAAATGCCTTCGCTCAACCCGAATCCGACGAAGTGGATATCGTTATCGATCCCGACCGGCCCGAGCGCCTCGGCGCGGATGGGCGGTTGAGCCTTAGCCAGGCCACCGGGGGGCGGATGCAAGTGGTCGCCCACGTGCTGGCGAAAAGTTGCGTGCTCGGCTATTACGAGCGCAGCGTCGGCGAAGTGTTCGACCGTATCGAGCGCCTGGCGGAACGCCTGTGCCAAGGTCTCGGCCCCGCCCGCGACAAGAAAGAAATCCTCAACGAGATCGGCAATGTCCTCTTGATTCTGACCCGGACCGTAGGCCGTGTCGAAATCACCGAAAAGCCGGAGATTACCTGGGAAGATATCGAACTCGATCGCCTCTACGAACGGCTGGCCTACGAGTACGAACTCCGCGACCGGGATCTGGCGCTGTCGCGCAAGCTGGAACTGATCTCCCGCACCGCGGAAACTTATCTGGACCTGGTCAACAGCCGCCAGACGCTCCGCGTGGAGTGGTATATCGTTATCCTTATCGTGCTGGAAGTAATCCTGTCGTTGCACGAGAAGTTCTTCTGACCGACCCTCACTCATTTCCCGATATCTCAAATCGAGCGTAGGTTTTTTCCCGCACCTCCGTATATGGGTATATGAAAGCCTTTTCGCGAATTCCCTCGGTACATACCTCTTTCAGATGCGCACTCAGAAAATCCCAGCCGCGAATCCAAACCCGCTCTCGAACGGGCGCCGTTGGCCTGCCACCGCTCCGGCCGGATCGGTGAACCATTAAACCGCGATTTGTTGTGGGCGATTTGTCCTGTTTGATCATGAAATCCGGCACCGGACTTCAATCCCGACAACGGGAGCAGAAGAGCGATGCCCCCGCGGCTGGCGACGAAGTCCTCATGGGTCGCGTCGTTCAAGGCAATCATGAAGCCTTTTCCTTATTGGTTCACCGCCATACCCCCCGCATGTATGCGCTGGCGCGGCGGATCAGCGGGCTATCGGCGGAGGCCGAGGAAATTCTGCAGGACGCGTTTCTGCGGGTTTGGGTGAATGCCGGAACGTGGTCCCCGCAGAAAGGCACTTTCGCCGTCTGGCTGGGACGGATTGTCGTCAATCTGTGTATCGATCGCCGCCGCGGAGACCGCTACGAGCCCTGGGGCGATGACGAACCGCTCATCGAGGCCCGAAGCGACCTGGAATCCGAACTCTTTCAACAACAGCAGACCGAGCAGGTCGCCTTGGCCATCGAGGAACTGCCGGTGAGGCAGAGAACCGCCTTGGCCTTGTGTTATTACGAAGGGTTCAGCAACGCCGAAGCGGCCGAGATCCTCGACATCTCGGTGGGCGCCTTGGAAGCTTTATTGGTCCGGGCGCGCCGCGCATTGCGCGAACGTCTGGCCCCGTTGATCCGAACTTAGGAGGAGTCCGATGATATTGACCCGCCTCAAACACCATCTCGCCGCCTTCGGGGCCGATACCCGGCGCTGGCCGAAGAAACATCATCGGCTCTGGCACTGGCTGGCCGGGACCCCGCGCTTTCGAAACGAGCGCTCGGAAGCCGAGCGCCTGGACCGTGTGCTCGATCGTTGGCAGGGCGAAGCGCCTTCCGAGCATCTGGCGCAACGCATCATCCAACAGGCCCTCGCGTTGCCGCAACAGTCCATGCCTCCTATCGCGCCGCAGCCCGATATCGTCGTTTGGCCCTTCGCCTCGTATTGGCCGGGTATGGCCACCTTCGGTCTCGCTCTGATCATGGGTTGCCTTTTAGGCTGGTATGGCGGCGGAACCAACGGCACGACCTCCGAAGATTGGCTCAACACGGCTGCCCTAAGCCCCATGCAAGAGGATTTCAGCGAACGATGAAGCCTTTCAGCTTGTCGTCCCGGACGACCGCCTTCATTCTTCTGGGATCGCTACTACTCAACGTATTCCTGTTGGCCTGGCTCGGCGTCGGCGCTTTCAAACACCAGCACCGGCGCCCCTGGCTGTCGATGGAATCTTTCGAGGAACGGCTCACGTCACGACTGCCGGAGCGCGACGCGTCGACCTTCCGCAACGCCCTGGATGCGCAGCGGCCGGAACTGGTATCCCGCATCGAGGCCGTGCGTGCCTCCCGCGACGAGATAAGACGGACGCTTCAAGCCGAGCCATTCGACCGGGAGGTCCTGGAAGCGGCCTTGACGCGGAGCGATCGCGCCATGACCGCGCTGCAAGCTACGCTGCACTCGGTGATTTCGACGGCCGCTCCCGAGTTGTCGGGAGAGGGACGCCGGCGCTTACTCGAAAAACGCGAACGCTAAATCCATGGGCAGAAGAATTAGCCCGGTCATCGGGTTGCGGTTCGTATTGATCGTTGGTTTGTTCGTATCTGACGGTTTGCCGGCCGCGGAACGCCCGCCATTCCTGGAAGATCCCCTCGGTACCCGCGAAGCCGTAGCGCCGAATCCGGCACGATCGGTCCGCAAACCCGGATTGGGCGATCCCTGCCCCGGAGATTCCCGCGCCAACCAAGCCTGGTCCTTGCTCGATATCATCGACCAGGCGCTTTGCCATAACCCGCAAACGCGGCAAGCTTGGGCGAATGCACGCGTCCAGTCGGCCCAGCTCGGCATAGCGGAAGCCGCCTATCTTCCGACGGTCAACCTGAACACCACGGCCTCGTACGGGCAGACCGGCTCCGGAACCGTATCTCAAAGCCAGTTTTTGGGTCTCACTCCGGGGCAGGGAGTCAGTGGCGGAGCTGTCGGGGGTAGGGAACAATTCCGGATTACGCCCTCGGTGAGCCTAAACTATCTGTTGTTCGATTTCGGCGGCCGGTCCGCGCGAGTGGAAAATGCGTGGGCGGCGCTCGATGCCGCCAACTGGAGCCACGCCTCGACGCTGCAAAACGTGTTGTTCACGGCGGTGCAGGCCTATTACCAATTGTTCGCGACCCGCTCGGCGCTCGAAGCCACCGAGGCTTCCGAGCGCTCCAGCGAGGAAGCTTTCAAGGCCGCAGCGGTTCGTTACGAGGTCGGCGCGGCGGCGCTCGCCGATAAGCTGCAAGCCCAAACCGCCTATGCGCAAGCCAAGCTCAACCGCCAGAGAGCGACCGGCGACGCGCAGAACGCCCTGGGCGTCCTGGCCAACGCCATGGGCCTCAAGCCCCATGCGTCATTGGACATCGAGCCGCCCGCTTTCATCGAGCCGGATGCGGAGCGGGAACGAGACGTACACGCTTTGATCGAAGAAGCCAAGGCGCTACGTCCGGATTTGGCCGCGGCCGAGGCTCAGGTCCGAGCCGCAGAGGCGAACGTAAGATCGGCTCGGTCGGGCAGTCTACCAACCTTGTCCCTCGTGAGCAATTACGCCTACAGCGATTCCAGCATCTCGCAAAGCTTCCAAAGCTGGTCGGTCGGCCTGCAACTCAGCGTGCCGCTATTTACCGGCTTTGCCAATACCTACCAGATTCGCAGCGCCGAGGAACAGGTATCGGTTCAGGAAGCCACCCGGGATCAGTTGGACCAATCGGTTGCCCTGGACGTGTGGCGCGCTTATTTCGATTTGAATACCACCCGGGAAACGCTGTCCAGCACGGACGATCTGTTGGCGAGCGCGACCCAGGCGGAAAAAGTGGCCTTGGGCCGTTATAAAGCCGGGGCGGGCAGTATCCTGGAACTTCTGAACGCCGAAGCGGGTCTTGCCAATGCCCGTTTGCAGCATGTCCAGGCCCGCTACAACTGGCATATCGGCAAAGCCCGCTTGGCGCAGGCGCTCGGCGGCCTGGACCCGACCGAAGTCGGCGCCGGTTCGCGGATGATGCGAAAGAAGGATAAGCTCCTCGATAAAGGTTCATGATGTCGCGCTCAAAACTATTACTCCTGTTACTCGTCCTGGCCCTAGTCGCGGGCGGATTCGCCTTGTGGAACAAGAACCGGCATTCCACCGATGCTTCGGCGTACCGCACCGTTCCGGTCGCGCGGGGCGATATCCTGCAGACCGTTTCCGCCAACGGGACTTTGAATCCCGTAGTGCTGGTCAACGTGGGCACCCAGGTGTCCGGCACGGTCCAGACTCTTCACGCGGACTTCAACGACCGGGTAAAGGCCGATCAGGTCCTCGCGGAACTGGACCCATCTCTATTCCGCGCTCAGCTCGACCAGAGCCGGGCCAACCTGGCCAATGCACGGGCCTCGCTGCAACTGGCGGAAGCCAACGAGCGGCGTGCCCGCGCCCTGTTCGGGCAGGACTATATCGCCCGCGCCGAACTGGACCAGGCCATCCAGGCGCTGGGAGCGGCCAAGGCTCAGGTGGCCGCCGCCACGGCCCAGGTGCATCGCGACGAAACCAATCTGCGCTACAGCGTGATCGTCTCGCCGGTGTCGGGCGTGGTGGTGTCGCGGAATGTCGATGTGGGCCAGACCGTGGCCGCCAGCTTCCAGACCCCTACCCTGTTCAGCATCGCGCAGGATTTAAAGCGGATGCAGATTTACACCACGGTCGCCGAAGCCGACGTGGGCAAGGCGAAGGTCGGCCAGACGGTGCATTTCGCGGTGGATGCGTTTCCGGGACAGGACTTTGTCGGAACGGTGCGGCAGATCCGTTTGAACTCGCAGGTCCTCCAAAATGTCGTGACTTACAATGTCGTGATCGACGTGGACAATCCCGAGGAAATCCTGCTGCCCGGCATGACAGCCTTCGTCAGCATCGTCATCGACGAGCGCAAGAACGTGCTGAAGCTGCCGCTGGCCGCGCTGCGTTACGAACCGGCAGAAGGAGCGAAAGCCCCCAAGCCCAAGGAGAAGGCGGTTTACCGCTTGGAAGACGGACAGGCGGTCGCCGTGCCGGTGCGCACCGGAATCGCCGACGGCAAGTTCGCCGAACTCGTCGAAGGCGATCTCAAGGAAGGCGATGCCCTGGTAACGGAAGACCAGCAAAAGCATCGAGCCGAACCAACTCAGGGCGGCGGCCCCGGCGGAGGCTCCTTCAGGGTCAGGATGTTCTAGCGAAGATTCGGTAAGAATGCGTCGCTTCCCCCACTCTAACCCTCCCTTTGCCAAGGGATGGGACGTGAATACAAGGACTTAGCAGTTTGTATAGCGATTTACGCCCAGAGAGCGAAGACGTGTTAAAGCCGAGGGAAGGAGCTTTACCCCGCCCTCTCATCGAAGTCGTCGATCTGGTCAAAGACTATCCCGTCGGCGATTCCGGAACTCTGCCGGTGCTGCATCGTCTGAATTTCACGATCGATGCGGGGGAGTTCGTCGCCATCATGGGACCTTCGGGTTCCGGCAAATCGACGCTGATGAACATCCTGGGCTGTCTCGATATTCCGAGCAGCGGCCGCTACGTGTTGAACGGCACCGATACCGCCCGCCTCGAGACGGATGAGCTGGCGGATCTGCGCAATCGCACCATCGGCTTCGTCTTCCAGGGTTTCAACCTGCTGCCCCGCAAAACGGTCGAGGACAATGTCGCGCTGCCGCTGCTCTATGCCGGCGTGGGCCGCGAGGAGCGCCTGGCCCGCGCGCTGAAGCTTCTCGAACAGGTGGGCCTCGGCCAGCGCGCCCGTCACCGTCCCACGCAGTTATCGGGCGGACAACAGCAGCGGGTAGCCATCGCCCGTGCTCTGGCCAATACGCCGCCGCTGATTCTGGCGGACGAACCCACCGGCAATCTTGACACCCATACCAGCGAAGAAATCATGGCCTTATTCGAACGCCTCAACCGAAATGAGGGTCTGACCATCATTCTGGTGACTCACGAGTCCGACGTGGCGCGCCATGCCCAGCGCCTGATCCATGTCGTGGACGGGCATATCGCCGAGGACGGTCCGGTGGAAACGATCCTGGGAGGGTCGCACCGATGATGCTGGGCAGCCTCCTGGAAGAAGCGCTGCAGGCGATGGGCGCCAACCGGCTGCGGAGCGCGCTCACCATGCTCGGCATGATTATCGGCGTCGGCGCCGTGGTGCTGATGATGGCGATCGGACAGGGTGCGCAATCCATGGTGAGCGACGCCATCGCCTCGATGGGCAGCAATCTCTTCATCATATTGTCCGGTTCCTCGACCTCGGGCGGCGTCCGTATGGGCGGCGGCACCGTGCCTACCCTCACCGCCGCCGATGCCCAGGCCATCGGCGAATTGCCCGAAATCGCCGCGGTCGCGCCCTCGTATCCCAACAACGCGCAAGTGATCTACGGCTCCAACAACTGGACCACGGCGATCATGGGCACCACCCCGGCCTATTTCGAGGTGCGCGACTGGTATCCGGTTTCCGGCGCGGCGTTCACCGACAGCGACGTGCGCTCGGCGACGCGGGTCATCGTGCTCGGGCAGACCGTGGTCCGCAACCTGTTCGGCGATGAAGATCCGGTCGGCAAGACCGTGCGCGTCAAAAACAGCCCGTTCCTCGTCGTCGGCGTTCTCGGCCCCAAAGGGCAAAGCCTCGATGGGCGCGATCAGGACGACACATCGATGGTGCCCTTGACGACCGCGCAGCGCCAACTGTTCGGCAACCCATTTCCGGGCATGGTCCGCTTCATCATGGCGAAAGCGCGATCCGGCGAACTGATGCCAACTGCGGAGAAGAACATGATCGATCTCTTGCGCACCCGGCACCGCATCCGGCCGGGGCAGGAAGACGACTTCACGATCCGCAACCTGACCGCCCTCGCCCAAACCGCCGCCGGAACCACCCGCGCCATGTCGATGATGCTGGGCGCCATCGCCTCGGTATCCCTCCTGGTGGGCGGCATCGGCATCATGAACATCATGCTGGTCTCGGTGACCGAACGAACCCGCGAGATCGGCATCCGCCTCGCCATCGGCGCGCGGCGGCGGGACATTCTGCTGCAATTTCTGCTGGAAGCCCTGATCATCTCCCTAGCCGGCAGCCTGATCGGCGCTGCCATCGGTTTCGCCGGAGCCTGGCTGGCCGCCGGCCTGGGCGGCATGACCGTGGTCGTCACCCTCTGGTCTATCCTGCTTGCCTTTACCGTCGCCGCGGCGGTAGGCATCTTCTTCGGCTTCTACCCGGCACGCAAAGCGGCGGAGCTCAGGCCGATCGAGGCGTTGCGGTATCAGTAATGGAGGCGGGGGGTAACCACCTTTAGTATTTCTCAATATTGAAAGCTGTTGGCGATCAAGGTATGCGGGAATATCTAGTATCTGAAGGGCTCGCGAAAAGCGACGTAGCATCTGCTTTTCGTAAGCCAGCAATTTAAACATTAGCACTGTCTGGGGGGCAGCGATAGTATGAAGCAGATTGACTTGAGGGAAGGGGCAAGGCGGCAACATCGCACTGCGGCGCTATTCGCTGTGATCCAATGCTGGCTGCTAAGCCTTGATGGCCTTGCCTTCTCTCGCCAGCATCTCCAGCGCCTTATCGGATTAGAGCGCTTCAAGGGCACGCGCGTGGATTGGCTAAGAGAAGATCTCAGTGAGTTCTTTCCATATCAAGAAGTCTATTGGTTCACAGGAAAGCAGAACTCGCTTGGATCACTTTTCGTTTCGCGGCGTGAACTCAAGCCCTATCTTCCGGTTGGGTCAATGAGTGACAAGGAAAGAATTAAGAACATTCGTCCGAACGGCCCAAGAATAGCTATGTTCAAGATGTGGGCACGGCCAGATGAAGAGAAAGTCTTGAAAACTTTTAAAGCTGCAGTTCCGTTCTTCGCGGACGCGGCAAACTACGACGAGCGCCTATTGTCCGCGTATTTGGCACTGCTAGCACAAGGCCAAATCTCACCGAAGAGTCTTCCTGAACTTAAGAATGACATAGGTCTATAGGATGCGGTGACGAAGGAACTGTGACCTAGGTCGTCAATAGTGGAGGCCATCAGTTAAGCCCCGCCTGCTTCGCCAACGCCTGTTGGGCGAATACAGCCGGGGCAAGATTGCCGAGCCGCGAATGCCGTCTTTGACGGTTGTAGAAGATTTCGATGTACTCGGTAATGTCTGCCTGAGCCTCCTCCCGCGTGGCATAACGCCGGTGGTGGACCAGTTCGTTCTTCAGCGTGCCCCAGAAGCTTTCCATCGGCGCATTGTCGTAACAGTTGCCCCGGCGACTCATGGAGGGGCACATGTGGAACTGCTTCAACAAGGCTTGGTAACGGCTGGCGCAGTACTGGCTGCCCCGGGTCGGAGGGGGGTGTCAAGTTAAGTGTGTAACTGGGATTAGTTCACAGGGTGACGCGATCGCCCAGCAGGATCACGAAGTGGTTCAAAGCCCGCTTCCAATCCTGGATCGGCATGGTCCATTTCTTCTCGATCCGTTGCAGCCCAAGGTACAGGACTTTCAGAATCGCCTCATCGTTCGGAAACGCGCCGCGGGTTTTAAGCAACTTACGCAGGCTGAAGTTAAGCGATTCGATGGCGTTGGTGGTGTACAGCACTTTGCGGGTCTCCGGCGGATAATCGAAGAACACGGTCAAGCGCGTCCAA
>NZ_DASPLO010000140.1:0-79917 GCF_035627495.1 Methylocaldum sp.
GCGTTGGGTCAGCTGTTTGAGCAAGCCGTGCTCACCCAAAATGTCCTTGGGATCCGAATAGCCTTTGAGCAACTCGTCTAACAGGGCGTCTTGTTTGGCTGTGTCACTGGTCATTCTTATTCTCCTTTTTGTCAGATTATATAAACCAGTTACACAGTTCTTTTTACACCCTCCCGGGACCTGCGGTCCGGTTCGTCTTCGGGGCCATTACCTCGCTTAAAAATGCCGGGTCTCGTTCCTCGATCCAGCCTACCGCGCTCCAATGCACCTTGTACGCATCCTCTTGCAGACCGTAGGATGCGGTGAACGAAGTGAACCGCATCGTTCGCGATTGATGCCCGTCCTGAGTCCGGTCGAAGGGCGGTTCGTACCTTACCGCATCCTACGAATTTCGCTTTACCATCCGTTACAGGAGCCTGCCTGAGTTAGAGGGGCAGACTTTTATTTCTTTCTCCCGCTCGAACCCTAACAACCAAAAACAAACAACAGTTGCCTGACCCTTTACCCTTCACGTTGCGCCGACTGGAACCAACGGATCGATCGGGGATTCAAATATGGAATTTCGATCGATTTATCTCCGATGAAACGTCCGCTAGGAGGCATTATGCGATTCCGGAACAAGGCGATTTCAGGTAGGGCCGTCCGTCTATGGTTCGGCGGCCTGATTCTTCCCGTGGCGGTAGCCGCCGCCGCTCAAACTGGCGGCAAACCGTTCGATGCCGCGGCCGAGGCGCAAACGCCGAAAGCCGCCCCCTCTGACCGACCGGAGTCGCAGAAATCCGATCATGACCGGTCCGGCGTTTTTCAGGCCACCGGCGCCCAACCTGCCTCGAACGCCCTCGGCAGCCAGCCCGATCAGGGCAAGGTATTGGGTTTCGAGTTTTACCGCGATCCCCTCAATGCCAAGAAGCCCATGCAGACTTTCGAGGAGATCATGCAGGCGGACAAGGCGGCCAAAGCCAAGATCACCGCCGATCAACGGAAGTTGCTGGAAAGCCGCTACGATTTAAGTCCGAAATTCGATCCCGAGGCGAAGATGTCGCGG
Organism: Methylocaldum sp.; assembly: GCF_035627495.1. Taxonomy (GTDB): domain Bacteria; phylum Pseudomonadota; class Gammaproteobacteria; order Methylococcales; family Methylococcaceae; genus Methylocaldum. The sequence continues at coordinate 1,046 of NZ_DASPLO010000140.1, forward strand.
GGCAAGCGGGTTCCGGTGGGTCCCACCGCGCGCTTGCGCGATGGCGTGACTTGGGACTCGCTGGCCGGGATGACGCCTGAGGATATTCGCAAAAAGGGCGTCTTCCCTTATCCCGCCCTGCCGCATCCCAAGCAAGCCACCGGCGGCCAGATCTTCCCGAAAATGCAGATCGAGATGTTCCCGCGGCTGGAGCGCTTCGATGTGGAATTCGACCTGCCAGACGCCTTCCTCCCGGAATTTCCGCCCGCCATCTTCCTGCAAAACCGGCCGGAACTCGGCGACGTATCCCGCGGCGAGGTCGTCTCGATCAACAACTTCTACCGGCTGTTTAAGGACATCCTGACCCCGGTTCAACTCGACGGATTTCGCCTTCTGCTCACGCCGTTTCCCCAGGAGGAATTCAATCCCACCGACGACCGGAAAAGCGAACAGGCGAGCCTCGGCGTCACCTGTCTCGACTGCCACATCAACGGGCACACCACCGGGCAGTTCCACCTCAACCCGGACGACCGCCCACAGGAACGGCGCATGCGCCTCGACACGGTCAGCCTGCGCGGCATGTTCAACCAGCAGATCCACGGCTCTAAGCGGAGCCTCCGCTCGGTCGAGGACTTCACCGAATTCGAGTTCCGCACCGCCTATTTCAACGGCGATCCCATCCACGCCATGAAGAAAGGCTTCACCATTTTCGACCGGGTGCAGGTCTCGCACATGGCGCAGATGCAGAACATGTTCGACTTCCCGCCGGCGCCCAAGCTCAAGGTCGCCACGGCCCGGCTCGACCCCGCCAAGGCCACCGATGCCGAGCGCCGCGGCGAAGAAGTGTTCTTCGGCAAGGGCCAATGTGCCGCCTGCCATTTGCCCCCGACCTATCTCGACCACCAGATGCACGACCTTCACCTCGAACGGTTCGTCAACGAGGCGCCGCTGGGACCGATGAAGACTTTCACATTGCGTGGCATCAAGGACAGCCCGCCCTATATGCATGACGGGCGTTGCCTGACCCTGGAGGACACGGTGGAGTTTTTCAACCTGGTGCTGGAGCTCAAATTGAACTCGCAGGAGAAGTCGGATTTGGCGGCGTTTATGCGGACGCTGTAAATCCTCGTTTTTCGCTCGTTCCCAATCTCCGGATTGGGAACGCCGCTCTGGAAGCTCCAGCTTCCAGAGACATCGTTTGTCCTGAAAACAAATAACAAAAGCCTGACCCCTTCGGACCCCTTCGGACCCCTTCGCAAGCCTGACTCCTTCATGACCCCTTCACTCTGACCCCCCTTCGTTTGAGCGCTCACCGATTCGCTTTCTTGTTTTCTCCTTCACCGTTGGCTCGGGCCAACACCGCACGCCCCGAATCGGATCAAGGCTTCGGGGTTTGAGGCGGCGATTGGCTGTTGGTCCGGGCCAACAGCCGTGACATCGGCCATTCTTGCGGCACGATTTTTAAGTTATTGAATATAAATAATAAATCTGATTTGGCACGGAAAATTCAATATCCGGAGTACGGTGCGAAACAACGCTTCGCCCTGAACTGAAGAGCCTTAAACAACACACCATCCTTTAGGAGTACGATCATGCAAACGAAAATCGCCAAGAACCTGACTGTTTTCACCTTCACCTCCGCCATGGCTTTGCTGTCCGGGGTGCAGAGCGCCAGCGCCAACTTCAGCACCCCGTCCGTGGTACAGGTTGCAGGCGGCCTGATAATCGAAAACGCTCCCAACGCCACCAAGGAGGAAGATCATGTGGCCGGCGGCGTGATACTGGAGCGGGAAAAAAGCCCGAGCAGTGCGCGGGATGGTGATGGACACATCGCGGGCGGCATGGTGCTTGAAAATGCCCCCAACACCGCCAAGGACGCGGATAACATCGTCGCCATTATCGTTCAGTAAGATCGGACAGGGGCAGGTGGCGGCGGTGAGTTCCGCGGCCGCCTGTCCCGTTACCGCCACCGAAAGGTGAACACATCGGCCGTCACGGATTCCACACCGACGCTTCGACCGCTCCACGCCGGTTCGCGGGACCGGACCGTCACCTCCGCCTCAAGAGCTGTCAGCAGCCGTCGGGCGGCTTCCCCGCAAGAGTTCCATCAAAGCATCCATAACCGGGCACGTTGTCCCTGGATTCCTCAACTGAATGCAAATGCCATTATTTGATCAAAATTCGGCATCATTGATCATGGATCGGTCTCCGAGCTGATGCCGAAACCCGCCCTGTGGAGGGCGGCAAGCAGCGTTGCCCGCTCGGCCTCCGGAAGAGGCCATAGAGGCGGCCGCGGCGCGCGCCACGCGGGATCGCCCGTCTGTGCGGCGCGAATTGCCTTGAACGCGGGTACGAAAGGGTAGCGCAAGACGATGTCCAGAAATGAGCGGATTCGCGCCTCGTCGTCCGGGCTTACGTCCGGCTTGAGCAACGCGGCGACGAGGTCTGGAAAGAGGTTCGCGACGCCGCAGATCGTTCCGGCCCCGCCGGCGCGCATCAGCCGCGGCAGGTGCGGCTCGTGGCCAGCCAGGATCGAGAGTTGCGGCACGCGTTTCAGCAGCTCGGCGGTATGCTCGAAATCGCCGCCGCTGTCCTTCACGCCCGCGATGATGTCGGGATAGGCGGCTGACAGCCGGGCGACGACCTCCGGCCGGATCGGCACGGCCGAGATCTGCGGGATGTGGTACAGATAGACGCGGAGACGCGCATCGTCCACCGTATCGATCAAGCTCGCGTAGTAACGGAACACCGCCTCGTCGGTCAAACCTTTCCAGAAGAACGGCGGCAGGACCAGACATCGCGGACAGCCGGACTGCAATGCATGCCGCGTCAGCGCCACGGCGTCGGGGAGCGCGGCGGCTCCGCTGGCGGCGAGCAAGCGTTCCGGCGCGATGCCCGACGCCAGCAGCGCGTTAAGACCCTCGGAGCGCTCGGCGACCGAGAAGGAGGGGCCTTCGCCTGTCGTGCCGAACGGCACCACACCGTCGACACCCGTCGCGAGCAGTACCCGCGCATGCGCGGCGAGCCTCGCGTGGTCGACGCCGCCGTCCTGATCGAGCGGCGTCAGTGTCGCGCACCAAAGTCCGCGTATGGGAGCGGGTTCCGTCATGGCGAAGTCCTCCTCAGAATCCTAGTGGGGCACCCATGGCCGCTGTATCTCGATCGACGTGCATGGCATTTTGCTTCGGGCTGGCGACTCATCGACGCAAGCGGCGAGCAGGCACCGGGCAAGGTTACCCAGGAAGCGCGGGGAAATCCATGAGCGCCGCGCCAGCGGAGCCATCGGAGAGCTTCCCGGAAAGGAAAATGGATCTGCGCGGATTCCGGTTGTACTCAGACTACGCGTTCGATCGTTTTGGACAATCATGCATTTTTTGAGGCAAAACCCATGAGCGAGAATGAGGGAAAGATTACCGTCTATTACGACGGCGCCTGCCCGCGCTGTGTCCGGGAACGCCGTCGCTACGAGTGGCTGGCGGGGAAAAGCCGTGAGAAGGTCCGTTGGTTCGACATCACGGGACACGAGGAGAAACTCCGCGACGCCGGCATCGATCCCCATAAGGCCCTGACCGAACTGCATGTCCGCGACGAGACTGGGCGGATCGTGTCCGAGCTGGATGCGTATATCCTGTTGCTGAAGAGAATCCCGCTTCTAAGACCCTTGGCCTGGCTCATCGGATTGCCGGTGATCCGTCCGCTATTGGCTCGTCTCTATCACGGAATGGTCACCCGGCGTCTAAGAGCGAGTGGACGGCTATAGTGAGCCGGTCGGGCTGCCATAGCGAGCGTGACCATGACTATTAAGAATGTGATTTACCGGATTAATCTGCAAATCGCCGCTGGATTATCTATTGTTGCCCCGGACTCAGATTGAAGGTTAAGGGCTCAACGAATGAGAAATATCCCGTTGCGTTCTGAATCAATAATTTAGAAAAGCCTGCCGTATTCTCTTCGACCGCGAATACTTCAATGGCACCGGTATTGTTCTGGAGGCCGAGGTTTGATACGTCGAGGATTTGTTGCTGGTATCCCTCAAGGGTGACGTTGTTGCAATTACGTTCAGGACTCTGACTCGCTCGTACGCAGACCTGGTATGTGGTCGTCGTCTCCGTATCGTTGCTTAGCACGAGGGACGACGTCATGCCGTTTACATTGGAAAACACAACCGGGTAATAGTCATACGCTTCGAGAGAAATGATATCGGTGATGCCAGGTCTGGCACCTAAGACTATCAAGATGAGGGAGGCGAGCACCGTGGCTAACAATCCTCCGACGATACGCTTGTTCATACACAATCCCTCCATAGCTGTTTCTTCGTAAAGCACTTTGTCTCAGCTGAAAGTTCGAACTCACTGGGCTTTCCGGTTCCCTCTCCGGGCAAGCTGCAACAGTCGTGTTCGGCTGAGAATCTTTATCATGGCCCTGCGGATCGATTCGTCGGGCTGTAATCGTTTGACGCTTACGGAAGCTTGTCTTTTGCATCACCTTCAATTTCCCAGACAACGGTTTCCGTAGGGATTCGCAATGGCTGCGTCGGCTTGGATAAAGCCACATCCGCTCGCGAAATCGAATCCGGTATCAAAATCCGGGGTGAACGGGTCATCCATGTCGATGGCCGTATTTGCCATGGCGGTATAAATATCCCAGGGCGACAATGACGGATCGGCTTGCAGCATCAACGCCGCGACTGCCGCGGCATGAGGCGCTGCCGCCGAGGTGCCGGGAAAGTTCGGAGCGCCGTCGGGTTCTGTATCCTGCCCCCCGAAGAAGCTTGTGTTGATGTCATCGGGTGCCACAATCAGGGGCTGAAAGCGGAATTCCGGGCTCGCCTTCCGGTTTCCGGCCGTATCGAACAAGATCGGCGTGCCGCCCGCCGAAGAGAACTCCCTCAACACGTGCGGAGTATGGTAAGGGGCGGCCCCGACCGCTGCGGCGCCTGCCGCATTGGCATGGCCGATAACGGTACTGCTGTGGGTATTAAACTGATCGATCGTTCCGTCCCAGAGGACATATTTCATCAGTCCGGGATTAATCACTTCCGGATTGGGCCCGGGGCAATTTGTGATTTGTACGTTAAAACCGGAAGTCCCCGATTCGGGAAGGTTAAAAAACCTCAAAATTTCTTTGGGATCTGAACCGATATTAATGTCCTTGGTTTCTGCAACGAGCGTTCCGGCTTCGTCGTACAGCAAGACATCAATGTCGTTGGGCGCCCCGGGCGGTCCGCTGACCGAGAAAAAAGGCGCGTCCCATTGAAAAGACATCGTAAGCCCGCTACCCGGGGGCACGGTGATATGCTGGAAAACGTTGATGTCAGGTCCCGGGTCAAAATCGTGCGCCTCGCAAATAAATCCTCCACCTTCGTCTATGAGGGTCCCGCTCGGCCTAAAAGGCGCTTCGTAGGACGAGCGGTTTTCATTGCCTGCCGAAGAAAAGTACGCGACTCCCTTGGCAACGGCTTCGTCAATAGCCTGAGCGCTGTGTCCGTCCTGGAACATGGGCTCGTCGAAGTAACCAACGTCATCCACGATGATCTTGGCTCCGGCGTTGGCTAAAACGATGACGGCATCGGCAAATTTGAACTGATCCTCGCCGTCCGTGTGGAATAGAATCTGGGCACCCGGCGCCACATCATGGATGATCTGCATCATGGCGCGGCCTTCGTCAGTGGTCGGAACGGTGCCCGGCGGGCAGAGGTCGTCGTCCTTCAGTACCGTGATTCCGGACGGTAAATCGCCGCTTGCGATGTCATTCTCCGCACCGCCTAAGCAGTTGTAACTGTTGGAAAGGACGCCGATGGCAATGCCGTTGCCGTCGACCCCGAAGCTCATGCGCGCCGTATTCGATCGCATCGCCGCGTCGCCCTGGCTGTCGACCGATCCCGAGCGTTTTATCGGGGGATAGGCAGGTCGGACGAATTGCAGGCCGGGAACTGCTTCCAGCTGTCCGATGGCCGGTATGGGGAGCCATCCCGACACGACTCTGCCGGATACCGTAACATCCTTCATTCCGAGTTTTTCGAGGCCGGCTCGCAACACGCCCGAGTCATTCGATGCGACGGCATATATGGCGACATAGTTGCCACGAACCTGCACCATCTCGGTCCGAGGCTGAAATGTTTCGGGCTTTGCATGCGTGTTTGCCGCGCGTCCCTGGAAGGCTCGGTATTCGTTATGGAGCTTGCTTAGGGTCTGGCCCACCTTGGCCGATACCGAACCCTTGGGGGCTTGCATTTGGTTTGCGGCGCCTTCTCCGACATTTTGGAGCTGGACCAGTTTGGGCGATGTTTCGTTCTTGGCCTCGGGCGCTTGGCTTGTTGAAAAAGCCGAAAACGAAGGCAATAAAAGACAAGAGATAAGGCTTGTAGCTTTCATCATTTCCATGATCGATCACCGTCTTGGTTGCTCTAACGATATTGTTTTCAGACCGGATGCGCGTCTCGTAACCCGCCGTTCCGACTAAATGACGAGCATCGAGCTGCGGTACGTACCCGATCCCTCTCCTGTAATCGATCGTGAGCTTATCCCTATAGCTGCAGTGACGGCTGCCGTTTCTTCGATGCTCCGCACGGCGTACTTGCTTAATGAATGAGACTTATCGTCAGGAAGGGGGTTGCGCGGGGCGTCGCCTAAACTCAAGAAGTCGGCGATGGAGTAGGAATGGCGCGGGATCGAGATTTTATTTTTTACGATTGAGAGTCGTGGCGCGGTTTCCCAACACAATCCTCTGCAAAATACGTAGCAATGAACGGACCGTGCAGCGGTCGAAGAAGAGAGCTCATTGTTAACGTGTCCTTGGATTGGAAGATGAAGCGGTATGGATTGCCATGCACGGGTTGGTTATTGGCAATCGTCTTGTGGTTCGTAACGTTCGCCTGCGAGAGTAGAGCAGATATGACCGCTTTTGTCGGCGCGACCTTGGTCGATGGAACCGGCGGTGCTCCACGCGCCGATGCCGTGATTCTCGTGGAGGGCGAGCGGATTGCCGCGGTGGGAAACCGGGACGAAATACCGATTCCTCCGGAAGCCCGAGTAATCGACGCGAGCGGCAAATGGATCGTTCCCGGTTTGATCGATGCGCACATCCACTTCTTTCAATCGGGCGGTCTTTATACCCGGCCGGATGTGATCGATTTGCGGGATGTTCGCCCTTATGCGGACGAGATCGCCGGGATCAGGCAACGCATTCCCGACACCTTGGCCCGCTACGTCGCAAGCGGCGTGACCTCGGTGGTGGATGTCGGCGGCCCGTTCTGGACCTTCGAAGTACGGGATCTCGCGGAGCGGACCAAGCCGGCGCCGCGCGTCGCGGTGGCCGGGCCGCTAGTCGCCACCTATCTTCCCCCGGAACTCAAAACCGATGACCCGCCGCTGATCAAAGTCGATTCTCCCGAGGAGAGCCGGGCCACGGTGCGGGAAGTTTTGGCGCGAAAGCCGGACGTCATCAAAATCTGGTTCATTCCCTTGCCGGGCCAGGGTCTTGCGTCACAGACCGCCGTGGTGCGGGCCGCGATCGAGACGAGTCATGCCGCCGGTACGCGGGTCGTGGTGCATGCGACCGAACTGGAAGTCGCGCGGGCGGCGGTGCAGGCGGGTGCGGACGTTCTCGCTCACAGTGTGGAGGACCGCCGGGTCGACGAGGCTTTTATCAAGCTCTTGAAGGATCGGAACGTGGTGTATGTGACCACGCTGGTCGTCAGCGAAGGCTATCAGGAAGTTTTGGGACGGAAGGTCCGGCTGACCGACATCGAACGCCGCCTCGGCGATCCCGAAGCGATCGAGACGTTCGATGATCTGGCCCGACTGCCCATCTGGAAAAAGCCTTGGGCCTTTCAATGGTTCAGCCGGGATATCGCATTCTGGAATTTGAAGCGCCTGCAGGAAAGCGGCGTGACGATTGCCGCCGGGACCGATGCCGGCAATATCGGCACCTTGCACGGGCCGGCATTGCACCGGGAGTTCGAACTGATGGCCGAGGCCGGTCTATCGCCCCGCGAGATTTTGACGGCCGCAACGCAAGGCGGCGCTCGCGTCATGGGCCGAAGCGCCGAATTGGGAACCGTCGAAAAGGGCAAACTCGCCGATTTCTTGCTGCTCGATGCCGACCCGCTGGCCGATATCACCCACTTGCGCCGCATCTTCCGCGCTGTCAAAGGGGGAGCGATCTTCGATCCCCAAGCGTTGGGCGAGCGACGCCCATCGACACAAACCCGGCCCTGAACGAATCCGGCAAATTACCTTGCCACATTTCCAGGAGGTATCCATGGAAGCTAAACCGAAAATTCTCGCTTTCGCCGGTAGTTCGCGAGAACGCTCCTACAACAAGATGCTGGTCCGGATTGCCGCGGCGGGCGCTCGACGGGCCGGTGCCGAGGTAAGCGTGGTGGATTTGCGCGATTTCCCGATGCCGATCTATGACGGAGATTTGGAGGATCGGGAAGGCATTCCCGCCAATGGCCTGAAATTCAGGCAACTGATGATGGCGCATCAGGGACTCTTGATAGCTGCTCCCGAATACAACAGCTCGATTACCGCGCTCCTGAAAAACACCATCGACTGGGTGTCCCGCCCGGTCGGCGGCGAGGACGGTCTGGCGCCGTTCCGGAACAAGGTCGCCGCCCTGCTCGCCGCTTCGCCGGGTGGCTTCGGAGGCCTCCGCGGTTTGGTTCACCTGCGGGCGATTCTGGGCAATATCGGCGTCATCGTCCTGCCGGACCAATTGGCGGTGGCCAAGGCTCATGAAGCGTTCCAGCCCGACGGCATGCTGATCAATCCGAAACAGCATGCCGCAGTCGAAGCCTTGGGGGCCAATCTCGCCGGCATCTTGGCGAAATTGCACGGACATACCCTGTTGCCCGAGCCGGAGGAGCGGCGGCACGATCTAAGCCGAATCGAGTAAATTCCGGCGATAGGAGGAAGACTGCCGGGCGACCTGCCGTAGCTCAAGTCCGACGTTCTATCGGGTTGTAACGTTGCGTCAGCTTGCAAAGCCGTAAATACGTAATCTTACTTACGGTAATGTTCTTGTAGTGCGCTAATGTTGTTCAGAAGCGCCTGTCCAGCCGATTTGCCCCTTCTGTTTTGATAATAAAGACATAAAACGAAATCAGGAGATCTTTATGGTAGGGCTTTATTCCCGAAATGCTGGACAAAAGTGCCATTTGCCCATCGTAGCCGATACTTGCACCAGCCTCCTAAACGGTGGATCGATATCGGATCGTTGCCGGCTATCTGATCTTTTACAGGGCGTCTCGATACTCGCCAGTCTTCGCTCGTACTCAGCGCGTATAGAACTTTTTGGCTTGGGCTTCTATCGAGCCGATATCTGCCGTGCGCTTCGATAGGCATTGAGCTCGGTCCGAATCCGCCTGAAATAATTCAAGAATATCAAGATGGTTGATGGTCCACGCCGACTTGGTAGCGCCCACGCTTCGGCCAAAAAAACGTATCTGGTCATCACTCTCTTCGTCGGAATCGTGCTTTGCTTGCTGATGCTCGATCTGATACGCGCTGAGATACTCAATTCGGTCAGAGCTTATGTGGTGGGCGAGAGTCTTTGGTCCAAAGGGCAAAAAGATGCTGTTCAACACTTGATTCGCTATTCGGCTTCGCATGCCGAGGCGGACTATCAAGCTTTTCTAAACGCTATCGCCATCCCCTTGGGAGACCGTCAGGCACGCCTCGAACTGGAAACACCGGAGCCCGATCTGAACCGCATTTATCAGGGCTTCGCCGCAGGGGGTAATTCCCCGGAGGATGCGAAAGCTATGGCGGTATTCTTTCGCCGATATCACCGGATCGACCATGTCGCCCGGGCGATTGAGATCTGGGCCGAGGCCGACCGCCGGATTGCAGCCTTGCTTTCATTAGCCGATAGCCTGCACACAGCCCTATCGTGGGGTTCTTTAACGGCTGAACAGGTTTCGGATATCCAGAAAGGGCTCACGGCGGCGAATCGACATCTGGCCCTATTGGAAGAGGAGTTTTCTCGTACCTTAGGCGAGGCGGCCCACTGGGCTAATTCGATTACACAACAACTCATCTACTTGGCCGTAGGGCTGCTCCTCAGCCTGGGCACCCTCGTTTCTCTATGGGTAATCAAAAGCATGACGCGCGCCGAGACAGCCGCGCGCGAGAGCGATGAACGCTTTCGGTTATTGGTCAAGAGCGTCAAGGATTACGCCATTTTCATGTTGGATCCCGACGGACGGGTAACGAGCTGGAATTCCGGGGCACAAGCCATCAAAGGCTATCGGGCCGAGGAGATCATCGGCCAGCCGTTCTCCCGGTTCTATACGCCGGAGGATACTGAAGTTGACATCCCTCGGAAGACGCTCGCCGCCGCGGTGTCTCAAGGCCGCCTCGAACAGGAGGGCTGGCGGGTGCGAAAAGATGGCTCCCGCTTCTGGGCCAATGCCGTCCTCACCGCCCTGTACGATGATGGCGGACGACTTCGTGGCTTCGCCAAAGTCATGCGGGACATTACCGAGCGCAAGCATTCGGAAGAGCGATTCCGATGGGCGGTGGAAGCCGCGCCCAACGCGATGATCCTCGCGCGGGAGGACGGCCGGATCGTTTTGATCAACGCCCAGGCCGAGCGTCTGTTCGGCTATTCGCGGGACGAGTTGCAGGGAGAACTCATCGAGCGGCTGGTGCCGGAGCGCTTCCGCGTCCAGCACACCCTCGAGCGGCTGAATTTTTCGGCGCTGTCCCAGACCCGGCCCATGGGGGCGGGGCGCAATCTATGCGGGTGCTGCAAAGACGGGCGCGAGGTGCCGGTTGAGATCACGCTTAATCCGTTCGCCACGTCTGAAGGTACGTTCACCCTGGTTTCGATTATCGACATCACCGAGCGCCAACTCGCCGAGGAACGCTTGCGGCAGGCCGCGACGGTATTCGAAAGTACGGCGGAAGGCGTAATCATCACCGATGCAGACATCAAGATCATTGCCGTCAACAAGGCCTTTACGACTATTACGGGGTATTCGGAACAGGAGGTTTTGGGCCGCAACCCCCGGGCATTCCGTTCCGGACGCCATCATAGCGATTTCTACCGCGACCTGTGGACGAGCATTCTGGAGAGCGGCAGTTGGCAAGGCGAGATCTGGGATCGGCGCAAGAATGGCGAGGTCTATCCGAAATGGCTCACTATCAGCGTCATCCGTGACGAGGCGGGCCACGTCATCAACTACATCGGCGTCTTCTCCGATATCAGCCAGATCAAGCGCTCCGAAGAGCAGTTGGCGCACCTGGCGCATTACGATCCGCTGACCAATCTCCCCAACCGCTTGCTCCTGAACAGCCGATTGTCCCACGCGCTCGAACAGGCCAAACGGCAAAACCGGAAGGTAGTCCTCCTCTTCCTGGATCTTGACCGATTCAAGACCATCAACGACAGCCTAGGGCACCCGGCGGGCGATGAGTTGCTGGTGGCGGCCGGCCGGCGTATTCGGCATCGTTTGCGCGAGGCGGATACCTTGGCCCGCCTGGGCGGCGACGAGTTCGTCATCTTGCTCGAACATCTGAACCACTGCCAAGCCGCCGCTATTGCCCAGCACGTGCTCGTGGCACTGAGCGAACCCTTCCGTCTTGCGAGCGGTCATGAGGTATTCGTCAGTGCCAGCATCGGCATCAGCATATTTCCGGATGATGCCCAGGATAGCACTCAGCTGGTGCGTAACGCCGATGCCGCCATGTACCAGGCTAAGGAGAGCGGCCGTAATACCTACCACTTCTATACCGAGGCACTGACCCATAGCGCCAATCAGCGGCTTGACCTCGAAAGCAGGCTGCGCCGGGCTTTGGAGCGGAAGGAATTCATCCTCCACTATCAGCCGCAGGTGGACATCGCGACCGGCCGGATTATCGGCGTCGAGGCCCTGGTGCGTTGGCAGTCTCCCGAGATGGGGCTTATTCCGCCGGCCCAGTTCATCCCCCTGGCGGAGGAGACCGGTCTCATCATACCGTTGGGCGAGTGGGTGCTACGCTCCGCCTGCGCTCAAACGAAAGCCTGGCTCGAGCAGGGATTGCCGCCGTTAACAGTGGCGGTAAATTTTTCGAGCCTTCAATTCCGCCAAAGCGATACAGTCGAACGGGTCCGCGCGATCTTGGAGGAGACAGGATTGCCTGCGGCCCAGTTGGAACTGGAGATTACCGAAAGCGCCACATTGGAGCAGGGCGAACACGCGCAAGCCACCTTGCTGGCCTTGAAGGCATTAGGCGTGCGGCTCGCTATCGACGACTTCGGCACCGGCTATTCTTCGCTGGCTTACCTCAAGCGCTTCGCCTTCGACACAGTCAAGATCGACCGGAGTTTCGTAAAAGACCTTTCGGAGAGTCGGAACGACGGAGAAATCGCCGCCACGGTCATCGCCATGGCGCGCAATCTCCGTTTAACCGCGCTGGCGGAGGGCGTTGAAACCGAGGAGCAACTCGCCTTCCTCCGGGATTTGGGCTGCGATACTTATCAGGGCTATTTTTTCAGTCGCCCGCAACCGGCGGAGGACATGGCCGTACTCCTCAGGACTGACGAGAACAAGGCATCTTCCAGCGCCGGAAAGTGCTCGCTGACCTGCCAATAGTTATTGAGTTCCAGAGTTCCGAACGCAGCAGCTGCGAATGATGCATCCGGGATCACTCGGCACCGGCTGGGTAAGCCGTCGCTCCGCGTCAGGATGCATCGCTGCGGTTGTCTCACGCCGGAGCGGTAGCTTTATGGCCGGTCGGGTTTTTCAGCGTATTGATCAGAGTAATCAAGGCCCGATCCATCAGGGGAATGGCGGAGCCTTCTATGATGCGAGCAGTGTTGTTATTAAGACGTTTGGCCAATTCAGAAATACTGATCTCAGCCACTTTGACGCCTTTACGGTTGACGAAGACACAGGTTGATGTCAGCTGGCTCTTCCAGGAAAGCTTGCCTCGGCAGGTTTTGTTCCGATGATCGATAAACTCGATCCATTCGCCCACTGCCAAATCAGTTGCCTTGCGCAAAGACGCCGTATCTATGATTTCGTCGTCTTCACCCGTACGGACATGAGTCTTTGGAGTCCGGTGTAAATCCTCAAAGCTGAAGTTTTGGATGTCCGGTAAATTTCCTCTTATGTCGATGATGGCCTTGGATATTTCCGGATCAAGGATTTGAATAGGCTGATTTTCCTCGATGCTCTCGGGTGGCGTCGGGTCTTCATTACGGAAAGCTATGGGTAGCTTGGGTTCCGAGCTTCTTAAACAGCTCGCGTGACATTTCTCTATTTCCTTTAGCGCAGTGGATACTTGAGCGGGATCCAGCGAGAGTCCTTCCAGTTTCGCGCGAATCGATTCGATCAGGGACGGAACTGCACCGGCGATTTCTTGGCGCGCTGAATTATCCGCCGGCGGCAGTACGCTCAAGATGACCTGATCCACAAGCGCAAGCGCTTCGTCCCAATCGCCCGGTTGTTTATCCCTTCGTAGATGGGCTAAGACGAGTACATCTTTCCATGTGTTGTAAAGAAACGAACGGGCTGCGGCCGGAACGGCTTTTCCCTGCAAGCGTACGGCGATTTCGTACGCTACCTTGCGCTTCGTTAGAAGCAGTTGCTCCTTGCTTTGAGTTACTTGGCGAGTCCGCTCTTCTGCGATGCCGTTACGCTGATTTTCCCTATCCAGGAATGCCGTGAAATCATCCAATAACTCGGAGAACAAACCGATGTCCTGGGCAAACTCATTTAAAATCCGGCTAACGATCGTCTCAATCTTTTGAAACACCGGATTCGCTGAAGTAGCGTCCGCAATTTCGAGACCGAGACCTGCTTGTGCGAGATTGTTTAATAGAAGCCGGACGGGATGATTCTTCCTCCCAAAAAACGATTTCTCAAGGATTGCGACTTTGATTACCGGAATCTGAAGGCGCGCGATCAGTGTCTTGACCGGGTCGGACAAATTGCGATCTTCGAGGATGAAGTCAAAGATCATCCCCACCATGTCGATGATGTCTTCTTCAAGCCGGCCCATCGGCCGGCCTTCGTTATTGTGGTGAAGAGCGCGTAATTGATTCGCAACGTAATGTTTCAGCTGATCCGCGGATACCTGGTTTCCAGCGGCGAGTGCGGATCCGGTGGAGGGGGCCTGCAATACATTCAAAGCAGACAGGACCTCAGCGGTTTCGAAAGCAGGGCCATTGCCAAATGTGTGTGTGAATGAAGTAGGCAACCCCAGTTGGCTGCGCCAACCTTCCAATAGGGATTGCATCGTCAAAAAAACCTCGAAATACACTTGATTGTCGGCTTCCGGCGTGCTTGGACTTCCGGGAATCGAATGACCTCTTGAGCTAGAGCCGACCGGCTTGGGAGACGTTAAAGGCGAGGTGGGAGATCGTTTTATTGAATTGATGATTTTCGGCAAGATGCCTTCATTAATGAGGAGAGTGTTCAACTCATAATATAAGCCGCCAAAGGAACTTACGACCGCTCGATCAAATAACTTATAGATTAATAGTTTGGTCGCTAGGTCAAGCTTTAGTGGTCTTAATGCATCGGAAAACGCATAGCACAACGTATGCGGCGCAACCGGGTTGTCCTGAGTTTGTACTTCTTTGTCATTGCTCAAGACACCGAAGCGCTTATTCAGCACATGTAGATCGCCCTGGAACAAGTTGTTTCCTTTCTCGATCATGGCTGAAACGGCTAACTGTTCCTCAAGAATTTCGTTCTCAACCAGAGAGAAGGCCTCTGCTTCGAAGCTGTTATCTTTATCGTTTGTTCCGGACGAAAAAAGCCTTGATTTGTTTCTCCAGAACTCGTCGTAACGCTTCAGAACATGCTGAATGTACTGTGTCTTTACTGAATTCCATTCCAGCCGAACGTAGCGCATTGCTTCAAAATACTGCGACTGGAGAGTCATGTTCTCCGCTTTGTCCGAGAGTTGAAATAACTCGTCGTCGACAATACCTGAAAACTGTTGCATCAACTCGCTCAAGTGCCGCGAGCATAACTCTCGGGACCGGGTAATGATTTGGTTTGCAACCCCTTTTGCACTCTCCTTCTGCTTAGCATGAGCCATTTCAAAGTTGATGATTTTAAGATCTTGCATTGCCATGGTCATATCCTCAGCGCGTACAATTCGTTTTGCCCGAAGCTGTTGAGCCCTACTTTAAAGGGTAAGCATTTGTAGCCCCAAAGATCGTGATTTGGCCCACAAAACTGAAAATGTGCGGGTAGTTTTGACGGCGCATCCGACAGGCAAGACAAATTCTCAGTGATTCACGATTCAGTTTAGAACATGAAAATTATTGACGATTGGTTGGCGAGCGCGAGACGGGTAGATAGCTGCAACTGCGATGACCGGCCGGACGTAAGGGATATCTCCGTTGTGGTTATCCATTGCATCAGCTTGCCTCCGGGAGAGTTTAGCGGCGAGTGGATCGACTGTCTGTTTACCAATGCCTTAGAAGCGGCCGCCCACCCTTATTTCGAGGGCTTGCGCGGCTTGCGGGTATCGGCCCATGCGCTTATTCGTCGAGATGGCGAGATCGTCCAGTACGTTCCGTTCCATCGGCGCGCTTGGCACGCCGGAATCTCCAATTACCAAGGGCGGGGATGCTGCAATGATTTCTCGATCGGTCTCGAGTTGGAGGGGGCGGATGATATTCCCTATACCGAAGTGCAGTATGAGCGCCTAAGCGATTTGCTCGTCGCGTTATTCAAGAAGTACCCCGGATTGTCTCCGGATCGGATTGTCGGTCACAGCGACATCGCGCCGGACCGCAAAACCGACCCGGGGCCGAGCTTCGACTGGGGAAGGCTTTACAGCTTGTTATCGCTGAGAGGATTTCAATCGGACCGGATGAGGCGAAGCTTGTGATCTAAGCCCAATCGCTCTCCGTTGATCGTCGCGGCCTTATGGAATCTAAAAGCAGCATCGCCACACCTACGGTAATCGCCGAATCGGCCACGTTGAAAGCCGGCCAGTGCCATTCCCCATAAAACACGTCGAGAAAATCGATGACGTATCCGTAACTGATCCGATCGATGAGATTGCCCAGCGCGCCACCCAAAACCAGCGCCCAAGCCGCAGCCTCCCAGCGTTGGTGCTTGTCGAGTCGTCTTAGCCAATAACAGATCGCGCCGCTAGCGACGATAGCGAGACCGATAAAGAACCACCGTTGCCACCCCCCCGCCTGGCTGAGAAAGCTAAACGCGGCACCCTGATTGCGCAGATACGTGAGCTGAAAAAAAGGCAGCAGTTCGATGGACTGGTAAAGCTGCATCGATTGGTCGACCAGCCGTTTCGTGAACTGGTCCAAGGCGATAACCAGTGCGGAGAGCCAAAGCCACTTTAACATGGGCGTCAGGCGTAAAGACGGATTTCGCCTTGCCCGGCGACGTTCTCGACGCAGCGGCCACAAAGCTCGGGATGATCGGAATGCTTGCCGACATCGTCACGATGATGCCAGCAGCGAACGCATTTCGCTTTGTCGGATGCTCGAACTTTCAGCTCTAGTCCCTCGATTCCTGTCGGAAGCGTATCGGCGCTCCCTTCGGGACGCAGGCTTGCATACGAGGTGATGAACAAGAACCGAAGCTCGCTTTCGATCAGCGAAAGCCTTTCGAGAACCGGCTTGCTGCAGTAAAGCTCGACTTCGGCATCTAGGGACGAGCCGATTTCGCCGCGGACTCGCAGTACCTCCAACTCTTTGCTTACGGCTTCGCGGACCGCAAGCACGAAGTCCCAGAACTCCCGGTTCAAGGCCGATGATTCGTCCAGTGGGAACAATCCTTCGTACCAGGTTTCCAGAAACACCGAATCGCCCCGCTTGCCCGGCAGATGCCGCCAGACCTCGTCTGCCGTGAAGCTCAAAATCGGAGCCAGCCAGCGGGTTAAAGCTTGGGCAATGTGGTACATCGCCGTTTGCGCAGACCGCCGCGGGAGACTGTCTTCCCGGCAGGTGTACTGGCGGTCTTTTAGCACGTCGAGATAGAAACTGCCCAAATCCACGGAGCAGAAGTGATGCACCTTCTGGTAGACCAGGTTGAACTGGTAAGTCTCGTAAGCCGCGATCACTTCCTGCTGCAGCCGGTAAGCCCGGTCGACCGCCCACCGGTCGAGTGCCAGCATTTGCTCGGGCTGGACCAGATGCCGGCTCGGTTCGAAACCGTTCATGTTCGCCAGCAGATAGCGGGCCGTATTGCGCAGTCGCCGGTAAACGTCCGCCGTGCGTTTCAAAATCTCGTCGGAGACGCTCATTTCGGCCCGGTAGTCGGTAGCCGCGACCCAAAGCCTCAAAATATCCGCTCCTAGGTTCTCCATCACTTTCTGCGGAGCAACCACATTACCCTTGGATTTGGACATTTTCTTGCCTTCCGCATCCACGGTGAAACCGTGGGTCAGCACCTGCCGGTATGGCGCGGCGTTGCGGATGGCCACGGAGGCGAGCAAAGACGACTGGAACCAGCCGCGATGCTGGTCCGAGCCTTCGAGGTATAAATCGGCCGGCGAATGCAGGTCTTCCCGGCGATCCAGTACGCAGAAGTGGCTGACACCTGAGTCGAACCATACGTCCAGCGTGTCGTTTATCTTCCGGTACTGCGCGGCGTCTTCTCCCAGCAGTTCCGCAGGGTCGAGATCGAACCACGCGTCGATTCCCCGTTCCTCGATCCTCTGCGCGACCTGCTCGATCAGATCCGCTGTGCGGGGATGCGGAGTCCCGGTTTCGCGGTGAACGAACAAGGCGATCGGCACACCCCAGTTCCGCTGCCGGGAGACGCACCAGTCGGGCCGGTTGGCGACCATGCCTTCGATTCGCGCCTGTCCCCAATCGGGTATCCATTCCACTTTTCGGATTTCTTCCAGGGCTTGGCGGCGAAGATCGTTCTTGTCCATGGCGATGAACCACTGCGGCGTGGCTCTGAATATGACCGGCGTCTTGTGCCGCCAACAATGCGGATAACTGTGCTCGATGCGCGCTTCGTGCAGCAGTGCGCCGCGTTCCTTGAGTACGTCGACCACATGGCCGTTGGCGGTCATCACGTGCTCGCCGGCGAACAGCGGTGTGCTCGGCAAAAACTTGCCGTCATCCGCCACGGGATTTTCGACCGGCAGTCCGTAGCGCTGACCGACGACATAGTCTTCCTGGCCATGGCCGGGCGCCGTATGGACCGCGCCGGTACCGGTTTCGAGCGTCACGTGCTCGCCGAGAACGATCGGCACCTCGCGCTCGTAAAATGGATGTTGCAGCATCAATCCCTCGAGATCCGAGCCTTTGCAATACGCCACGACACGGTAATCGTCGGTGCCGCAACGCATCATGACATCTTTCATCAGGGCCTCGGCCACGACTAATCGTTCCGCCGGTTCCCGACATTGCACCACGGCATAATCGAGATCCGGATTGAGCGCCACGGCTTGGTTGGCCGGCAGGGTCCAAGGGGTCGTCGTCCAGATGACGACCGAAAGCGGGCCTTCTCCCGCATGTCCCGGTACCGAATGACAACGCTCGATCAGCGCCGTTTCGTCGAGCACTTTGAAGCGCACGTCTATGGCGATCGAGCGCTTGTTCTCGTATTCGACTTCGGCTTCGGCCAGCGCGGAGCCGCAATCGGTACACCAATGGACCGGCTTTGCCCCTTTCACCAGATGGCCCTGTGCAGAGATACGGCCCAAAGCGCGCAGAACGTCCGCCTCGAAGCGGTAATCCATGCTGAGGTAGGGATTTTCCCAATCGCCGAAAACGCCGAGCCGGATGAACTCACGGCGCTGGATATCCACTTGCTCGGCCGCATAGGTGCGGCAAGCCTTGCGGAAGTCGGAAGCGTTAACCTGCACTCCGGCCTTGCCGATTTTCTTCTCCACCATCAATTCAATAGGCAGACCGTGGCAATCCCAGCCCGGTACGAAAGGGGCGTCGAACCCGCTGAGGCCCTTGCTTTTGACGATGATGTCCTTCAGTACTTTGTTTACGGCGTGGCCGATGTGGATTTCGCCGTTGGCATAGGGCGGTCCGTCGTGGAGTATGAACTTGGGTCTTCCTCTGAACGTTTCGCGAAGTTTCCGGTAAAGATCCATGCTCCGCCAGCGTTCGAGCTGTTCCGGCTCGCGTTGGGGCAGATTGGCCTTCATGGGAAAATCGGTGCTGGGTAAATTCAGGGTCGGTTTGTAATCCGTGCTCATGGTGCAGAGGATAATATTGAATTTGAAATGGCGAAGTGGCTTCTTGCCGCTGCGACGTCCCGCTTGATCTGAGCCTGCAGTTCGGCCAAACCGGCAAAGCGCCTTTCGTCCCGGAGCTTGCGGTGAAAAGTGATTTCCACCTGACGTCCGTAGAGGTCTCCGGAGAAGTCCAGCAAAAAGGTTTCCAGGAGCACCATAGGTCCTCCCGCTACGGTTGGGCGGATGCCTATGTTCGCGACTCCTGGCAAAGGATGTTCGCTTATTCCGGTCATTGTAACGGCAAACACCCCTTGGACAGGAGTGTTTTTCCGTCTCATCAATATGTTGGCGGTGGGGAAGCCGAGGGTTCGCCCGAGCTTCGCGCCGTGGACGATACGTCCGCAAACCGAATATGGACGCCCCAAGAGTCGCGCCGCTTCACCAAGATTGCCTGCCGCCAGGGCTTCGCGGATCGAAGTGCTGCTAACACGCAGGCCATCCACCAATACCGATGGTGTGTCGACCACCTCAAAGCCAGCTTTTCTCCCGGCCTGCTGCAACAAGGCAAAGTTGCCGAGCCGATTTTTGCCGAACCGAAAATCGTCGCCGACCACCAGGTATTTCGTCCGCAACCCTTCGATAAGAATGTCTTGGATAAATTGCTCGGCCGGCAACTCGGCGAGACTCCGGTTGAAGCGCAGCAGCAGCACCCGGTCTATCGGTAGTTCCACCAAGTGAGCCAGTTTTTCGCGGAGACGGGTCAATCGGGCCGGGGCTTCGTGTGGAGTAAAATATTCCCGCGGCTGCGGTTCGAAAAGAACGACTACGACCGGTAAGTTTAGTTTTCGCCCCGCTTCCGCCAGCCTTTCGATCACCTGTTGGTGGCCGACATGGACGCCGTCGAAATTCCCGACGGTGGCGACGCAACCCCCTTCGGAAGGCTTCAGATCGGCAAGTCCTTGAATCAAGCGCATGCGATAGTCCTTAATGCTCAGATGCTTTCCGGAACGAGCATATGCCTTGGACGCAGCCCGGTCAGCGTAAGGCAAAAAATATAGGTCGCAAACCCCAGCAGGACCCACAGTGCAAGATTTGAAATTCGATCGCTCACTGACCAGGACTGCCACGGATAAGCATTAGACGCGTAGACCAGGATTAAAGCCATGACGCCGCTAGCGAGCACCACACGCAGGAGAAAGATCGGCCAGCCCGGTTCCGGTCTGTAAATCTGCTCTTTCAAAAGCTTGGAAAGGAGCAGTGCTGCATTGAACATGGCTGCCAGCGCCGTCGCTAACGCGAGACCCGCGTGGCCCCAGCCGATAGGAGCAAGTTGAAAGATCAGGGCCAGGTTCAGCACGAGGTTGGCGACAATGGCGTAGAAACCGTATCGGACCGGGGTGCCGAGATCTTGTCTTGAGCTGAAACCGGGAACCAGCACCTTGATTGCGATGAAGCCCAGAAGGCCTACGGAGTAAGTCATTAGGCTTCGACTGGCCATCTCGGCGTCATGCGAAGAAAACTGATCGTATTGGAAGAGGGTGAAAATCAGCGGTTCGGCAAGAAGCGTAAGCCCCAGCGTGGCAGGCAAGCCGATCAGGATCACCCAGCGGAGAGCCCAGTCCAGCGAACAGGAAAACCCGTCCCGGTCACGGTTTACATGGTTTTTCGACAAATGGGGCAGTATTACCGTGCCGATGGCGACGCCGAAAATGCCCAAGGGGAATTCCACGAGCCGATCGGAATAGTAAAGCCAGGATACGCTGCCGGAAACCAAAAAAGACGCAATTAACGTGTCGATCAAAAGATTCACCTGCGTCACCGAAACGCCGAAAATCGCGGGTCCGATTGTTTTCATGATGCGGCGAACGCCGGGGTCGTGAAACCCGTAGCGAAGTCTCGGCAGCAGGTCTGCCCGAATGAGCGCCGGAAATTGAAATGCGAGTTGTACGATGCCAGCGGCAAGCACACCCCAAGCCAAGGCCGTAATCGGAGTGGGCATGTGAGGAGAGAGCCAAATCGCCGCGCCGATCATAAGGAGATTTAGAAATACCGGCGTGAATGCCGGTACGGCGAAACGTCCCCAGGTGTTCAGAATGCCTCCGGCGAATGCCGTAAGGGAAATGAAGAAAAGATACGGAAAGGTGATGCGTAGCATTTCCACGCTGAGTTGGAATTGCGCCGCATCTCGATAGAAGCCGGGCGCAAATAACAGTATCAAAACCGGTGCGGCGATAATTCCGACAAGGGTCATTAGCAACAACGCTACCGACAGGCTACCGGCAGTGCGATCCAAGAACAGCCTGAGCTGGGTTCGATCGTGACGCTCTTTGTAGTCCGACAGCACCGGCACGAAAGCTTGGGAGAAGGAGCCTTCCGCAAAAAGACGACGCAAGAAGTTGGGGATTCTGAAGGCGACGAAAAAAGCGTCGGTACCAAGATCTGCTCCGAAATAACGGGCGATAACGACGTCTCGAATGAACCCTAACATACGGGAGACAAAAGTCATCCCGCCGACGGCCACGGTGGATTTCAGTAGATGTTTGCTCAGACCCTAAAACCAGTGCTTTCGTTGAATAAAAGGCCGTAGTATAAGGAATTTGCCCGGTTAAGACACTGTTGTAGGAAGACCCGTTATTCGGTTTAAAAACGAGTTTTGCCCGGCGAAAACTGTGTCCCCTAATTATGCCTATAAAAATTGAACTATTGACGAAAGGGACTCTTGTGACGATAATATGTAATTCGCTTCCAACGATTTGGACTAGAGGTCTTCGCCTTGGCTAACATTGCTTCAGCAAAAAAACGCGCCAAACAATCGGAAAAACATCGCGCTCACAACGCGGCTCAGCGC
This sequence comes from Methylocaldum sp., assembly GCF_035627495.1. GTDB lineage: Bacteria > Pseudomonadota > Gammaproteobacteria > Methylococcales > Methylococcaceae > Methylocaldum. The sequence goes on from NZ_DASPLO010000140.1 coordinate 22,997, forward strand.
AGCCGGTTGCGGACCTTCATGAAGAAGGTCATCCTGGCGGTAGAATCCGGCGACTTGGAGCAAGCGCAGGCGGCGTTCCGCGCTGCGGTTCCTGTTATCGACTCTTCGGTGAACAAGGGCTTGATCCACAAGAACAAGGCAGCTCGCAGCAAGAGCCGTCTCAACGCCCGAGTTAAGGCGCTGGCTCTAAACGCGGCCGCCTAAGCGTCAGGCGGAAAGATGAGGCGGGCCTGCTGCCTGCCTCTCTCACGCCAAGACCAGATTGTCGCGGTGAATCAGCTCAGGTTCATCGACGTATCCGAGCAGGCATTCGATTTGCGAACTCGGTTGCTGCATGATTATCCGCGTTTCATCGGCGCCATAATTCACCAATCCGCGCGCTACCTCGTTTCCACCAGTATCTACGCAAGCTACCAAGTCGCCCCTGAGGAAGTCGCCGTCTACGGCGGTTACTCCGATGGGCAAGAGGCTTTTGCCGGATTCCTTTAAGACCCGCGCAGCACCTTCGTCCAAATACAGTCTGCCTTTGAGTTTCAGCTGTCCGGCCAGCCAACGTTTGCGGGCAAGCAGGGGAGACACGTCCGGGATCAGGAATGTGCCCAACTCTTCGCCCTCAATAATCCGTGCCGTGACGTTTTGTTCGCGCCCGCAGGCGATGACCGTTGCCGTTCCGGAACGGGAAGCCAATCGAGCTGCGCGCAGTTTCGTGATCATGCCGCCCCGTCCGAGTCCGCTGCGGCTCTCGCCCACCATCTCGCCGAGACGCGAATCATTGATGCTGGCTTGGTGAACGAGTCGGGCGGTGGGATCTAGCGTCGGATCGCGCTCGTAAAGTCCCATTTGATCGGTCAGAATAACCAGTAGATCCGCTTCCAGGAGATTCGCCACCAGGGCCGCGAGCGTGTCGTTGTCGCCGAAGCGGATTTCCTCGTTGGCCACCGTATCGTTTTCGTTGATAACCGGTACCACCCCTAATTCGAGCAGAGTAAGCATGGTGCTTCGGGCGTTGAGGTACCGCTGCCGGTCCGACAGGTCGTCGTGAGTTAGCAGAATTTGGGCGGTATGCAGGTTATGCTGTTGAAAGAGGGATTCATAAGTCTGAATCAATCCCATCTGCCCTACGGAGGCGGCGGCCTGTAGTTCGTGTAAGGAGCGTGGACGGGTCTTCCAGCCCAGCCGGCACATGCCTTCGGCGACCGAGCCTGAAGAGACCAGGAGGACTTCAACATTTTGGTGGCGAAGGGCGGCAATTTGGGCTACCCAATCACCGATCGCAGGCATGTCCAGTCCGCGGCCGCCCCGGGTTAGCAAAGAGCTGCCGATCTTGATGATGATGCGGTGGGCGTGGGCGAATTCAGTCCTGTTCTGCATCTTCTGTCTGGTCCTGCTCCAGGAACTCCATAATGCTGTAGATTAGGTCTTTGAGGCCGTCGCGGCGGAGTGCGGAGATCCTGAAGATGGGGCCGGTCCATTCGAGAGCTTCGATAATTTCGCGGCAGCGCTGTTGGGCTGCGTCGTCCTCAAGCCGGTCGACTTTGTTTAGAATCAGCCATCGCGGCTTTTGGTCGATCCCTCGGCCCCAGTGTTGAAGCTCGGCGATAACTTTCTTGGCCGCTGTGACTGGGTCTTCCATGCTTTCATAGGGTTCGATGTCCACCATGTGCAGCAGCAATTTGGTGCGGGACAGATGCTTCAAAAATTGTACCCCGAGGCCCGCACCTTCGGATGCTCCCTCGATGAGTCCGGGAATATCCGCCATGACGAAGCTGCGTTGATCGTCGACGCGTACGACGCCCAGGTTCGGATACAAGGTAGTGAAAGGATAATCCGCTACCTTGGGTCGTGCCGCCGAGACGCTGCGAATCAGGCTGGATTTTCCGGCATTGGGCATGCCTAGTAGTCCGACATCCGCGATGAGCTTCAGCTCCAGGCGTAAAGCCCGCTGCTCGCCCGGTGTTCCACTGGTGGCCTTACGCGGTGCACGATTGACGCTGCTTTTGAAGCGGGTGTTGCCAAGACCGTGATAACCACCTTGAGCGACCAATAATTTTTCGCCTTCCTTGGTCAAATCGCCCAGCTTTTCGCCGGTCTCAACATCAAAAATCTCAGTGCCGGTCGGCACGTGGACAATGCAGTCCGCTCCTGAGTGGCCTGTGCAGTTTCCGCCCGATCCATTCTCGCCTCGGGCGGCGCGAAATCGTGAGTGAAAGCGGAAATCGACAAGCGTATTGAGATTGGTGGAGGCGACCAGATAAACGCTGCCGCCGTCACCGCCGTCGCCCCCGTCGGGTCCCCCGAAAGGAACATATTTTTCGCGACGAAAGCTGACGCAACCGTTGCCGCCATCGCCTGCTTCCACCCGAATTTCCGCTTCGTCAACAAACTTCATGGTAATGACAAAAAAGCCCCGTCACGGACGAGGCTTCTTCCTGCTTAAAATTGGCGGCCGATAAGCCGCTTTGATCCTTAGGCTTCGCTCTGAACAATACTGACGTATTTGCGTTTGAGCGGGCCTTTCACTTTGAACTGAACCTGTCCGTCGGCTAAGGCAAAAAGCGTATAGTCTCTTCCGCAGCCTACATTATCTCCGGCGTGGAATTTGGTGCCGCGCTGCCGCACGATAATGCTGCCGGCCTGTACGAATTGACCGCCAAAGCGTTTTACGCCAAGTCGTTTGGATTCCGAATCGCGGCCGTTGCGCGAACTGCCGCCTGCTTTTTTATGCGCCATCGTAATTCCTCGCTATTTGATTAAGCAGAGATGTCGGTGATCTGAATTTCCGTGTAATTCTGCCGGTGGCCCGCTTGTTTCATGTAGTGCTTACGCCGGCGAAACTTGACGATTTTTATCTTCGGGTGTCGGCCATGGGCTTTGACGGTTGCGGTCACCTTGCCGCCATCAATGAAAGGTTTGCCTACTTTTACGCCGGAATCCGATTGAACCATCAATACCTTGTCGAATTCGATTTGCTGGCCGGCTTCGGCGCTCAGGGTTTCGACTTTAACAACGTCGCCCTGTTTCACTCGATATTGCTTGCCGCCCGTTTGTATAACCGCGTACATTTTTGTTGGCTCCAACGCAGAAAATTCTTTTAAACGACGAATGATAACCGTGTACTCCTAAGTCCGTCAACCGCTTGAGTTTTTTGATTGCCTATGTGAGTGCGCGGTTGGCGAAGACAGTTTGTGGAAAATGCGTGGCGTAATGCATGATTAGACGGCTATGAGTATTTCACCTTTGCCCAGTCCGCACATGTCTCCGGCATAGCGTCGCACCCGCCTAAGCGGGCCGGACATGTCGGAGAAGCGAGTCTCCAGCCCTTGAAAACCTTTCAGAAGCAGCGGTATGAAACCTAGCGTATGGGTGCCGCAATCATTGAAGGTAGGCGGAATGGATGTGGGTACTTGGGCGAGCAGTACGGTGCCGCGGCCCATGCCATACCCGAGATGATCCCCGACTTTGCCCAGGACGGCAATGGTGCCCGCCGTCATGCGGGCGCCAAGGTAACATCCGGCATCGCCCTCGATGAGGATGGCGCCGCGTCTCAGGTGGTCGCCCACGCGGTCGCCGGCATTTCCTTTAACGATGACTACGCCGCCGGCCATGCCTTTCTTGTTGCCGGGAAGGCAGGCGCCGAGAAAATCGCCGGTGTTGCCGCGAATCAAAATTTCGCCGTTTTTCATCTCGCAGGCGGCATACGCGTCGACGTTGCCGCTGACAACGACGCGTCCGCCCTTGAGGTGCATGCCTAGATAACTGCCGGCATCGCCCTCGATGTGGATTTCGCCCCGGCTCATGCCCTTGCCGATATAGTCAAGCTTGCCGGTAGCGCCTCGAAACACCAGGCTGTCGGAATTTTGCCCTTCGATGGAAAACAGCTCATCGGTACGGATCTGCCGGTTGCCGCATTGCAGCAATTCGGCTCCGACTTCACTCGGCGATTTGCCGGTGAGTCGATCCGGCGTCAATGGGGACGCATCGACCCGTTGTTTGAGTTCGGCCTTCAGGGTGAAGGTAAGCGCCGTCATGCCATGATCTCCTGAAGATGGAAAAGGAAAGGACCCAGTTTGCCGCCGTAATTGCCGGCGCTGATGCGGCGAATGCCGTTTTGGGCGCCCAAACCGCAGGCTGCTTCAATGCCCACCCGCATGGCCTTTTTGATGTCCTCATCGGTCAATCCGTCGATGACGATTTCCATGACCGATTCGACTTCTGGGCTTAAATCCGTCTTGGTCTGGCCCTTGAGCGTGGGGCAGAACGCGTCGTTGGTCGATGCGGACAGTGCTTTGTATTTCGAGCCGACCTTGGAGCCGGAGCGCACCACGCCGCCGGGGAAAGGCATGATGACGTTAGGTATCTTTTTCATCGCTTCGATGGCCGCCTCACAGGCGGCCAAGGCCTGAGGCTGGCTTTCCGCCAGGATCAGGAAGTTGCCGCCTCCCACCGCCTTGACCGTAGCCGTGGTGTCCTCACAAAGGAACTCGCCGTCCATTACCGGGACGCGCCAATACCGTTTGCCGTTGATGCGCTTGGATATCTGAAATCCGTCGCCGAAGAAGCGGAGGTTCTTGCCCAAGGGAATTTTTTCGCCCTCGGCGATGCCGGCGAACAGTGCCGAGGTGGGGGCGGTCAACACGCACTGGCCAGCACGGGTTTCCACCTGCTTGGCTAAGCCCTTGCCACCCATGGCGAAGATCAATACGGAAATGCCGGGCCGTCCGTCCGGCGTCTCGTTCGGATCGAGCTCGCGTTCGATGCCTGCTTCACAGCCACAGGCGATGACCGAGGTGGCAAAGCCTGCCATGGCCTGTGCGGCGTAATAGGCCCATTTTAAGTTTTGGGCGGTGATGACGACCCGTGTGGCCCTCATCGGGAAGGCTTCGGCGAAAGTCGCATCGATCTGCACGCCGTTAATATTCATACGATTCCTCACGGCTTGTTTGTTCTATTTGTAGGATATTGGTTTCGACCCGGGGCATGGCGGCAAAAGTCATGATGCTTCAATCGTTTTCGTATCGCCCGCTTCAGCGACTTCACAGGAAAGAGTGCTTCCAGGAGCGGCTCGAGTACTTCGTTTCTCAATGGAGAGAGGATTCCCGTGCCATTTCTCGCTAAGCCTGCCCTTGGCAGGGATGAACGAGGATCTTGCTGCGTCCGTCGCCCTCGATTTCCCAGTCGCGGATGATGAAATTGTCCATCTTCATGGTATGGTAGCGGTCGAAATAATCCCGCAGCAGACCTTCAATGCCGGGGCGATCGAATTCCGGCTTGACCGTGTGCACATTGCCCCACACGACCTTGACGACTTCGCCATTGCGTACGACCAACTCGCCATCCTTGAATACATAATCCGGTCTGGTAAACATCGCCTCCTTGTCTTCCTGCTCGGTGTATATCGTAATGTCTGCGGCAGCCCCGGCGCCTAGATGGCCCCGGTCGCCGAGGCCCAGAATCCGGGCGGCGCCGGCGCGGGTCATGATCGCGATCTCGTATAGGCTGTACTCGCGGTCGATGGAGCCGAGCGTGCTCAGGGCGGCGGCGTCGGGGTTGATGGTTGAGAGCATATCGTTGCGGAAGCTCTTGTCCATCAGCAGCCGGATCAAATGCGGATAAGTGGTGAACGGTGCACCGTTGGGGTGGTCGGTGGTGAGGAAAATGCGCCAGGGGTCGTCCACCAGCAGGAAAATTTCAAGACCGATACACCATTGCAGCGCGTTGACGAAGTTCTGGTCCCTGTACTTGAACGGCACGATGCCGCAGCCGGCATCACACTCGATATCCATGCACACCCATTTGTTCGGGTGGGCGTGATGGGCGTTGGCGAACTGGCGCATGGAGTCGCCCGATGCGGTGACGGTCTGGCCGAATAGAACTTGCCCCACGTCCGCTGTGATATTGCGATGCTTATTGATGGCTTCGGCGATCTGAGCCGCGCCGGAGGAAAACTTGCGGTCGCCCTCGGTGCCGTAGCTGTGGAACTGGATGTGGGTCAGATGCATCGGCAAGCCTTCGATGCCGGTGATCGTGTTCAGCGTGGTCTCCAGGTTGCCCGGCACCCCCAGGTTGCAGCCGTGCACATGCAGGGGATGGGATACGCCCAATTCGTGAACCGCCCTAGCCAGCTTCTGAAGGATTTGGCGCGGCGTGACGCCGTAGTGGCAGTGTTGTTCGTCCAGGTCCAGCTTGCGCTGGTTGAACTTGAATGCGCTGATGCCGCCGGGATTGACTACTTTGATGCCGATGCATTGGCTGGAATGTAGGGTCCAGGCCACGTAATTGTTGATGACTTCCTGGTCGGCTCCGGACGAGAGAAGGCGCAGAAAGAAATCATCGCTGCCGAGCATGGCGTAACCGCCTACGTCCATAAGAGGCACGTCAGCCATTTCCATGTGGGCTTGGCGGGCATTGATGGGCAGCACTGCCGGTTCGAAGCCCGTGGTATAGCCCATTTCCGCATAACGATAGCCGGTGGTCAGTGTGGAGGGCGCGGCATGGCCGCAGCCGGCGCGCTTCAGTCCCGAGCGGGGCGACGGATCGGCGCGGTGGTCTTCCGGCAGGAGGTTGCGGGCGATCGTTACCTTTCCGCCGCCTATATGCGTGTGCATGTCGATGGCCCCGGCCATGATCACCTTGCCGCGGCAATCGTATTCCTGATCGGGAGTCACGCCATGGACATCGGCATGGGCTGTGATCCGTCCATCGCGGATGTAAATGTCCCGCACTTGGCCATTGATGCTGTGCGTGGGATCGTAGACAGTGCCGCCCGTGAGTTTAATCAGCATGAAAGAAGCTCTCCTGTGGTTTATTACCGCAAGCTGATACCGCTGGTCCGGTCACACCCCGTGGCCGCCGTTAGAAACAGTCTCAGCGGATCGGCTTTGCCGCCGCGGTCGTTATGCAACGACGCTGGAGACCGATGGACAGGATGAAAAGGCGGTGCTGGCATCGATTTGATGAAATGGTCTTTGTAGAGCCATCCCTGACCGCAGAAGGCTAATTGTGTCTATGTCGCTAAAAGCTATCCACCATTTTTCCATCGATGGATACACTTCTTCGCAAAATCATGTGAAAACACGCGATTCGTCAGATTCCGGAAATGGACGGCGGAGGAATCCGAATCAATCTGACACAATGCCCCTTCCGCAGGCTCGGTTCAGCCTGAAAGAATAAGCAACCCGGTTTAACTTTTCAACTCGACGGCATCGAGTAAGACGGAAAAAGGCCGCGCCAGCGAAGAATGGGGAGGCGCTGTAAAGGGTAAATTCCGTGAGGTGCGGAGGGGTTGATTCCGAACGTTCTCCCTGTTTGCTCCGGGGTGCGGCGGGGCAAACAGGGGGGCAGAGAGCAGTCGGGGTGCCGCTAGACGGTTGTGCCGAGCGCTTGTTCGATCGCCCGCAGCACATCGGAGGCCTTGAATAGGCCGGCCTCGCGGATTTGGTACAACGGCATGGCGACGACATTGTCGCAACGGTACATGTGACCGGCTGAGTCGATGCCGGGCACGCCCACCGGGATAAATACTTCCGGTTCGGATTCGAAGCGCATTCCGGAGCGGCCGATGACCACCGTGGGCACTTCGCTAACCGGAGGAGGCGTGAGGCTCAGGCTTGATACCCAGACCAGGGTGTCCGCTTCGCCGCTTGCCAGGAGTCGCGCCGCGCCGTTGTGGTAAGGGTCGTATTCGGGGTAGCCGCGGGCGTAGCTGACGCGCGTGGGATAACCGCTGATCCATGAGCACACCTGGCTCGCGGTGCGATCGCCATCCTGGCCGCCCAGCGGCAATGCGGCGATGCGGGTGTCTTTATTCAGCGTTGCCACCATCTGGCACAGCTGCTGTACGGTCAATTCGGCGTTGGGAAACGCAAGTTGTCCCGCAGCCCAGGTCACTACGCTGTAATTTGCTTGGCGTAGCCGATCCACCACGGATTGAAGCTCTGCGACGGGAATGCCGGCGACTTGTTCCGCTTGCAGTCTTGCGCCTTTGGCCAGGGCTGAAAGCGCCGCCGCCACTTCCGGCAGGCTCTCTTGGGCGCAGGGGATGACTTTCGGCAAGCGACCGTCGGGGGCAATGGCTGCCAGGCCGGCGGGCGCGCGGCCGATGAAGATGATTTCGCGCTTGCCGGTATCCCCGCCGAACAGCGTTTCCTTGGTCCAGATGAAGCGTTCGAAGAAGCGCGGGAAATTGAGCTCGATATCCGTGCCGAACGAAACCAGAACCTCCGCCCGGTTCTTGAGTTCGCCTAAGGTTGTCGCCATCCAGCCGGAATCCGCCAACACCAGGAGGTTGCGCAAACCGCCCTCGGCGCGCATTTGATCGAATACGCCACGGCAACGGTCGATTAGGGATAGCGCAGCGCGGGTTTCGCTGACATCGGTGCCGAAGCCGCTGAATACCGGGAGACGTGCGCTTTTCAATATTTCTGCGGCGCGTGCGACAGCTTGGTCCAGCGTAGCCGGTTTTCCGGCGATGCGCGGAACGGTGTCGGTGATCGGTTGCTCGAAGCCGGGTATCGTTACGGCGTCCCCGTTGTTGAGTACCTTGACCTGTCGGCCCTCGACTTCGATTTTCAGATCGTCCGAGGCGATGCCGCAAAATGGGCTGGGAACGTTTTCGAAGCCGCGGGTTTGGGTGCTTTCAGTCATGCCCTTTCCCTTTGTACGTTAGTTAAATGGTAATAGAACGAATGGCGCAAAGGCTGGAGCCCCATGGGCAAGGAGGCGTCGGAACTAGCAAAGCATAGGGGCTTCGGCGGGAATTTTCAACTTGAGATCGGCGGCGGCACTCCGGTGAAACGAGGCCGACTGCGGTCGACAAACCGAGGACCATGCAATAGCATGTCCCTTTTAGTTGCTTTTTAAACGGAATTATCCGTCGCCCCCCGGAAGTCGTTCTAGCCAATGTCAGTCAATTCCTTATTCGACCATAAGCTTCGCGCCCGAGTTATCGCTCCGGCACGTTTGCATATGGGCTTTCTCGATCTAGGCGGTTCCTTGGGGAGGCGTTTCGGCAGTATCGGCATCGCCGTCAATGAAATCGCGACGAAACTGTCGCTGACTCCATCGCACCGGCTGACCGCCCATGGGCCCGGTGCGGACCGGGCAATTGCCGCCGTTGATAAGTTTGCCGCCGCACTGGGGCGAAATTTCGAAACCGAGATTCATATCCAGGATGTCATACCGGGACACATCGGACTCGGCTCCGGTACGCAGCTTGAACTGGCTGTGGGTATGGGGTTGTCCCGGCTTTACGACCTCGACTTGGCGGTGCGCGATATCGCTCCGATTGTCGAGCGAGGTGCGCGCTCGGGTATCGGTATCGCCGTATTCGAGCAGGGAGGTTTGGTGGTCGACGGCGGGCGCGGCGAAAATACCGTAATTCCGCCGGTCATCACCCGCCTGGAGTTTCCCTCGGACTGGCGTTTCATTCTGGTTTTGGACGAGCGGGATCTGGGGTTGCACGGAAAGGAAGAGATCGAGGCATTCCGATCCTTGCCGGTCTTTCCCGCCGCGGAGGCCGCACATCTTTGCCATTTGCTGGTGATGAAGGGGTTGCCTGCATTAGTGGAGCGTGATATCCGAGGCTTCGGCGAGGTGATCGCGGAGTTGCAGCGTTCGGTGGGCGATTATTTCGCACCGGCTCAGGGCGGACGCTTTACCAGCACCGACGTCGCCAACGCGCTGGCTTTTCTCGAAGCGCAAGGCGCTGTCGGTATCGGTCAGAGCTCTTGGGGGCCGACCGGTTTTTGCCTGGTTGAGGATGTGTCTCGCGCGGAAACTTTAGTAAGCGCTGCGCGACAGCATTTCACGGGTACGACCGGTCTCCGGTTCCTATTGGCCAGCCCGCGCAATAAAGGAGCGGACGTCGTGTTGGAGCGGGCGGTTGTGGAAAATCAACGTGTCGAAGCCTCGCGAGAAAAGGCGTTTCGTTTGTAGTTCCGGTGTCCCGCGCGCCGGTCGCGCGAGAAGGAGCGTTTCCGTCCGTGCGGCCGCTGACAATCATCGGGGAAATCCTTGATGTGTGACATGCCGGAACGCCTGCTACTGCTCGGCTGCTCGGCAAGGATGCTGGCGCAGTCGGCGGCACGTGCCGGGATTCGGCCGGTCTCGATCGATTTTTTCGCCGATCAGGAAACACGCGCCTGTTCCGAGTATTGCGCGGTGGTGAACCCCGCCGAAATCGGTTTTGAGCGGAAATGCCTCCTGCAAGCCGCCGAGCGGCTCGCCCCGGCGGATCGGGCGTTTGCGCTGGTCTACGGTAGCGGTCTGGATGCCGACCCCGGTATTTTGGAAGAGTTGGCGCGAGGGCGAACGCTGTACGGCAACCCACCCGAAATTCTATATCTACTAAAAACTCCGGATACCTTTTTCGACCTGCTTCGACGGCTCGATATTCCATACCCGGAATCCGTCCGAATGCGGCCGTCCGATCCGGAAAACTGGCTGCTGAAGTCCGGTTGCAGCGAGGGTGGCAAGGGTGTACGCTTTCCCGCCCAAGCGGAACCGGGCGCGACCGACTATTACCAGCGCCGGCTTCCCGGCAAGGCCTTGTCCGCCCTGTTTCTGGCAAACGGCCAAAATGCCGGCATAATCGGTTTCAACACCTTGTGGACGGCTAGCCATCATGTTGGCCAGCCGTTTTTATTTGCCGGCGCCGTCAATCGAGCCGATATCACTCCGGAACAGCGGTGGCAGGTGCAAGCGTATGTCACGCGTTTGGTTCGCGCGGTGTCGCTTAAAGGGCTGAATAGCCTGGATTTCATGCTCGATGGCGAAGTGTGCCGGGTTCTGGAAGTAAATCCAAGACCGAGCGCTACCATGGTTTTATACGACGGGGATTTTCCTCAAGGGTTGTTGGCCGAACACATTCGGGCGTGCCGCGGGGAATTTCGGGATACAGGCAGGCCCGGTGATACCGTGCGGGCTTTTAAGGCCTTTTTCTCATTGTGGGATCTTGAGGTGTCGGAGGCCATGGCTTGGCCGGATTGGTGTGCGGATCGGCCGGTTCCGGGCGTTTGTATCGGCGTCGACCAGCCGGTATGTACCATTCACGCCGAGGGAGCCGACCGCCGGAGCGTCGAACTTTTGATCGAACAGCGGAAAAGCGAGTTGCTCAAACGATTGCGGGCGGCTAATTGCTAAGTTAAAGACAAGTTTTTATCCAAAGGGCAAGAGGGTAACCATGCAACACACAGTCAGCGTGAATGCGCACGCGCTTCCCATCGTCAAGTATATGATCGCCAATGCCGACAAGCTGCGGCTAAAGGTCGATAAGCTGGAGAACGGCTGCACTGTTATCGATGCCGGTATCGAGGCGGTGGGAGGACTCGAAGCGGGGCGCTTGATCGCGGAAATTTGCATGGGCGGACTGGGCACCGTCACCCTGACTCACAATCCGACGTTTAGCCGTTGGCCCGTCACGGTCAACGTTCATTCCACGAATCCCGTTATTTCCTGCCTGGGCAGCCAGTATGCCGGATGGAGTCTGTCCCACGGCGAGGGCAAGAGCGCTTTTTATGCTCTAGGGTCCGGCCCGGCGCGGGCGATGGCGACTAAAATCAAGGACGGCAACGAGGAACCTGTCGAAGAGCTTTATAAAGAACTGGGCTATCGCGATTATGGCAACGAGACGGCCATCGTGATGGAGGTGGACAAGGTTCCGCCGGTTGAGGTTATCGAGAAGATCGCCCGGGCCTGCAAAGTGGACGCCAGCGGTGTCAACGTTATCCTGACGCCCACCTCAAGCCTCGCCGGCGGGATGCAGGTCGTCGGCCGGGTGTTGGAAGTCGCTTTGCACAAGGCGCATTCGCTGCATTTCCCGCTGGGAAACATCATCGACGGAACCGGGTCCGCTCCCGTTCCGCCGCCTCACCCCAATTTCGTCAAAGCCATGGGGCGGACCAACGATGCCATTCTATTCGGCGGCACCGTGCATCTGTTTGTAAAGGGCGGCGACGAAGCAGCCGAGATGCTGGCCAACGAGCTGCCGAGCTCGGTTTCCAGAGATTACGGCCGGCCGTTTGCCGAGGTGTTCAAGGACTACAAGTACGACTTCTTCAAGGTCGATCCGATGCTGTTCAGCCCGGCCAGCGTAATCGTCACGGCTGTGGAATCCGGCCGCAGTTTCCACGCCGGCAAGCTGGACAATGAGCTCCTGGAGCGTTCCTTCGGAGAATAATTTGGGCCGCATCGCGATCATCACCGACGATCCCGGCTGGCACGGTAAGCGCCTGCGCGAGGCTTTGGCCGCACGGGGCTACGACTACCGCTATGTGTCCCTGACTGCCTGCGGGATCAATCTCGAACCCGACGGATTGCCGGTTATCATGCCGGGCTTCGAGGGCCGTCTGCCCGATGGGGTGTTCGTGCGCGGCGTGCCGGGAGGATCGCTGGATCAGGTGGTGTTTTACCTGGATGTGCTGCACGCATTGAAGCTGCTCGGGATTCCGGTATACAACGACGGCCGGGCGGTCGAACGCACTGTCGACAAGGCCATGACCAGCTTCATACTGCAGCGTGCCGGCATACCGACGCCGCCTACCTGGGTGCTGGGCAATCGCGATGAGGCGCTCAACCTGGCCGAGCGGGAGCTGCGCGAGGGGCATCAGGTCGTCTCCAAACCCTTATTCGGCTCCCAAGGGCAAGGTTTGCAACGTTACGAAAAGTCGGAGGATCTGAAGGGGCTGAGTGACAGCAACGGCATTTTCTATATGCAGCGCTTCGTGAGTTGCGGTGAGCAACCCCACGATTTTCGGGTATTCGTCATCAAGGGAAAGGCGGTGGCCGCCATGCGGCGCTGCGGCGTTACCTGGCTGAATAACGTCGCTCAGGGTGCTCGTTGCGAGCCGGTGCGGCTTGATGATCTGCTGCTGTGTCGGCTGGCGGAAGATGCCGTAAGAGTTTTGGACATGGGCTACGCGGGTGTCGACATCATCCGCGATCATCACGGCCGTTACAGCGTGCTTGAAGTCAACAGTATTCCGGCATGGAAGGGTTTGCAGAGTGTCAGTAACGTATCGATCGCCGATTTATTGGTCGACGACTTTCTGTCTCTTTGCCGTCCTCCGTCCCACGAGGAAATCCGAGCGCGGTGACGTCGGTGCCGATCCTCACTCAGCGGAACGCTTTGCTGTCCGCTTACCTTCAAGCCTGTGAGACGGAACTCCGCGCCTTCAAGCCGGGCAACGTCAGTGTTTATTCTGAAGCCCACGATATGACCGTGGAAGACTTCCGGCATAGCGCGGTGGCCAGCGGGCCTTTTCTTTGCAATCCGGATCTTTCTTTGGGCGAGAAGATTTTCCAAGCGACTCGGGCCACCCGCGAAGTCATCCACTGTAACACCAATCTTGGTATCGTTCTGTTAGCCGCCCCGCTGTTTCAGGCTGTGCAGGAGATTCGCGAAGGCGAAACGCTTAGGAATGCGCTTCAGCGGGTTCTCCGCGCCACGACGCAGGCCGATGCGGATTGGACGTATAAGGCCATACGGTTGGCGCAGCCCGGCGGGTTGGGCGGATCACCGGATCAGGATGTTCGAGACGCGCCGGAGGTCACATTGCTGGAAGCCATGCGCCTGGCGGAGAACCGTGATCGTATCGCTTATCAATTCACTAATTCCTATGCGGATGTTTTTGATTTAGCGATTCCACGTTATCATATTGCGTTGTCCCATTGGGGCAATGAGGAATGGGCGGCAGTGGCGGTATTCGTAGGATTGCTAAAGCGTATTCCCGACAGCCATATCGAGCGCAAATTCGGCACTCGCGTTACAGGGATGGTTGCCAGCCGAATGATGCAGATCGATAAGGCGTTATCCGTCTCCGATAGACCGGAACAGGTTACGCCACTTCTACAAGAAGTGGATGCCGAGTTTAAGTCTGGCGGAATAAATCCGGGTACGACGGCCGATCTCACAGTAGCGTGTTTGCTGGCCGTGCGCCTGGAAGCGCTGCTGAGCAGGTGCAAGCGGAAGACGGGTTGTTTTCCGGAAACATAGAGGCACATCAGCGCAACAATAAGGATATTGGTTTTTATACTTCGCTTGGGGAGACATGGCAATGTCGTTACTTCAGAAGTTTTTTTCTTTCTTTACCAAAGAGGAGATCGCAATGGGAAAAATCGATAAGATGTTGGTGGGTGAAGCTTTGTGTGGTGGCGGCAACGAAATCGCCCACATCGACTTGATCATGGGACCGCGTGGCAGCGCCGCCGAGACTGCTTTCGCTAACTGCATCACCAACAATAAAGACGGATTCAGCAGCTTGCTGGCGGTAGTAGCACCGAACCTGATGGCTAAGCCGAACACCGTCATGTTCAACAAAGTTACCATCAAGAACGGCAAGCAGGCTACCCAGATGTTTGGGCCGGCGCAGCGCGGTGTTGCCATGGCTGTGGCCGATTGCGTCGAAGACGGCACCATTCCTGCCAATGAAGCCGATGACATCTTTATCTGCGTAGGCGTATTCATCCACTGGCTGGCTGAAGACGACGCCAAGATTCAAGACTACAACTACGAAGCCACCAAGCTGTCCATCAAGCGCGCCGTTGCCGGCGAGCCGAAGGCTGCCGACGTTGTGGCTCAGAAGGGTCAGATCGAACACCCCTTCGCTGCGCACAAATAATCGCGCTAATCGAAAAACGTTGCCCCGATATCGGGGCAACGTTTTTTTTTGCCCATAATTCTCGGATTCTCTCAAGATCCCCATTCCGAATCCCGAGCCGAACGCTCAATCATCCGCGAGTCCACGATGCCGGAATGCAGGGCGCTGGCGATTAACACGCCGGCCGCTCCCATGGCTTTAAGCCGTCTCAGATCTTGTTCGTTCCGTATGCCTCCAGCCGCAATGAAGCGTCGGTGGGAATGCTTCCGGCTAAAGACCTCCAGACGGTCGAAATCGGGGCCGGTCGTACTGCCCACATGGGACAGGCTCATCAAGATCACGCTTTCCGGCCAGAGCTCGGGGCTATCTAACAGTTGCTTCGCCCCTAACAGGCGTTCGTCGAGAAAGTCCAGCGATAAAACGAACCCCGAACGTAAGCTGGCCAGGAGCGGCACAGATTCCTCAGAGAGGGATTCACTACCGACGACCATGCGGGCATTATTTTCAGATGGAAAAGAAGGGATCTTGTCGTGGCGCGGCAGCCCCTGATCTATCCAGAATTCGACCTCCGGAAAGGTGCGCAGCAGATCGAGCAGCAAATCGGCTTGGGAGCCTTTGTCCATGAGCGCGTCCAGATCGGCAACATAAATCCTTTTGAAAGGATGCAACCTAAGCAAGCCACGCATGACAGAGTTCGGTTCGGCAGTCGAACACAAGACGCTTTGCAGCGGGCGGTAATGCTCGCGCCGTCCCTCCTTGGCGTGTACGGCGACGCCGCTCATGATATCGATAACGGGTATGAGTTCCATCGGATGAGTGAATGAAGATACTGGTCTTTGAATATATTACCGGCGGCGGGATGGTCGATGAAACGATTCCGCGCTCCTTAGCGCGAGAGGGGGAAGCGATGCTCGCGGCACTCCTGCGGGATTTGTCCGAATTGCCGAATGTCCGTCCGGTGGTTTTCAGGGATGCGCGGCTACCCCTTCCGGGGCCAGGGTTGGCGGATGCCGCATGGGTCTTTGTCGATCTCAAGGATGAACTTGAACATCACCTTAAAGATCAGATCGAGCGTTGCGAAGCAGTATGGCCGATTGCCCCCGAGACCGGCGGCATTCTGGAGCGTCTTTGTCGCCGCGTCGAGATGGCCGGCAAGGCGCTGTTGACCAGTTCGGCCGACGCCGTCAGTGTCGCGGCAAGCAAACTGGCGACGGTGAGGCGTTTGGAAAGCGGGGGCGTGCCGACCGTTTCGACATTCGCTTTGGACGAATCAAGTCCCTTGGAATTCCCTTTGGTAGTGAAGCCAGACGATGGTATCGGTTGCGAGGGCGTCCGCATCATTGAAACTGAGGGCGGATGGAAGACTTGGGCTGCCGAAATCGACGATGTCGCTCGATATGTCGTCCAGCCGTTGATCGGAGGCGAGCCGCTTAGCCTATCCGTCCTATTTGCTCATGGAAATGCACAACTACTGAGCTGCAACCGGCAACGGATTATCAGGGCACACGATGGTTTTGCCCTGCAGGGCTGCGAGGTCGGCGCTATTCGGGCCGATCTTGTCATGTATCAAGTATTGGCCGATCAGATCGCGCGAGCCATGCCGGAGCTGTGGGGCTATGCAGGGGTTGATCTAATACAGTGTGAACAAGGGCTACGGGTGCTGGAGATCAATCCGCGCTTGACCACCTCGTACGCCGGATTGCGGCAGGTGCTGGGCATTAATCCGGCCGCTCTCATTCTGGATTTGTGGCGGAGTGGAAGGTTGTCCGAGTTTGACCCGATTCCGGGAAAACCTATTGAGATTCATTTGGAGCCGTGGGATGAGCATTGAAGTGATCGGCTGGGATATCGGCGGAGCCCATCTCAAGGCGGCGGCGCTGAACAGTGCCGGCGAAATTGTCGCGATCATTCAGGAGCCCTGTCCTTTGTGGCAGGGCTTGGATCGATTGCACGACGCCATAAGCCGAATATTGGGCGCTATTTCGCCGGGACATGGTTGTCGGCATGCGGTGACCATGACCGGCGAATTGGTCGATTTTTTCGAGAACCGGGAGCAAGGCGTTTTCGCCCTGGTCGAAGTGATGACTCAGCGTTGCCCGCAGTACGCGGTACGCATTTTCGCCGGACATGATGGATTTCTCGATTCGAAGGCCATCAAGCCGGAAAATGCTTCGAAAATCGCCTCGGTCAATTGGATGGCAAGCGCGCTTTGGGTGGCGGAAAATCTGCGCGATGCGTTGTTCGTGGATATTGGTAGCACCACCACCGATATCGCGCTGATTCGCGATCGTCAGGTTAAAACTCGGGGCTATGCCGACTACGAACGAATGCGTTACGATGAATTGCTTTACACCGGGGTAGTTCGTACCCCGGTCATGGCGCTTGCCGATCATGCGCCCTTCGAAGGCGAATGGGTCGGCGTCATGGCCGAGCATTTCGCTACCGCTGCCGATGTCTACCGGCTTTGCGGAGAATTGCCCGAGCACGCCGACCAAATGCCGGCGGCCGATGGCGGAGAAAAGACTGTTCAGGGGAGCGCTCGTCGCCTGGCCCGTTTGTTCGGGCGGGATATGGAATCCGCGTCGTTGAAGCAATGGCGACAGGCGGCGCGGTTCTTTCGGGAGCGGCAACTCGCGAAGCTTCATTCGGCTCTGGAGCGCCAATTTTCACATGCCTCGATCAGCGACGATGCCCCCTTGGTCGGTGCTGGCGTGGGACGATTTCTGGTGCGAGAATTAGCGGTGCGATTGGGTTTTGCTTATAAAGATTTCAGCGAATTGTTTTCCATGTTGACGCCGCAGAACGATTTTCACGCTTCGGATTGCGCTCCCGCCGCAGCCGTGGCTTATTTGGCGATGCGGGAGGTGGGTTTGAAATGACGCCTAGAGTTGAAGAGCTGCCTTATTTCGAGGACAGCGCCGCTTTGTTCCTTCCTTGGGCGGAACGGCGCTGGGCGGTTTTTCTGGACAGTGGATTTCCCCATAGCCGGCAGGGACGTTACGACATCATTGCGGCGGATCCTATTAGGACTCTCGTCACCCGGGGACCGCTCACCGAGATTCGGTCGGATGGCGCGATCGCGCTGTCACCCAAAGATCCATTTGCTTTGGTCAAACAATACCTTGGCGAAAAGGCTCCGCAATTGGCGGACTTGCCCTTTTGCGGCGGCGCTATCGGATACTTCGGCTATGATCTGGCACGGAGGCTGGAGAGACTGCCCGACAGGGCGGCGGATGCGGAGAACATCCCGGAGATGGTCGTAGGGATCTACGATTGGGCGGTAGTGGTGGATCACTGGGAGCGCCGCACCTGGCTTGTGGCGCAGGGGCGTGATCCCGCCATCGCGGTGCGCTGGCCCCACCTGGTTCAGGCGTTCAGCCAAATCCAGACCATCGGGTGGCAGCAGGCCGATTTTTATGTGCTCAGCGACGTCGTCTCGAATATGAGCCGTGCCGATTATGGACGGGCTTTCGGGCGCATTCTGCATTACATTCGCGAGGGCGACTGCTATCAGGTCAATTTGGCGCAACGCTTTTCGGCCTATTGCACCGGAAATCCCTGGTCGGCTTATCAACTCTTGCGGCCTTACAATCCCGCTCCGTTCAGTGCGTATCTCAATTTTCCACAAGTTCAGGTGCTAAGCTCCTCGCCGGAACGTTTTCTCAAGGTGACCGACGGCATGGTGGAAACCAAGCCTATCAAAGGTACCCGTCCCAGATCGCAGGATCCGGTGGCAGACGCGACCCAGGTGCAAGAGCTTCGGGACAGCGCCAAAGATCGCGCTGAAAACCTGATGATCGTGGATCTCCTACGCAACGACATCGGAAAGAATTGCGAGCCGGGCTCGGTTCATGTGCCCAAGTTGTTCGAGATCGAGAGTTACGCCACTGTGCATCACTTGGTCAGTACCGTGCGTGGCCGGTTGTCCGAAGGGCACAGCGCCATGGATCTTTTGCGAGGCTGTTTCCCGGGCGGTTCCATCACCGGGGCGCCCAAGATTCGCGCCATGGAGATCATCGAGGAACTTGAGCCCCATCGTCGGGGCGTGTATTGCGGCTCTATCGGTTACGTCGGCTTCGACGGCAACATGGACAGCAATATTGCCATCCGTACCTTGGTGCACTCGGACAATACGATCCGCTTCTGGGCCGGCGGCGGTATCGTGGCCGATTCAGTCCTGGACCAGGAATACCAGGAGTGCTATCACAAAGCTTCGGCCTTGTTACAGCTGCTCGATCAATTCCAAGTCAAGAGAATCGGTGCCGATCACATGGGTCGTTAAGCTGGGCGGCAGCTTGGCCGAGTCGGATGCTCTCCCGTTTTGGCTGGAAACGTTTGCGGATGCGAACGTCGTCATCGTGCCGGGCGGCGGGCCTTTCGCCGACCAGGTTCGGTCGGCGCAGCAACGCTGGTCGTTCGACGATCAAACGGCCCACGCCATGGCGCTCTTGGCCATGGGGCAATACGGGCTGATGCTGAAAGGATTGTGCCCGAAGCTCGGAATCGCGAGCGATGTCGGGGCGCTTCGGACTTCGATAGAATCCGGCCGTTCGGTGGTTTGGCTGCCTGATTTATCCCTGATGAACGATTCGGAAATTCCGGCTTCCTGGGATGTGACCTCGGACAGCTTCGCGGCTTGGTTGGCCGAGCGTTTGAATGCCTTGAACCTGCTCCTCGTCAAATCGGCGGCGATATCTTCAGACAATGTTTCATATAGCGGACTTGTCGCGCAAGGCATGGTCGATGCCGCTTTCGAGCGTTTTTCCGCTGACGCGGCTTTCGCAACGTGGATATGTCACCGGCAGGACCACCCGCGCGTGTGGGAAGGTCTGAGAGAGCCCTGCAATGTCTTTGCGCGTGTCAGATCGGTTCGCGGATAAAAAAGCACCGCTTTTGATCGAAATGGAAATAAACGCCCTTGGATAGCCTATACGTCCGAGCAGCCGGAACATGCCGAGCTACAGCAAACCAACATATTCTGCTCTCCGTCAAATGGCGCGTTTTCACAGGGCGGCGATTCTTGGATAGTTTTGTTTTTCGTAAAAAAAGAGATTGAATCGCATGTCGATCAGAGTGCGCTATTTTGGAAGCCTGCGAGAAAAGATGGGGCGAGTGGATGATAGTCTCGCTCCGGAAGATATCGATACGGTAAATGACGTATGGAAAGCGGTGAGCGAAGGGCAATACCTGCCGGATCGCATCCTCTGTGCCGTGAATATGGACTATGCCGATCCGGAAGCGCCGGTTAAGGATGGCGACGAGGTGGCGTTTTTCCCGCCGGTTACCGGGGGTTGAGGTGTTGATCGCACTTCGCCCAACCGGATTCGATCCCTACGCGGAACTATTGCGCTACCAAACGGAAATATTGGGCCATGCCGGGAAATACGGCGCGACCTGCTCGTTCGTCGGCACGATGCGCGATTTCAACGAGAGCGAGACGGTTCGGCACATGTTCCTCGACCATTATCCCGGCATGACTGAGAAGCAGCTCGAGAAGATCGTCGAAGAGGCCCAAAGCCGCTGGAGCTTCTTGGATGCACTGGTAATTCACCGCGTAGGCGAGATTCTTCCCGACCAGCCTATCGTGCTCGTAGCGGTATGGTCCTCCCATCGCGGCGCGGCGTTTGACGCCTGCCGTTACATCATGGAGGAGTTGAAAAGCCGCGCGCCGTTTTGGAAGAAGGAAGCTTTGGAGCAAAGCGAGCGCTGGGTGGAGAAGAATACCAGCGGGTATTGACGAGACCTGCCGGGATGTCCTGTTTCTAAGCGTTTTTTCATCGCGATTTAGCGGCGTGAATTGGGACGTCTCTCGCACACCCAAAATGTAGGCCGGAATAAGCGTCAGCGTTTCCGGCGTTTTCGTCCGTTGAGCGCCGGGAACGGCTGACGCCTTATCCCCGCCTACCATCCGTGATCGGAGCAGTCGTAGATCGGCAATCCTTTGCCGATAGATCGGTCTGGGGGCGCTACACTAAACCAGAAAATAGGCTAGCGGCTGGATTCGATAGCGGAGCGGCCAAGACCATTACCCAGTAAGGCGAGCCTCCTCCGCTTACCGAACAAGCGACGCCGATTTCGTCGAAATCCTTTTCCATGATGTTGGAACAGTGTTCGGGGCTGTCGAGCCAGCTCCGTAAAACTTCCCCGACCGTGCGCTGCCCTTCGGCGATGTTTTCGCCATAAGCTTGCCAGGTGTAGCCGGCTTGGGTAATTCGGTCCCCCGCCTTTCGGCCGTCCCGGCTTTTGTGCGAGAGCCGGTCGTTGCGGCTCATTTCCTTGGCGTGTTTTTCCGCGGCTTTGAACAGCTTTTGATTCCACCGTAGCGGTTTGGCGGACCCCGATCGCTTTCGGCCGCAGTATCTCGGTTCTGCACGCACGGCTTTTAGTTCGTCGACGATTTCGCGCTTGATGGTGTCAACGGACGGGCACCCGGCGGCTGATGGGGCTTCGCGGGCGAAAGTAGGGAATGCCAACCCGACACTCAAAGCGAGGCTAAGGACGAGTCTTGTCATATCCGCTTTTGGGCTTCGCCATCTCCAAATACTGTTGTTCGACGTTCAGAAAAGCTGTTCCCAGCTCGCCTACGGCTCGATAAAAACAAGCGAACTGGGCCTCTGTTAGATCGGTAAAGAAGCGCATTATCCAAGGTGCGAGATGTTTGGCGAAAAAATCTGCTTCGCGTCCCTCGGCCTCGATAATCAGAAGGCTCATCACTTCGCACAGCGCGGCGACATGATCCTCGGGCTCCTTCGCCGATGCCTGCCGTTCGATGCCAAAGCTCCGAAGCTCGTTGCGCAGGGCCGCCAGAGGCTTCTCCATGAGAAACCCGGTGAGATACCAGGAGGCATAGGGCAGCAACTCGCCCCGAGTCGGGCCTATGAATAGCGTTTGATATTCCTCGACGAGATCAATGTCGTCGGCATCGCGTGCAGAAGCCGCCAGCCTTTTCCAGGCCCGCGCCAGCGGCGGATCGTCAGGATTCTCCCCACACGGAATGGCGGCGAGCCGGTTCAGCAGTTCCCGATCCGGTACAGA
This sequence comes from Methylocaldum sp., assembly GCF_035627495.1. Lineage (GTDB taxonomy): Bacteria > Pseudomonadota > Gammaproteobacteria > Methylococcales > Methylococcaceae > Methylocaldum. Next base: position 44,626 of record NZ_DASPLO010000140.1, read on the forward strand.
GGCCAAGAGCCGGGCCAGCAGGCTGTAGGTTTCCGCCCGCCATAGATCCTCTTCGGGAATGTGCGAAGCCGCGGTGTCGTTCATGGCTTCTGCAAGGGCTGCCCTAAATGAGCCTTGACCCGGCACTCTTCGCACATCAAAAGTCGGCGTAGATTGTCCCCCTGAAACATCGGATGGTTCTGCAAGCGCTCGGTGATGGTCTTGATCATGGCGGCGGTGGCGAAAGGTTTGTCGCACTCGACGCAGCGGAATACCGCCTCCTCCTTGAGTAGTCGGATTTGCCGGGATTGCTGCGCATCGAAAAGGTAGCGCGGCGCCAATGCCATGGCGTCTTCGGGACAGGCTTTCTCGCACAGCCTGCACTGCACGCAGTTGGCCTCGATGAATTTGAGCTGCGGCTGGTCGCGGCCGTCGGCCAAGGCACGTTCCGGGCAGACGGATACGCAGGCGAGGCACAGCGTGCACTTTTCTTTATCCACCCGAACTTCGCCAAACGGTGCGCCGGCGGACAAGACCACTGATTCCGGTTGCCATGGCGTTTGCCGGTAAAGATGTTCGACGGCCAGACGGATGACGGTGCGCTTGTCGTCATCCGCCGCGAAACGGGCGTGGGCGCGGCGTAATGCAGCCGAAGGCAGTTCGGGGGCTGTCAGCGAGTTGCCCGCGCGAACCAAACGTATTAGGCCGCGAGGATAGCCCATGCCGGACAGGATTTCACCGGCATAACCGACTTGCGCGACCAGAACTTGGCGGGTCGGTTCGGTCAACTTTCCGGCCGTCAATAGGGTCACGCGCCCGACACCGTAAGCCAGGGCCGCGAGCCAGAAGTCCATGCCGCATGATCCCAGTGCCTCCAGCTCATAGGGCAGGATGTGCTTCGGCAGCTCGGTCTCGTGCTCGTTAATCCATGCGGCGCCTTCGTTGCTGTCGTGCAATAAAAGCTCGGGTTGCGAGCCGCCCGCCCCAAAAAAAGCCTCCAGCATGAGCCGCAACCGCTTCAAGCTATCTTTCCGGCGCGGGTAGGCGTAATTCATTGCGCCCGAAGGACAGACCGTGGCGCACTCGCCGCAGCCTTGGCAGCGATAGGGGTCGACCGCTACACGATCGCCGCGGGATTCGATGGCGCCCGTCCCGCAGGCGTCGAGACAAGCCCTACAGCCTTCGATGCGGCTCGCACCATGGGCGCACAGTTCGGGCCTGTATTCGAAGAACTTCGGCTTGTCGAATTCGCCGAGCAATTCGGCGAGGGCATCCAAGGCCTGTTTCCGTTTTATCGAATCACCTCCGGGGGCGAAATAGCCGATCGGCGGAACTGGCAGGCCGATTGACGGCGAGTCCTGCAGATCCAGTATGAGATCGAAAGCGGTGTTCGGCGGCAGCAGGACGGCTCCGACATTGATGCGTATTCCGCCGCATCGCGCCTCCACCCGAAAAGCCCCCAAATGGCCTTCGACGTTCGTGTCCGAGCATAGCTCCAGATAGGCTATTTCTCGACTTTTCAATAGTTCGGCCAGCGTGTCCGGCGGACTGTCTGTAAACAAGACAAAGCCGCGGAGCGTGGCCGGGAGGCATTCCGTTACCGAGACAACGGCATCGGCGTCTCCGATGATCAGCAGACAGCCGTTCGAGCGGTACGATACCAACCCGGTCGGTTCAACTTCGTAAGCAGATGCCACCTGTTTGGTGGCTTGCCGGGGACTCGGTCGGTAACTGTCGGGCGCTTCGAACATTCGGGGGCAAAATCAGCTTGAGGATTCGGTCTCGGCTCCGCTGTCTGGGGCGTTGTAGGCCATCACCGGCGTGGCGGACGATTCTGGCGAGCCGGTATCCGCTGCATTGGACGAGGGCGCCTGGGCGCGTTCCAAAGCCCAACGCATGTCAGAGGTCATGAGTTCGCCGCGAGGCTCGAAAGCGGTATAGTCGCCGTCGTAGTCGTCCAGCCCGTCACGAACGGAAAATTCCGGCTGCCGAAACAACTCGTGTAGGGCCTGTGGGTCGAATGATCCGTTCTCCGAACTCTCGGTCAGCCCATCGTGAACGACTTTCGGTGGCCCGGCCAGTTCGTTATTCTCTTTCGCGTTCAGCTTGTTTCTTGCCCAACGCTTGAAGAAAGAATCGTGTTTCTGCATTTCGGCAAACTTGCGGGTTAATTCGGTCTTCGCGGTCATCGAAATGGATTGGCCTATGGGCAAAGGGAGTCCGGGCACGAACACTACCACCATTGCTGTGGACCTGGCAAAGACCGATTTCGAATTGGCGATCGCCCATCCAAACCTACTGTGCAGCCTTGTATCGAAGGAGTTCGCTTCATGCCGTTCGGCAAATCCATCGCCCGGCACGTTTATTTCCACGTAAATCTGCTGAAAACTTTAGAGCCGGAATTGCGGGAAGCGATTTACGCCGCCGGCCGCATTGCCCAAGTACATCCTGGAGAGGACTACAACGTCGTCAAGCTGAACCAGGACCGAAACGGTGTTTCGCTGCTCGATTATCCGGGTTTTCTCGAAGAAGGCTTTCCGGTTCTCAGCCGCTACTGGACGGTCGATCTCGACAAAAACACCGCCCGCTTCCGCACCTACGAAAACTCCCTCAACCCGCCGATACTGCACCGCAAGGAACTGCTGCTGCCCGCAAGTCATCCGCATCGGGAAACCTTCGAGGCGTTGACCGCCGCCGCAGAACAAATCGGCCTATTCGATGACCCCTGTCGTATCGGTTTCAAGCAAGCTTGGGAAATGCTGCTGTCACAGCGCGGTTATCGGGTAATGGGGCATGAACTGGTGCCTATCGGCAATGACGAATCGGACCTTGCCGGTTCTTTCTTGTCTTCCGATTTCATCGGCGTCGCCCGCTATCTCACCGCCTTAACCCGCTACGGATTTTCCGCACCGGTCCAAACCCTCGCCCGCTTTGGCTTCTTGGACGGCTCCAAAACAGTGTTCGACTACGGCTGCGGACGGGGGGGCGACGTGCGCGGTCTCAAGGAAAACGGCATCGAGGCCGCTGGCTGGGACCCGTATTACGCGCCCGACGAAACCAAGCGGAGCGCCCATATCGTCAACCTGGGTTTCGTGATCAACGTCATCGAGGATATGGACGAGCGCATCGAAGCCCTACAAGGCGCCTACCGGCTGGCTGAGGAACTGTTAGCGGTCTCGGCCATGCTGGCCAACCCGGAGGCCTTGCGCGGCACGCCATACGGCGACGGCATTCTGACTTCGCGCAACACCTTTCAGAAGTACTACACCCAGGGCGAACTCCGCGCCTTCATCGCTGAGGTGCTGGACGAAGAGCCCCTGCCGGTCGGCCCCGGTATCTTTTACGTCTTCAAAGACAAGGATGCCGAGCAGCGCTTCATGGTCGGACGGCTGGAGAATCGGCGGAATACATTGCGGCTCTCCCATCTGTCGCACCCGACAAGGCCGGCACGGATCGACAAGGTGGAAGCCAGGTACGAGCAACATCGGGAACTCCTTGAATCGCTGTGGGAAAGCTGCCTAAACCTGGGCCGTGATCCCGACCGTAGCGAGTTTCCACACCCGGACGCCGTCGCCATCCATTTCGGCTCGCTCCCGGCGGCCTTGCGCTTCATCAAATCCCGCAAGGACAACGCCGAGGCTGTCCTCGAACACGCCCGGCGATCCCGCATCGACGACCTTCGCGTCTACTTCGCGTTGTGGCAGTTCGAAAAGCGCAAACCTTACCGCCATTTCGAAGCCCACCTGCAAAAGGACATCAAAGCCTTCTTCGGCGATTATCGCGCCGCCCTCGAATCTGGCCGGGAACTCCTGTTCGCCGCCGCCAGTCCTGAGGCCATTGAACGAGCCTGCCGAGAAGCCGCCGAGCAAGGCGTCGGCTGGCTGGAAGAAGGGGAATCGCTGCAACTGCCCACATGGCTAGTGGTGCAACTGCCCGCCATTCTGCGCGCCTATGTCGGCTGCGGCGTTCTCCTCTACGGCGACGTGAGCAGCGCCGATCTCATCAAGATTCATATCCGTTCCGGCAAGCTCACCCTGATGAGTTTCGACGATTTTTCCGGCAAACCGCTGCCGCGTCTGCTGCAACGGGTGAAGATCAACCTTCGCACCCAGGAACTCGACATCTTCGACTACGGCGAGCAATACGAACCGCCCTATCTCTACCGGAAATCCCGCTTCATCAACGAAGAGTTTCCGAACTACGCCGAACAACTGGCTTTCGACGAAGCGCTGGAAAACTTAGGACTGTTCGATTTCAGCGGCTACGGCCCCAAGCCGACGGAATTCCATGCCCGGCTTGCAGCCGCCCGCTGGGCCATCGACGGCTTTCGCCTCGTCCGCAGCCGCGCCACTCCGGATTTGGATGCCGCCTGCGGGCGTTATTTCATCTACCGCCAACTGATCGAATGCGGCGAAACTCAAGCCCGCACCGGTTTACCCAACCTCCCCAATGAACCCGACAGCTACACCGCGCTGTACGCCCTCGCCGTCAACATTCTGGACCCGGTGGTCGACTATTTCGGAATGATCGAACTCACCTACGGCTTCTGCTCGCCGGAACTCGCCAGACAAATCCCCGCCCGCATCGCCCCGGAACTGGACCAGCACGCCGCCCACGAACTGAGCCGGAAAGGCAGCCCGATCTGCCCCCGACTCGGCGCGGCGGTAGATTTTTTGGTGCGGGATGAAAACATGGAAGAAGTCGCCCGCTGGATCATGGCGAACCTCCCCTATGATCGGTTGTATTACTATGGCCCGGATAAGCCGGTGCATGTCAGCTATTCGGAGCGTCCGGCGGGGGAAGCGTACGAAATGAGGGTGGTTGGAGGGAGGAGGGTGCCGAGGGTTTTCAGATAATGGGCGTGGGTTGACTCCTGTCCCCCTTCTCAGAATCCCTGGAACAAAAAATCCAATGCCCCGGTAATAGCGAACTGCTGGTCGGCTAGCGACCCGACTGGCGTTTTCAACAAACGCAATGGCACGGCAGCAAGTTTCGGGGTTTCCAGAACGCACTCGATATTCTCGATATCGAATACCGGCATGAGATTCGCGGGGATTTGTGTCTCCGGGAAGCGGTCTCGCCGCCGTAGCGGTATTACTACGCGGGTTTCCAAACCTTGCAGCAAATCGCTCTGCACCTCGACCAGATAAGGTACATCGGCGGCATGAGCGCCGCCGTTGCGGTACACGTCGAAGCGCGCCATGTTAGAACATCCGCCATTCGTCCAGCGGCAAACCTTCGTCCGCCACGGTGCGGTTATAAGCGGCGATGAAGCCGGCATTTTCCTCCCGCCAGCGCCGCTCGCGTTCGCGCCGCACCAAATCGCGCAGAAATTGATCGCAGGCTTGCGAGATGTTGATGCCCAGTGCCTTGGCCTCGCTCAACACGTCGGCGGAAAGAGTGATATTAGTGGCTTTCTTGGGCGCTGTGACGGTGGGTGCCATGGCCCGATCTCCGATGATGTTTTGTATTCATGCGCATGATAATGCAACAGTCATGCTATTGCCACTCAGCGTAAGATCAGCCCAAAAGCCTTGGGAATAGGCTTCAGTCCATAACCGAATCCGAACGGATTCATAGGCTTCCAAGCTGCTATTTGAGAGCCTAGGAATTCCAACTTCCTTGAATCAAGATTACGTGGTAATCACGTCGTTTAAAAACGATTTAAGTTCATCGGGCACCCGCCCAGCGCGTCTGATTTCCTCAGCCAAGTGTCCGAGATGATCGCAAACTTTCCCTGACAAGGAATGGCATGTGACTAGCCGCGATAGCAATGCTTTACCGTGAACACGGCGGCGTAGCCCTTCGAAACGCTGTTGATCTGTGCCACTTTGATGATCAAACCGGTCCACTTTGTTGATGTTTTCGGAATAAGTAGCCTGTTCAATGGAGGAACATCCGGAAAGCATCGCGCTTTGGATATGGTTATCCACCAATTGTCTGTTGGGAAAGCAGTTTGTTAATCCATCGCCAGTTTGCGATCTGCCGAATTGGTGTGCCATCGCATTGTAGGCGGCATGGGGTACCAATGCCTCACAGTGCGCTCGAAACTCCTGATGTATTTGGGTTGCTGGTCGCACCACTCGTAACTTTGCCCGCGCGAGATAAGCTTCGCAGACATCTATATCCGCCAAGTAATTTTCTAATTCCCATAACAGAGTAGCTTTAACGTAGGGTCCAAATGGAGTAGATAGGCTGAATTTGACATCATCGGTCTCCCAAACTAAATCCCACTCTCCCTTGGCCATCAGCGCGTCCCTATCTACTAAACCCCAAGCCAAATTACCTTGCGCCCGCTGGTTTCGCACGTGATTGATAACGGCTGTACACCCTGAAGTGCCGGCCTGTTGATTTACCGCCACAAACTCGACCTTTTGCTGGTTATCACGAAACCAGATTTCGGCGTAGATATACCGATCGCTTTCGGATTCCAAGTACAAAACCGGTACTCCACCATACCGGCGAGTAAATCCATCACTCTTCAGTTTGTCTTGTTGCTTCAACGTTGCCACGATTATTCAACCCCCCATAAATTTCCGCAGCTTCCCGCGCAATTCGCTCCGCGCGCGATTCTTCTCCCACCGTTTCGATAATGAAACCACCTTTGCGCAGCCCTTCTTCTTCGATATCGTGGGCGAAGGCTTTCATCATCCGTTCCGAATGGGTAGCCAGAAAGACGATTAATTTCGGAAATGCTTGCTTTGCCATCTTCATAAGCGAAAACAGCACGCCGTATTGCCAATTCCGGTGCAAATGTACTTCGGGCTCGTCGATAAGCAGAAAAGTATTGCCGGTCATGTGAGCCCCCAGGCGCAGATAGATTTGCACTAGACTTTTCTCGCCACTGGAGAGGCGATCGAGCCGATGCTCATGGCCCTCATTGACAATGATGCCTTCCGGCGGGTCCTTGCGGACGCCCTTGAGAAATTTGGGAGTTTCCGCAAATACATTGTCATTGACCGTTTTCACGGCCTGTTCGAAACGCCGATCCTCCAGCCACTTAAGCCAGACCAGCAGGTTATCGAGGGAATCCCGCCAATCGCGGCCTTCGATGTCGAACACGTGGACGGGGCGATAGTTCCAATCCCGCGGAGCAACGATCGACCGTTCGATATCGGGGACCCGCTGAATATTGCGGTAAGCGGAGAAATAGATCAGCGTCGGATAGGTCAGTGGATCACCCCCGAATTCTTTCAGGGGCATACCGACAGCGTTAGCTATCAAAGCATTGAAATCTTTTGCCCAATCGCTAGCGCGCAAAGCCACTAAGCGTCCGGCGGCGGTCCGTCGGAAACCCAAGCGGTGCCATTCACCGGCACCGACCCGGCGCAAATCTTCCTCGCCCCAGGCCTTGAGGCTGTATTCCTCACCGATTTCACCACCGATCAGGGACAGCACGTAGGATTTTGCACTGTAGCCCGTTTCGCCCAAAGTAACCTTAACGTCCAACTGCGCACGCCCTCCTTCCCGATCCAGCGGTTCGAACCCGAAGGATGGCAGTTCCTCGCGGCCCAGCATATTCATGAGGGCCACCAGCAATTCGAACACGGTGGTTTTGCCGCGCCCATTCTTCGAAACGAACAGGTAGAAATTGCAGGGCTCGTTTCCGGCGTCGGTAAGATCGAACTCCTCCACACGGTCCTGAAACGGCCCCACGCGGTCCACCGTCAGACACAAAGGAGCGAATTCGTGGATCAGAGTTTCCGAAGAAATCATGCGGACCTCCCTTGGCGCGCTTCACGCACCGTTTGAGCAATGTCGTCGCGGCTGATCCAAACCCCATGTACTCGCCTAGTGTCCTGGCCAATCAATTTGAGCAGCATGTCACCGCGTCCCAAGAGTTTTTCTGCCCCATTCTCATCCAAGATAACGCGGGATTCGGCACCTTTAGCTACGGTTAAAGCCATACGGCTGGGCACATTGCTACGGAGCAAGCCACTGAATGTGGCTGCGTCTGGACGTTGCGTAGCCAACACCAGGTGTATGCCGGAAGCGCGCGCCTTCTGCGCCAAACGGATGATGGAGTCTTCCATCGTTCGATCCTGCATCAGGAGGTCGGCTAACTCTTCGATACAAACCACGATGAAAGGTGCATCGATCCGCCCGTTAGCCAAACCCTCGGCCCAATCACGGGCTTGACCAGCTGCCAGCAGTGCCTGACGAGACTCCATCTCGACGACCAGTTCTTCCAAAACAGTTTTACCCTGCCTGGTTCCGGTGATGACTTCTCCGTTCCACAAGTAGGACAATTCCCGGTATGGTGCAAATTCCACTTGTTTCGGATCGATCAGAACCAACCGCACCTGGCTGGGAGAGCAAGTTTTCAACAGGGACAGAATCAAGGCATGTAACGCCACACTCTTGCCACTGCCGGTGGTGCCGCCGATCAACAGGTGCGGTGCCGCCGCCAAATCGAAGCCCACCGGTTCGCCTGCTTCGTCGACACCGGGAAACACCGGCAGACGCCAGTCCGAAGGTGCCTTTTCCAGCCATTGCCACAGATCCCGCCCAACCGGCATGCGCCAGGTTTCCGGACGCCTCGGAATAGTCAGAAACATAGTGCGAGCCTCCCGTCCGGGAGCGGTGAAAACGCCGGCTTCCCCCAATCCCAACACAAACGCCAGCTTTTCGACGCCTCGTTGCAGAACAGGCAAATCGTTGGCATCGGGAAGCTGTATCGTGTAGCGGGTTACGCGCGGACCTTCGCGACACTCCAATATCTCGGCGGTAACACCGATTTCCCGCAAGGCGGCCAATACTCGCCCAGAAACATCCTCGAGCGGCTTGGCCATAGCGACATCTCGGGCAAACCACTCTTGATAAAGAAACTCATGGAAATCATGGCCCTCCCGCCAGGAACTGCGAAACTCCCGTAAACCGCGGCGAATATGCCGTTGCAGATAGCGAACGAATATTTCAGGGTCGGAGAACAAATTTTCGCTGTGATATACCGACAGCAATACCCGAAACTGATCGGTAAGATCCTGCCCATCCGGTTTTCCTTCGCCAGTCACTACATCCATGGCGTATTCGCTTCCAATGTCGTCTCGCCGGTCCAATCCATCATCCGGTGGCGTGGGCAAGCGTAGTGAATGCGCCAAAGCGAGTCGTAATACCATCCATTTGTGTCCCGTGGCACGTAATCCGTTCTTTTGTAGATCCTTAATGGTGTCTTCGTCCGCCTGACTGGTGTAAACCTTGGCCATCAGGCAACCTCCGGGTACATCGACGCCTCGATTGCTCGTGTAGACTCACCGTCGAGATTTTCCAAGTGGTACTCTCGGCAGACGTAAGGTTTCAGCAGCGCGTATTTGGTCGCATCCAGTTCTGAATCAGTAGGCAAAATAATCACCTGCTTCGCTACCGCCGGATAGTAATGTCGCAATAGCCGCTCTTGGTGTTCCCGATCAATACGGGCCAGAGGCGTGTCGATAATTACAGGCGCGGCACGGTGCGCCACTTCTTTGAGTGCCCAAAGCAAAGCTTGCGCGACTAGTTGTTTCATACCTGCCGATAAGCTCCCCATGCCGATAATGCTGCCGTCAGCAGTGTGATAACGCATTTCGAAACGCTCACCTAGTGAGATTCGGTCAATCATGCCATGGGACGTCATTAAGACTTTGAAGTGGCGGTTTAGAGCCTCTTCGATATCCTGTCGCCGTCTATCCCGCTGCTCAGTGCGATATGCGACGAAGAGGCGGCGCAATTTATCGCCTAAATCCATACGAAGTTGAGCGCGACGGCTCTGTACCCGAACTCTCTCCATTTCGTTGAGATCCTTTTGCGCTCTTTCGACATCCTTTCCGGCCTTTTTCAATTGGTCATCCAAGCGGCCCTTGTCCTGATTCAGTACTTCGAGTTGATCTTTGCTCTGACTCAATTCTTCCTGTCGAGCCATGAAGCGCGCTCTCTCTTCAGGAGCTAAATTGCTTACATCGTTAAGCTTGGCCTCTACCTCAACCAAATCTCGTTTAAGCTTGCTCAACTCCCGCAACCGGCGGGCAAACTCGGCACGGGTGTCGGCTTTGTGTTGGTAAGGAACCATCCGCTCCATCCGGCTTGCGGCTTCGTCTGAGCGCATACGAAACAAGCCGTCTCGAATATGCTTAGCTTCGGTCTTGTACTGAGCCAGCAAGGTTACAAGGCGGTCACGCAAGAAATCACGTTGTGCCGGAGAAATGTCCGGTACCGGATGAGGAGGTTCGTCGAACAGCCTTATCGGCAAGACTGTCAGAATACGATCAATCTGCGCATTCAGTTTCTGGTTCGGATGCTCGACAAGCTTTTCCAATTCATTGACTGCGCGAGCTACTAATTCCGGATTGACCAACAATGGCGACATAGGACTGATCTCGTCGAACAAGGATTGCCCTTCCGCTTCGATCCGCTCCCTAAGAGAGTCTCGTTTCTCTCGAAGCCGGCTTTCCTCGTTTTGCAATGCCAGCTCCCGTACTCCTTTCAGCAACCGTTCCAAGCGGACAATTGCTCGTTTAGTTTCAGTGATTTCCTCATCTTTCTCGCCCATTTCATGTTCGATGCGCTCGTATTCCGCTTGCAGTTTCGCCAATTCCGCCACTTTTTCGCGCACCTTGAATTCAACAGCAGGATCGGCTTGCCGTCTTACTTGGGCTATCGCTTTGCCCAGGTAGTCATCCAGCCGGTCGATCAGCGTCAGGTCCAACAGCCGTTCGATCTGTTCGAGTTGGCCTTCTCGGTTGGCTTCTGCAATTTCCTGGACCTTTTCGCCATCGTAGAAAAAGAACGGTACGATACGCGCCGGCAATCGCGTTTCCATAAATCGGTCCGCGTCTTCGCCGCGCAATGGAAGGTCCTCCTCCATCGGAAATTCCGGCATGATTTCAAATACTTCCTCACCACTTAAGGTCCAACTGCGGCTCAGTGATACCCGGCCCTGCTCCTCCCGCCAAACAGCGGAGATGCCATAGCGACTTTTCGGGTCGGTGCGCGCCTTCCGGTTCAACACCCCCAACCATTCGTCTTCCCAACCGAGCAGGTAGGCTCGTGGATTGATTTTGCGCCCTCCCTGCACTTCGCGTCGCAACTCATCCCCGGCACCAAAACCGGCACCCAGGAATAACAGCTTTACGCTATTGATGAAACTGGTCTTGCCATAGCCATTACGTCCGGCAATTAATACTACGTTACGGTTGGGATCAGCGGGAGTAAGGTTGAAAACCTGTTTCCCATGATAGGAAAACAAATTCTCGATAGTTATTTGTTCAAAGATCATGATAAGAAGGGATCGGCAGCTTCGATTTGAGCCACAGCTTTTTCAATGAGGTCAACAATATCCCGCTCCAAACTGGGCTTGGCGCCGTAAACGTCCAATGAAGGATATTTTTTTCGCACCAAATGGAGTAATTCAAACGGCAGGTCCGGGTGAACTTCGAACTCTTCCGCCAACTGCTCCAGTAACCGGTCTTCATCAGCCAAACCGGTCGAACGGCGGGCAATCTCCATAGGCACATCCCTCCCGTATTCATGGGCAATTTTGTAGGTGGTTTCCGAGAAATCGAAATCCTCGGACCATTGCGATTGAATTACCGCTAATTCATCGTCAGAGATAATGGTTTGGCCGATCTTTTTTTCCAGATCCAACACCTCCCGCAATAACTGCTGGCGCGCTTCCGGAGTAAATGGGCCGGGGCGGGGAGTGCCGTCCCGCTTTACCTTACTGCGCATACCGGGTGTATCACGATAGGCGGCCAGATTGTTGCGGAATTCAAACAGGGGCACAAGCTGTTCGTCGCCTGTCTGAATAAACCCCTGCATGGACTTGTCCTCCTTAACCACGGTACACGTCCAGCAGCCGAAACGGCTTCCGCCACAGGAGGGTGTATTCAAATCAAGCACTACCGGACATTCACCCCCTGCGGCTTGGCGATACAGGCGGATCAATTCACCATGATCGCCATTCCAAGGTGGTGGAGTAGTGGCCAGATACTCCCATACATCGTCTGTACTCCAGGCGGAAATAGGCGTAGCAACCAAGGCATTGGGAATTTCATGATGTGGATTGAGACCACGAGCATTGAGCTCCCGAGATGTCATGGCGTTACGTCTCTGCGTGCTTTCGTCCAACCGAGTACCCAATAATAGAATGACGCTGCCGTAATTTCGGCCAATCGTTTCGATTACCCGGCGGGCGGGCTTGATTTTCAGATTGCTGGTGCACCAACGGAACCAGCGGCTGGGAGGCGGATATCCTTTACCGATCAATTTGGCCCAGTAGCTTTCCCGAGCACTTGGCTGTTCCAGGCGAACGGAGATTGGCAATGATTGAGCCTGCGCCCAGGATTCAATACGGACCAAATTATCCGCCACATAACGCGCTACTTTTGGGGCCTCTACCCGTGTATCCGTTGAAAGCACAAATATCTGTTTTTCGCGCAAAGGTAAACTCAGCAAGAACTCGCAGATTAGCTGAAGCAACAGCGTCGAATCTTTCCCTCCAGAATAGGCCACCACCCAGGGCCGTTGATCCGCTTGGTAGAGTTCTTTTAAAAAGGTTCGAGTCTCGTTCAAGGTTTTAGTCATAAGAAATATTCATCAGGTTGTCGATGCAGCTAACGAATAGCTATATGACACCTTTCTTACATTCAGAAAAAAGCACGATTAAGGAACTGATGAGCATATTGCATTCATGTTGTTTATTGGCCTGTGTACAGGGTGGGCCGAAGGTATGGTCGAGGGCATGATAAGCATGGCCGATTCGTGGAACAGGGAAAATTAAAAACTGGCTCGTGGCTTAACGGACCGGTGATTATCCCTAAGAGGGACCTTCTGATCCATGATGTTGACCTGCACTCTTCGGCTAGATACCGACAATCAGGAGGGAACATGCCATAGCAAGAGAAAATGCCAAGCAAACTTGGCTCTCTTTTTTCGGCTCTCGTCGAAAGCTTTCGGCTGGCGTACGTCGCTGCTCACGGATATGAGGGACACAAATTTTCAATGCCGGCCCTGACCGGCAGCAGGAGGGGAAAGCTGAGATGTTTCGAGTTTCTGCCGGGCGGAAACGATACTTGGTTTTGCCCAGTTGAGCCGAGTTCGATCAAGACTCGTTCTGCAACGGCGAAAATACTTGACAAGCAAGCTCGGAATTTGACCCGGTGTGCCGCAAATTGTTTAATTGACGCAATTGTTTACGGCTGTCTTTGAGGCTTTTTCATGAGCGATTCAAACCCTCCTCCCGTGCCCGAAGCTCGCCGAAGTTTCATCCGGAAAATGATGGCTTTGGCTGGAGGGCTGTTTGGCTCGGCTGCCTTGCAGCGTGCCGCTCGTGCGGAGCCAATCGGGGCATCGCAAAATCCCGTTGTCGAATCCGGCAAGAAAGGGTACCGGGAGACCGAGCATGTCCGCGCCTATTATGATGCGGCGCGGTTTTGAGCGCGGTGTGTTTCGGTCCACTTCTCTTAAGGAGGCTCTGATTAACTCTCCGTTCGGAAGAGTTGCGATTAAAGCAACCGTTTGCGATTGGAGTAACTGACTTGGGTAATTGTCTGACGCAAAAGGCCCTCACCCAACCCTCTCCCAGAGGGAGAGGGCTTTTTCAAAACTTTCTTAAGAATCGATCATGAAACTGTTCAAACGGCCTCTTCCTGGAGCCGATGCATTCTCCACGGCACAAACTTCGGGTCACGGTATCGACCGGCGCGAATTTCTCCGTCGTTCGGGGCTTTCTGCAGGCGGCGTGGCCTTGGCCGGAGCGGTGCCTTTGTCGATGATGAAAAAGGTCGACGCGACAGCCGCACCCACTTCTGCGCAGCCGACTGGCGAGCTTAAAAGGGTGAAGAGCGTTTGTACCCATTGCTCGGTGGGCTGCGGGGTTATCGCCGAGGTGCAGAACGGCGTGTGGATCGGCCAGGAGCCGGCTTTCGACCATCCTTTCAACCTGGGGGCGCACTGCGCCAAAGGCGCGTCGGTACGCGAACACGGCCATGGCGAGAAGCGGCTCAAGTATCCCATGAAGCTGGTCGACGGAAAGTGGCAGCGCATCGGCTGGAATCAGGCCATTGACGAACTGGGAGACAAGCTGGCTGCTATCCGCGAGCAATACGGTCCCGATTCGGTTTACTGGCTCGGGTCTTCCAAACACAACAATGAGCAGGCTTATCTACTGCGGAAATTCGCGGCCTTGTGGGGCTCCAACAATATCGACCATCAGGCTCGCATCTGCCATTCGACCACGGTCGCCGGCGTCGCCAACACCTGGGGCTTTGGGGCGATGACCAATTCCTACAACGACATCCACAACGCCAAGGCGATTTTCATCATCGGCGGCAATCCGGCGGAGGCGCATCCGGTTTCGATGCAGCATATCTTCCGTGCCAAGGAACGCGGCGCGCCGCTGATCGTGGTCGATCCGCGCTTTACCCGCACCGCGGCTCATGCGGATTTGCACATCCGCATCCGGCCCGGAACCGACGTGCCGTTCATTTGGGGCCTTTTGTGGCACGTCGTCCAGAACGGCTGGGAAGACAAGACTTTTATCGAACAGCGGGTGTTCGGCATGGACGACGTCCGCAAGGAAGTCGCCAAATGGAATCCGGCGGAAGTCGAGCGGGTCACCGGAGTGCCGGAAGAACTGGCGCATAAAGCGGCTCGGATCATGGCGCAAAACCGGCCCGGCACCTTCATCTGGTGCATGGGCGGGACGCAGCACACGGTCGGCAACAACAACACCCGCGCTTACTGCATCTTTCAGCTCGCGCTCGGCAACATGGGCGTGGAAGGCGGCGGGACCAACGTGTTCCGTGGCCACGACAACGTGCAAGGCGCTACGGACGTAGGCCCGAACGCCGAGAGCCTGCCGGCTTATTATGGTTTGAGCGAGGACGCCTGGCGGCACTGGGCGAAAGTGTGGGGCATCGATTTCGACTGGCTGGCCGGCCGTTTCGACCAGAGCGAGTACGGCGCCGGCAAGACGGTCAAACCCATGTTCAACAACGGTATCCCGGTCTCCCGGTGGGTGGACGGCGTTTTGGAGACGAACGAGAACATTTCGCAGCGGAATCCCCTCAAGGCGATGGTGTTCTGGGGCCATGCGCCCAACAGCCAGGTGCGCGGCCCCGAGATGAAAGCCGCGATGGAGAAGCTGGACGTTTTGGCCGTGATCGACCCGTATCCGACCGTCACGGCCGTGATGCACGACCGCAAGGACAATGTCTACCTGCTGCCGGCTTGCACGCAGTTCGAGACTTACGGCTCGCTCACCTCGTCCAATCGCTCGATCCAATGGCGAAGCCAAATCATCGAGCCTCTGTTCGAGTCGCGGCCGGACCACACGATCATGTACCAGTTCGCCCGCAAGTTCGGGTTCGAAAAGGAACTGACCAAAAACATCGAAGTGGAGAACGACACACCGCTGATCGAGGACATCCTGCGGGAGATCAACCGCGGCGCGTGGGCGGCGGGCTATACTGGCCAAAGCCCGGAGCGGCTTAAAGCGCACCAGGAGAACTGGCACACCTTCCACACCACGAATTTGAAGGGCCAGGGCGGCCCCTGCGACGGCGAATATTACGGCCTCCCCTGGCCCTGCTGGGGTACGCCGGAAATGAAGCATCCCGGCTCGCATATCCTCTACGACACCAGCAAAACGATAGCGGAAGGGGGCTCTCCGTTCCGCGCCCGCTTTGGCACCGAATACCAGGGGCAAAGCCTTTTGGCGAAGGGATCTTTCAGCAAGGGCTCGGAAATCCAGGACGGCTATCCCGAGTTCAGCGCCGATCTCCTCAAGAAGCTGAACTGGTGGAACGATCTCACCGCGGCCGAAAAAGCCCAAGCCGAGGGCAAGAATTGGAAGACCGATCCCTCCGGCGGCATCATAAGAGTAGCCATCCAGCATGGCTGTGCCCCTTACGGCAATGCCAAGGCGCGCTGCATCGTCTGGAATTTCCCCGATCCGGTGCCGATCCACCGCGAGCCGTTGTACACGCCGCGCCGCGATCTGGTGCAGCAATACCCGACCTACGAAGACCGCAAGCGCTTCTGGCGCTTGCCGACTCGTTACGCCTCGATCCAGCAGCAGGATTTCAGCAACGATTTCCCGCTGATCATGACCTCGGGACGCTTGGTCGAATACGAAGGCGGCGGGGACGAAACCCGCTCCAATCCCTGGCTGGCTGAGTTGCAGCAGGAGATGTTTGTGGAAATCAACCCGCGCGACGCCAACAATGCCGGCGTGCGGCACGGCGAACAGGTCTGGGTCGCCGGTCCCGAAGGCGGGCGCATTAGAGTCATGGCTTTCGTCACCGAGCGAGTCCGGCCGGGCGTGGTCTTCATGCCGTTCCATTTCGGCGGGCATTACGAGGGGCGGGATTTGCGGGCCAAATACCCGGAAGGCGCCGCGCCGTACGTGCTGGGCGAATCCTGCAACCTCGTGTTTACCTACGGCTATGATTCGGTGACGGCGATGCAGGAGACCAAGGTTTCGCTGTGCCGGATAGAGCCGGATTTGATCAGCGAGCGAGCATCCGGTCGAGTATAGATAAGGAGATAAGGAGATAAGGAGATAAGGAGATAAGGAGATGAAGTCCGCGCAACAGCCGTCGACTCCATCGCTCTACGACGCCTTGCTCGCCTTGCCGGAAAACTTGGTCGGGGAGATCCTCAATGGCGAGTTATATACCCAGCCTCGTCCGGCCGGGCCGCATGGACTAGCCGAGTCCGGGCTCAACATCGAATTGGGCGGCCCTTTCCATAAGGGAAGAGGCGGCCCCGGAGGCTGGTGGATTCTGGTGGAACCAGAGGTCCACTTCGTCCGAGATACCGAGGTCGCGGTGCCTGATCTGGCGGGCTGGCGGCGCGAGCGCATGCCCGAGATTCCGAGAGATCATCGCTTCGAAGTAGTGCCCGATTGGGTGTGCGAAATCCTTTCGCCCGGCATCGAGAAAAAGGATCGCGCCATCAAGCTGCCCCTGTATGCCCGCTACGGCGTGGCTCATGCCTGGCTGGTCGATCCGCTAGAGCGGACTTTGGAAGCGTTCGAACTGCGCGAGGGCTATTGGGTGCTACTGGGTACGCTGAAAGACGAGGACCCCGTGTGTCTGCCGCCCTTCGATGCCGTCACCTTTTCCCTGGCCGAGTTATGGACGTAGTCTAAGGCCGACCATGATTCCAAAGAGCAAGTCTCGTTATATCTAAGCACGGTTGAACTATGGCCCGAATGAAGTTTCTCTGCGACGAAGAACGCTGCATCGAATGCAACGCCTGCGTCACCGCTTGCAAGAATGAGCACGAGGTCCCTTGGGGCGTCAATCGTCGTCGGGTGGTCACGATAGACGACGGATTGCCCGGAGAGAAAACCATTTCCGTGGCGTGTATGCATTGTTCCGATGCGCCTTGTCAGGCGGTCTGCCCGGTGGACTGTTTTTACACTACCGAGGACGGCGTCGTGCTGCACGACAAGGACTTGTGCATCGGTTGCGGTTACTGCTTCTATGCGTGTCCGTTCGGCGCTCCGCAATACCCGCAAGACGGCGCTTTTGGCGCGCGCGGCAAGATGGACAAGTGCACGTTCTGCGCCGGCGGCCCCGAAGAGGATCATTCCGAGGAGGAATTCAAGAAGTACGGCAGGAACCGCCTGGCCGAAGGCAAGCTCCCCCTCTGCGCCGAAATGTGCTCGACTAAGGCCCTGCTTGCCGGCGATGCGGACATGGTGGCCGATATCTTCCGCGAAAGGGTGGTTCGCCGCGCCGACAGCGACAACCCGGATTTACAGCGCCGGCACCAGGGGAAACCGTGGGGTTGGGATGCGGCTTACAAGGATGGGTGAGTGAAATGCGATGGGTTTGCCTGCTGTTGCTAATCGTTCCGGTATTGTCCGGCTGCTACGAAGGCTCGGACGTGACTTTGCACGAGGCACACAAGTATAAAGGCAAGGATGATCGCCATGTGGGCGATCCAGGCTATCGGCGGGAACAGCTGAAACTGCGTTTCGAGACGGTACAGAGTGATCGCTAGACATGATGGCTCAGGTTGAAAGAACGACTCTTTGGCGAATTCTGCTGGCTGTGGCGTTCATGCTGCTTTTGCCCTTGGCATCCGGGTCGCTTCAAGCCCACGAAGGCGAGAAACACGAACTGCATGAGACCGGGTCGGTGGCGAATCCCAAGTCTGGCTATTGGCGGCAGGTGCGGGAAGGGGGGCAGGGTTATACGGCAGTCAAGGGTCAAGAAACCAGTGTTCTGATACAAGGCGGCGGGCAGAATTGGCGGCAGCTTCGGAACGGTCCCCTTGCGACTTACGGCGGAGTCTTTTTGGGATTGGTGGTTTTCGCGATCGGATCGTTTTATCTTTGGCGCGGCCAGGTAAAGCTCAACCATCCCCGGTCCGGAGAAACTGTGATGCGCTGGACGTTCGCCGAGCGCATCCTGCATTGGTATACAGCCCTGTTATTCGTTTTCCTGGCGATCACTGGGCTGAGTTTGCTCTACGGCCGTGCGCTGCTTATCCCGGTGCTAGGGCGCGAAGCCTTTTCCGCCTATGCCGAGATCGCCAAGCTGCTGCACAATTTCATCGGCCCGCTGTTCATCGTTGGCTTGGTGCTCATGATCGTTTCATGGGCGAAAGACAATCTTCCGGATCGAATCGATATCGAATGGTTTAAAGCCCTCGGAGGGATGGTCGGCGATCGTCACCCGTCCGCCGGGCGCATGAATGCTGGCGAAAAAATGTGGTTCTGGCTATTGGCGGTCGGCGGACTAGCTGTGAGTGTGAGCGGTCTGTTGCTGGATTTTCCCAATTTCGGTCAGGAACGCTGGCTTCTGCAAGGTTCGCATCTGATTCACGTTTTTTTCGCATTCGTTTTGATGGCGGGGGCGGTAGGACACATCTATATCGGCACCATCGGCACGGAAGGGGCTCTTGAAGGTATGGTGACCGGTAAGGTCGACAAGAGCTGGGCGATTCAGCATCATGATCTGTGGTACGAGAAATCAGCCGACGCCGAGTCGGGATCTTCCATTGCCAATCCCGAAAAACCGCTGATTCCGAAGACGGGTGGCGTCGCTTCTTGATATCTTGCACTTTCCTAAACCTGTAAGGAGTAATACCTATGACGGATCGTGTCTACAAGCTTATCGAAATCGTCGGCACCTCGCCGCACGGGACGGACGAGGCCATTCGGAACGCGATAGAAAAAGCGTCGAAAACCATCAATCACCTGGACTGGTTCGAAGTCGTCGAAATGCGGGGTCAGATTGCCGAGGGCAAAATCGCCCATTATCAAGTGATATTAAAGGTCGGATTTCGGATCGAGGATTGAGCGATTCGGTCGACTTGGTATGGGATATCCGCAGTCCTTTCATGGCCAAAAGCTTCCTAACTTTTTGGATTTCACATGGTTTTCAAACCTAGACTTTATTTTCTCGCCGGTTTCTTGTTTTGTGTCGGGCTGCTGGCGGCGGCCCTTTATTTTCAATTCTCCGGCGGGTTGGAGCCTTGCCCGCTTTGCGTGTCTCAACGCATCATGATCTTCGCCGTTGGATTGGTGATGCTGATAGCCGTGCTGCACAATCCGAGAGGTTCCGGCGTTAAGGTTTACGCTATTTTGGGTTTTGTCACCGCGGTGCTGGGCGGGAGTATTTCGGCTCGGCATGTTTGGTTGCAGCATTTGCCGCCGGAGGAGGTGCCGGCCTGCGGTCCGGGACTTGAATACATGTTTCAGTATTTTCCCTTGGGCGAAACTCTCAAGGCGATGTTGAACGGGACCGGCGACTGCGCCAAAGTGGATTGGACGCTGCTCGGACTAAGTATGCCCGCCTGGGTTTTGATCTGCTTTTTCATTTTGGCCTTGCTCAGTCTTGCGCAACTCTGGAACAGTTCCGATACCTACGGAAACCGAAGGTATTTCTCGACGAAGGGTCAATCGCTATGGCCATGAAATCTCTTTGATGAAGCATTATGAATAGCGCCGGATCTCAGCAAGAGATATTTGGTAATTATCGGTACTGTGGCCCCTATAGAGCGTCACATAAAGGTCACATTTGCAACGTACATTGAGCGATTATCCGAAATAGCGAGAATCGAGAATGTCTGCGATCAATGTGCTTGTCGTCGAAGATGAAGACGCCATTCGTGAAATGCTCGGAATGGTGCTGGAGCAGGCCGAGTTTGCCGTCCAAGCCGTTGCGGATACCCACCAGGCGCAATCGGCCTTGAACGACTTGATTCCCGATCTGATTTTATTGGACTGGATGTTGCCTGGTTTGAGCGGGGTCGAATGGGCGCGCCGCCTCAAAAAGGACAAGCATTACGGCGAAATCCCCATCATTATGATTACCGCTCGTGGTGAGGAGGAAGATAAAATTCGGGGCTTGGATGTCGGCGCGGACGATTATGTCACTAAGCCGTTTTCGCCCCGCGAATTGATGGCGCGGATCAAAGCCGTGCTACGGCGGAGCAGCAAGTACGGCAAAGGGGGGAGGATCGAAATCGGCGGAATCGTGTTGGACACCGACGAGCACCGAGTCAGCATCGCCGACAGCCATGTTGTCTTGAGTCCGACCGAGTACCGATTGTTGGAGTTTTTCCTCACCCATCCCGACAAGGTCTACAGCCGCGGCCAGTTGCTCGACCAGGTTTGGGGCCGTAGTTCGTTCATCGAGGAGCGTACCGTCGATGTCCACATTCGGCGGTTGCGCAAGATTCTGGCGGAACATGATCGCGAGGAGATCATCCAAACGGTACGCGGCTTCGGATATCGTTTTTCTGAGAGCTTGTGAAAAACCTACTGCGCGGTTCGAGTCCGCGCCTGCTCAACGTACCCGATCTAACTCAAGCATCGCGTAAGCGATTCTTTAAATCTCCCTCTCCCTTTTTGGGAGAGGGCCGTACGCCTGCGCTTTTCATGCCGCACACTCCCTGTGCGGCACCCGCTGGGCAGTTCTGCTGTGCAAATCGGCTGTCCTGCCGATTTGTCGGCGCGGATTCGAACCGCTCGCGACGGTTTTTTCACAATCTCTGAGCAAGCCTAATTCATGTCCAGCCCCTGGCGATCGGAATTCTCCTTCATTTTCTTAGCGCTCTTGGTGGGCGCTTTTCTCGGTAAGGTCCTCAACAGTTTCGTTATTGCGCTCTGGTTTTGTTTGCTGGCGTATCTGGCGAGACATCTTTTTTACGCAAACCGGCTGCTCGTTTGGCTGCACAGTGGCAGATCAGGTCAACCGCCGCAGGGCGATGGCGTCTGGGAAGAAATCTATTACCTCATTTTCCGGCTAAGGCGGCGCAATAAACGACGCAAAAAACAGCTTATTCGGATGCTGGAGCGCTTCCGGACGGCTACGGCGGCGTTACCGGACGCAACCGTGGTGCTGGGGCCGCGGGATGAAATCGATTGGTTCAATGAGGCGGCCGAGCGCCTGTTGGGTCTGCGCCGCGGCGATATCGGGCAGCAGATCGGCAATCTGTTGCGTTATCCCAAGTTCAGCCATTACATGCAGAATGCCGATTATCGCTCGACGGTCAGTATTCCATCCCCGCTCGCCGACAACATCCAGCTGGAAATTCGCATTGTGCCCTACGGGGAAGATCTGCGCCTTTTGGTTGCCCAGGACGTGACGCAGCTGCGCTTTATGGAGCGCGTGCGCAGTGATTTCGTGGCAAACGTGTCTCATGAGCTTCGTACGCCGCTGACGGTTTTGAAAGGTTATCTGGAGACCCTAAGCAATGCGGACAAGCCGATGTCGGAGTCTTACCTGAAAGTGTTTCGGCGCATGGAAGAACAGACTATTCGGATGGAGAGCTTGGTCGACGGCCTCCTTTCTTTGACGCGACTGGAGTCGGCGGCACACCAGGTGGTGCAGAAGCGGGTTGACGTGCCGGCCATGCTGAAAAACATTTGCAATGAGGCCGAACTCCTGACTGAAGAGCGTCCCACCATCGAGCTGGTTCTTGAAACCGACGCCGATTTATTGGGTGCCGAGCAGGAATTGCACAGCGCATTTTCAAACCTGATCCTCAATGCGGTGAAATATACGCCGCCTGCCGGTCGGGTTGTCGTGCGCTGGCGTGATGACGGCAAGGGCACGAGATTGGACGTCGAGGATACGGGGCCTGGAATTGCGCAACACCATATTCCACGGCTTACCGAGCGGTTTTACCGTGTGGCCGTTGATGGATGCAAAAATAAAGGTGGCTCCGGGCTGGGATTGGCCATCGTCAAGCATGCTCTTTCCCGGCACGGCGCCGAGCTCAAAATCATGAGCGCTCTCGGGCGAGGCAGTTGTTTCAGCTGTTGCTTCCCCGAAGAGCGAGTCGTGCGGGGCGCTTCCCAGGTCGATGCCAAGCTTGCTCAGGGACTCTGACGCCGGATCGCAGATGGGCGGTCCGGATGGCGGGTCTGTCCGTTTCGATTTTTGCCGACAGTGGAGCCGTTGGTTTTCGAGTTTGATAGGGTGCGGGCTGCATCTTTTCATAATCGCCCTGCTTTTAACTGGGAAAGTCGACGCGGTTGTTCTACCGCAATCATCGGGGGGGCTGGCGGCCGGTGGTGAGGCCGGTATGGCAAGCGATGAGTTCGCGTCGAGTGATCTCGGCGAGTTGATTAGGCATTGGACCGATGCGTTTCAGCGGGATCATGCCGGGGCCGCTATTCTCTTGCGTCCGATCGGCTCGTTCGCTTCGCCAGCCGCGTTCGACGAGACGCATGGCAATCTGATGTACGTTGGATACCGGTTGAACCCTGAAGCAATCGGTGTCTTTGCAAAAAAGTACGGTTACAAGCCCACGCCGATTCGTGTCGCTCTCGACACTGTAGCTATTTTCGTGCACCGGGATAACCCGATCCGAGGCATGACTCTCGCTCAGGTCGGCTCCGTTTTCTCGTCATCGCCAAGATGTAAGGATGTGCAGCAGGCGGCCACCTGGGGCTTATTAGGCTTGACGGGAGAGTGGCGAGCACGGCCATTACAAATATTAGGTGTCGGCCCTGCTAGCGATGTGCACGATTATTTTAGAGAGCAAGCTCTATGCGGAGGCGAATTGAGTAATTTCGTTCGAACGCAGCCTGATTCAGCCTCCGTTGTTCGTGCTGTGAATGGGGCCTTGAATGCGATCGGTTATGGACGCGGCGGTGCGTCAACTAAGTCGGTGAAAACGGTGCCTTTAGCTGTGGAGGCGAAGATGCCTTTTGTTGTACCAACTGAGCGCAATACCGTCAACGGCGCCTACCCGCTGACGCGGTTTTTACATATTTACATCAATAAACGTCCGGATAGGTCGCTGACAGAGGAGCAAGCAGATTTCGTCCGATTTGTGCTATCCGGGAAAGGGCAGCAAATCGTTCGGCAAAGTGGATATATCCCGGTAACCGAAGACATGGCGAAAACGGAACTAACTTTCATCTTCACAAAACAGTTTTAGGACGGAGTTTGAATTTCTCGCAAATTTAGTTGCGTCTTGGCAAATCCACGGCTAAGATTAATTTTGTTGCAAGTTTTCAAATCTTGTTGGTATTCCAGCTACAGGGAGATGGAGATGTTAAGAAAAATTCTAATTGCCTTAGGCATTGCAGGTATCGCGGCTACTGCGGTACAGGCCGACGAGCATTTTGACGACCATTTTATGGATGATCGGTGGTATGTCGCCCCGTTCGGCACGTACTTCAATCCGGGCGGCGACCGCAATGCGAAAGACGATTGGGGTGCTGGCTTGGGGATCGGTAAGATCATCAACGAATATTTCAACGTCGAGGTCAGGGGCTTTTGGCAGCATCTGAACGGTAATGGTTATAACGGCGATCTTACCGGCGGCACTGTCGACTTGCAGTACTATTTCATGCGCGATGTTTTCTCGCCGTATGCAGTCATTGGTGCGGGTGGTATGAACACCAGCGCGGCCGGTCGGAGTGGCGCATCGGTCATCGGCGAAGCCGGCGTCGGTGCGACTTACGAGTTGCATGATAACTTCCTGCTCCGCGGCGACGTCCGCTATCGGTACGTTTACGAAGGAAAAGGCGGAGTATATCCGGCCGAAGACGACTTCCATGATATGGTCGTCAATCTTGGCTTTGTTGTTCCCTTTGGCGAAAAGCCGAGAGCTGTGGCCGAGGCACCCACTCCGGCACCTGCGGATGACTGCGCTGCCCGCGATTCGGATCGTGACGGCGTAAACGACTGTGACGACAAGTGTCCCGGCACCATGACGGGCTCGCAAGTCGATGATCAGGGCTGCCCGATCAGAATCGAGCTCAAAGGCGTCAACTTTAAGTACAACTCGGCCGATCTCACCGAGAACGCGAAAAGCATTTTGGATGGTGTTGTAGAGCAGCTCGTTGCTTCAAACGAATTGCGCGACATCGAAGTTCAGGGACACGCCAGCAGCGAAGGAAGTTCTCAGTACAACATGAAGCTTTCTCAGCGTCGCGCTCAGGCGGTGGCCGATTACCTGAAGTCCGCAGGCTTGAAGAACAAGCTGTATGCGAAAGGTTACGGCGAGGATTATCCGATTGCCGATAACAGCACGGAAGCCGGCCGGGAGAGAAACCGTCGCGTGCAGTTGATCTTTATGGGTGAATAATACGCCGCGATTCTAAGCAACTTGGTTGCTTGGTAGAAATCGGCGTTAACGAAAAAACCCGCTCATACGAGCGGGTTTTTTTTGCTCGTTTAATAATAAAATGTTCTGGAGCTGGGCTGCTATGCAAGCTCATTCCTCGTGCAACTCATCCGCAGGTAAATTGTGAATAAGCATTCTATTTTCTTCGCTGCGTTGCTTGCAGCGCCTCTGATGGTGCAGCCTCTATCGGCTGCAGAAGCGCGTGGCTTTGCGCATATCAACGGCTCGAATACCGTAAGACCGTTTGCGGATGCGGTGGCCGACCGAGTCGGCAAGTCCGGAAAGATCAAGCGGCCATGGGTTGAATCGAACAGCACCAGCGGCGGAATCCAGTTGTTTTGCGAACCCGAAAGCGGCGAGTCTCCCGATATCGTCAATGCCTCCAGGCCCATGAAAAAAACGGAGTTCGAGGCCTGTGAGGCGTCAGGCGTAAAGGACATCGTCGAAGTGAAGATCGGCTACGGCGGCATCGTGCTCGCGTACTCAAAGAAGGGGCCGGCACTGGATATTACCCGCAAAGAGCTATTCCTGGCTTTGGGGAAAAAAGTGCCCGACCCCAAATGCAAAAATTGCGACACGCTCGTGCCGAATCCCTATAAGACCTGGAAGGAGATTAATCCTTCGCTTCCCGACACAAAGATTGAGGTCATTGCTCCACCGTTCGGTTCCGGGATACGAGAACTGTTTGAGGAGTCTGTGTCCAAGGCGGGGTGTGAGAGTTTTCCCTTTATTGCTGCTTGGAAGGAGACGCAGAAGGCTAAGTACAAGGAAACCTGCTTCACCGCCAGGACCGATGGGGCCTATGTCGAAGAAAGCGGAGAGACGGTTGTGGGTATGTTAGCGAAGAGCCCCGGCGTGGTCGGTTTTGTTCCTTACATCCAATACGCCAACAACACCGGCCGGCTGAATGCGGCCCGTATCGACGGAGTCGTTCCGAATGCCGAGAGCATTGCGGCGAATCGTTACCCCATCACCCGACCTTTATTTTTCTATATCAAGGGGAGTCGCGTCGATAAAGTTAAGGGACTAAAGCAATACATTTCCGAATTTACCAGCGATAAAGCTTGGGGTGAGAAAGGGTATCTTGTGTCATTAGGGCTGCTCCCAATGTCCGCCGAGGAGCGTAAGCTCTATGCGGCAGATGTGAAGAAGCTGAAGTCCATGCCGATACCCACGGATTCCATGGCCACAAGTCGAGTTTTGCCTGATGCGCGGCAAAGCAAAGCGGAACGCTAAAGTCGTTCTGCTTATCAGCGCGGCTGTAGCGTTGGGAGGAGGAGTTTCTATGGCTGCGGTGAAGATTTCTGACTGTCCGTCGAGTCCCAATTGCGTGTCCAGCATCGCTCAAGACCAGGATCATTACGTGAGTCCATTTCATATGGATGTCGCGCCTGATAAGGCCTGGGAGGCGCTCAAACGGGCTGTGGAGGCGGAATCCCGTACCCGGATCGTCGAGGAGGACAGGGGGCGCTGGTATCTCCGCGCCGAGGCGACGAGTCGGATATTCCGATTCGTGGACGACTTGGAATTCCAGATCATTCCGGAGGAGCACCTCGTGCATGTTCGCTCCGCTTCCCGCGTCGGCTACTGGGACTTGGGCGTCAACCGCCGGCGGGTCGAGCGTTTGCGCGAGGCTCTCAAGAGTGAAGGCTTGTGGCGGTAGCGGCGAAGCGGCGGGACATGCGATGCACCAGCTCGATTTAAGTGAAATCGACCGTTTCCTAGAAGAGGATGTCGGTCCGGGCGATTTGACCGCTTTGACCGTTCCCGCGAACGCGGCGGCGATTGCGAGGGTGATAACCCGCGAACCCATGGTGCTGTGCGGACAGGCTTGGTTCGCCACCGTTTTCGCCCGACTCGATGCCTCGGTCCAAGTCGATTGGCAGATGGCCGAGAGTACCCAGGTCGAGGCGGGCGCCGAGCTGTGCACGATGCAAGGCCCCGCCCGGGCGCTTCTAACCGGCGAGCGAACGGCGCTCAATCTCCTGCAAACTCTCTCGGGTACCGCTACCTTGGCGCTCGACTATGCCAAAGCTGTGGAAGGCACCGGAGCGAAGGTACTGGATACCCGCAAGACCATTCCCGGCCTGCGCAAGGCGCAGAAATATGCCGTCCGCTGCGGTGGCTGTCATAACCACCGGCTAGGACTTTATGACGGCATTTTAATCAAGGAAAATCATATCTTAGCTTGCGGATCCATCGAAAAAGCCGTACATGCCGCGAAAGCCTTGGGCGCGAGCGTGCCCATCGAAGTGGAGGTGGAGAATCCGGAAGAACTGAAACAAGCGCTGGCAGCCGGTGCCGAGCGGATTCTTCTAGATAATTTCACCCTTGCTATGATGCGGGAGGCGGTGACTATAACCGCAGGTCGCGCGAAGCTTGAGGTATCCGGCAATGTGACCTTGGATACCGTCCGGCAGATCGCCGAAACGGGGGTGGATTATATTTCGGTCGGTGCTTTGACCAAGAACGTCCGTGCAATCGATTTGTCGATGCGAATCGTGATTACCGGCTGAGCGTTCGAGGTTAATCGGCTAACGGCAGCATCTTGTCGGGATTCAAGATGCCATTCGGATCGAACTGGCGCTTGATGGCGCGCATCAATTCCAAGGCGCTGCTGTCGATCTCCCGATCGACGTAATCCCGCTTCTCGAGGCCGACTCCGTGCTCGCCGGACAAGGTCCCTCGAAGTCGCAGCACTAACGAAAAAATCTCACTCAAGCACTCATGGGCTTTTTCGTTTTCGCCGGGTTTGGCGGGATCGAACAGCAGGTTGACGTGAATATTTCCGTTGCCCGCGTGGCCGAAATTGACTATTGGCAGACCATAGCGCTGCGATAGCTCATTCAAACCGGAAATCAGCTTAGGCAACTCGGTGACGGGCACCACCACGTCTTCGTTGATTTTCTTCGGTGCGACCTTGCGCAGGGCTGGCGACAAGGCCTTACGCGTTTGCCATAAGGCTTCCACTTCATCGGCGGTTTCCGCGACGCGAAACTCCAAAAGTCCCTCGTTTTGAGCGGCTCGCCGCACGCTCTCAACCTGAACGGCCATGCCTTCGGCGAATCCGTCCACTTCGATCATCAACAAGGCGCCCGCATGCTCCGGTAGATCGGCGCGAGAATAACGGCGAATCAGCTCGATTGCATTTCCGTCGATGAATTCGAGGGCGCAAGGAATGGCGGGTTGCGCCATGATGCGGGTAATGGCCGCCGTGGCATTGTCCACGTCGGCATAGATCGCCCGCATCGTAGTTTTGGCTTCAGGCAGTGGCGTCAGCTTGAGCGTCGCCTCGGTAATCAGCGCAAGCGTACCTTCAGAGCCTAATAGCAGCCGGGTCAGGTCATACCCGACGACACCTTTGGTGGTGAGCACACCGGTACGGATCTCCGTTCCTTGGCCGGTGACGACCCGCAACGCGAGGGTGTTCTCGCGAGGAGTACCGTATTTCACCGCGCGGGGGCCGGCGGAATTGTAGGCAAGATTTCCGCCTATGCTGCAAAACGCGGCGCTGGTCGGGTCGGGCGGCCAGAAAAAGCCGTGCGGCTTTAGGATGTCTTGTAGGGCCTGATTGGTTAGGCCCGGTTCGACCACGATGAAGCGGTTGCCGGGCGAAAACTCGTGAACCCGGTTCATGCGTTCGAACGAAGCCACCACGCCGCCCTGTAAAGGTACCGTCGCGCCGGTCGTGCCGGTGCCGCGGCCTCGTGCCGTCAAAGACACCCGATGTTCGTTGCACAAGCGGGCCAGTTCGACCGTCTGGGCGTGGCTGGTGGGGAAAACGACCGCCTCCGGCAAGGCTTGGCGACGGCTGTTGTCGTAGCCGTAGGCCCAGCAATCGGCGGGGTCCGTGTAAAGCGATCCGGATGGGAAGATTTGCGCCAACCGGTTCAGAAAGGCGCTGGATAAAGCCAAGGAGTCAGTC
Organism: Methylocaldum sp.; assembly: GCF_035627495.1. Lineage (GTDB taxonomy): Bacteria > Pseudomonadota > Gammaproteobacteria > Methylococcales > Methylococcaceae > Methylocaldum. The sequence goes on from NZ_DASPLO010000140.1 coordinate 73,112, forward strand.
CCCGAACAATTGGTGATCGATCAAATCGCACAGGCAGTGCGTGATAAGCAGATGGACTTCCTGTATCCGGGCCGTAGTTTCAGAGGGCACACGGATCTCGATATCGGTTTCCAGCAGCAAGGGAGACAGCGCTCCGCCATCCCGACCGCTCAGGGCGAGCACCGACATGTCCCGGTCATGCGCTGCCGTAACTGCACTCAAAATACTTGTGGAGTTGCCGCTGGTGGTGTAGACGACGAGAAGATCGTTACTGTGGCCCAGCGCTCTAATTTGCTTGGCAAAAACGTCGTCGAACCGATAATCGTTGGCAATCGAAGTCAAGGTCGAGGTGTCGCAAGTGAGTGCGATAGCGGGTAAACCGGGGCGTTCCCGCTCGAAGCGGTTCAGCATCTCGGAGGAAAAATGCTGCGCTTGCGCTGCCGATCCGCCGTTACCGCAACAAAGGATTTTGCCGTCGCTGAGCAAGCACTGAGCCAGTCTGACCCCGGCAATCTCGACGATTTCACCGAGCCTGGCCAGCGATTCGCGGCTTGTTTCAACGCTGGTCTCAAACTGACGAAAGACTCGTTCTTGTAAATTCATTCACTAAGCCGCCTGAAAAGCATCTTTCACCCATTTTACAGTAAGCCCGCCGCTTGCGGGGGACAATGCCGCCACATCAAAACGCGCAGGCCGGTCCATCCGCTTTTCGCGGAGGAAATAGGTGGCGCTGGCCAATAGCTTTGCTTGCTTGCGCCGGTCCACGCTTTCCAGCGCACCACCGAACTGGAGACTGCCGCGATAGCGAACTTCCACAAAGACGATGGCGCGCCCGTCTTCCATAATAAGGTCGATTTCGCCATACCGGCAGCGGTAATTGCGCTCGATCAACCGCAAGCCATGAGTCTGCAAAAAAATCAGCGCCTGTTCCTCGGCGATACGCCCTTTGGTCTGTCCGGGAGTGGTCATGCTTACCGTCTTCACCGGAACCCCGGAGGGCCGGCACTCGGTCGCAGCAGCGGTGCGATTCCCCGGGGTTGCGGAACGCCGCCCTCGAATTGGGAACAATGGAGCTGGCGTTGGATGCGGTTGCCAGGCTCCAGCGAAAGCGTCCCGGTCGTGCCCATGTATCGATACTGGGGATCGGTTTTGAGCCGTTCAAGCTCCGGGAGCAAGCGGTAAGCATCGATTCCAAGCGCGATAAGTCTCAGATAATCCGGCGGGGTTTGTTGAATCTGCGATTTAAGTGCTTGGGCGGATAAGGGACCGCTTTCGGACGGATCGAGTAACCACGGGATGTCGCAGAAGATCAAGCCGTTTAAATCCTGATCGGCTTGCGAGTCGGCCCGACCGCCGTATACGTGAGACGTCGCATAGACTGGAATGTGATCGCCTTGATGAAACGCGAGCTGAGGCAGAATCAGGTGAGCATCGCGGACATCGCTGACGAGAAAGATGAAATCAGCGCCCTGTTTCGTGGCGGGAGCAGACGGAATTGGCGAGGTGGAAAGCTCGGCATGCGTAGTGGTGGGCGCTGCCGCAACAAGCTCCTTGACCGAAGCGGTGAAATCCTCGCCGTGATGCGGATAAGTCTTGATGGCTCGAATTTTTCCCCCGAGCTGGTTCCAATAGGCCACAAAGTGCTTGATCATGCGTTGACCGAATTGATTCGCCGGAGCCAGCACCAGCGCATTCTGGCGACCGTCGAACCATGCGCTCCCGGCGGCTTGCTCGACCTCGTGTTCCGGGGTAAGGCCAAACTGATACACCCGGTCGTTGCTGGTCTCCGGGATTTGATTGAGCCCTAGGACCGGTACGGGCAGGTCTCCCGTTTTGGCTAAGGTAGTCACGTTCTCCTTGATTAAGGGACCTACGATGATTTTCGCGCCGTCGTCAGCCAATTTCCGATATAGCTGATGGATGTCCCCCGATTGGGTATCGATAAATCGCAAGGGTGGTTTGGCCGCGTTGGCATCCGCATAATAGGCCGCAATCATTCCAGTGCGTAGGGCTTGGGCAGCGGGAGCATAGGAGCCGGACAAGGGCAGCATCACGCCGATGAACGAAGCTGAGGACGTCGCTGCCGACGATGTCGGAGCGCCAGGTTGAGGTTGGCCTGGAGGGATGCTTTGAGTCGCCTTGTCCGGCTGTTGCAAAAGTCCTTGCAGGAATTCGCCGTCCGCGGGATGTCCGGGAAAACGAGCGTGCCATTTGGTCAATTCCGAGTTCAATCCGGCCGGAGGCGTGGTTTTGATAATCTGGGTCAGATTCATCCAGCCACCCAATACATCGGGCGGAGGCGGCTGCATGCCGGCCAGGACTTTTTCGGGAACCCGGGCGAGCGCGTCATAAATGGCCTCATTGTTTTTCTGCACGGCATCGGGGTGCGTGAGCATCTGGCCGAGTTTGACCCGCTCCCGGGCGCTCTCCAGCATGTTGCCCAATTGGTTGTAGGCGGAGGCGCGCAGTGTGTGATAATGCGCTTTTTGCGGTGATTCCAGCCGACTTGTGGATAGGCTATCGAGCTTGGCTAACGCCTCCCGAGCCCGGCCCACGTTAAGATCGAGTCGGCTTTGCAGGAGCGTGTAATCGTGTCGGTCCGCGGTTTCCAGTTCGTCGGGATCGATCGCGTCGGCCAGCCGTTTTGCCATTCTGCCGTCGCCGGCCCGGAGCGCCGAATCGGCCGCTCTCAGCCGGTAGTAATCGGGATCGCCCGAAGTTTCTGCAAGCTGCTGAAATAACCTAATCGCCCCCGAATAGTCTCCGGTCTGGAGCAGGCTTTCCGCCTGCGAGGCGCGTGCGGCCGTGCCGTCCCGCTTGGCGAAGTCGCGGGCGCAAGCGGCTACCGTTAACATGAGGAGAGCGATACAGAGGCGGATAAATAGAGGCATAGGCGGGATTCCGTTCGAGAACGCGAGGATTTAAGAGTGACGCAAACCGAGCCCGGCATACTATACCTAGTAGCGACACCCATCGGCAATCTAAGGGACTTTACGTTCCGCGCCGTCGAAGTCCTGCAAAGAGTTGATCTTATCGCCTGCGAAGATACCCGTCACAGCCGGCCGCTCCTGGACCACTACGGTATTTCCAAGCCTACGGCGGCATTCCACGAACATAACGAGGACGCCGCTTCCTCGCGGTTGATCGAACGCTTGCGACAGGGAGAATCCATTGCCCTCATCTCGGATGCCGGAACGCCGCTAATCAACGATCCGGGATTTCCCTTGGTGCGATCGGCCCGGGCCGCCGGTATTCAAGTCGTTCCCGTGCCCGGACCGTGCGCCCTTATCGCGGCGGTTTCGGCGTCTGGCCTTCCTGCCGACCGTTTTGCCTTCGAGGGATTTTTGCCTCGGAAATCGTCGGCGCGCAAGGCTAGCCTAGAGGCCTTGCGGGATGATTCGAGAACGCTGATTTTTTATGAATCCAGTCACCGCGTAGTCGAGTGCGTAGCGGACATCGCGGCGGTTTTTCCGTCCAAGCGGCGATTGGTTATCGCCCGAGAGCTGACCAAGCTGTTCGAAACGATAGTCGACACCCGAGTGGGCGAAGCCCTCTTGCTTCTCGAAGGCAATCCGGATATGCGAAAAGGTGAGTTCGTCCTGGTGCTGGAGGGCGCAGCCGATGGCGGTCAGGCAGAGGGGCTTACAGTCGAGGAGATGCGGGTGTTGCGGATTCTGCTTGAGGAATGTTCGGTTAAAACGGCGGTATCTTTGGCCGTCAAGATTACCGGAGCGCGTCGGGAAACGGTTTATCGGACTGCGCTCCGACTGACTGAAAGGCGGCGTGAAACCGATTGACTACAGCGGTTTTCGATCGCCTGTGTGGAACCGGGGTTTGGGGATGGAGAGCATAGGCCAATTTGGAGGTGCGGTCGATAGCCACGAAGAGATAGAGCTTGCCCTCCCCCGCACGCACTTCCGCAATGTCGATATGGAAATAGCCGATCGGATACTTCTTGAACTGCTTCTTGGCAGGCTTTTCACCTTCCACTTCCGGCAATCGGCTGATGCCGTGGCGCTGGAACAGCCGGTGCAGGGCAGACCACGTGAGCGTAGGGATACTGCTTTGCAGCGCATATAAGCAATCGTCCAGCGGCAGCAGCGTCATCTTCCGGAAAGCCACGCAGGCGGTCTCCTCCCCTGACGTCAGAACCGTCGAGCGCCGCTCTTTCGGTCCCATTGGCGCGTCATGCACGAAGCTTCGCCTCTTCCACTTTGCGACCGTCTTGGGATTGATTGCGTAGTGCTCCGCAAGCTGGCTTACTCTCTCTTGACTATGCTGGATCGCTCGACGCACCGCCGCTGTCGTCGGGGCGCTTCCATGTAATACCTGTCCCATAGTTCCTCCTTGGTAGGCAAGTCAGAATACTTTACCCCATCACACTGTGGGACTAAACACCTAGGGAGCCTCTGAACAATTCCCTGTGATAGGCTGACCGCATCGATTGCTTTGGAACCGAGCCCATGAAGCAAATGACTTTCGCCGCGCTGAGTTTCGACGCCAAGAAGAAAAAGACTCGCTAAGAACTCTTCCTGGCGGAGATGGAGTAGGTGGTGCCCCTGGCCGGAGCTTTGAGCGGTTATCGCGCCCCACGATCCCAAAGCCGTACCCATCGGGGGGCAACCGATGCCACTTGTGACCATGCTGAAGATCTATGTTCTGCAGCAGTGATACAGCCTCTCCGATCCAGGCATGGAAGAGGCGCTCTACGAGATCGAGTCGATGTGTCGGTTTGCCGGGCTGGAACTGGTGGAAGGCGCACTGCCAAGTTGATGAACACGATCAATGACGTGCGGGAGCAGAAGGGGCTGTTACTTAAAGGCGGCACGCTGGTCGACGCCACGCTCATCCAGGCCGCGCTATCGACGAAGAACCGGAAGAAAGCCCGTGATCTCAAGATGCATCAGACCAAGAGAGGCACTCAATGGTATTTCGGCATGAAGGTGCATGTCGGCGCCGATGCGAACAGTGGGTCCGCTACCGAGACTTGGCCACGTGCCGTCCAAGTCTTTTACCTTGATCGGGCTGGTCAACCTGTACCTCAAGCGGCAGGCCCGGTCATCCTGCTCCGGAGCCAAACAGCGGGATCGTGTATGACGTTGAGTGACCTTTTTACGGCATTTTACCGTGATCGGTACTTCTCACCCGGCCTGGCGTTGTTCAGAGCTTTCTTAGGACGTCCATTATGACTTGACCACGCTAAAAATGTAGTGATACAGTCGTAATCGAACGACAGTAGGATTCGTTCCGTTGCGCGGCACCTGGACATAGATGCCTTGGTATAGCTAACGCAATAATTATTCTGTCGGGTGAGAAAAAGGGGGGGAACCCCAAATCTGGTAGAGACGTAGGATGCGGAATAATTAGTATTTTGCAGGGCGGTAGCATACCTGCTAGTACGACAAACACCCGCTTCGCGACAATAAATCTACTTCGTACGGTCCAGATAGTTTCTCATCAATCCTTATATCTCCTTAGAATTCCAGAATATCGGATGGAGCCAGATAAATATGGAAGACTATGCGCCTATCAAAAATCTAATCCTTTCAAACTTAGAGGCTTCGGTGACATCGGAGTTCCTCAATCTCTACGTCTCCGCCTCAAGGCTTAACCGCTTTCTCCTCCGCCATAGAACAGGATCTCTCAAGGCGCCGCCGCTCCGACAAGTCACCCATCCCTTTCAAGACTTCCAAGCCGGACTTCCTTTCCACCCATGCCAAATACCTCCCGCGATCGAGGGCGAATTGCGGTGCGACCTGTTTGTCGCCGTAACCGGACCACCCGATAAATCTACGCGGTCCTTGAGATCCACCGCACCGCCTATCACCTCGAAATCTTCTTGAAAGCCGTAATCCTGCTCTCCCTGTATTCAAAAGTGCCTGACTGACAATAGTTTTGACAAAATTGATGTGGGAGATCGAACTATTGGCGCAATAGCCGTATAGCAAGTCCTATACGTCCTGGTAGACATACGATCTGTTTCGTAGGCCATTTGTTTGGCGCGAATCCAAATTAACGATGCGAAGTTGTGGGCGGATTCAAGTAAGTGCTTAAGATATATGGAATAATTATTATGGATAATATTGTTAGACAGTGGTATCTGGTATATACCAAGCCTAAAAAAGAAATTACTGCAAAGTATAATCTGCAGCGTCAAGGGTTCGAAATTTTCCTGCCTCTCATTCAGCAAGAGCGGCGACGTGGAGGCCGCTGGGTTAAGGTCATAGAACCATTATTCCCGCGCTACCTGTTCATCCATCTCAAACTTGGTCACGACAATTTGAGTTCCATACGATCTACGATCGGCGCGCGCGGCTTAGTTCGCTTCAGCGAAGAGCCGGCAGTCGTACCCGAATATATCGTCACTTCGCTTAAACTTACCGTGGATGAGAATTCCGGTCTATACCGAGTTACGACACCTGCATTCAGTAAAGGTGATATGGTCTTTATCGAGAGAGGGCCATTGGCTGGAATACATGCAATTGTTTCGGCAGAGACAGGAGAAGGACGAGTAACTATTTTGTTTAAAATGCTGGGAAGGGAAAACTGGACTACCGTTGATCGCGACACGTTGTGCTTGGCGTAGATAGTAAATTTTCGGCTTGAACTGCATCGACTTTTGGATGCGTAGTTGTTCCTCCTCCAAGTCCAACTAATTTTTAGGGTCCATCCCGATAAAAGATAAGTAGTCGGTCTTGAAGAATTCGATTTTTCTTTGAAATTGTAAGCTGGTTAGGTTGAGCTTTCTCCCATAACCGGGCCGATCAATGGTAGTGATATCCTTATGGATTCTCTGAGCGCGGACATCAGCCAGGCATAAAAAGCCC
>NZ_DASPLO010000141.1:0-3045 GCF_035627495.1 Methylocaldum sp.
GGGCTTTTTATGCCTGGCTGATGTCCGCGCTCAGAGAATCCATAAGGATATCACTACCATTGATCGGCCCGGTTATGGGAGAAAGCTCAACCTAACCAGCTTACAATTTCAAAGAAAAATCGAATTCTTCAAGACCGACGAATTAGGGTTTCGGTTTACTGCCAACGCGACCTCAAAGTCGATAAGCTTCGGTCTCTGTAAGCATTTGCTGGAGCCATTCCATATACGGGGTGCCGCCGGTTCCTCTCGGATCATCGGTCCGGCGATTGATGTATTCCTGCGCCCAGCCGTAATGAACCCTCCGGAAAGAGGCAATACCCTCCAGGATGGCGTTGAAGGGTTCCTTGTACCGGAGGTGGCGGACGCTCGGCATGGCCTCGACTTCCTCGATGAGCCGGCGATGTTCGACCGGCATGTAGTTGCGCATGTCGGCCAGGTGATCGGTCAAAGCCGAGCGCTGATGCGGAATCTTCAGAAACGCGACCAGGGTCGGCATGATGCTGCTCTGGGCGCCGGTCTCGCCGCGGAACCGGATCGGCTCCCGGTCGACGCCTTCATACGTCACGGTGTCGAAAAACCGGATGTAGGGCCTGAACGTCTTGTAATAGAGGCGCGCGTCCATCTTCTCGGGAATCCGCTTAAGCACTTCGACTTGGCGCCGCACGGCATCTTCGATCCGCCATAGCTCAGAGCCGATGTCGGCATCCGGATCGAGAGCGAATTTCCGTTTGACCGAGGCTATCGCCGCCAGAATGTCCGCGGCGATAGCCTCGATTTCCACGTGAACCAGAATGAACCAGTGTTCGTCGTACATATGGACGAAATTCTGGATCGTATCGATGTTCCCCAAGCGGATCGGCCGGTCTTTCCCGAAGCGTTTCCAGTTGTACAAGGCGTAGCCGTCGTAGCTCAAGATGGGGGGACGCCGCAACAGCACGCAGGCTCTCGCCAGCGGTACGGCGATATTGCGCGGCAGTATGCGGGCCGGCTCCATCCCGACTTGGTTGACATAAGCTGAGGCGAGAAAGCCGACCCGCACGTAATAAAGGCGAAGCCGGGGCAAGGTTTCGGCGGTGACCGGCTCCTTCCAGGCAGGAATCGCTAGTTCCCGCGCATAGTTCCGGAAACCCTGGTCTTGCAATAGGCTCGGCAGATCGCGGCCGATCTCGTCGAGTACGGCATAAGGCGAATCCTGCGGAAACGCGGTGAGGGGATCGTGTTCGGGAAGAAAGCCGCGCTCGGCGTAATGGGATTTCGACAATTCGCCGTCTCCGGCCTGCGAAGCTTCGGAGCGGAACCAGAAGTACTGCCCGTGGGTGTCGCTGATCATGGGTATTGCCGGTGAAAAAGCGATTCTCGCTATCGCTTAGACCCGAATCGCCCAGACTTCGTTCTCTATGAAGAAGTTTCAGGAAAGCGCGATAGATGCGGGCCTATGTCGATCTCCTGAAAGCCGCCAACCTTCCGGTGCCGGCTCTGTCTAATCAAGAGTTTCCTGGCCCAAGAGAGTTTTCAAATACGTAAGTCCTGACCGATAACGTGAATCCTGGGACGCAAGCGAGAGAGGTAGCTCAAATGGCTGTGTTGGACAAAGACAAGGTAGTATCGGTATTGAATCGACTCCTCGAAATGGAACTGGCTGGCGTGGTGCGTTACACGCATTACTCGTTCCTGGTGTTCGGCTACGGCCGCATACCCATCGTGTCATGGCTGCGCGAACAGGCCGCCGAATCGCTCGTGCACGCGCAAGCGGTGGGAGAAATGATCACCCACCTGGGCGCATACCCGTCACTCGGCATCGGCCCCCTGCTGGACAGCCATAAGCACGATATCGGCGCCATCTTGCGCGAGTCGCTGGACGCGGAAGGCGCCGCGTTGAAGCTGTACAGGGAGTTGCTGGGCCTGGTGCAGGGCCGCTCGGTTATGCTCGAAGAGTTTGCGCGGCGGATGGTTGCCGACGAAGAACGCCATGCCGGAGAGGTCGACAAGATGCTCCGAAAGCCGGGGGAGTTGGCGGCTGCATCGTCACGCCCCATTTGACCTGCATTTTTCTCATGAAGCTGCCCACCTATTTCATTTCCCACGGCGGGGGCCCTTGGCCCTATATGGAAGACTTCCGCAAGGTCCTTTCCGCGCTCGAAGCGTCGCTGAAGGACATGCCGCGCCAGATCGGCGTCACGCCCAAGGCCGTGCTCGTCATCTCGGGGCACTGGGTGGAACGGGACTTCACCGTGATGTCGAGTCCCAACCCGCCGATGATCTACGACTACTTGGGCTTTCCGAAGCATACCTACCACGTCGAATACAGCGCGCCCGGCTCGCCGGAACTCGCGCGCAGAGTGCAGGAGCTGATCCGGGCCGCCGGCATGCCGGCACGGCTCGATCCCGAGCGGGGCCTCGATCATGGCGCGTTCGTGCCGCTCGTCATCATGTACCCGGACGCCAAGGTGCCGGTGGTGCAACTGTCGCTGAAAGGAGGCTACGATCCGGCCGAACACCTGGCAGTCGGCCGGGCGCTGGCTCCGTTGCGCGAGGAAGGCGTGCTGATCGTCGGCAGCGGCCTGAGTTACCACAATCTGCGGCAATGGGGGCCTGGCGCGAAGACCGCCTCGAAGACCTTCGACGCATGGCTGCAAGATACGCTGCTCCACGCCGATCCGGCAGAGCGCGCGAAGCGGCTGCTCGACTGGAGCCAAGCCCCGGCCGCGCGGCAGGCTCATCCGCGGGAGGACCATTTGATTCCGCTGATGGTCGCCGTCGGTGCGGCCGAAGACGAGCGGGCGACTGTCGTTTATCACGAAGAGGAGCTGTTCGGCGGGGTCACCGCGTCGAGCTTCCGGTTCGGTGAGGCGGCCGCGTAGCCGGGTTCCGATGAACGGAATGGCTCGAGCGAAAGAAAAAGATCTAGGACTTACGCAAAAACTGGGATTGGGAGGGCACTTGTTGGAGCGGAGCGCGTCAGAGCGGGATGGAAAAGAAGCCCATCACACGTCTGGATTACTGCCAATACTTGCTGGTGACCCAGATCAACTATACGTTGACGCA
>NZ_DASPLO010000142.1:0-34266 GCF_035627495.1 Methylocaldum sp.
GATCGGGTAGCTCAGGTAGAACTCGATGATGTGCGACGGCGTGAAGTCGGTGTCGCGAACAATCGTCTGGTGCCAGGTGCCGTCTTGCTCGGTGAAGTAGCTCGCACCCCAGTAGATGGCCCACGCATACGCGAACAGCCAGATCAGGTGCGTCATGTTCCGGCGCAGTTCTTCCCGCGGAGCCAGCGCCGCCAAGTTGCGGTCACGGGTCTTCCACAAATAGCCCCACAGAATCGAGGCGGTGGTCACTTCCAGTACGATCTCGGTGTACAGGAAGTTCATCCAGTACGTCTCAAACTCCGGCGCGAACGAGTCGAGACCGGCCGACCAGCCGTAGACCCCTTCGTACCACCGAACCCAAAAATAAAATACGGTGTAAAGCATGAACGCGAAAGTTAACCACCTTAGATCGAGTAGGGGTCGCTCTTTTGCTTCCACGCCACCTGCAGTTGTTGCAGCCATAATTACCTCCAATGTTTGTTGTTAATTACAAGTAGACGCCAGAGTTACGTACGTAAAATCTCTGACCCCGGTTTAGAGTACGGAAGCTGCTGAAAAATTCCAAGCCCCCACGAAAATTCTCAAACCATTGAAAAATAAGATAAATAATTTTGATGGCCGGGGTGAGGCAGACCTTGATTTGTTTACTCTGCTGAACTAGTCCATGGGGTATACGGAAATAGACGGGTTTTTTGTTGGCGAAACAAAGTGGTAAGATCAAATCGATATAGTGCGGGTCGTTGACTATGTGGCTGATTTATAAGCCAATCAGAAGGGAGGCTCATTGCTGGGCGGGATGGTTGTATTAGCGTGGTAATCGGTGCCTATGCAACTCTTGCGTGAGGATGTCGATCCGTCTTTTATGAAATCCATCAATCGCGCGACCAAATTTGTTTCTTCTATGAAGCCCCGTTATTCATATTCGGCAGGTTCTCCTATTCCGCACGGATTCCATCTGCACAAGGGCGGGGTGAATTTCTCCCTGTTTAGTCGGCATGCCACCCATGTTTGGTTGCTGCTCTTCGAGGATACGCACGCCATTAAACCGTTTCAGGTTATCGAACTCGATCCGCAGCATCATAAAACCGGCGATATGTGGCATATCTGTGTCCTGGGTGCGGGAAGAAATTTAGCTTACGCCTTTCGCGTCGACGGACCTCTCGCGCCGGAGCAAGGGCATCGTTTTGATTCGACGAAAATACTGCTCGATCCTTACGCGACGGCGCTTACCACCCCGATTCAGTGGGATTTTGCCGGTTTTTCTTCCCATGGCAAGCGGTTGGCGTTGGCTAGTCCCGAGCGTGAACCTTCGGTGGTCGTTAAGAGTCTCGTTACCGGCAACGGCTTTGACTGGGAGGACGATCGTCCCCTTTATCATCCTTGGTCCAGCTTGGTTATTTACGAAACCCATGTACGCGGTTTGACTGTACACCCATCGTCCGGTGTCAGGTCGCCCGGCAGTTACCTTGGTGTCATTGAAAAAATTCCGTACCTTAAACAGCTCGGAGTCACCGCCGTTGAAGTGATGCCCTTGCAGGAGTTTAATCCGCATGAGGTGACCGCGGTTAATCCCCTGACCGGCGAGAAACTTCGCAATTATTGGGGCTACAACACCATCGCCTTTTTCGCGCCATTCGAGGGGTACGGTAGTCGTCTCTATCCCGGCTGTCAGGTCGACGAATTCAAGACCATGGTCAAGGCCCTGCACAAAGCGGGAATCGAGATTTTGCTGGACGTAGTGTTCAACCACACCGCGGAGGGCGACGAAACCGGCCCGACGCTCAACTTCCGCGGCTTGGACAACAGCATCTATTACTTGCTGGAAGAGGATAAGCGCCACTACAAAAATTTCTCCGGTTGCGGCAACACGATGAACTGCAATCATCCGGTGGTGCGCAACTACATTCTCGATTGCCTGCGCTATTGGGTCGTCGAAATGCATGTGGATGGTTTTCGCTTCGACCTTGCATCGATTTTGGGGCGCGACCGCAACGGCCATTTGGTGGCCAACGCGCCGCTATTGGAGCAGATCGCCGAGGACCCGATCCTGCGAGACGTCAAACTGATTGCCGAGGCATGGGATGCCGGCGGTGCCTATTTGGTCGGGCGTTTTCCGGGAGAGCGTTGGTCGGAGTGGAATGGTCAATATCGCGATGACGTGCGGCGCTACTGGCGCGGCGATCTTGGCATAACCGGAGCCTTCGCCAGCCGGTTATGCGGCAGCGCCGATCTTTACGAGCACAGTGGGAAGGCGACGGTCAACAGCATTAACTTCGTGACCTGTCACGACGGGTTTACCCTCAACGATCTGGTTAGCTACGAGTACAAACACAATCTCGCCAATGGTGAAGACAATCGCGATGGCTCGAACGACAACCACAGCGCGAATTATGGGGTGGAAGGTCCGACCGGCGATCCGCCCATTAACCGAATTCGGCTTAGGCAGATGAAGAACTTCATCGCCACGCTCTTTGTTTCCCGCGGGGTGCCGATGATTTTGGGCGGCGACGAGTTCTGTCGCACCCAGCTAGGCAACAACAATGCTTATTGTCAGGATAACGAGATCTCCTGGTATAACTGGAAGCTGTTCGAGCAAAATCAAGAATTTTTCGAGTTCGTGCGGAACATGATCGCGTTTCGTGCGCGCCACCCGGTTTTGTCCTCGGAGCGATTCTATAAGCCCGAGGACGTGAGCTGGTTCAATCCGTCCGGATGGATGCCGGATTGGCACTCCGAGAGCGCCGTGGGATGCCGGATTTATGCAGAAAAAGAGGGTTGGCAAGACCTTTGTCTGTTCTTTAATCCGCTGACGCATGCCGTGAGCTTCTTGTTGCCGGATCTGCCACAAGATTCGGTTTGGGTCAGGGTTATTGATACCAGTGCGGCGCCGCCTTTTGACGTCTGTCAGCCGGGCCAAGGCATTCCACTTGGCGGAGAGCCATCCATCGTGCTGCAAGAGCGCAATATGGTAGTGTTGCTCGCGGAGCGTAATCCGGTTCAAAGGTGAAAACGGCCGGTTTTGCCGGCCGTTTTCACCTTTTTTGGGGGGGGCGTGCTGCGACGCTTAAGGCGTGATCGATTGAGAGGCTGAAAACTGATTTCCTTTGTTGTCTCGAATTTCGGCTTTCAACTCTCCCGCCGTTTCGGGCACGAAATAAAACCGGAAGTTCGGGTCCGCACTGATGGCAATGTCGGTTTGCGCCGTCAGAACCGGCTTGTCGTTGAAGCTGACTTTTACTTCCTCCACGAAGTGAGCCGGTTTGATCATCCGGGTCAGTTGATCCATCTGTAAGCCCGTGATGTTCGGATGACTGATGAGCAGTTGAGCCAGATTCGGCTGTTGCAGGGCTGGCTTTTCATTGTCCAGCTTGAACTTCATTTTGCCCATCCGTGCCATGGCCGCCTCGAGATCAGTGCCGATGGGCGCCGAGCAGCCGCCGCTGGCTTTAACGAAGGCTTTGGCCATGTGAAGTTTGCCGTCGTTTGTTTCGGCTACGGCGCGAATGTAGGTATAGGCATTGACGCGCACTCGCATGGCTAAGTCGGCTTTGCCGCTGTCCGGAGTGAAATGGAAAGCCCCGGAAAAAGGAACCGGGTTGTTGTCGATAACCAATGTTACGGTCTTGATGTATCGGTCCTGGGTCTGCGGAATCTTGCTGTTGATCTGGAGCGGCACCAGTGCCGGATCCTCGGCGCGGTACGGGGCGGTCAATTCGATGACTTGGTTGCTTTCTGCTATCGGGCGGTCGCCGAAAAATTTCTGTCTGAGCCCTCCGTTCCAGGCCGCTTCTTCCTCGCCGGCGGCGAATGCGGAACTGGCAAGCACTAACACGCTGGCCAAGGCTAGCCATATGCCTTTTCTAAACGATATTGGTTGGTTCATTTAGGTATTCTCCGGTTATATGTTTGGGTACTTAATCGCCTTCCCACTCCAGTTCGGCGAACGCCGTGGAAACATTCTTCTTGTGGAATTCGTCGAAGAGTTGCCAGTTATCGCGGGCCGTTAGCCCGACTTTCGCCATGGCTTCTTCCATGGTTTTGCCGTCTTTGATGAACGCTCTTATCTCTGACTGTAAGGTCTTGAGGTAGCGTTCCTCAGGTTCCAACGCTTTCGGCCAATCGGCCGAAACGGGGCCATGTCCTGGTATCGCCAGCTTCGCATCGAGCGTCTTGATCTGCTCCAAGGTTGCCAGCCAACCGTTGAGGCTCCCGTCGACCACGGGTAAATGCCCCATGAATAAGAGGTCCGCAAGCCAAAAGGTCTTGGTTTGGGAGTCGTAAATGCTAAGGTCGTTATCGGTGTGGGCCGTTTTGTGGGCCTTCAAGAGCAGCGTTCTGCTCCCGAGATCCAGCTCGAGCGTATCTTGCACCGGACGGTCAGGCGGCACGAAGTTCTCGTTTTTTAAAGCGAAGCCGAGGTCCCGCTCGGCCTTTTCCTGGTAGAAAGGCGCGCGCATGGCCATGGCTTCCGCCAACTTGCGATGGCCGATGAAGCTCACGCCCGGTTGTTTGAAGGCGAGGTTGCCGTAGATGTGATCCGGATGGACGTGGGTGTTGATGACGTAGCAAATGGGAATCGTCGTGGTGGATTCAATGGCTCTTTTCAATGCATAACCTTGCTCCGGGCTGCCGCCCGTATCGATCACCGCGACGCAGCGCTGGCCGATAATGAAGCCGATATTGGCGATCTCGCCGCGGTTGTGCTGATTCGGCAGTTCGTGAGCGCCCTGGTGAACGTAAATGCCCGGCGCGACTTGCTGGAGCGAGAGTTTCGGGGTTTCGGCCCGAGCGGGGGCGTTCAGCGCGGTTAGCGACAGGAGGAGCGCAGTGATTGGAACTTTCATTACGGTCTTGTGTCTCCTTCGTTGGCGATCAACAGATCGAGAAGAGCCCGGCTGGCTCGGGAACGCATTTTCGCCTCGGGCGCGATGATGTTCAACTGCCAGCGGAGGCCGTCGGGCGGGTTGATCCGTCGCGATACCAAGCGTTTATTTTCATGGCGCATGGCTTGAATGGATGCGAAGCCGATTCCGAGACCGGCTCGTACCGATTCTTTTACGCCCGCGACGCCCATGACTTCGATATTGACCGGCGCCGTAATGTGCGCTTCGGCCAAGGCGGTTTCGACCACTTGCCTCGCGCCGGATCCCGGCTCGCGCCAGATGATTTGGTAGCGGGTGAAAACATCGAGGGGAACGGTTTCCGGATAAATTTCCGCGATTTCATGATTGCGCGGCACGATGAGTACGATTTCGTCTTCCTTCCATGGCAACATGCGGAATGGTGCGGGTAGCTGCTCGGTGGCGACGGGGCCTTCGATGAAAGCCAAATCCAGCTCAGGAAGATTCTGCACGATTTCCTGGGTATTGCCGGTATTGATATACACATGTACGCCCGGGTAGGCGGTTTGCAGTCTCACCACGTATTGGGGCAGGTAATAGCTGGCGATGGTCATCGTCGAGCCGATGCGCAGGGTTCCGATGTTGACCTGTTGCAGGCGGCGGATATAGTCCTTCGCCTCACGATAATCGCGTTCCATGCGTTCGGCGTATTCCAGCAACCCTTGCCCTGCGGGTGTCAAACTGATTTGATGGCCGATGCGTTCGTACAAAGGTTCTCCGACGGCATCCTGAAGTAATCTCAGTTGCCCGGAAACGGCTGGCTGGCCCAGATTCAGCTGCTCAGCGGCCCTGGTAATGCTTTTTAGCTTCGCCACGATTGCAAAGGTCAGGAGGCATTGCAAGTTCATACAGGATTTTGCATAAATGTGCGTAACATCATGAAAAATGATGGAATTTTCATGAATATCGATTTGAATTTGATGAACCCATCCGCTACAGTCGCGTACGCTGATTTGACCACCCGCTAGAACGCGTTGTTTCTGCCGATGTTGAGGGCTAACCCCGAGAGCGGCTGTTTTGAAGCACTATATTAAAGGTATGCACCGTATGACCACAGCACCGGTTGCTTTTAAGAAAGTCAAAAAGAATAAAAGAATGGCGCCCAAGGGGCGTCCGATCGATCTCAAGGCCCTGGAGGAAGTTCGTGCCTTGCTCGGCGAAGAGCCGCGCCGCCGGGATTTGCTGATTGAGCATCTGCATAAAATTCAGGATGTCTACACGTATATTTCCGCCAAGCATGTCGTTGCGTTGGCCCATGAGATGAAGCTTTCGCCGGCCGAGGTCTACGAGGTCGCTACGTTCTACCATCATTTCGATGTTGTTAAAGAGAACGAAACTCCTCCGCCGGCCTTGACGGTGCGTGTTTGCGAGTCGGTTTCCTGTGAATTGGCCGGGGCCAAGCCATTGCTGGAAGCGCTTCAAAAAGGGCTGGGAGATGGCGTTCGTGTTATTCCGGCGCCGTGCGTCGGACGTTGCCAGCATGCCCCGGTCGCTGTGGTCGGCCAAAATCCGATCGACAATGCTACCGAGGATTCGGTGTGGCAGGCGGTAGATAACAAGGCGGTCGAGGCCGAGGTTCCGGATTACATCGACTATGCCCAGTATATCTCTCAGGGCGGGTATCAAACCCTGAAGGCTTGCATCGAAGGCAAGCACAATCGCGAGTGGGCGATAAAAGCCATGGAACACTCCGGTTTGCGTGGTTTGGGCGGCGCCGGTTTCCCAGCGGGGCGCAAGTGGCGGATCGTCAGCAGCTATCCGGGACCGAGGCTCATGGCTGTGAATATCGACGAAGGCGAGCCGGGCACTTTTAAGGATCGCCACTATCTGGAAAGCGATCCCCACCGTTTTCTCGAAGGCATGCTGATCGCTGCATGGGCGGTGGACATCAGCGAGATCTATATTTACCTTCGCGACGAGTATGCCGCCTGCCGCAAAATTCTTGCCGAAGAATTGGCCAAGCTGCAGAGCAATCCGCCTTCCGTGACCCATCGCATTCCGCCGATTCATCTGCGGCGGGGGGCCGGCGCCTATATTTGCGGCGAAGAATCGGCGATGATCGAATCCATCGAAGGTAAACGCGGCATGCCTCGACTCCGTCCTCCTTTCGTGGCCGAAGTCGGATTGTTCGGCCGTCCGACTCTGGAGCACAATATGGAGACCGTGTTCTGGGTGCGCGACATCCTGGAGAAGGGACCGGACTGGTTCGCCTCGTTCGGACGTCACGGACGTAAAGGACTGCGTTCGTTCTCGGTCAGCGGCCGAGTGCAGAAACCAGGAGTCCATTTGGCCCCGGCCGGCATCACCGTTCGCGAGCTGATCGACGAATACTGCGGCGGAATGCTGCCGGGACACGAATTCTACGGCTACTTCCCTGGCGGCGCGTCGGGCGGGATTCTGCCGGCGTCCATGGGCGATATCCCGTTGGATTTCGATACTTTGAATCCCCATGGCTGTTTCATCGGTTCCGCGGCCGTCATGATTTTCTCCGACCAGGACAGCGCGAAGTCGGCAGCGCTGAACGCAATGCGGTTTTTCGAGGAGGAATCGTGTGGCCAATGCACGCCCTGCCGGGTCGGTACCGCCA
This sequence comes from Methylocaldum sp., assembly GCF_035627495.1. Classification (GTDB taxonomy): domain Bacteria; phylum Pseudomonadota; class Gammaproteobacteria; order Methylococcales; family Methylococcaceae; genus Methylocaldum. The sequence goes on from NZ_DASPLO010000142.1 coordinate 7,489, forward strand.
AGGCCGTCAAGCTCATGCAAAAGGATCGGTGGGAAAAGCCTTTGCTGGACGACATTTCCAAGGTAATGACCGATGCGTCCATCTGCGGGCTCGGCCAAGCGGCGGCAAATCCTTTGCAGTGCATATTCAAGTACTTCCCCCAAGAGCTTGAAAAGTAAGCGAGCGGAATACCCGAGGAGCGAGATATGGTTGCCAATCCCAAAGATTTAAAAACAGCGAAAACCGTCGGATTCAAGCTCGACGGCACAGAAATCCAAGCTTTCGAAGGCGAGACGATCCTCCAGGCCGCCAAGCGGCAAGGTAAGGAGATCCCGCACCTTTGTTACAAAGACGATTATCGGCCGGACGGCAACTGTCGCGCTTGCGTGGTGGAAATTAAGGGCGAACGCGTTCTCGCACCGTCCTGTTGCCGTTATCCTCAGGAAGGTATGGACGTATCGAGTGCGGGCGAGCGGGCTCGCGCGTCCCAAAAGCTGGTGTTGGAGCTTCTGCTCTCCGATATGCCGGAGCAAGGCAAGTCGCCGTATAACCTTCATTCCGAGCTGGATTACTGGGCCGACAAGCTGGATGTTCGAAATCCGCGATTCCCCGGCCGCGAGCAGCCGGCTGCCGATTTTTCCCACCCCGCCATCGCCGTAAATCTGGATGCCTGCATTCAATGTACCCGCTGCGTGCGTGCCTGCCGCGAGGAACAGATGAACGACGTGATCGGGTACGCGTTCCGAGGGCATCATGTCAAGATCGTTTTCGATCAGGACGATCCGATGGGCGAGAGCACCTGCGTAGCCTGCGGCGAGTGCGTGCAGGCTTGCCCGACCGGCGCATTGATGCCGTCCAAAAATGTGGGCTTGATCGAGCCGGACAAGAAGGTCGATTCCACCTGCCCTTACTGCGGTGTCGGTTGTCTATTGACCTTCAACGTCAAGGACAACAAGATTCTCTACGTCGATGGCCGCGACGGCGATACCAATCACAACCGTCTCTGCGTCAAGGGCCGGTTCGGTTTCGATTACGTCCACAATCCGCTTCGTTTGACCAAGCCGCTGATCCGCAAGGAGGGTGTGGAGAAGACCACTGCGCTGCTCGATCCCAAGGACATCGATCAAGTCTTCCGCGAAGCGACGTGGGAGGAGGCCTTGGATTTCGCGGCTTCGGGACTCCGTAAAATCCGCGACGAGAAAGGTCCTCAGGCTCTGGCTGGCTTCGGCTCGGCCAAAGGCAGCAACGAAGAGGCTTATTTGTTCCAGAAGTTGGTGCGCACCGGTTTCGGCACCAATAACGTCGACCATTGCACCCGCTTGTGCCATGCCTCGTCGGTTGCGGCGCTGCTGGAATGTATCGGTTCCGGCGCGGTATCGAACCCCGTCGAAGACGTTGGTAAGGCAGAGGTCATCCTTATTATCGGCTCCAATCCCACGGTCAACCACCCGGTTGCGGCCACATGGTTCAAGAACGCAGCCCGCAACGGCGCAAAGCTTATCGTGATGGATCCGATCCGCACGGAAATCTGCCGTTTCGCAACCTATTCACTGCAGTTCCGCCCGGATACCGATGTGGCACTGCTCAACGCGATCATGCACACCATCGTCGCGGAAGGCTTGTACAACGAGGAGTATATCCGCAAGCACACCGAAGGCTTTGAAAAGCTGAGAGAGCATCTGAAGGATTACAATCCCGACCTAATGGCTCCGGTTTGCGGTATTCCGTCGGAAACCATCAAGAAAGTGGCGCGTCTTTATGCCAAATCCCGGGCTGCGATGATTCTTTGGGGTATGGGCGTATCCCAGCACGTACACGGGACCGACAATGCCCGCTGCTTGATCTCGCTGGCTTTGATGACCGGTCAGATCGGTCGTCCGGGTACCGGCCTGCACCCGCTGCGCGGTCAGAACAATGTGCAGGGTGCGTCCGACGTGGGCCTTATTCCGATGGTTTATCCGGATTATCAGCCGGTTGGCGATGCGGACATTCGCGCGAAGTTCGAAAAGCTCTGGAGTGCCCAACTGGACGCCAAGCCCGGCCTTACCGTAGTCGAGATCATCCATGCCATTCACGACGGCAAACTGAACGGTCTGTACATAGAAGGCGAAAACCCGGCGATGTCCGATCCCAACCAGAACCATGCCCGCGAAGCCTTGGCCATGCTGGAGCATTGTGTGGTGCAGGACATATTCCTTACCGAAACCGCCGGTTTCGCCGACGTTATCCTGCCGGCTTCGGCCTTTCCGGAGAAGACCGGGACCTTTACCAATACAGATCGCCGCGTCCAGTTGGGGCGCCAGGCCATCGATCCGCCTGGCGACGCTCGGCAGGATTGGTGGATTATTCAAGAAATCGCGCGGCGCATGGGGTTGAACTGGAATTACACCGCGCCGAAAGACGTGTTCAATGAAATGCGTCAGGCCATGAGCAGCATTGCCGGCATTACCTGGGATCGGCTGGAGCGACAAGACTCCGTCGTCTACCCGTGCGAGCAGGAAGGCGATCCCGGCGAACCGGTAATCTTCGTGGACAATTTCCCGCGCAAAGGCGGCAAGGGGTTGTTCGTTCCCGCGGCATTCAGTCGTGCGAATGAGTTGCCTGACAATGATTATCCATTCGTCTTCATTACCGGCCGCCAACTTGAACACTGGCATACCGGCAGCATGACCAGGCACGCCAGCATCCTTGATGCCATCGAGCCCGATCCGGTCGTTGCCATTCACCCGCTCGATCTCGAGGCCTTGGGCGGCAAGGCGGGAGAATTGATCACCATCGAATCGAGGCGCGGCAAGATCTCCGCCTATGCACGGGTCGATACCGGCTTGCAGCCCGGAAGCCTATTCATGGCGTTCTGCTACAACGAAGCCTCGGCCAACCTGATCACCAACGAGGCGCTGGACCCCTACGGCAAAATACCCGAATTCAAATTCTGTGCCGTCAAGGTTACGTCAGGCGGCAAGTTGTCGGAGCGGATCAATTAGTTGACATAACCTAATTCCAAATCGCTTTCAATAAGGAATTAATTTTTGTAGGGTGGGTTAGGCTGCGAGGCCGTAACCCACCAAGCGACCTCGAATCGGTGGGTTACGCTTCGCTAACCCACCCTACAATTAATGTTCACTCGAATGCCGAATGGAATAAGGCAGCCCCGACGGCAAATTTTGCCGTCAGGGCTTTTCCTTTTGTATCGCCTGGAAAGCGGTCTATCCGTTCTGTGCCGCGCTCCGCAGCAGTTTTAGCATTATTGACTTTTAATCTGAAATACTTCAACTTACGCACGCAGACGGGCTTGTCGGGGAATTTCCACGATTATCTTAGGGAATGTTTCCTTACGCAAAATAAAATCCGTCCTATCGTTTTTAGGGTAACTTGTCGTTAACAAAACGTACTCTGTGTTTACAGAATACGAGGAGGAAAAAAGATGAAAAAACCCGTGAAAAGTTGGCTGATCGCAACGTCGGTAGCATCGTTGCTGGCAGCCCCGGGGATTTCCCAAGCCAATACCGAACTCGAAGCTCTCACGAAGGACGCTAAGAACTTCGCTACCTGGGGCGGCGACTACTATGGCATGCGCTATAGCACGCTGGATCAGATCAACAACAAGAACGTAAAAGATCTTCAGCCTGTCTGGACGTTCTCAACCGGTATGCTCCGTGGCCACGAAGGCGGCCCGCTTGTCGTGAATGACGTTATTTACATTCAAACGCCGTATCCTCACAAGGTTTATGCGCTTGATCAAGGCACTCAATCCGTAATCTGGGAGTACTCTTACTCGCCCGATAGGGACGTTGACCCCAACCAGGTTATCTCGGTCATGTGCTGTGACGTGGTAAACCGCGGTCTCGCGTACGGCGACGGCAAAATCTTCCTGGCCCAGGGTGACGCTACTCTGGTTGCTTTGGACGCCAAGACCGGCAAAGTGGTTTGGAAGACCAAAAATGGCGAGCCGAAGCTAGGCATGACCAGCACCAACGCTCCGATTGTCGTAAAAGACAAGGTCATTACCGGTATCGCCGGCGGCGAATTTGGTGTTCGCGGTTTTATCGCGGCTTACAACATCAAAGACGGCACCCTGGCGTGGAAAGCCCATAGCATGGGACCGGACGCCGATATGAAGATCGATCCGGAAAAGACCATGACCTGGACTGACGGCAAAATGGCGCCGGTCGGCAAGGATTCCAGCTTAAAAACCTGGGAAGGCGACCAATGGAAGCTTGGCGGCGGCACCACCTGGGGCTGGTACAGCTACGATCCGAAACTCAATCTGGTTTACTACGGGTCCGGCAACCCCGGCACTTGGAACCCGACGCAACGCCCCGGCGATAACAAGTGGTCCATGACCATCTGGGCTCGCGATGCGGATACCGGCGTGGCCAAGTGGGTTTATCAGATGACCCCGCATGACGAGTGGGACTACGACGGCATCAACGAGGTGCCTCTGGTCGATCTCAAAATGAAGGACAAGAACGGCAAGGAGCACGACAAGCTGCTCGTCCACTTCGATCGTAACGGTTTCGGCTATACGCTCGACCGTGAAACCGGCGAACTTCTGGTCGCCGAGAAATTCGACAAGGCGGTCAACTGGGCCAGCCACGTCGACATGAAGACCGGCCGTCCGCAGGTTGTCGATCAATACAGCACCCACAAAGGCGGCGTTGACAACAACACCACCGGTGTGTGCCCGGCCGCTCTGGGCAGCAAGGACCAGCAGCCGATCGCGTACTCGCCCAAGACCAATTTGGTCTATATCCCGGGCAACCACGTGTGCATGAACTACGAGCCCTTCGAGGTCGAGTACACGGCTGGTCAGCCGTACGTCGGCGCTACTCTGACCATGTTCCCGGCCGGTGTTGATGCCAAGACCGGTGAAAAGAACGGTTCGCACAACCTCGGCGTATTCACCGCCTGGGATCCGACTACCGGTAAGATCGTTTGGTCCAAGGAAGAGGCTTTCTCCGTATGGAGCGGCGCGGTTGCGACTGCTGGCGATGTCGTGTTCTACGGCACGCTGGAAGGCTTTGTGAAGGCGGTTGACGCCAAGACCGGTCAAGAACTCTATAAGTTCAAGACTCCGTCGGGCATCATCGGTAACGTCAACACCTGGAGCTACAAAGGTAAGCAGTACGTTGGCGTCCTTTCAGGCCTCGGCGGTTGGGCTGGTATCGGTATGGCCGCTGGTCTTGAAGGCGAAAGCGAAGGTTTGGGTGCCGTAGGCGCTTACCGTAGCCTCAGCAACTACACCAAGCTGGGTGGCGTATTCACCGTGTTCGCTCTGCCCAATAGATAAATCTAAAGCGTTAGATTGTATAGTACGCCCCGGCTGATTCGTCAGCCGGGGCGTTCTTTTTTGGGGGTTGAGTGCCGAATTTTTGCATTTGCTGTGTATCTTAAAGTCCATGTATTTGCGCTATAGGAGTCCTTCATGACCGTGAGATGCAATCGCCGTTGGGCTGCGTTGCTTTTCGCTTCATTGTTAATGCCTTTTTCCGTAGCTCAAGCGGATAACGAAGCTTTCAAAGTTTGCGCGGACCCGAACAACCCGCCTTTTTCGGATAAAAGCGGTCAAGGTTTTGAGAATAAAATCGCCGAGCTGTTCGCTAAGGAGTTGGGTAAAAAAGTCGAATATACCTGGTTTCCGCAGCGGATCGGTTTCATTCGAAATACTTTGAAGGCGCAGTTGCCGAACTCCGATGAATATAAATGCGACGTGGTTATGGGGGTACCCACCGGTTACGAGCTCGCTGCTACCACGAAGCCGTATTACCGTTCGACCTATGCTTTGGTCTACCGGAAAAACCGCGGCTGGGACGACATCAAGTCGCCTGATGATCTCGAGCGTCTTCCGAGCGAGCGCAAAAGCAAGCTGCGCATTGCCATGTTCGATGGGGCGCCGGGTACCACCTGGTTGTTCAATCATCAGCTTGCCGACCAAGGCGTACCGTATCAAAGCATGACAGGAGATGCGGCTGTCAATACCGCTCAGATACTCGAAAAAGATTTCTCCGAAGGGAAAATCGACATGGTCATCGTCTGGGGGCCGATAGCCGGTTATCTGGCGACCCGTAGCAAGGGAACTTTCGAGCTGATACCGATGAAATCGGAAGAATCGGTCAAATTCGACTTTCCCATCTCCATGGGCGTTCGCTTTCCCGACAAGGAGCGGAAAGAGGCATTAAACTCGTTAATTGACCGCAACGCGGAGAAGATCCGGGCTCTGTTGAGCGACTATCGAGTGCCCTTGGTGGACCAGGATGGAAACCTGATCGAAACGGCAAGTAAAGGAAAAAAATAAAAAAGCGTGGAGCAGGGCGATAAGGCCCTGCTCCGACTTTCCCGTGTGAATGAAGCGTCCCCGTAAATCGGGCTTTTTCAAGTTTCTCTTCGCATGTGTGGGAAGAGAATCACATCGCGGATCGATGGGGAATTGGTGAAGAACATCACCAACCGGTCAATGCCGATGCCTTCACCGGCGGTAGGCGGCAGGCCGTACTCCAAGGCGCGGATGTAGTCAGCGTCATAGTGCATGGCTTCCTCGTCTCCGGCGTCTTTGTCTGCCACCTGTTTTTTGAACCGCTCGGCTTGGTCTTCCGGATCGTTCAGTTCGGAGAAGCCGTTGGCGATCTCCCGTCCGCCCATGAACAGCTCGAAGCGATCGGTCACGAACGGATTCTGATCGTTGCAGCGAGCCAGGGGCGACGTCTCGGTCGGATATTCCGTGATGAATACCGGTCCCATCAGCCGATGTTCCACGGTTTTTTCGAAAATCTCGGTTTGGAGTTTGCCTAGGCCATCGGCCGGGGTAACGAGATAGCCCAAGCGTTCCGCCACTTGGGCGGCGCGATCGCGATCGGCGAGATCGTCCGCCGTCAGTTCGGGATTGAAACGAAGTATCGATTCAACTACGGTCAATCGTTCGAACGGCTGAGCCAAGTCGTAATTGTGGTCTTCATGGGCGACCGTGGCGCTCCCGAACAGCTTGAAGGCCAACCCGCGCAACAGCTCCTCGGTTAAATCCATCAGATCCCGGTAATCCGCATAGGCCTGATAAAACTCCAGCATCGTAAACTCGGGATTGTGCCTAGTCGACAGTCCTTCGTTGCGGAAGCTTCGGTTGATCTCGAAAACCTTCTCGAAGCCGCCTACGACCAGCCGCTTCAGGTAAAGCTCCGGAGCGATACGGAGATACAAGTCCATATCGAGAGCATTGTGATGGGTGATAAACGGTTTGGCGCGAGCTCCTCCCGGAATCACCTGCATCATCGGGGTTTCCACTTCGATGAAGCTTCGCTCCAGCAGAAATTGGCGAATAAACTGAACGATGGCACTACGCATTTTAAAGACCCGCCGGGAATCTTCATTCATGACGAGGTCGACATAGCGCTGCCGGAGGCGGGTTTCTTCGTCTGTCAGGCCGTGAAATTTCTCCGGCAAGGGGCGTAAAGACTTGGTGAGTAGACGGACATTCGTAGCCCGTACGGACAACTCGCCGGTTTTGGTTCGAAATACTGTTCCTTCGACGCCGATAATGTCGCCGACGTCCCAGTGCTTGAAGTCTTCGTACTCGCCTTCCGGCAGAGCGTCCTTTTGCAGGAAAACTTGAATGCGCCCGGACATGTCCTGAATATGGGCAAAGCTCGCCTTACCCATCAGCCGCTTGCCCATAAGCCGACCGGCGGCCTTTACCCGGATATTGCGTGTCTCCAGGGTGGCGCTCTCCTCCTCGCCATACTGGTCATGAAGCACTTGCACCAGGGTGTTGCGACGGAAGTCGTTAGGGAAGGCAATGCCGCTCTCACGCAATTCCGTCAGTTTTTCACGCCTTTGAGCGATGAGTTTGTTTTCGTCGAGTTGTTCGGTCATACCTTTTCCTGGTTACGACAATCTTTGTTCTAGGGAAAGCTCCGTCTGAACGGAGTAAACCACCCTGATTCCGAGGGCTGCGCGCGGCTATGCTAACCGGCGTTAAGCTCTACAAGCCGCTTTTCAAGCTGGCTTCGATGAACATGTCTAAATCGCCGTCCAATACCGCCTGCGGGTTGCCGGTCTCAACTCCGGTGCGCAAATCCTTGATGCGCGATTGGTCCAGCACGTAAGAGCGAATCTGGCTGCCCCAGCCGATATCGGACTTGGAATCTTCCAGCTTTTGCTTTTCGGCGTTGCGCTTCTGTATTTCCATCTCATAGAGCTTGGCGCGCAGTTGTTTCATACAGCGGTCGCGGTTGGCGTGCTGAGAGCGTTCGCTCTGGCACTGGACCACGATGCCGCTCGGTCCGTGAGTGATACGCACGGCGGATTCCGTCCGGTTGACGTGCTGGCCGCCGGCGCCGCTGGCCCGGTAAACGTCGGTACGGAGATCGGCCGGATTGATTTCGATATCAATGTTGTCGTCCACCTCGGGCGAGACAAACACCGAAGCGAAAGAGGTATGGCGGCGATTGCCGGAATCGAACGGGGATTTTCGTACCAGGCGGTGCACGCCCGTTTCGGTCCTCAGCCAGCCATAGGCGTATTCGCCCTCGAAGCGGATGGTGGCGCTCTTGATGCCGGCGACTTCGCCCGGCGATTCTTCGATCAGCTCGGTTTTAAAGCCGCGGCGTTCGCCCCAGCGGAGAAACATACGTTCCAGCATTTCCGCCCAGTCCTGAGCCTCGGTGCCGCCGGATCCGGCCTGAACGTCGAGGAATGCATTGTTCGGGTCCATCTGGCCGGCGAACATGCGGCGGAATTCGAGATCGGCCACTTCCTTTTCGAAACGCTCAAGATCGGCGGCAACGATGTCGACGGTAGCTTCGTCGTTTTCTTCCACCGCCAGTTCGAGGAGTTCCTCGGCATCATTAACACCGTGCTCGATGTTAACCAAATTATTGACGACCGACTCCAGCTGCGTGCGTTCGCGCCCCAGGTTTTGGGCTCTTTCGGGGTCGTCCCAGATTTTCGGGTCTTCGAGTTCCTTTAAGACTTCGTCCAGCCGCTCGCGCTTGGTGTCGAAGTCAAAGATACCCCCTAAGAGCTTCCTGGCGGCTCTTCAAGTCTTTGATTTGGTTGTAGAGGGGATTGAGTTCGCGCATGATGAATAAGTTTCCGTATCCGGCGAAAAAACCGCGATAGTACTACAGATGGAATGGAAGAAAAACGAGCGGGAATATTGGAATGTCGCTGAACGCTAATTCCAGCGATCGTCCCGTACCTGAATCATGCCGTTTTCGACACGAACCGGGAAACAGGGAAGGTCTTCATAAGCCGGAGGTTTGAGTACCTTGCCGGTTTTTACGCAAAAGCGGGCCCCATGGCGGGGGCAGATGATTTCGCAGCCCTCCAATCGGCCGCTGGCGATTTCCGCGCCGTCATGGGTACAGACATCTTCGACCGCATAATACTCGCCGTCGATCATGAACACGGCAACGTCCGTACCATCGACGTCCATGACGAGGTGTTCGCCATTTTGCAGGCTGCCTTCGCGGGCGACATCGATCCAATCGGACATGAAACGGCTTCCTATTCGGTGCTGATGGTATCGGCCTCGTTCTTGAGCGCCGCTTGAAGCGAGTGCCAGGCCAAGGTGGCGCATTTCACCCGGGCCGGATAGGCGCGTACGCCTGCCAAGACGGCCAGCTTGCCGATGTCCTCCAGGTTTACGGCCTCGTTGTTCTTGCCGGTGGTGATGCGGTGGAAAATATCGAACAAATGGTGGGCCTCGTCCTCGGTCTGACCTTTGACGATTTCGGTCATGAGCGAGGCGGATGCCGTCGAGATAGCGCAGCCCGAGCCTTGGAAGCTCACGTCCTCGATCACGCCGCCGTTGACTTTGACGTAGAGCGTGATTCGGTCGCCGCACAGCGGATTGAACCCCTCGATCTTGCGGTTGGCGTCCTCCATCACCCGGAAATTGCGCGGGTTGCGGTTATGGTCGAATACAACCTCCTGATAGAGATCCCTGATCTGATCCAGCATTAGCCGAACACCTCGATGACTTTGCGAATACCGTCCATCAGAATATCGATTTCCTCGAACGTATTGTAGAGCCCGAAGGATGCGCGGGCGGTCGCGGGCACGCCGAAGAAGTCCATCACCGGCATGGCGCAATGATGTCCCGCGCGGATGGCGATGCCGAGATGATCCAGAATCGTGCCGATATCGTGGGGGTGTATACGTTCCAGTGTGAAAGACAGGATGGCGCCTTTCTGGGCCGCAGTGCCGACTATCGCCAGTTGCGGAATGTCGAGGGCTCGTGCCGTGGCGTATTGCAACAACTGGTTCTCATAGTGTGCAATCGCGTCCATGCCGATGGCTTCGAGATAATCCACCGCCGCACCCAGGGCGATGGCATCCACAATGTTCGGCGTGCCGGCCTCGAACTTGAAGGGCAGGACGTTGTATTCGGTCTTGTCGAAGGTAACGCGGCGGATCATATCGCCCCCGCCCTGGTACGGCGGCATCGCCTCGAGCCATTTTTCCTTTCCGTATAGAACGCCGATGCCGGTCGGACCGTACAGCTTGTGCCCGGACAGGGCATAGAAATCGCAGTCCAGGTCCTGAACGTCCACCACCATGTGAGGTGCGGCCTGGGCACCGTCCAGAAGCACCGGAATCTCCCTGCTATGGGCCAGTTCAATGAGGTCTTTGACCGGGTTGATCGTTCCCAAGGCGTTGGACATGTGGGACACCGAAACCAGCCGGGTGCGCGGCGACAAAAGCCTCTCGAATTCGTCCAGCAGCAGTTCGCCCTTTAGGTCGATTGGAGCGACCTTCAGCTTTGCGCCGGTTTGTTCGCACAACATCTGCCAGGGCACGATGTTGGAGTGATGCTCCATGGCGGTGATGAGGATTTCGTCGCCTTCTTTCAGGGTGCTCCGGCCGAAGCTTTGCGCAACCAGGTTGATGGCTTCCGTGGTGCCTCGAACGAACACGATTTCGTGGCTGTGCCTGGCATTGAGAAACTTCTGCACCGCCTCTCGCGCCCCTTCGAACAGGTCGGTCGAGCGCTGGCTCAGGGTGTGAACGCCTCGATGCACGTTAGAGAAATCATTTTCGTAAACCCGGCGAATGCAGTCGATCACCGCCTTGGGTTTCTGCGTGGTGGCGGCGTTATCCAAGTAGACCAGCGGCTTACCGTGCACCGTTTGACGGAGAATCGGGAAGTCCTCGCGAACATTCGCGACGTTATAGCCGGTCGTGTTCGACCGGGGTTTCGGACTGCGCGCGCCCGGAACGGACTGAGCTGGGTTCTGCGGCATAGCGGCTTGGGATACGGAAACGTTGTTCATAACCAATCCTTTCGAATATCGGATTGCGGCAGAAAAGACAAAAGTTCGCTTTGAACCAGGCTCTTGAGGCTGTTCAGCCGGATCTTTTCGACCATCTCGTTGGCAAAGGCGAATGTGAGCATGTTGCGCGCCGTCGGTTCGTCCACGCCGCGCGATTCAAGATAAAAAACAGCTTCCGAATCGAGCTGTCCCACCGTGACGCCGTGGGCGCATTTCACGTCGTCCGCGTGAATTTCCAGTTGGGGCTTGCTGTCGATCTCGGCGTCTTCCGACAGGAGCAGGTTGCGGTTGCTCATTTCGGCATCGGTTTTCTGGGCGTCCGGGTGAACGACGATGCGCCCGGAAAAAACGCCCCGCGCCCGGTCTCCGGCGATGCCGCGGTAGGTTTCCCGGCTGATGCCAAATGGTGCGTGATGATGGATCAGGGTTTGGGTGTCCAGATGCCGCCGTCCGGTTCCGAGGAATAGGCCGCTCAGCTCACACTCCGCCGCATGGCCCAAATGGGCATGAATTTCGGTACGGGCCATAAGGCCGCCGAAGGCCAGGTGATATTGGCGGAATCGGGCCGACCGCGCCTGTTTTGCATAGATGCCGCCGAAGTGATAACCCTTGTCGGTCTCGCTTTGGAGCTTGTAATGGTTGAGCCCCGCGTTCTCGCCCACCGAAATCTCGGTGACCGCGGCTGTGAGATAGCTTAAGTCTTCGGCTCCGGCATACGTTTCGACGATGCTCGCTTCGGCATTTTGCTCCACCGCAATGACATTGCGGGTTACGGCGAGCCCGTCCGGACGAGTCGAGAAATGAATCACCTGTAAAGGCCTATCCAGAATCATGCCGGCCGGGACATACACGAATGCGCCGTCTCTGAAGTACGCGGTGGTGAAGGCGATAAAACCGTGCGCTTCTTCTGGAACCACCCGGTTCAACAAAGCCTCGATCCGATCGGGATGCTGTTCCAGGGCTTCGGCCAGAGACGTCGCGATCACGCCTTCGGGGAGGCCGGCGGTCACGGAGTGTTCGGCAGCGTAAATACCGTCGATAAAGACCAGCGACCACGCATCGGCCAGCCGGGGCCGCGCTAGGGCGCTCGTATCCGCCACGCCCGCAGGAGAGCCAGCCGCCGGTGAGAACAGCTTCTTCTCTATGGGGGCGACATTGGTGTATTTCCACTCCTCCTCGCGCGGCGAGGGGAAACCACTGGCGGAGAAGCGGCTTTGGGCCTCTTCCCGCAACCGGCGCAGCCATGGCAGATGCTCGCCCGGCAGCGCCGATGCCAATGCCCGATAGTGTTCGACATAGTGCTGAGCCGCGCTCATATCAGGCACCTGCAGAAGTCTGTTGGTCGATCCAGCCGTAGCCTTTCTTTTCCAGTTCCAGCGCCAGGCTGGCGTCGCCAGATTTGGCGATTCGGCCATGGGCGAGCACATGAACGTAATCCGGCTTGATGTAATTGAGCAGGCGCTGGTAATGGGTGACCAGAATGAAGGAGCGATCCGGCGAACGCAGAGAGTTCACACCGTCCGCCACGAGTCTGAGCGCATCGATATCGAGCCCCGAATCGGTCTCGTCGAGAATGCACAGGCTGGGTTCGAGCACCGCCATTTGCAGGATTTCGTTGCGCTTCTTTTCGCCGCCGGAAAAGCCCTCGTTGACTCCGCGGTACAAGAACTGCTCATCCAGATTCACAGCCTTGATCTTTTCCTTGACCAGCTTCAAGAAGTCCATCGCGTCGACTTCGCTCAGGCCGCGATGTTTGCGCATGGCATTCAACGCAGCTTTCAGCAGATAGATGTTGCTGACGCCGGCAATTTCCACCGGGTACTGAAAGGCCAGAAAAACGCCTTCCCGGGCGCGTTCTTCCGGCTTCATGTCCAAAAGGTTCTGTCCTCGATAGCTCACGGTTCCGCCGGTGACTTCATAACCCGGACGACCGGCCAGCACGTGGGACAGCGTGCTTTTGCCGGAACCGTTCGGTCCCATGATGGCGTGGACTTCGCCGGGTTTTACGTCGAGGCTGATGCCTTTAAGGATGGGCTTGTCTTCGACCCGGACATGGAGATTTTGGATGGTTAGCATGGTTCCGTTTACCTTTGGTTCTTGCGGTGTGTCCAGCACACCTTATCTATCTAATTTGATCATTGGCTGGAGCGTCTGTTTGGCTATAAGACCCTCGCGTACGGCCGATGCGATGGACGAGCTTATAGCTAAGCCAGCCAGGTAAAAAACTACGTGCCAAGAACATGGCCCAAAACACATACAAGCCTCTTCTAGAAAACTGCGGTACATATTCATGTGGCGTGTGGAAGTAGCATGCGCCCGTCGATTTGTATTGGCCCCCGGCATCTATACAGCTATCGGCTTCAAAAAATACCGCCAGAGCCATGGCGGTGAGCAGCGTCATAATAGCCCCCATGCAGAAAGCGGATATTGACACGACTCTAGTCATATTTAGGTGCGTCTCCCACTAACATAGTGGTTTACCCTACGCTACCTTCCAAACTGATCCCCAAGAGGGCCTGGGCTTCCACGGCGAATTCCATGGGCAGCTCTTTGAACACCTGCTTGCAGAAGCCGTTCACGATCATCGATACGGCATCTTCGGCGGACAAACCGCGTTGCATGCAGAAGAACAGCTGATCCTCGCTGATCTTGGACGTCGTGGCTTCGTGCTCCAGCTGGGCCGTGGGCTGCTTGACCTCGATGTAGGGGAAGGTGTGCGCGCCGCAGCGATCGCCGATCAGAAGCGAGTCGCACTGGGTGTAATTGCGCGCGTTCTCGGCGCCTTTCAGAATCTTCACGAGGCCGCGATAGCTGTTCTGAGCACGGCCGGCGGAGATGCCCTTGGAAATGATGGTGCTGCGGGTGTTCTTGCCGAGGTGAATCATTTTGGTGCCGGTGTCCGCCTGTTGGCAGTGATTGGTCACCGCCACCGAGTAGAACTCGCCCACCGACTCGTCCCCCCGTAGGATGCAGCTCGGGTATTTCCAGGTGATGGCCGAGCCGGTTTCCACCTGGGTCCAGGAAATCTTGGATTTACGGCCCCGGCAATCGCCCCGCTTGGTGACGAAGTTGTAGATGCCGCCGCGGCCTTCCTCATCGCCCGGATACCAGTTCTGCACCGTCGAGTATTTGATCTCCGCGTTGTCCAGGGCCACGAGTTCTACCACCGCCGCGTGCAACTGGTTTTCGTCCCGCATGGGGGCGGTACAGCCTTCGAGATAACTGACGTAGGAGCTTTCTTCGGCGATGATGAGCGTGCGTTCGAACTGGCCCGTGTTGGCGGCGTTGATACGGAAATAGGTGGACAGTTCCATCGGGCAGCGCACGCCTTTCGGGATGTAGACGAAGGAGCCGTCGGAGAACACCGCCGAGTTGAGCGCCGCGAAGAAATTGTCGCCGGGCGGAACCACGCTGCCCAGGTACTCACGCACCAGGTCGGGATGATTCTGAATCGCTTCCGACATGGAGCAGAAGATCACGCCCGCCGCCGCCAGTTTTTCTTTGAAGGTCGTCGCTACCGATACGCTGTCGAACACGGCGTCGATCGCTACGCCTGCCAGCCGTTGCTGTTCGTAGAGAGGAATGCCGAGCTTGTTGTAGGTTTCCAGCAGCTTCGGGTCCACTTCGTCAAGGCTGGTCGGTCGCTCCTGAGTCTTCGGCGCCGAATAATAGCTGATGGCCTGATAATCGACGGGGCCATAGTGCACGAACGCCCATGTCGGCTCCTGCATGGTCAACCAATGACGGTAGGCTTCCAGTCGCCATTCCAGCATGAACTCGGGCTCGTTTTTCTTGGCCGAGATGGCGCGTATCACGTCTTCGTTGAGGCCGGGCGGCAGGGTATCCGCCTCCAGATCGGTGACAAAGCCTGGCGTATATTCCTTCTTGATGAGTTTATCCAAAGTTTGCGCTGTCGCAGACATGATGTTTACTCCGCCTCTTTATTTATCTCGGCTGATAGTGAAGGGTGCTGACCGGGATACGGATTTCCTCGGGCGCTTTAGTTAAGGGCATGACCATGTCGGCCAGGCTGACCGATTCCAGGGCGGTTCGAATCGCTCGGTTGATGACGCCCCAATTGCCTCGAATCTGGCACGATGAGGATTGCTGGCACTGATCGTGGTCGAGTCCGCATTCGGTCAGGGCGATCGGCCCTTCGAGGGCATAAATAATGGTCGCCACGCTGGTTTTGGCGGGTGATCGGGTCAACTGATAGCCGCCTTTGGAACCGCGTGTGGATTTCAGGATGCTGGCCTTGGTCAAAATTTTTAGAATCTTGCTGACCGTCGGGATTGCTACGCCGGTTGAATCGGCCAAATCGGTCGCGGCATAAGTTCGTTCAGGTTCTCTGGCCATATATCCCAAAACGATGATGGCGTAATCGGTTAATTTGCTGATGCGAAGCATGGCGCTACCTATTTAATTGAGGACCATTTTAGTCCTATATAATTCCCAAGTAAAGTACTAGGCTTTTGTTGGATTCGGCGTATGTGTGGGGTTCTAAGGAGGCGTATCCGTTGCTGATACAGTTATGCCCGGAGTCCAAGGCATGATCATTCGGCGTTATACTTCGCTGTTACGAACCCGCACGCAATCGCGCCGTTAAGGTGCTTCTATTGCCCGCAAGGAAAAATGTGATGACCAAAGTTTGCCCATCCATGGGGATTTTTCTTCGATTTGCTGTAACCCTATTAGCTTTCGGTTCCGGGGCCGTGAGCGTGGTTTATGCCGAAGCTCCGGAACTTATTCCGGATATCCCTGCCACCCACATTCAAAGTCTCGTCAAGGAGGGCGCGCACCCTAAATTGCGCTGGGGCAAGTTTTCTGATTATCAGGCACAACTGGAGCAGCTTTATCATCAGAACGGCCTTGCCCCTTTATGGCTGCGCGCGGGAAAACCGACGCCTCAGGCGCAGTCGCTGGTGGCTAGCTTAGGCGAGGCAGACGACAAAGGATTAAACGCTACGGATTATGATGCGGAGCTTTTGGGCAAGTGGTTGAGCGAACTCAATGCGACTACCGCAAATCCTCGGGAAATTGCTTCCTTTGATGTTGCCTTGAGTCTTTCGGCGATGCGTTATGTATCGAATCTTTACCTCGGGCGCATCAATCCGCATAACATCGATTACGGACTGAGTATCGAGCCGAAGAGGGTGGACTTGCCGCATCTGGTTCAGAAAATCGCGCAGAGCCAGCAACCGGCAGCGATGATCAATGCTTTGGAGCCCAAGTTTCCTGTCTACGAACGGCTCAAGGCGGCGCTGCCCCGTTATCAGGCGCTGGCAAAGGAAACGGTTCCGGTCCAGCTCTCATTTCCGGCGAAATTCGGTCCGGGAGATCACCATAAAGACGTGCCGGCGCTCAGGCGTCTATTGCACGCCCTCGGGGATTTGAAGGAAATCAAGCCCGGCTCGGCTGGTTCCCAAGCCTACGGGCCCGAGCTGGCGGAAGCGGTTAAGCGGTTTCAGCAGCGCCATGGGCTGGTGGCGGACGGCGTTATTGGAAAGGGCACTCTGAATCGGCTTAATTTCCCGCTTGTGGACCGCTTGCGGCAAATTCAGCTCGGGCTGGAGCGTTTGCGTTGGTTGCCGGAACAGATCCGCGGTAACTATCTTGTCGTCAACATTCCGTCGTTCCAGTTGTTCGGTTTTCGAGAGGGCTCCGCGTTCGGGCGGTCCGATCTTCAGATGAACGTGATCGTCGGAGAATCGGTCGACGGACGCCATACGCCCGTCTTTCACTCCGACATGACCTACCTCATCTTTCGGCCTTACTGGAATCTGCCGTACAAGATCACGGTCAAGGAAATGCTGCCGCAAATTCTCAGTAATCCCGGTTATTTGGCGAAGAACAGTCTGGAACTCGTCCCCAATTTCTCACCCAATGCTCCCGTTTACGACTCGAGTCTCAGAAATATCGAGATGCTTACAACCGGTACTCTCAAGCTACGACAGAAGCCGGGTCCCAAAAATGCCTTGGGTTTGGTCAAGTTTGCGTTTCCCAACCACAACAACGTCTATCTGCACAGCACGCCGTCCAAGGGGCTGTTCAAGAAAGCCAGGCGCGATTTCAGCCACGGCTGTATCCGGGTGGAAGATCCGGTCGGCCTGGCCGAGTTCATTCTAGCGGACCGAGGAGAATGGACGCGTGAGCGGATCGAATCGGCCATGAACGGAACCAAGCCGAAGACCGTTACCCTGAAGCAAGCCGTACCCGTCTACATCTTCTATTCGACCGTGCTGGCCGACGAGTTGGGCAATGTGAGCTTCTACGACGACATCTATGGCCATGATCTGATTCTTAGCGACCTGCTGGCCAAGGGCTTTCCTTATCCGTCATGACCAGTGCCGGCGTTGGGTCCGGACATGATGCTAGTGATGAGGGACTACTCCCCGGTTCAGGAAAAACCTGATGTTAAAGGTTGTGTCGGCTGAACGGGCAGGAATCAACAATCGATTATAGGCTTAGGCGAGGAAGCGCTCTAAAACCGCCTTTAGAGCGCTGCGAATCTGTCCGGCAGGGGGCTTACCAGGAACGAACTTTGCCGGTATCCAAATGGACGAAATCGGAACGCCGGTAATAACCGACGCCGCCCTGTTGTAGGGCGAGTGCCGCCTTTTGGATCGTGCGCGTATTAGTATCGCTCATGCGAATATCTATCGCCTTGCCTTCCATGTGCATGCTGTGCTCGGCAACTCCGTGGCTGATCTTGCGCAGCATCCGGTTCGTTTCCGGCGAGCGGTATCCGGAGATCACCTGGAATGTCCCGCGGCTCCCGGTGAATACCGAAACGGCATAGAGCAAATCGAGCAGGGCCGGATCCATCGTATGCACGCTATCTGTACGGTGGTCCCGCAGAAAATGGCTGAACCGATACAGTGTTCGGCGGTCATAATATTGTTGAGGGCAGCAAAGGAGCGTTAACTCTTCGTCCGTATTTACATTATGGAACGAGAGTTTGCGTTCTCTACTGAAAGCCTTCGCGAATGCATCGGCCGAAGGTAATAGTAAGGCTCCGACAGCCGCTATTCCGGCACGAGTCAAAAATGCCCGCCGGGATAGGCCATCCTCGGATACTTGATGCTTGTGATGAGAAGTCGTGTTTGTGCTCATATGCTAAGTTCCCTTTCGAGTTAGGTCTTCGCATAGGCATCGAAGAATTCTCCGTAGTCCTTTCTCCGCCAGCGTGCGGAGTCGGGGAATTCGTCGATACCTGGGGGAACGGGTACCCGCTCACCGAAAAACGCGAACTTTACTTGCCGAGTTCTATGGAATCAATCCTTAAAACTGCCTCCTCATAAATAGCATATATCGTGCCTTTTCTGATCGGCTTCTCAAGTGCCCGTGATTTCAGGCCTGAGCGCCCTTAAAGAATCCTGTTAGCGCAGTGGTTAAACGCTGCTTTTCTCATAAAGAAATATTCACCGCATCGAAATCCGCCGCCTGGTTATGGGCAGTCGGATTTGAATCAGCGGCTTCGCGAACCAACTGACACGTCAAAAAACCGGCGGATTTTGCAGCGTCCAATTCCTCTTCGATGTCCGAGAGAAACAGAATGGACGCGGGCGGTAAGCCGATCTGCCGGGCAATCTCCCGGTAAGAGCCGGCTTCCTGCTTAGGGCCAATGCGGGTGTCGAAATAATCTGAGAACAGCGGCGTCAAATCTCCGTGTTCGGTATGTCCGAACAGGAGTTTTTGAGCATAGACGGATCCCGAGGAGAATACGTAGAGATCGATGCCCTGAGCTTTCCATTCCCTTAGCTTGCGCACGGCGTCCTCGTAGATGTGACCGCAATAGTCCTCTTTGCGGTATCCCTCTTCCCAGATCATCCCCTGCAATGCTTTGAGGGGCGGGGCCTTTCGATCCTCGTCGATCCAACGGATAAGCTGCTCCACGACTTGTGTCGTACTTAACTCTATTCCACAGAGCGTACGCACCTCGTCCAACAGCTTCCCGATTTCCGGATCGTTTGCATGACGAGCGATGAAACTCATCATACGCTCACGGGAATAGGGGAACAATACATCTTTGACAAAGGATATGGATGAGGTAGTTCCCTCGATATCGGTCAAAATTGCGCGAATCATGCGTACTGCGCCAAGAATTGTTCGAGCTTGGGGAAGATGTCGGAAATTTTCTGGCCGGTGAATTGAGCCACCCAGCCCTCAGGGGTAGTGAATAGGCGGATTGCCTTCAGGTTCGGATTCTCTCCCATGTCGAACCAGTGCCTGGTATGCGCCGGAACGCTGATGAGGTCTCCTTGCTCGCACAGCACCATGTACACCTTGTCGTTGGGATGCAGGTAAAAAATCGCTTTTCCTTCGACGAAAAAGCGTACCTCGAAGTCGTCGTGGGTATGTTCGCTTAGAAACTTGGCGCGGAGTTCCGCCTTCTGCGGATGGTCCGGCTGAATGCTGATCACATCGACCGAGCGAAATTCGTAGCGGTCGATCAGCCGATCGATGGAGTGGCGGTAAGCGGCGATGACGGCATCTTGATCGGCGTCGGCGGAAAACTCCTGGTCGGCGGTCCAGCGCTCGAACAGCACGCCGATCTCCCAAAGCTTCTTGGCGATAGCCTCGGGGTCGCGAACTACTTCGACGTCTTCCGGCCGGTCTTCGGAATGGATAGTCAGCAAGCTCATGGCGTTCTTACTCCGTGTAAGCGAATTTCGAGATCGAATAGAAATTCCAAGGCCTCTATATGGCGCAGGGCATCCTTCACCGAGGCTCCCCAGGTATAAAACCCATGGCCGGCAATGACGTAGCCGTGGATGTCGCCACGGAGCTCGATGTATTCGTCCACCTTGAGCGCTAGCCTCGGGATATTCTGATCGTTGGGGAAAATCGGGATGACGATACGGGTCTCATGGGTATCGACGCCCGGCAGAGCCTTCAGCAACTCATAGTCCTCGAGTACCAGTTCATCGCGGAACAACCGCGAAATCAGCGTGGCGCTCGGGGCGTGCGGGTGCAGTACGGCGCCGATGTTTGGATAGCGGCGATAGATCGACGTATGCAGCAAGGTTTCGGCCGAGGGCTTTTTTCCATCCAGCGACCGGCCTTCGGCATCGATCAGCATGATGTCATCGGGGGTCAGTTCACCCTTGTGCCTTCCGGACACTGTAATGGCGATGCGCCCGTCTCCGAGCCGCGCGGAAAAGTTTCCGCTGGTGGCGGGAGCCCAGCCCCGGCCGTGAATATAGCGCCCCGCTTCGATCAGTTCCCGGGCGCGCTGCTGGAATTCGTCGTGCATGGATAATGTCTGCCGCGCAGCAAAGCCCGTCATTGTAGTCGCCCCGTAAGGCCGGCTCAATCCGGAGGTTTGCTCAGATCTCGTGAAAAAACCTACTGCGCGGCCCGGTTCCGCGCCTGCTCAACGTAACCGATCTAACCCAAACATCGCGCAAGCGATTCTTTGGATCGCCCTCTCCTTTTTTGGGAGAGGGCCGTACGCCTGCACATTTCGGAACGGACTTGGACCGCTCGCCACGGTTTTTTCGCAACCTCTCAGATATATGTCCAAAGCCGTTCGCGAAGTCCCGACGATCGGTTGGGAACACGCTTGATGGCGTCTTCCAGAATTTTCTGCGAGCCTCGTATCTCGGCTCGATGCCGCGCTCGGGTGATGGCGGTGTAAATCAAGGGACGATCCAGTACGGGGCTCTCAAGATCGGGCAGCGCCAGCACGATCTCGTCGAATTCGGACCCCTGGCTCTTGTGAACGGTCATGGCGTACACGGTTTCGTGTTCGGGCAGACGGGCCGGCGCAAACCCTCGGATGTGGCCGTCCGCATCTTCGAAAAAGACGCGAAGTCCAGAGCCCGTTTCAAGCGCAATACCAATGTCGCCGTTGAAGAGTCGAAGGTCGTAATCGTTGCGGGTTACGATTACCGGGCGACCCGGATACCATCGGCTTCCCCAGCGCAATCGTTTTCGCGCGAAAAGCTGTTCTTCGAACAGCCGGTTTATGCCCGCCGCCCCACTATCACCTTCCCGATGCGCTGTGAGCACCCGAAAACGGCCGAAGAGCCTCAGGATGTCCTTCGGCTCGGTTCCCGAATCGACGGCTGCAAAAAAGGCGTGATAGCCGCTTTCCATTCTATGGACCAAATCCGCTTTGCCGCCGGTTCGTGTCCGTTCCCAGTGAATTTCGGGATGGCGGCCGCTGGCCAGCAACTCGACCGCTTCTTTGGCGCGTCCCCCGTTGATCATTCGCGCCAACTGGCCGATGCCGCTTTCCGAACCGAAGCGGTGGCTGTAAGTGAGCAGGGCGACACAGTCGGACAGGGCCGGTATGAACAGATTGCCCGACGGGATTTTGACGCCCGAGGCCGCGTAAAGTTGATCGCAGAATGCCGTGCTATAACCGGACGATTCGCAGAGATCGCCAAACACCGCTCCGGCTTCGACCGACGCGAGCTGGTCCTTGTCCCCCAGCAGAATCAGCCGGGCTTTTCCCGGCAGGGCGTCGATCAGTTTGGCCATCAGCGCCAAGTCGATCATCGACGCCTCGTCGACCACCAATACATCCACCGGCAGCGGATTATTCCGGTTATGGCGAAAATAAACCGAATCGGGTTTTGCGCCCAGCAGCCGATGCAATGTAAAGGCGGTCTCCGGGAGTGCGTCGAGCACGGCTTGCGGCAAGGACAGCTTTACTTTCTGCTCGCGGATAGCCTCTTGAAGCCGCGCCGCCGCTTTGCCGGTGGGGGCGCTCAGCGCCATGCGCAGCGGCTTTTCACCGGACTGGGATTGCAGTGCGGCAAGTATCCGAACCACGGTTGATGTCTTGCCCGTTCCGGGACCGCCGGAAATCACGCAGAACCGCCGCAGCGCGGCCACCGCCGCGGCCAGTTTCTGCCGATCGGGTAGGTCGGTATTGTGGGCGAAAAGCCGGTCCAGTTCGCAGCGAAGCTTGGCTAAATCGATTTCCGGGCATGGGCTTTCCGCTAGGGCCATCAAGTTGTCCGCCAACGTCTTCTCGTATTGCCAATAGCGCGCCAGGTAGAGCCGGTTGCCGGCGTCGAGGATCAACGGCGCGAACCCGCCGGGCTCCGCAACCAGCGTGCACTTTCGGAGGAGAGCCAGCCAATCGGCGAGATCGGGCAGCTTGATGACGGCGTCGCCGTCTCCAACGACTATTTCGGAGCCCGCATAGTCGTCGAGACGAATACAGACATGGCCCTCCGCTACGGCCTGGTAGACCAGCTGCGCCGCCCAGGTGACCGCTTCATCCGGGGCGCCATCCAGCCGGCGCAAATAAGCGGCAAACTGCTTTCCGAGCGGCGATAGCTTCAAAAGCTTCGGGGCGGCCGAGGACGGTTTGGCCTGTAACGCTCGGGCGGAAGAACGCAACGAGGCAGCGCGGGCTTCGGTGTTCATGGTGTTATTGGTCGAAGTGCGGAGGTGGCTTATTGTCGCCGGATTTCGTTTTATGAACAGTATCGGCGTTGCCCCATACAGGACAATCGCACTATCGGTGAAGCGTCGTATTTGAGAGCACCCGGTCCCCTCTCGCCTTTGGGAAGGGTTGCGATTAAAGCAACCGTTTGCGATTGGAAGGGTTGCGATTAAAGCAACCGTTTGCGATTGGAGAGGGCTAGGGTGAGGGTATCAAAACAGGATTTCTGCCTTAAAAACTGTTCTGCCGGGTCCTTTATAACTCGACAATGTTCTACGACATCCCCATCAGTAAGTAGTCCAAGGCCTCGATCAACTCCAAACTCGGCTTATCCCAAAAAATTCCAGTCTTCTGCTTGGGCGCTATACCCCTCAGAAACAGGTAATACGCTCCGCCGAAATGGGTTTCGTAGTCGTAACTCGGCAGCCTTTGTTTCAAGTATCTATGCAGAGCGACGGTATAGATGAGGTATTGGAGGTAATAATGCTCGCGGGCCATGGTGGCGGCGAGGCGGTTCTGCGCGTAATCGGCATGAGAGTTGCCGAGCCAGTTGGATTTCCAGTCGAGCAGGTAATACTGGCCGTCTACTTCGAACACCAGATCGATAAAGCCTTTCATATAGCCTTCGATATGTTTGAAGTCGAGCAGCCGGGCGGCCTCGGCATAGCGGCGGTCGCATCGGAAACGCGGATCGGCAAGGAGTGTTCGTAAGGCATGAGAATCGCCGCCTCGCAACGCATAGGTAAATTCCATTTCGACCAGGCGCTTTTCCGGCGGAATATCGGACAGCCTGAGCCCGCTGTCGTCGAGTGGCGCTTCGAGGGCGGTTTCGAGGGTCTGACGGACGGTCGGTGTCCAACGGTCGTCGATGCCGTGAGCTTTCAATTTGCGGCGAACGAGCTCGCCGAGCCGTTCGGAATCTCGGCAGGCAAAATCCCATTCCTCCAAAATCGCGTGCAGGCACGATCCGGCTCTGGCGCCGCGGGGGAAGGCGAATATGGAATCACCCGGCGCTTCCGGCAAATCGGACTCGGGCAGAACGTCGTAATCCGGCGCCTCGCTATGCCGCCCGGTGGTCAGACCGGAGAAGCTGCTCATCCGCCAACTCGGGTAAAGCGGCGGACGCCGGAAGACGCATATGGCCAGTGTCGTGCCGTTCTCAGGTTCCAAAGCCTGGTAGCGGACGGGGCGGGTTTCGATGAACTTTACGCTCACGCAACCGGGCGCCCGTTCAGCAAAACCGCGGATGTCGGCCGCGATGAAATCGGTATCGGCTTCTCGCAGTCTTGTCTCCAAGGCGGATAGCGGATCGTCCTCCGGCGCCAGCGAGCCGCCGTGCAGCAGCCAGGCCATGGCGGTCGAGTGAAAGCCTTCGCCTTTGTCCCGGCCGTTTCGAACATTGCCCCAGACGACGTAGCAGCGGTACACGGCGCGGGTGAGCGCCACGTAAAGGAGCCGCAGGTTTTCCGACATTTCTTCCAGAACGGCTTGACTGCGGTTCAGCTCCAGCTGTGCCGAGCCGAGGTCCAGAACCGATTCGCCGTCGCGGTGCAGAAGCACGGATTGGGCTTTTCGCTGCCGCAGTCGCCCGTCCCAGATAAACGGACAGAACACGATTGGGTATTCAAGCCCCTTGCTGGTGTGGATGGTCACAATCTTCACGCGCTTGGCGTCGCTTTCCAGCCGCAAAAGGGCCGTTTCATCGTTTTTGGACGGTTTGCGGATGGCGCGGCCGAACCAGCCCAGCAGCGTATCGATGCTCGATTTCTTGCGGCTCTCCACTTGCAGCAACTCGGCCAAGTGCAGGAGATTGGTCAGCCGCCGCTCGCCGTCACGGAATCTCGGCAAATGATCGGTGATGCGGGCGTCCTCGAACCAGCGGCGGAACATCGGCATGAAGCCTTCGCTCAGCCAGAGCTGATGGTAAGTCTGAAAGCGGTCGAAGATGGCTTCCCAAGCATTTTCGTCCTTTTGCAGATCAAGAATGGCGTTGGCCGTATGGTCCATGATCTCCGTCGCCAGTGCGGCCTTGAGCAGCGGCTCCCGTCCCGGCTGGGCGATCGCCAGCAAGATCCGCTCAAGTTCGGCCGCCTCGGAACTTGAGAACACGTTCTCCTGCCCCTGCCGCACGCTGGGTACGCCACAGGCCGATAGCGCATCTTCGACGAGACGCGCCTGAACGTGGGTGGACACCAATACGGCGATGTCGCCCCCGTTGAGATTCCGCTCACCCAGGTCGGCCTCACCCTCGCTTGCTGCTTGCAGCAGCCGGGCGATCTCTAAGGCGGTCGCTTTGGCGGCCGACTGGCTTGCCGCGCTTTTCGAATAGGGCTTCTCTTTTCCTTTGTCGTCCTGCTCCGGCGGCAGCAAAAGGAAGCGGAACGGCTCCTCGCCGTCGCCTTCGATATCCAGAACGGCACGCTGCCGTGCGGCGGGTTTTACCTCCGGGTAGGGGATCTCGTCGAGCAGGAACGGCTTCGGATGGCCGACGAACAAGGCATTGACCGCGGTAATGAGATCACATTCGGAGCGCTGATTGATCTTCAGTGTGCGGCGGGTGATGCGCTCGTTGCTCCGCGCTTCCAGATAGCTGAAGACGTCCGCGCCGCGAAAGCCGTAGATTGCTTGCTTGGGATCGCCGACGAAGAACACCGGCAAACCGCCGTCGCCGTAGACGTGCCGGAAGATTCGGTACTGAGTCGGATCGGTATCCTGGAATTCGTCGATCAGGGCGGTCCGGTAACGGCGGCGGACGGTTTCCGCCAGGTGCTCGCCGTGTTCCGAATCCAGCGCCGTCGCCAGGCGGTTGAGCAAATCGTTGTAACAGACGACTTGCAGCGCGCTCTTGCGCTGGTCCAGTTCGGTGTTGCAGAACTCGAGCAAGCGCCGCTTGAGGCACTGAAGCCGGGCTTCGAAATCCAGGTGCAGGGCCTCGTCCGCTTCGATCAAGGTCTGGCAATATTGGAAAAAAGGATGCTGCGGAGGCTGGCAACCCTTTCTGACGGCAGCGGAAAGGGCAACGGATGTCAGATGCCGAAGGCCATCCGGCAGGTCGAGCAAGGGCGGGACTTCCGGCAATACGACCGGCTGCAGCGTTTGTTCCAGTGTCGATGTCGGCCATTTGCCGAAAAATTCGGCTGTGTCGTCGAGCCAGCTCCGCAAGCTCTCGGGTTTGACGCGGGTTCGGCTGAAGTCGGGATAGTCCAGCAACAGCGCCTCGATGGCGGTCTTTTCGGCATGCCAGACTTCCGCCGCTTCGAGCACCGCCTGCTCGAAGCGCATGATGGCATCCGCTTCATCCGGCGGTTCGACAGGGCCCGCGATTTTCAGGAACGGCTTGCCCACATGGGGCTGAATTTCGCTCAGCCAAAGATCGGGCGATTGGTTCTTTTGCGCCAGAAAATCGGCCCAGGCCCCGGACGCGACATAGACCTCCCGCCGCCAGAAATCGTCGACGATTTCCCGCAGCAAATCGGTTTCGTCCGGCATCAGTTCGCAATCGAAATCCGCTCCCGACTCGAAGGCGCTTTGGTTCAGCAGGCGCTGGCAGAATCCGTGGATCGTGTAGACCGCGGCTTCGTCGAACCCGCTGATCGCGTAGCCGAGGCGGCGCACGGCGGTCTCGGCCCGGTCGCCGTAAAGCGCGAGCATTCCGCGGCAGAATTCGTCGTCGCTCGTGCCGGTTTCGAAGGCGGAAAGAACCTCTCTCAACCGCCTGCGAATGCGATCCTGAAGTTCGGCGGTCGCCGCCTTGGTGTACGTCACCACCAGGATCTGATCCACGCTCAGGCCGAGCTCGAGAATCAGCCGAACGTAAAGCCCGGAAATAGTCCAAGTCTTGCCCGTTCCCGCGCTGGCCTCGACCAGGTTCAGCCCGCCGAGTTCGGCGGCATAGATGTCGAACTCGGGGGTATGGTCCAGGGATTGCGGGCTGGAATGGGGCATGGGCGATTTCGTTTAGTTTTTCCGGAGGACTAAGAATAATTGCTTAAACCCAGATTATCCATTAGCCCGGAGGAACCTGGGAGGCCCCTGACGAATCGGCGGTTTGGGGCGGCCGGGGAAGCCGTGGTCTAATGGACACCATTAGAAATCCTATTCTCGATTCAACAGGTTAAGGTGTACAAA